>CAUJDN010000051.1 GCA_963169195.1 Acidobacteriota bacterium | reverse complement strand
TCACCGTGTAGACCCCCGGCGGCACCGCCGGGAACCGGTAGTTGCCCGTCTCGGACGACACCGTCGTCTGCTGGCCGATCATCGACGGACTCGCCGCCGTGACCGTGACCCCGGGCAGCACGGCGCCCTGCGCGTCCGTGATGCGGCCCTGGATCGTGCCGGTGGAACTGGCGCCGCCGCCCTGCGCCCACGCCGGCGTGGCGGTTGCAAGCGCCAACACAACGGTCAGCGCAGCCATAGACCAACGCGTCATTCTCATCCTCCTCGTGGGGGTGACCCGACTGGGCCGAAGTCCCACAACAACAACGACTTTCACGCCGTCCGCTCGCGCGGGGCCGGACCGACAAACCAAGACGAGCCGGATGCGATACAGCCTGACCGGGACCAGAAATACACTGGTCTCCGGGCTCCGAGCCAATGGAGGAATGTATCGGAACAAGGAAAGAAATGCAATTCGCCGGGACTGAACACCTGTTCGGCAAGATGGGAGGGGCCGAGCCGGACGTCCCGCCTGCTCACGCGCGGCGGGTGATGAAGAGCCCGGTGAAGATCGCCGCGGAGCCGATGACGTGGTTCGCCGCGATCGGCTCACCCAGCCACACGGCCGCGATGAGCATGGCAATCACGGGCGTGACGTTGCTCCACGCGGCCGTGCGCGTGCTGCCGGCCGCCTGCACGCTCGTGTACCAGATGAGATAGGCAAAGGCCATCGCGAACACCGCCGAGGCCGCCATCAGGGTCCAGCTGAGGGCCGAGATCGCGTGCCACTCCACGTGCACGAGCGCCGGCATCGCGACCAGGTTGTAGAGCAGCGCGCCGATTGAGATGGAGTATCCCGTGACCACCAGCGGCGAGTGGGTCCGCAGGATGGGCACCGACGCCACCGAGTAGGTAGCCCAGCAGATCGTGCTCGCCATCATCAGCGCGTCGCCCACGTGCCCGCTCGCGCTCCAGTCCACCTTCTGCGCGACGACGATGTAGAGGCCGAGGAAGGAGGTGGCTGCGCCCACCCACCGGAGCCGCGGCACGCGCTCGTGGCCCGCCCACGCCGTCAGCAGTGCCACCAGGACGGGCGTGGTGCCAAGGATGAGGGAGCCGTTGGCCACGCTGGTCCGCTTCACCCCGGCGAGGAACAGCAGCTGGTACACGAGGTGCCCGACGATCCCGAGCAGGGCGAGCCGCGCCCAGTCCGCGCGCGTCAGCCGCGGCGCGGGCGCCGGCACGGCGCCAACGCGTGCGTGCCGCCACCAGATGGCCGCCAGGAAGATCGCCGACGCGATGGCGAGGCGGAACGCGTTGAACGCCAGCTCGGGGAAGTCACGGAGCGCGACCTTCACCAGCGAGAAGTTGGCGCCCCAGATGGCGACCATCGCGACGAGCAGAAGGTCAAGGCGTGACACGGGGAACCAGGTCAGATCAAGTGCAGGGCGCAGGGGTGCACGGTGCAAGGCGCGAGGGTGCCAGGCGGACCGAAAAAGAAACGAGTGCGGGAGCATTCCTGCCCTCCGCACTCGTCGACCACGTTGGACTCCCGATTCCGGGCTTCGAACCCCCGGGCTTCGAACCCGCGTGCTTCGAACCTCCGGCCCTAGCCTCCGAAGGGCTTGATGAAGAAGAGGATCAGCGAGACGAGCAGCACGTAGATGACGAGCGACTCGATGAGCACGAGACCCAGGATGAGGGCCCCGCGGATCTCGCCGGAGGCACCCGGATTGCGGGCGATCGCCTCCGCGGCGGATGCGACGGCCTTGCCCTGCCCCAGCGCAGCGACGGCGGCCGCAATGGCCAGCGCGAAGCCCGCGGTGATGATCGACCACTGCACCAGGCCGGACTCGGCGGCGGCGCCGGCGGCCTCCTGCGCGTAGGCCGGCGACACCAGGCCAAGGACCAGGAATCCGAACATCAAAGACAGCACTGACCGTCGTGTGCTCACAGCGTACGCCTCCCTCACGCGATACCGAACCTGCTCACGAAACATGTTGAGACCGTCGAATGGCTTCGACCCCTGCGGCGAGCGCCAGGGAGGAGACCCCCACCAGCATTCCCACCGGGTCGAGGTGCAAACGCACCATCATACCGTAGGCCGCGAGCGCGAGTATACCATGTCTTGTGAAGAATTTCACTAGCACGCGCGCCCTCGCCCGTCCTCCACCGCCCCGCCCGATCAGCGTGTCCACCGCCCCCCGGATGGCCCAGGCCGACAACCCCACGAGCGCCCCCCCGCCCATCACCCCGGCGCCCGCGCGCCACTCGCGCGGCCAGATCACCCAGGCCGCGACCGCCAGCACCGCGCAGAGGATTCCCGCATCGCGCAGCACGCGGCGCGTCACCGGCCGCCCCGATCATCCGCGGACCGCGATGACCCGCCCTCCATGCCGGCGCCCTTGCCGGGCTTGCCGGCCACGCCGCCTGGTCCAGGGAGAGCCGTGCCCGAAGTGGCCCGCATCACGCGGTAGACGTTCAGGACGCCCGCCGCGAGTCCCAGGAAGAAGCCGAGGAAGGACAGCCACGGCGCCGTGCCAAGGGCGCCGTCCAGCCAGTGTCCCCCGCCGAAGCCCATCGCGAGCGCGAGGACGAACGACATTCCCACCGAGCTCAGCTGGCCGAGCATCCGAAGCGTGCCGGGCGAATCCGCCATCGGCGTAGTG
The DNA here is from genome assembly GCA_963169195.1 of Acidobacteriota bacterium. Lineage (GTDB taxonomy): Bacteria > Acidobacteriota > Vicinamibacteria > Vicinamibacterales > UBA2999 > VFZN01. The sequence goes on along the minus strand of CAUJDN010000051.1, from coordinate 94,115 downwards.
TACGGCCGGTTCCCGTCGAGTGGTTCCTGGCAGGTGCGGGGCAGGTGCGGGCGGGTGCGACTGCCCACTGCCGGCTCCCACGACCCGGGTGCGACCCGTTCTATACTCCCCTCAGCTGCCCCGGTGCGCCTCCGGCCCAGCGTGGAGTGTCGCGATGCCTCGATTCCTCCGTGTGCTTCTGCTGGCCATGGGCCTCGGCGCGGTCGCGCTCGCCCCGCCGCTGCTGGCCCAGGCCACCGAGCGCGTGCTGTACGTCAGCGCCCTCGATGCGAAGACCCGTGCCCCCGTCGACACGCTGACCCCGGGCGACGTGCGTGTCACCGAAGACGGCCGCGCGCGCGAAGTGCTGCGGGTGACGCCGGCAACGACGCCCATGCCGGTGGCGGTCATCGTGGACAACCAGGCGGCCGCACAGCCGACGATCGCGGATCTCCGGGCCGCGCTCACCGCGTTCCTGGCCGCCATCGACGGCCTGGGACCGGTTGCGCTCGTCACCATCGCCGATCGACCCACCATCCTGCAGGACTACACCGCGGATGCCGGGCTGCTGAAGGATGCCGCCAACCGCCTCTTCGCCATGCCCGACTCGGGCGCGACCCTGCTCGACGCCCTCGTCGAGGTCTCGCGGGGCCTGTCCAGGCGCGAGTCGGACCGCGCGGCCGTCGTCGTCGTCACGCTGGAGTTGACGGAGTTCTCCACGCTGCACTTCTCGCAGGTGCTGGCGGGACTGAAGGCGAGCGGCGCCATGATGAGCGCCGTCGTCCTGCAGAACATGCGCAGCCCCATCCAGACCGATGCGGCCCGCAACCGCGCGGTGGTGCTCGATCGCGGCGTGAAGGAGACGGGGGGCTGGCGCGAGGACGTGCTGACGAGCATGAGCTACCGGCAGGCGCTCGAGCGCATTGCGGCGGCGCTGAAGCGCCAGTACCGAGTCGTCTACGCGCGGCCGCAGACCCTCATCCCCCCCGAGCGCGTGCGGGTGAGCGCCGCGCGGGACGGCCTGGTGGTGACGGGCGCCCTGGCGCGCGGGCAGGAAGAGCGCTGAGGTGAGCGCCGCACGCCTTCGGATGGGCATGGCGGGCGCCGTGCTGCTGGCCACCATCGCGGCCGCGGCGCAGGAACCGCCGCGCGTCTTCCGCGCCGGCGTGGACCTCGTCTCCCTGCATGTCACCGTCTCGGATGGCCAGAACCGGTACGCGACGGACCTCGAGCCCGCCGAGTTCGCGGTCTTCGAGGACGGGGTGCAGCAGGACCTGCAGTTCTTCAGTCGCAGCAATCTCCCGATTGCCCTCTCGCTGCTCATCGACACCAGCGCCAGCATGGAGGAGCGGCTCATCGTCGCGCAGGACGCGGCCGTCGGGTTCGCGCAGCGCATCCGCGCCCAGGACCTCGCGCAGGTGGTGGACTTCGACAGCCGCGTCGAGATCGTGCAGGGCTTCACCAACGAGACGGGCGCGCTCGAGCAGGCCATCCGGGGCACGGCGTCCGGCGGCTCGACGTCGCTCTACAATGCCGTCTACATCGCGCTGCGCGAACTGGCGAAGGTGAAGGCGAAGAGCCAGGAGGACGTCCGGCGGCAGGCGATCGTCGTGCTCTCGGACGGCGAGGACACCACCAGCCTGGTGAGTTTCGAGGAGGTGATGGAGCTGGCGCGCCGCTCGGAAACCGCCATCTTCACCATCGGCCTGCAACCCAGGGACCACGGTGCGCTCAAGGGCTTCCGGGAGGCCGAGTTCGTGCTGCGCCAGCTGGCGCTCGAAACGGGCGGCCGCTCCTTCTTCGTGCAGCGCGCGGAGGAGCTGAGCGGCGTCTACGGCCAGATCGCCGATGAGCTGTCGAGCCAGTACACGATGGGGTACGCCTCGAAGAACCCCAGGCGGGACGGCGCGTGGCGCAAGGTGCTGGTGCAGGTCTCCCGGCCCAACGTCACCGTCCGGACCCGTCGCGGCTACTATGCGCCGACGCGCTAGAATCTCCCCGTGCGTCCAACCGTGTACATCATCGGCGCCGGCCCCGGGGCACCCGACCTGATCAGCGTTCGCGGGCTCCGCGCGCTGCAGTCGGCCCAGGTCGTCATCTACGACAGCCGCGTGCAGCCGCGGCTCCTGGATCTGGCCTCACCCGCCGCCGAGCGTATCGACGTCGGCAGCGCGGCACCGCAGTCTGCGGAACAGGACGCCATCAATTTCCTGCTGGTCGAGAAGGCGCGCGAGGGACACGTCGTGGCGCGGCTCAAGTGGGGCGACCCGTTCGTCTTCGATCGGGGCGGCTCCGAGGCGCTCTTCCTCCACGAGCAGGGCATTGCCTTCGAGGTGGTTCCCGGGGTGACGGCCCTCGTGGCATCGCCGGCGTTCGCGGGCATCCCGATCACGTATCCCGGCGCCGGCGACAGCCTCACGTTCGTGCGCGGGTTCGAGGACGAGGGGCGGACACCGCCGAAGGTCGACTGGGCCAGCCTGGCCCGGCTCGACGGCACCATCGCGTGCTTCACCGGGCCCCGTCAACTGCCGCACGTCGTCGGCTCGCTGCTGGCGCACGGCCGCCCGCCGGAGGAACGCGCGGCGCTCGTCCTGCACGGCACGCTGTCCTCCCAGCAGACCCTGACGGCGCCGCTCGGCGCAATCGTGGCGAAGGTGCAGGAGCAGGGCGTGACGGTACCCGGCATCCTGGTCACCGGCCCGGTCGTCGGGCTGCGGGATCACCTGCGCTGGTTCGACAACCGCCCGTTGTTCGGCCGGCGCGTGCTGGTCACGCGGTCGCGCGACCAGGCGCCCGAGCTCGTGGAGCTGCTGGCGCAGTGCGGTGCCGAGGCCATCGAGGCGCCGGTGCTGCGCATCGCCCCGCCGCTGGACCGCGGGCCGCTCGAACGGGCCGCAGCCGCGCCCCGCTCGTTCGACTGGATCGTGCTCACCAGCGCCAATGCGGCGGCGGCGCTCGTCGGGTGCGTGCTCGCCGGGTCGCGCGACCTGCGCGCCCTGGCCGGTCCACAGCTGTGCGCCGTCGGACCTGACACCGCCGCGAGGCTCCAGCGCTACGGCGTGAGCCCGGACCTGCAGCCCGCCGACCACCGGAACGCCGGCATCTTTGCCGCGATGGCCGACAACGGCTCGCTGCGGGGGCAGCGCGTGCTGCTGCCGATGTCGGATTCAGGCACCGAAACGCTCGGCGACGAGCTGCGCGCGGCCGGGGCCGAGGTCACCGAAGTGACCGCCTATCGCGCCACGACGGTCGAGAGCGACGCGCACCTGGGCCTGTACGGCCAGCTGCTCGACCGCCGCATCGACGCCGTGACCTTCACGAGCGCCACCACGGTGCGTGCCTTCGTCGAGATCTACGGGACCGAGCAGGCGCCCGACCTGCTGTCGGGTACCGTAGTTGCCACCATCGGTCCGGCGGCAGCCGACGCCGCGGCGCGTGCAGGCATCAGGGTGCACGTCATGACCGAGGGGGCTACGGTGGCCGCGCTGGTGGACGGGCTCATCCGCCACTTCCGGCCGTAAGCGGTACGCGCGGCCGGACGCGGCTAGCGCCAGGGCATCAGCCGTTCCAGCCAGGCGATGCGGGTGAGGTCGTTGTAGATGACGGTCACCATCAGCGCCATCAGCGCGACGAAGCCGGCGAACAGCATCTTCTCCTTCACGGCGAGGCTGAAGTCGCGCCGGACGAGCGTCTCGATGGCCATGATGAAGATGTGGCCGCCGTCCAGCACCGGGATCGGCAGCAGGTTCAAGAGGCCCAGGTTCAGGCTGAGCGATGCCATCAGGCCGAAGAGTGCGATCCAGCCCGCCTCGGCCGATTCGCCCGACAGCTGCGCGATGCCCACGGGGCCCATCAGCTGGCGGGGCGAGGCCTCCCCGGTGAACAGATCCCCGAGCGTACGGAAGATCATCCCCGACATCTCGATGTTCCGCTGAACGCTCATGCCCACGGCCTGCAGCGGGCCGGGCGTGAACGACTCGACGGCATCACTGATGTTGATGCCGATGCGGCCCAGGTCGCCCTGCCGCGCCGGGGTGACGCCGATGCGCTGCTCCACGCCGTCCCGCCGGACCACCATCTGGATTTCCTGTTCGGGATGCCTGGAGATCGCCTCGGAAACCTGCGAGGCGAACACCATGCGCTCGCCGTTGATCGAGACGATGACATCCCCGGCCGCCAGGCCGGCCTTCTCGGCCGGCTCGCCGGCCACCACCGCGCGGATGCTCGGGTTGACGTCCGGCAGCACGCCGATGGTCCCCACTTCGAAGCGCGCGTCGCTCCTGGTCCTCAGCTCGGTGACGTCCGGCCGGATCGTCAGCCGCTCTTCACGACGGTCGCGGATGACCACCATCTCCACTTCGCGCTCGGGCCGCGACGCGACGGCCATCTCGAGCTGCTCCCACGTGGCCACCTCGGCCGACCCGAGCCGCGTGATGATGTCCCCCGGCTGCACCCCGGCCCGCTCCGCGGGGGATCCCGCCTGCACCACACCCACGAGCGGCGGCTTGCTCATGTAGGCCGGCATGGTCGCGCCCTGCATCAGCACGAACGCCAGCACAATGACGGCCAGGCCCAGGTTCATCGCGGGCCCCATGATCAGGATCTGGAAACGCTGCCACTTCGTCTTCGAGAGGAACTCGTCCGGCTGGCCGGATCGCGGGTCCTCCGGGTTCTCGCCGGCCATCTTCACGTAGCCGCCGAGCGGAATCGCGCTCACGCAGTACTCCGTGTCGCCGCGGCGGAACTTCAGGAGCTTGGGGCCGAAGCCCAGCGAGAACGTCAGGACGCGCACACCGTTCCAGCGTGCCGCCACGAAGTGCCCGAGCTCGTGGACGAACACGAGCACGCCGAGTACGAACAGGAAAGCCAGCAGCGTGGTCACGCGGTGTCACCTCTCCGTCGATTGTAGCGCCCCGACGGACTGCTCGGCCCGTTCGCGGGCCCACGCATCGATGCGTCGAACCTCGGCCAGCGTGTCGGCCGGGCCGGCGTGATGCGCATCCATCGTCCGGGCAATGAGATCGGGGATCGCCGTGAATGCCAGGCGTCCCTGGAGAAAAGACGCCACCGCGACCTCGTTGGCCGCGTTGAGCACGATGGGCAGGCTCCGGTCCGCGCCGAGCGCCCGGTAGGCCAGGTCGAGGCAGGGGAAGTCGTCCCGGGCCGGCTCGTGGAACTCGAGCGCGCTCATCCGCGCCAGGTCGAGGAAGGGCACGGGCGCGTCCCAGCGATCGGGGTAGGAGAATGCGTACTGGATGGGCAGGCGCATGTCGGTGATGCCCATCTGCGCGATGACCGACCCGTCCTTCAGCTCGACCATCGAGTGGACGATGGACTGCGGGTGCACGACGACGTCGATCCGGGATGCGGGCACGCCGAAGAGCCAGTGCGCTTCGATGACCTCGAGCCCCTTGTTCATCAGCGTGGCCGAGTCGATGGTGATCTTCTGTCCCATCTGCCAGGTGGGATGTCTCAACGCGTCGGCGGCCGTGACGTTCCGCAGGCTCTCCCTGGCGCGTCCGCGGAAGGGCCCGCCTGACGCGGTGAGGACGAGGCGCCGGACCTCCCCCGGCTGGCGGCCGTGCAGGCACTGGTGGATGGCATTGTGCTCGCTGTCCACGGGCAGCACGGCGACGCCTTGGCGCCGCGCCGCCTCCATCACCAGGCCGCCCGCCATCACCAGCACTTCCTTGTTGGCCAGCGCAATGGTCTTGCCGCAGGCAATGGCCTCGAGCACCGCCTCCAGCGCGGCCGTGCCGGACGAAGCGCAGAGGACGATGTCGGCCTCGGCACAGGTGGCCACCGCAATCAGCCCCTCCGGGCCCGACCCGGCGGAGGCGGGGACCTCACACGACTGCTCGAGCGCGTGCAGCCCGTCGGGCGTGGCCATCGCCACGACCCTGGGCCGGTACTTCCGCACCTGCTGCGCGAAGGCGTGGACGTTGTTCCCGGCGGCCAGCGCCACCACCTGCAGCCGATCGGCGTGGGTGTCCACGACCGACAGGGCGCTCGTGCCGATCGAACCGGTGGAGCCGAGGATGGCGATACGCGTCATCGGATGAAGAAGTAGAACACCGGCGCGGCAAAGAGCAGCGCGTCAATCCGATCGAGCACGCCACCGTGGCCGGGAATCAGGTGGCTGCTGTCCTTGAGGTCCGCGGCCCGCTTCAGCATCGATTCGAAGAGGTCGCCGATGATGCCCGCCACGACGATCAGGACACCGAGCAGGCCGAGGCTGAGCGGGCTCATCCCCGGCAGCCAGGCCGTGCCCGCCAGGATGAGCGCAGCCGGCGCGACGAGGAAGCCGCCAACCGCGCCTTCGATCGTCTTCTTCGGGCTGCGCCGCGGCGAGAGCGGCGTCCGCCCGAACAGGCGGCCGGTGTAGAACTGCGCGGTGTCGCTCACGGCCACGGTGCCCATCAGCACCAGCACGGCCTCGCGGCCGGCCACGGCGTGGATGGCCACCAGCGACCCGAGCGGCAGTCCGATGTAGACGGGCGCCAGTACCGCGGCCGCCGTGTCGAGCAGCGTGGCCGGGCCCACGCGGTCCGACAGCAGCACGCTGGCCGCCGTGCCGATGAGGCCGACGACGATGATGACCTCGACCGACACCCAGGGGAACGGCACCATCGCACTGGCGCCCAGCGTGGCCAGCAGCGTGGTCCACTTCGGCACCCGCGCCCCAATCGCCTCGACGATGCGGAAGTACTCCGTGAAAGCCAGCGCCGCCAGCACCAGCGTCACGCCCAGCAGCGCCTCGGGCGTGAGCAGCCACACCAGGGCCAGGGCCAGGGCGGCCATGGCCACGCCGCTCAGCACTCGGGTCATGGGAGGAGTCGCGCTACTTCACGCCCGCGGCGACGGGCGGCGCGATACCGCCGTACCGTCGATCGCGCTTCTGGTATGCAACGATGGCGTCCAGCAGATCGCGGCGCCGGAAGTCGGGCCACAGGGTGTCGGTGACGTAGATTTCCGCGTACGCGATCTGCCAGAGCAGGAAATTGCTGACCCGCATCTCGCCGCTCGTCCGGATGAGCAGGTCGGGGTCGGGCTGCCCGCCGGTGTAGAGGTATCGCGCGAAGCCTTCCTCGTCCAGGTCCTCGGGCGCCATGCCCGACGCCATCGCCGCGCGCGCCGCGTCCACGATCTCCGCACGGCCCCCGTAGTTGAGCGCGATGTTGAACAGCAGCCCGGTGTTTCCCGAGGTCTGGCACGCGGCGTCCTCGAGTTCGGCGCGAACATCGGGCGCAAGACCCTCAGGACGGCCGATGACGTGGAAGCGGATGTTGTTCTCGAGCAGCGTCGTCAGTTCGGAGCGCAGGTAACGCTTGAGGAGCATCATCAGCGTCCCGACCTCGGTGGCCGGGCGCTTCCAGTTCTCCATCGAGAACGCGTAGAGCGTCAGGACCTCGAGCCCCAGCCGCGCCGAGGTCTCGAGCACTTCGCGCACGGACTGGATGCCGGCACGGTGACCTTCGACGCGCGGCAGGTGGCGCCTGCCGGCCCAGCGGCCGTTGCCATCCATGATGATGGCCACGTGCTGAGGCAGGCGGTCGGGCTGAATCCGGCGGGCCAGATCGAGGTCCGGCGACCCGGCAGGGATCCACGCCATCAACTGGTCGAGCGACATGGGGTCAGGGGTTGATTGTACATCCGGGGTGCGGGCAGGTGCGTCGGACCGCCGGCGGCCGCCCGAACCCCGCATCTGCCCGCTTTCGCACCTGTCCGCACCCGCCCGCACTAGTAAATGACCTTCGCGAGCACCAACCCCTGCGGGGGGGCGGTGACGCCGGCGCGGTGGCGACTCCGGGACGCCAGGATGTCGAGGATGTCCTCGGCGGGCCAGCGGTGCCGGCCGATGTCCGCCAGCGTGCCCACGATGTTGCGGACCATGTGGCGGAGAAAGCCAGTGCCGGTCGCGGTGTAGCGCACGTAGCGCGGCGGGCCGGGAGCGTCCACGAGTGCCGAGGCGAGCAGTCGGCGTACCGACGTCTTCACGTCGCCTCCCGCGGCCTGGAAGGCCGCGAAGTCGTGCTCGCCCACGAGCAACGAGGCCGCGCGGGCCATCGCCGGCACGTCGAGACGGCCAGGGACGTGCCAGACCACACGCCGAACGAACGGCCCCGGGTCGTCGCCAACCGCCATGGTGTACTGGTAGACCTTCGCGCGTGCGTCGTGGCGCGCATTGAACCGGGGCGGCGCGTCGGCGATCGCCGTCACCCGGACGTCCGGGGGCAGCCGCACGTTGATGGCCCGCAGCAGCACCGCCGGCGGCAGCTGGTTCACGACCCTGGCGCTTGCGACCTGCGCCAGCGCGTGGACGCCGGCGTCGGTCCGGCCCGCGGCCACGACGCCGACGGGGCGCTCGTCGATGGTGGCCAGGGCATCCTCGACGGCGGCCTGGATCGTGCGCTCGCCGGGCTGGCGCTGCCAGCCGGCAAAGTCGGTTCCCTCGTACGCCAGCGTCAACCGGATGGTCCGCCCGGCCTCACCCTCGCCCGACACGGTCAGCGCTTCCCGGCCGCCCCCGGGCGCGAGCCCGGCTTGACCACTTCCACGCCCTGCGCGCAGAGCGGGCAGGCCTCGGGCTGGTAGGTGGGCAGCGTCATCGGCAGGAGTGCATGGAACGGCACGTCGAGCCCGGCGTTGCCGCCGCTCCTGTCGACGATGGCGCAGGCCCCGACGATCGTGGCCCCCGCGGCGCGGGCCACCTGCATGGTCTCCCGTGTGGAGCCGCCCGTGGTGACAACATCCTCGACGACGAGCACGCGATCCGATGGTTCGAGCGCGAAGCCCCGACGCAGCGTCAGCGTGCCGTCCACGCGCTCGGCGAACAGGGCGGGCAGGTCCAGGGCCCTGGCCACTTCCTGGCCGATGACGATGCCGCCCAGCGCAGGCGAGAGGACGTGGGTGGCGCCAAGCGCGCGCACCCGCTCGCCCAGGGCCCTGCCGAGGGCCTCGGCATCGCGCGGGTGCATCAGCACCCGCGCGCACTGCAGGTAGCCCGGGCTGTGCAACCCGGACGACAGGCGGAAATGGCCCTCGAGCAGGGCTCCCGAGCGGCGGAACAGTGACAACAGGTCGGCTTCGGCCATTGACCGGTAGTATAGCGAGGGCCACCGGCTGAACCCCTGCCCCGGCCTCGACGTCTATAACGGGGCAGGGTCCGGGCCGCCCGCGCGGCACCTTTCTTGCTGTCGCCGGTCCGGTCAGGGCCGTCCGGTCAGTGCCTCTTTCTCACGGAGTCGCAACGGTGATGCGTGTTCTGAAGGGTTTTCGTCCGAAGGCGGTCCTGGTGGCCGTGCTCAGCCTGGCCGGCGTGTCCGTTTTCGAAGTCACGACTGTCCGCGCGCAGACAGGACCGGCCGCCACTGGGCAGGTCCGATCCGTCAGCATCGACGAGGCGGTGGCGCTGGCGCTCGAGAACAACCTCGACCTCCAGGTGGAGCGCATCAACCCGCAGGTCCAGGACCTGAGCATCGCGCAGGCCCGCACGAACTACACGCCGACGTTCCAGACCAACTTCGGCGTGAACGACCAGACGCAGCCGCCCGCGAACCAGCTGGCCGGCGGCGCCACGTCCATCACCAACACGCGCACCAACGTGGACTTCGGGGTGGGCGCACTCACGCGGTGGGGCGGCACGTACACCGTGAGCTTCAACACCATCCGCAACACGACGAACAACATCTTCACGAACTTCAACCCGCAGCTGAACCCGAACATCTCCCTGAACTTCACACAGCCGCTGCTGCGCAACTTCCGCATCGACGGCACGCGCCAGCAGCTCCTGGTGAGCCAGAAGAACCGCGAGATCTCGGACGTGCAGCTGCAGCAGTCCATCGCGCTGACCGCACGGAGCGTGAAGAACGCGTACTACGACCTGATGTACGCCATTGGCAACCTGAACGTGCAGCGGCAGTCGCTGGAGCTGGCCCAGCAGTCGCTCAAGGACAACCGCGCGCGCGTCGAAATCGGCACCATGGCGCCGATCGACATCGTGCAGGCGGAGGCGGAGGTGGCCCAGCGCGAGGAGAGCGTCATCCTGGCCGAGGCCGCGATCTCCCGCGCCGAGGACCGGCTGCGCACGCTGGTCTTCAGCCCGTCGACCCCGGACTTCTGGCAGATCCGCATCCAGCCCACCGAGGCCGTCGTGTTCCGGCCGGCGACCGTGGACACGGACGGAGCCGTCAGCAACGCGCTGCAGAAGCGCACGGACCTCGTGGCCTCGCGCAAGCAGCTCGAGTCGAACGACGTGAACATCCGCTACTTCCGCAACCAGGTCCAGCCGGACGTGAACGCGTCGGTCACGTACTTCTCGCAGGCGCTCGGCGGGACGTTCCTCGAGCGCGACGGCTTCGGCGGCCCGATCGTCGGCGAATCGCAGACGAGCTATGGCAGCGCCCTGCGGACGATGTTCGGCGGCGATTTCCCGACCTGGACCTTCCAGCTGCAGGTGAGCTACCCGATTGGTCAGGCGACGGCCGAAGCGCAGCTCGCGCGCGCGCGCCTGCAGGACCAGCAGTCGCGGCGGCAGCTCCAGAGCCAGGAGCTCCAGGTCGCCACCCAGATCCGCGACTACGCCCGCCAGGTGCAGACCAACGCCAAGCGCGTCGAGGCGACGCGCGCCTCGCGCGTCCTGGCGGAACGCCGGCTGGAGGCGGAGGAGAAGAAGTTCCAGGCCGGCATGACCACCAGCTTCCTCGTGTTCCAGGCGCAGCGAGACCTGAACCAGGCCCGCAACAACGAGCTGCAGGCACTGCTCGACTACAACAAGTCCGTCGTGGACTACGAGACAGCCCAGGAAGCGCCCATCGTCGGCACGGGCGGCGTCTCCGGCGTCTCGACCGCCAGCCTCACCACTTCCACGGGCACGACGACCACCAGCCGCCAGCAGTGATCGGGGCCCCCGAGAACCTGAGAACCCCAGAACCCCAGAACCCCAGAACCCCAGAACCCCAGAACCCCAGAACCCCAGAACTCCAGAACCCCAGAACCCCAGAACCCAGGGTAGCCCTGCTAGACTCTAGGCCGTGACAGGCGTCACGGCCACCATCATCACCTTCAACGAGGCCGTCAACATCGAGGCGGCCCTCGTCTCTCTCTCCTTCGCCGACGAGATCATCGTCGTCGACAGCCAGAGCACCGACGACACGGTGGCCATCGCGCGGAAGTACACGGACAAGGTGTTCGTGCGTCCATGGCCGGGATACGTGGCGCAGAAGAACTTCGCGGCCGAGCAGGCCAGTCACGACTGGATCGTGTCGCTCGACGCCGACGAGCGGATTTCTCCGGCGCTGGCCGAGGAGATGCGTGCCCTTGATGCCGGGCCGACTGCGGGGTACCGTGTCCCGCGCGTGACGTTCCACCTCGGGCGCTGGCTCCGCTCCACGGACTGGTATCCCGACTTCCAGCTGCGGCTCTACGATCGCCGACGGGCCAGGTGGACCGGCCGGCACGTCCACGAATCGGTGAAGGCAGACGGCCCGGTGGGCCGGCTCTCGGGCGAGATCCTGCACTACCCCTACCGGGATGTGTCGCACCACATCCAGACCATGGACCGCTACACGACGCTGGCCGCTCGGCAGATGTTCGAGGACGGGCGACGCGCCGGATGGTGGGATCTGGCCACGCACCCTCCAGCGGCCTTCCTTCGCAACTACCTCCTGCGCGGCGGCTTTCGCGACGGCGTGCCCGGGCTCATCGTCTCGGCGATGAACGCGCGGTACGTCGGATTGAAGCTCGCCAAGCTCTGGGAACTGTGCTCAGCCTCCACATCGACACCGCCAGGACCTGGCGCGGCGGACAGCAGCAGGCGCTCCTGACGGTGCTCGGCCTCCGCGAGCGCGGGCACCGGGCGGTGCTCGTGGCGCACCCCGAGGGCGAATTGTACAAGCGCGCGTCGGAGGGCCCGGACCTCGTGGCGCTCGCGCCGATGACCGAGATCGATCTCGCCGCCGCCTGGCGGCTGTCGCGCGTGGTCCGTCAGTTCCGGCCCGCGATCGTGCACGCGCACGACCCACACGCGGTGTCGATGGCCGCCACGGCCCTCTCGTTCGGCGCCGTGTCGCCCTCGCCGCCGCTCGTGGCCTCGAGACGGGTGGATTTCCACCTGAGCGGCAACTCGCTCTCGCGCTGGAAATACCGCCAGGTCACCCGCTTCATCGCGGCGTCGGGCGCGATTCGCGACATCCTGGTGGACGACGGCATCCCGGCCGAGATGGTGACGGTGGTCCACGACGGCATCGACGTCGCGCGCGTGCAGCGCTGGCCCACGTCGGACATGCACCCCACGTTCTGGCTGCCGCACGGCGTGCCGGTCGTGGTGAACGTGGGCGCGCTCGTGGGCCACAAGGGGCAGAGGCACCTGCTCGAGGCATGGCCCCTGGTGATGCGTGCCGTCCCCGACGCGCACCTCGTGATTCTCGGCGAAGGCGAGCTCCGGGCGCCGCTCGAACGGCAGGTCAAGGATCTGCACCTGGAGCGCGCGGTGCGGCTGCCCGGCTTCCGCGATGACGTGATCTCGCTGATGAGGTCGGCGGACCTCTTCGTCATGAGCTCGGTCACCGAGGGCCTCGGGTCGACCGTGCTCGATGCGATGGCCCTGGGACTGGCCGTGGTGGGGACGCGCGCCGGGGGCATCCCCGAGGCCGTGGTGCACGGCGAGACCGGCCTGCTGGTGCCGCCGGCCGAGCCGAAGCCGCTCGCCTCCGCCATCGTGCGCCTGTTGAAGGACCCCCTGCTGCGGGCGCAATACGGCCACGCGGGCCGCACAAGGGTCGAGCAGCACTTCGGAGTGAACAAGCTGGTGGAGGGTACGCTGGCGGTGTATCAGGATCTTGTCGGGGACCGGGAACCGGGGGCCGGGAGTCGGGAACGACCGCGACGGGAGTGAGATCGCGCCGGGAGACCCAGCCGCCAGGCCCCAGGTCCCAAGCCCCAAGACCTTACAGGAGCCTGTGCATCACGTACGTCTCCACGAAGCCCAGCGTCGGGTGCCGGAACGCCTGCGGCACCGTCCCCACGATGCCGAACCCGCATTTCTTCCACAGCGCGATCGCGCGCGTGTTGGTGGACACGACGAAGTTGAACTGCATCGCCCGGAAGCCGAGGCGGCGCGCTTCGTCCATCGAGTGCCGGCACATCGCCTCGCCGACGCCGCGGCCCGACGCGGAGCGGGCGACCATGTAGCCGCAGTTCGCCACGTGGCTCCCCTGGCCGGGCTGGTTGACCTTCAGCAGGTACGTGCCGACGACCTGTCCAGCCTCCTCGGCCACGAACGTCCATCCCCCTTCGGGAAACCAGAGCCCCATCGCCTCCTCGCGCGTCGTGTCCGGGGGCCAGGCATACGTGTCGCCGGCCGAGACCACCTCGTGGAAGACGCGCCACACGCCGTCGCGGTCCGTCCCGCGCGCCGGGCGGATGCTCAGAACCATCCGGCTTTCCTGAAGCGGTAGACGAGGTATGCGTCGATGAGCACCATCGCGCCAATCGCGGAAGGATAGCCCCATGCCCATCCCAGCTCCGGCATGTGCTCGAAGTTCATCCCGTACACGCCCGCGATCATCGTGGGCACGGCCACGAGCGCGGCGTAGGCGGCCAGGCGCTTGGTGACCTCGTTCTCCTGGATGGTGATGAGGGAGAGGTTCACCGACATGACCGTGGTCGCCATGTCGCGCAGGCTGTCGATGGACTGCTTCAGGCGCAGGAGATGGTCGTAGACGTCGCGGAAGTAGTCGTTGAGGCCCATGCAGATGGGCGGGACGCGCCCTCCGTGAAGCTTGCCGGCCACCTCGAGCAGCGGGCCGGTGGCGCGGTCCAGCAGCACGAGCTTCCGCTTGAGATCGTAGAGCGCCTCGATCTGCGCACGCGTGTTCTGGCCGCTGAAGATGCGCTCTTCGATGCCCTCGGCTTCCTCGGACAGCGCGTCGAGCACGGGGAAGTAGCGATCCACCACGGCGTCCATCAGCGCGTAGAGCACGTAGGCCGGGCCGCGTCGCAGCAACTCCGGTTCCTGCTCGCACCGCCGCCGCACGTCGGTGAACCCCAGCTCGGTGCCGCGCCGCACGGACACGATGTAGCCGGGCCCGGCGAAGATGGCCACCTCGCCCTGGACCAGCTCCTCGCGGCCGTACGCCACGACGTGCAGCACGACGAACAGCGACGCCCCGTATTCCTCCAGCTTCGGCCGCTGGTGCCCGTGGCGCGCGTCCTCGACGGCCAGCTCGTGGAGGCCCAGCTCCTCCTCGAGCGCCTGCAGTTCCTGATCGTCGGGGTCCTTCAGCGCCACCCACACGAAGGCATCGTGCCCCTTCATGTACTGCCGGATCTGCTGAAGGGAGATGTCGGCGACCCTCTCGCCGTTTTCGTAGGCAACGCAGTTGACGAGCATGGGATGGCCGGGCGCGACTAGCGTGAGGATGAGACGCGAAGAGTGTTCTTCGGGACGATGCGGCTCAACTGGTACCCGTCCTCGCCGAGCACGGTGATGGTGGTGGATCGCTGCCCGTCGAGGGGGTCCGCCTGCTCGACGATGACGGTGAGCGCGCGATCGTCGTCGCCGATGCGGCCGCGCCCGGTGACGGCCGCCCATCCCGCCGCCACCTGCAGCGCGCCGGGCTCGGTCATCTCGATGGACGTCTTCGACGGGCGATCCAGCAGGCGCAGCCTCCCCTTCGGCGCGCGCTGGCCCGCCGACTGCTCGAGGTCGATGTTCGCGTCCACCTCCGATGCCTGCACGCGGCCGGAGACCCGGCGCGCGAGGGCAGTGCTCATCGGGCGGCTGGGCTCGTGCGGGCTGCGCAGCAGAATCGCCCCCGCGTGCGCGTCGGTGAGCGCGCCATCGGCCAGCGCCACCCTGCCGTTCACGAGCACGTGGCGCACGCCCGCCGGCGGCGCTGCCGGCATCTCGAATGTGGCGTGATCGATGATGGCGGCCGGGTCGAACACGGTGATGTCGGCGGCCATGCCCGGCACGAGCAGGCCGCGGTTCACGAGGCCGACGGTGGCGGCCGGCAGGCCGGTCATCTTCCGGACGGCGTCCTCGAGTGTGAGGACCTGCTGCTCGCGGACGTAGCGGCCCAGCACGCGCGGATAGCTGCCCCAGTAGCGCGGGTGCGTCGCCGGCTTCGCCACGGCCCCGCAGTCGCACGCAATCGACGCGGTTGGATGCGTCAGGATGGCGACCAGGTCGCTCTCGACGCCGAATCGGAGGATGGCGCCGCCATCCGACTGCTCGAGCAGGCGCAGCAGGGCCTCGCCGGGCGAGGCGACGCCGAACTCCCTCATCGCATCCACGAGCTCCCTCCTGTGCCCGGTGGCATAGACGCCCTGCGGCCCGCCGAAGCGCGCCTGCATCGCCGCCTCGGCGTCCGTGATGATGCGCGCGCGCGCGCCCGGGTCCCTGAATCGCGTCAGCATCGCCTCGCGCCCGCCGTCGAGGGCCCACCCAGGAATGAGCAGCGCCGCGAGGCCGCTCTGTCCCGCCAGGTACGGATAGACGTCAGCGGCGGTGTAGGTCCCCTTCGCCGCGGCGTCGTCCATCATCTTCAGCAGCGCCGGCGCGGTCCCCTGCTCGCGCCCTTGCGCCTTCATGTGGGTGACCACGGGCACCAGGCCCGACCGTCCCGCGATGGCAAGCGTCTCGGCGACGCCCACGCGCGAGCTGTAGCCCGATTCCGGCGTCAGGCGATCGTGATTGGTGAAGGTCGTTCGCCAGGGCCGTGCCACCTCGACAATCCGGCCGACTTCCTCGGCGGTGGCGTAGTAGCCCGGCTTGTAGTCGAGGCCGGCCGAGACGCCGTACGCGCCCTGCTCGAGGCCCCGCACCACCATGCCGCGCATGCTCTCGATCTCGTCGGGTGCCGGCCGCCGGTCGGCGGGGCCCATGACCGCGGCCCAGATGGCGTTGAAGCCGATGTTGGCGCCGACGTTGACGGCCAGGCCCGCGACGCGAAGCCGGTGCAGTTGCGCGTCGAGGTCGGTGGCGCCCCCGCCATCGGCGTTGATGATCTCGGTGGTCACACCCTGAAGGAGCATGTTCTCCGCCCGCACCAGCCCCTCGGGCGTGGCGTGCGAGTGGATGTTGATGAAGCCTGGCGCCACGACGAGGCCGCTGGCGTCGATCTCGGTGGCCGCCTTCTGTCCCCGGAGATCACCGATTCGTGCCACGTGCCCGCGCACGAGGGCGACGTCCGCCGCGAAGCGGGGGCCGCCCGTGCCGTCGATGACCGTGCCGCCCCGGATGACGACGTCGTATGGCATCGCGGGCGCGGACTGTGCGCGGGGCAGGGCGGTGGCGGCCGTCAGCAGGGCCACGGCGGCCCATCGGCGCGAGGGACTTCGGTGCATGGGCGAGCGGGCTCCGGAGCGAGGATACACCGCGTTGCGGCGCCGCGCCGACCGAGGCCTCGCCAATCCGCTCGAGGGTCGGAACATCGATGTCGTCCGGCCGCTTGAAGTCGAGCTGCGCGCCTATCGCCCGGAGGGCGGTCGTCCCTCGGTGCTGTAGAAGAGCGTGTCGAGCCCGTCGTGCCCGGCGCGGCGTTCGAAGCGCATCCCGAGCGCCGCCAGCGTCCGGACCGAGCGCTCGTTGGGCGCGTCCGCGGCCCCGATCACGCGTGGCAGCCGGAGCGTCTCGAAGGCATGGGCGAGCACGCCTCGCGAGGCTTCCTGCGCGAGGCCCTGCCCCCAGTGCTTCGGATACAGCCCGAACAGCAACTGCGGGCCTGCGCCCACGCCATCGGCGCGCAGCCCGCAGAACCCGACCGGGGTCCGGGCCTCCTCGCGCGCGTACACCAGCCACAGCCCGAACCGGTATCGGGCGAAATCGGTCGCACTGGCGCGCGCCACCTCCTCCGCGGTCCCGCGTGGAATGATCCGGTCGTCCCACAGGTAGCGCCGCACGTCCCGGTGCGTCCAGAGCCGGTGCGCCGCCTCGACATCCTTCGGGAGCAGCGGCTCCAGGCGCAGCCGTGCGGTCGACAGTGCCAGCGGATGGGCCCCGAGCGCGGCGTCGAGTTCGGGCAGCACCAGCTCGGCCCGCTCGGAAATGGCCGTGTCCACCACTGACGTCGCGGGGGTCACCTCGGGGTTGACCTCGACGGTCATCGCGCCATGGCGGCGTGCGTGATCGAGAAATCCCGCCGCCGGATGGACGAGGGCCGAGGTGCCGACCGTGAAGAAGACATCGCAGCACGTCGCGTCGAGACAGCGGTCCACGACGTCGCGGTCGAGCATCTCGCCGAACCAGACGACGCCAGGGCGCAGCGGGCCGCCGCAGTGCGGGCACGGCGGGGGCAGGACCGGGAACGGTACCGTGTCGTCGCGCCACTGGTCGGGCGAGGCCGTGCACCGGTTCCAGCACCTCACGTCCCAGATGGACCCGTGCAGCCGCAGTACGTCTGCGGCGCCCGCGCGCTCGTGCAGCCCGTCCACGTTCTGCGTGATGAGACGGAAGCGCGGAAACCTCAGGCTCCACGATGCCAGCACGTGGTGCGCGCGATTGGGCAGGCAGCCCGCGAGGGCCTGGCGCCGCCAGTCGTACCACTCCCAGACACGGTGCGGGCTGCGGGCGAAGGCGTCGGGCGTGGCGAGGTCTTCCAGGCGGAAGCCCTTCCACAAGCCGTCGGCGCCCCGGAACGTGGGTACCCCGCTTGCCGCCGACACACCGGCCCCTGTCATCACCGTGATCCGGGCGTCTGCCCGGAGCGCGCGTGCGACGGAGAGCAGGCGGGAGCGCATCGAACCTCGAACCGCAGGCCGGGCTACATGGCCCGTACGAACCCCTCCCTTCATGTCGCGCTCTTCACGTTCAGCTTCCGCGCCGAGGGCGCGGGATGGCAGACGCCCTTCAGCGGGCACTGGCGGTCCTTCTGCTTCGTGCCGAACCCGCAGGCGCTCATCATTCCGAGGTGGCACAGCGAGAAGTCGTATCTCACCGGATCGCGGGGATCCAGCGCGCGAAGCGCCGCCGTGATGTCGGCGGCCATCCGCCATCCCGGGCTCACGCGCCTGGTCAGCCGCAGGCACCGGCCCACGCGGATGACGTGCGTGTCGAGCGGGATGATGAGCTGCGATGGCCGGACGCGGGACCACAGTCCCAGGTCCACCCGGTCGATGCGGACCATCCAGCGCAGGAAGAGGTTCAGCCGCTTGCACGCACCACCCGACGAGGGGCGCGAGAAGAAGTACGCGACCCCCGGCTTCGGCGGAACGCGGCCGTAGGCCTCGCCCAGATCCAGGCCCATCGCGCGGCACGAGAACGACTCGAGCGCCTCCTCCACGGTCGCGGCGTCCGGCCGCATGCCCTCCGCGAAGAAGCCCTCGATCGAGCCACCGCGCTCCAGCATCTGCCGCAGGACCCACAGCAACGCCACCAGGTCCACGCCGCGCGTCCAGCGATGCACCAGGGGGAACAGCGCCGCGCCGTGGATCTCCGGCTCGAAGCGCCTCACGTACTCGGCGGGGTGCTCCCCCATCACGGCCACGAGCGCCTCGATGGTGTTGAGCACGCTCTGCACGCGGCCGAACGCCAGCGCGGCGGCGCAGAACGCCACCACCTCGCGATCCGCGGGATGGCGGAAGCGCCGGACGATCCAGATGGGATCCGACACGACGTTCTCGAGATCGAACGCCGAGTAGAGACGATCGAGCCGCGATTTCAACTCAGATGCGGACACAGGGAACGCAGGCTGGAGCAGAGACGCAGATGGACGTGGACGAAACAACAGGGCTGCGGGTGGACGCGGATGGCACGGGCTATCTCAGGCCCTGGTCGAGGGCGCGAAGGGCATCCAGAACGGTGGCGGCGGCGTTCGCGAAGAAGGCCGCGTTCACCTTGTCCGCCGTATCGGTGGGCTGGTGGTAGTCGGAATGATCCTCCACGCCGAAGTAGACGAACGGGATCCCGGCCTCGTGAAACACGCCGTGATCCGACTGCAGCGTCCAGTCGTCGGCCCCCGATCCCGGCACGTCGTGGCCGAACAGGAGCCTGACCGTCGCGCGCGCGGCCACCGGCTCGAGCAGCGGGCGAAGCGTGGGGTGGTGATGCAGGCCGGCCGCGTAGAGCTCGCCCTTGTCGCCTCGTGCCAGCATGTCGAGGTTCACGTTGAGCGCGAGGCGGTCCTTCGTCACGGGTGGTGCGGCGAGGAAGGCGCGCGCGCCCTGCAGTCCCATCTCCTCCGCGTCGAAAGCGGCGACGATCAGCGTCCTTCGGAAGGGCTGCCGGACGCAGCTCGCGGCCGCCTCGAGCAGCACGGCGACGCCGGAGGCATTGTCGTCCGCGCCATGGAAGATCTGTCCCCCGCGCACGCCGACGTGATCGTAGTGGGCGGAGACGACCATCATCGGCAGCGACGGATCGGTGCCGGGGCAGGTGCCGATCAGGTTCACGGCCTGCACGGCGGGCAGCCCGCCGCCAGCCGGACCGCGACCTCGCGGCGTGAACGAGAAGGGGTGCTCGAACGAATCGCCGACCGGCTTCAGGCCAATCTCGCCAAGGCGGTCGCGCACCCACGCGCGCGCCTTCGCGCCGCCGGGGGTGCCGGCGCCGCGACCTTCGAATTCCTCCGATGACAGCGTGCGGAGGGTGGCCATGAGCGCGTCCGCGGAGACCACCGGCGGCCGTGGCGCCGCCGCCGGCCCCTGTGCCGGGAGGGACGCGGCCAGTGAGACGACCAGTGCCAGCGCGAGGGCCGCTGGCGCGAGGTGCCCTCGCCGGCCCTGGACCCTGTTCATACCTGGGACTGTACCATCACGCTCGCGGCGTCGACGGCGGCATGGCCCGATCAGCCTCCTGCGGCGTCGCGGATGCGCGACGGGGCGGACCCGGACCTGGCCCCACGCGCGCGTCGGGCCGCCAGCCGGCGTTCGTGGCACCCTGGGCGAACCAGCGGAAGGCGGTGGCGCCCGGGGCGGCAGCGACGAGCGCGTGCCCGTCAGGCGCGTCGCGTCGGCCAGCCGGCTTCGGGGCTCGAGAAGACCACGCGCCCCGCCACGAGCGTGGCGGCCACTCCGCCCGTGAACGTCCATCCGTGATACGGCGTGTTCTTCGACTTGCTGCGAAGCGTGTCGCGGTCGATCGTCACGGGCAGGTCGGGCGCGAGCACCGTGATGTCCGCCACCGATCCGGGCGCCAGCGTGCCGCCCGGCACCTTGAGGATGCGCGCGGGGTTCACCGACAGCAGCTCCACGAGGCGCGGCAGGCGGATGAGCCCGGCGCGCACCAGCCGGTCCAGGCAGATGGGCACTGCCGTCTCGAGCCCGACGATGCCAAAGGGCGCGCGGTCGAACTCGACGTTCTTCTCGTCGTAGTGGTGGGGCGCGTGGTCGGTGGCGATGACGTCCACGCTGCCGTCCACGATGCCGTCGATCATCGCCTGCCGGTCCCGCTCCTCCCGGAGCGGCGGGTTCATCTTCGCGTTCGTGTCGTACGGGATGGGCGCGGCGAGCAGGTCGTCGGTGAGCGTGAAGTGGTGCGGGCACACTTCGGCCGTCACCCTCACGCCGCGGCCCTTGCCCTGCCGCACGGCCTCGAGCGTCGTCCACGCGCTCATGTGCGCGATGTGCACTTGGCCGCCCGTCATCTCGGCGAGGAGGATGTCCCGGCCGGCGGTGATGGCCTCGGCCACGCCCGGGATGCCGCGCAGCCCGAGCGAGGCGGCCACCGGCCCCTCGTGGGCCACGCCGTCGCCCTTGAGCGACTGGTCCTCGCAGTGCTCGATGACCGGCATGCCGAACATGCTCGTGTACTCCAGCGCGCGCCGGGCGAGGATGGCCGTCGCGATGGGCAGGCCGTCGTCGGTGACCGCCACGCATCCCGCCTCGCGGAGCTCCGCGATGTCGGCCAGCTCCGCGCCCTTCTGGCCGCGCGACACCGCGCCAATCGGGTAGACGCGGGCCAGGTTGGCCTCGCGCGCCTTCTGCAGGATGAGCTGCGTGACGCCGGCGTTGTCGTTCACCGGCTTCGTGTTCGGCATGCACGCGACGGCGGTGAAGCCACCGGCCACGGCCGACAGCACGCCCGTGGCCACGGTCTCCTTGTGCTCCTGTCCCGGCTCGCGCAGGTGCACGTGCATGTCGATGAAGCCGGGACACACGACGAGCCGGGCCCCCAGCTCCAGCACGTCGCCGCCCTCCGCCAGCGAGACGGGCAGGTCGCGCCCGACCTGGGCGATGCGATCGCCGTCGATGAGGACGTCGAACCGCCCGTCGACGCCGCTTGCCGGATCGACCACGCGCCCGCCCTTAAGCAACCGTTTCATCGTCCGCTCCACCCGCCAGCAGGTACAGGACCGCCATGCGCACCGCGACACCGTTGGACACCTGGTCGAGGATCACGGAGTAGGGACCATCGGCCACCTCCGACGCGATCTCGACCCCGCGGTTGATGGGCCCCGGGTGCATGATGATGACGTCGGGCTTCGCCCGGCCCAGGCGGGCGTCGGTCATCCCGAACGTCGTGAAGTACTCGCGGAGCGAGGGGAAGTAGCCGCCCTCCATCCGCTCGAGCTGGATGCGCAGCATCATCACGACGTCCGCGCCCTCGACCGCCTCGTCCACCCGCGTGGTGACGCGCACCCCCAGCCGATCCAGCCCCGGCGGGATGAGGGTGGCCGGCCCGCACACCCAGACCTCGGCGCCGAGCTTCGTCAGCAGCAGCAGGTTCGACCGCAGCACGCGACTGTGCAGCAGGTCGCCGACGATGGCCACCTTCAGCCCCCCGATGCGGCCCTTCCGCTCGCGGATGGTGAAGGCGTCGAGCAGCGCCTGCGTCGGGTGCTCGTGCATGCCGTCGCCCGCGTTGATGATGGCCGCCTTGCAGATGCGTGCCAGGAGATGGCAGGCGCCGGACGAGGCGTGGCGGAGCACGATCATGCTGGGCGACATCGCCTCGATGTTCATCGCGGTGTCGACCAGCGTCTCGCCCTTCACCACGCTCGACGTCCCGATCGCCACGTTCAGCGTGTCGGCGCTGAGCCGCTTCTCGGCGATCTCGAACGACGTGCGCGTGCGCGTGCTCGGCTCGAAGAACAGGTTCACCACCGTGCGCCCGCGAAGCGTGGGCACCTTCTTGATGGCGCGCCGGCCGACTTCCTTCATGGCCTCGGCCGTGTCGAGGACGAGCACGATCTCCCCGGGGCTGAGGTCGGCGATGCCGAGCAGGTTCCTCTGACGGAGGGCCGTGGCGGCAACGGGGACGTCCATGGCGCTACTCCCCCGCCTCGACGGTCACGTCGTCCACGCCATCCAGCTCCTGCAGCCGCACCTGCACGCTCTCGCGGCGGGAGGTCGGCACGTTCCGGCCGACGTAGTCGGCCTTGATGGGCAGCTCGCGATGCCCGCGGTCCACCAGCACCACCAGCTGGATGGCCTTCGGCCGGCCGAAGTCGATGAGCGCGTCGAGCGCCGCGCGCGTCGTGCGGCCGGTGTAGAGCACGTCGTCCACGAGGACGATGGTGCGGTTGTCGATGGAGAACGGGATCTCGGTCTTGCGAACCACCGGCTGCGGACCGATGGCGGCCCGCATCAGGTCGTCCCGGTAGAGCGTGATGTCGAGCGCGCCGGTGGGTACCTCCTCGCCCGATACGCTGGCGAGCGTCGCGGCGATGCGCCGCGCCAGGGGCACGCCGCGCGAGCGGACGCCGACGAGGGCGACACCGGACACACCGTGGTTGCGTTCGATGATTTCGTGCGCGATGCGCGTGAGCGCGCGGGCGATGCGGTCCGCGTCCATGACTACCGGCACGGCGGGACCTCGGGGCGGGTGCTGCTCATGTGTCCCTCTTTGCGAACTCTCGGGTTCGCGATTAAAGAGGCCCCTAGCTTAGCACGAGGCAGTACCGTGCACCCGGTGCCATCGCACCCATCACCGCCCATAACTCGGGATATACGTCACCGGCCGCTCGGCGGTGAACCCCGCGCGGAACAGCTCGGTCCGCGCGAAGCCCTCCATGTCGCGTCCGACCGGCAGGCCGAAGAAGTAGAGGATGGTGGGTGCGAGATCCACGACCGAGACGCGGCCCGGCCGGCCCGGCTGCACCGGGGCGCCGTAGGCCAGCACGAAGCCATCCGGCGCCCGCTCGTGCGTGCCGCTGATGGTGGCGTTGCCGACCAGCCGCTCGAGGAGCCGCTTCCCCACGCTGAGCGGCTCCATCCCGAACGACGACACCACGAGCAGCACGTCATCCGCGCCCAGCCCGTCGAGGAAGCGGCCGACCTGCGCGTCCAGGAAGCCGTAGTACTGCTCGAGGACGCGCCCGTACCGGCGGCGCTCCTCGTCCGAGACGTCGCCGAACGCGGACGGCGTCGCGTATCGCAGGAAATAGTGCCCCACGGCGTCGATCCCCGGGAAGCGCACCGCGAGGAAGCGCGGTGACGCGGCATCGAAGACCTCCAGCATCGTGGCGTGGACGCGGTCCGCGATCACCGGCGCGGGATCGCTCGCCATGTCGTAGTCCCCGGCAGGCGGGCCGCCCATCACGGACACCAGGGCAACGGGGTCGGGGTCCGGCGCGGACGACAGGCTGGCGCGCGCCCGCTCGAGCATCGACGGCGGCCACACCGCCGAGGGTCCATCCAGGTCGAGCGCGGGGCCATCCATCCGGTGAAACGCCTCGCTCACCAGGAAGCCATGTACGGGCGCAGCGGGCTGCGTGAGCGGCCACCCGATCACGCCCACCGACACGCCCTGGTCGCTCAGGATGCGCCAGAGCGGCCGCGCGGCGAGATCGTCGGCCGAGTGCCGCTCTTCCCACAGGAATCCCAGCCGGACCAGCGCCTGCGCGAAGCAGTAGTCGGGCAGCAGCGAGATGACCGGTGTCACGCCCAGCACGCGATACGACGCCGACGAGCGCACGCCGTTCTGCATCGGGCCTCGCCCCGTCGCCACCGCGCTCCACACCGTCTCGGCCTGCGTCGGGCGAAGCGTGGCCAGGTGCACCACGGCGCCGCCGTCGAAGATGCGCCCGAGGTTCGGCAGCCGGCCCTCGGCCACCGCGGGTGAGATGACGTCGAGCGATGCGCCGTCGAGCATCAGCATCACGACCCGTCCGCTCACAGGGGCAGGGGTCACCTCGCTCACGACCGGCGCGGGCAGCGGCCCGGGCAGTGGCGCGGCGCGGGCCGGGCCGCGCAGCACCGTGGGCATCACCACCGACAGCACCGCCGTGAGCACCAGGATCGTGGCGCTCGATCGCCCGCCGCGACGGCGCAGGTGGGCCAGCGCGATCATCAGGAACACCCCCGCCGCCGCGGACACGACGATGGCGCCGGCGGCCATCCGGCGCGTCGTCTCCACGTCGAGTTCGGCGCCGAAGCCGCGAAGGTTGAGCCACATCACCGTCGCGCCGCCCGCCGCGGCCATCGTGAGCAGCCACGACAGCAGCCGGACGCTCACCCACCCCGGCGACAGCACCTCCACCGCCAGAATCTGCCGGAGCACGATGAGCGCGTAGAAGACGACCGTGAGGTTGGCGCCGTAGGCCGCGCCCATCATCAGCGCGACGGGCGTCAGGGCACCCCCATCGATCGGGTACTGCGGGTTGAGCTGGAGCATCACGACCGCAAGGTAGCCGGCGGCGAGACCGCCCGCAATCACCGAGTTGGACAGCATCCGCAGGTACCGCACGGCGGGATCGTACAGGAAGCTGTCGGGAGTCGGGAGCCGGGGACCAGCGTCAGGAGGCGGGCAGGGAGACGGTCCCCTCGCCCCCGCCCCCGCCCGTCCGCACCTATACTGGAGAGATGCCGCCCCTCGATGTGGACGCGACCGTGATGGCCAACCGACGGCTGTCGCGCGACTACAACGTGCTCACGCTCTCGGCCGCCGAGATCGGCACGCGCACACGGGCCGGGCAATTCGTCATGGTGCGCCCCACCGGCATGACCGAGACGCTGCTGCGCCGGCCGTTCTCGGTGTTCGAGATCGTCCGGGACGCCCGCGGAGCGCCCATCGCCATCACCATCCTCAACAAGCGCGCCGGCCGCACCACGAACCGGCTCTACGAGGCCGAGCCCGGGGATCGCATCGCCTGCCTGGGGCCGCTCGGGCGTCCCTTCACCGCCGTGTCCGCACCGAGCGAGGCCTGGATGGTCGCGGGCGGCGTGGGCCTGGCGCCGTTTGCCACGCTGGCCGAGGCCCTGGCCGCCGCCGGAACGCCCACCACCCTGTTCTACGGCGCTCGTTCGGGCCAGGAGCTCTTTCACCTCGACTTCTTCGATCGCCTGGGCGTCACGCTCGTCCTCGCCACCGAGGACGGCTCGCGCGGCGAGCGCGGCCGGGTCACCCAGCCCCTGGACCGCGCCCTTGCGTCGCGAGCGCCGGGCAGCACGATGATCTACGCGTGCGGGCCGGAGCCCATGCTGGCCGCAGTGGCCGAGGTGGCCGGGCGCCACCAGCAGCCCTGCGAGGTCTCGGTCGAGCGGACCATGGGCTGCGGCATGGGCGGCTGCTACAGCTGCGTCATCAGGGTGCGGCACGGCGCCGAGGCCGCGCGCTTCGTGCGCTCGTGCATTTCCGGCCCGGTCTTCGACGGCGCCGAGATCGTGTGGGACTGATGGCGAGGGACCTTTCCGTCCGCATCGGATCGCTGGAGCTGCCCAACCCGCTCATCGCGGCCAGCGGGTGCTTCGGGTACGGCCTCGAGTACGACGAGGTCGTGGACCTGTCGGCCCTCGGTGGCGTGTGCGTCAAGGGCCTGTTCATGACCGAGCGCGAGGGACATCCGCCCCCGCGCATCGTCGAGACGCCGGCCGGCATGATCAACGCGATCGGCCTCCAGGGCATCGGGGTGCACCGCTTCGTCAGGGAGAAGCTGCCGCTGCTCCGCGAGCGCGGCGCCCGCGTCTTCGTCAACGTGTGCGGCACCACCGTGGACGAGTACGTCGAAGTCAGCAAGGTGCTCAGCCAGGCCGCGGGCGTCTCCGCTCTCGAGCTGAACATCTCGTGCCCCAACATCAAGGAAGGCGGCATCCAGTTCGGGTGCAGCCTCATGGGCACCAGCGCGGTGGTCTCGGCGGTCCGCAAGGCCACGCACCTGCCCATCATCCCCAAGCTCACGCCCAACGTGACCGACGTCGCCTCGTTCGCGCGGGCGGCCGAGGACGCGGGCGCCGACGCGGTTTCCCTGGTGAACACGTTCCTGGCGATGGCCATCGACGTCGAGACGCGACGGCCCACCATCACCAATGTCCTGGGAGGGCTGAGCGGCCCCGCCATCCGGCCCATCGCCGTGCGCATGGTCTGGGAGTGCGCGCAGGACGTGAAGATCCCCATCATCGGGATGGGTGGCATCACCAACGCCCGGGACACGCTGGAGTTCCTGCTCGCGGGCGCCACGGCCGTGCAGATCGGCACCGCGAACTTCGTGGACCCCTTCGTCTGGTCGAAGGTCCTGGCCGGGCTGGAGGACTACCTCGAGCGCCACGGCATCGACCGGCTCTCCGATCTCATCGGCGCGTTCGACCCCACGCCCCCGACGGCGGTGCACGCATGAACCGGATTCTCGTCGCGCTCGACGTCGACTCGCGCGCGAAGGCGCTCGACCTGGCCGACACGCTCCGGGGCGTCGTCGCCGGCTTCAAGATCGGCAAGCAGCTGTTCACGGCCGAGGGACCCGCCATCGTCCGCGCGCTCGCCTCCCGCGGCGATCGCGTGTTCCTCGATCTGAAGTTCCACGACATCCCGAACACGGTGGCGGGCGCCGTCGCTTCCGCTGTCTCGACCGGCGCCTGGATGGTCAACGTGCACGCCTCCGGCGGCTCGGCCATGATGCGCGCCGCCGCGGAGGCGGCAACCACGGCTGCGGCGAGACTCGGCACGGCCCGGCCGCTCGTGATTGGGGTGACGGTGCTCACCAGCATGGACGACGCCGCGCTGGCGGAGGTCGGCACGTCGCGCCCGGTGATGGATCAGGTCGTGCACCTGGCCAGGCTGGCAGCGGGGGCGGGGCTGGACGGCGTCGTGGCGTCCCCGCTCGAGGTCGCAGCCATCCGCGCGGCCTGTGGGCCCGACTTCGTCATCGTCACCCCGGGCATCCGCCCTGCCGGCCAGGCGGGTCGGGACGATCAGGCGCGCACGCTGACGCCCGCGGAGGCGGTGGCCGCCGGAGCCACCTATCTGGTGGTCGGCCGACCCATTACCGCGGCGACGGATCCGCGGGCCGCTGCCGAGGCGATCGTGGCCGGGATGATCTGACGCGCCCCGCGGCGGGCCGAGACACGAAAGGCCGGGCCCCTCGGGGGACCCGGCCTGTTCGTCGTGCCTGTTGCTGGCGTCGCCGACCCTACTTCGCGGTGAACACGAAGTGGCCGCGGCGGTTCTGCTGCCAGCAGGCCTCGTTCGACTCCGTGCAGAAGGGCGACTCCTTGCCCTTGGACACGACGTTGATGCGGTCCGCGGCGATGCCGAGTCCCACCAGGTACTCCCTCACGGCGTTCGCGCGCCGCGTGCCGAGCCCGAGGTTGTACTCCGCGGTGCCGCGCTCGTCGCAGTGGCCCTCGATGTCGATCCGGGTGCTGGTCCAGCGCCGCAGGAATTCCGCGTTCTTGGCGAGCGCCGCCCGCGCATCGTCGCGGATGGCCGACTGATCGAGGTCGAAGAACACGTCACCCAGCGGCCGCTCGGCGTTCAGCTGTGCCAGCGTCTTCTGCGCGAAGATCTGCTCCTCGGTGAGCGGCACCGGCGGGGGTGGCGGCGGGGGGGGTGGTGGTGGTGGTGGCGGCGGCGGTGGAGCCGGCGCGGCCGGTGGTGGTGCAGGTGGTGGCGGCGCGGGGGGCGGGGTCTTCGCGCACGCCGCCGCGCCGATCGACAGCACGAGAGCGAGCGCGGTGATCTGAAGGGTCCGTCGGATCATGCGAGCGAGGATACGGCGTGCTTTCCAGCGGTGTCAACGCAAACCGACCGGATCGATCGAAATATCGAAGACGCGCAGGCCGAGTCGGCGACGATCCGGGCCCCCGCCTCGCCCGGCGGGCACGAAGGTCTGTGCAGTTTCGATCGTGATGGCGCCCTCCGCGGACTGGATCGCGTCGAGGGGCACGTCGAACGACCACCGGGTGCCCGCGCCGATGGCCGAGCTTGCGATCTCGCGACCACCGGCAAGCGCCCGCACGACGCTGGGCGCGTCGAAATATGTCAGCGGGGACTCGATTTCGAGATCGACGCGGACGGCAGTGGTCGCTCCCGCCACGCGCAGCGTCGCGCGCTCACTCGTCCAGTGCCAGATGCCCAGGCGCGGCGTGTATTCGGCCTCGTGCCAGCCCGCGTCGAGCCCCCACATCAACGTGCCCTGCGGCTGCAGATCGAACTGCTCGACGGCGGTGGGAATCGGGGCCGCGCCCGATGACGCGGTCGACCGAATGGTGAGCGCCGCGAGTGGCCCCTCGCCCGCCAGCGCACCTTCCGGGAGATCGGTCATCCGCAGGAAGAAACCGGGCCCGGCATCCCACTCGTCCATCGTCCGGCCGTCGATGGCCAGCGTGAAGCGCGCGGGTGGATCGCCCGCGGCGGCAAGGTTGCGGCCCCCGACCAGCACGCGCTGGGCCTGCGGGTCGCGTCGCACGCGCGCGACGATGGGACCCAGGTGCGGCCCCCGGCCCATCAACTGCGCCATGCCCGCGATTTCCGGCGTCAGCGACCACCCTTCCTCGGCAAACCACCGCGGCGGCGTCATGCGCACCCAGTCCACGGCGGCCGGGCGCATGTCGCCGAAGATGCGCCGCGAGGAGGGCACCCACCGAATCGGCTGCACGTCGCGGCGGCTCTGTGGATCGAACAGCGCCAGGTCGGTGCGACGAGGATCCGCGAGGAACCACACGGGGCCCGCGTGTCCTTCCCTCCAGAACGCGGCCAGTTCGAGCCACTCGCGGCGGGGAGGCGACGGCAGCACCGGCGTCACGGCGACCGCCTCGGCCTGCAGCGGCCGACGGAACGTCTGGTGCATGGCCAGCGCCGCGGGAGGTGCCGCCGCGGCTTCCGCGTTCATCGCGGCGACCACGCGGACGGATGGCGCGGGCGCCGCGGCGTACTCGACGAGCGTCGGCGCGGCCAGCGCCACGGCCCACAGCGTGAGCCCGGCGATGGCGGGCGCCACGGCCGGCGCGGCCACGAAGCCGGCACCCCGCACGGCAAGATAGGACACCACCGGCACGAGCGGCGTCGCGTAACGGGTGAAGGCCGTGTCCTGGAACAGCAGATGGAAGGCCAGGTACGGCAGGCTGATGGCGGCCATGGCGACCAGCGTGCGGCGCTCGCGGACGACGAGGCCGAGGACACCGGCCGCGGCCAACGCCAGCACCACGGACGCCAGCGGCACCGAATCCCAGGGATCCACGAACGTGTGAACCAGCGCCATCGCGACGAGGCGCGGCGCCGGGTTCGTGTAGAGCATCTCGCCGCTGGCGAAGTCCTCGCCAGCCTGCGAGCCGAGCGCGGCCAGGTACGGTCCCAGCCCGCCGCTCGCCACCAGCAGCGGCACGGCCCAGGCCAGCGCCCCGATGGCAAACGTCATCGTCGCGCCGATGATGGCGCCGGCCACGCCGCGGCCGATGCGATCCACCAGCACGACGCCGAGGAGCGGCATGGTGTACCAGAGGGTCTGCGTGCGCAGCCCCACGGCCAGGCCGGCCACGAGCGATCCCATGACAATCATGCGGCCGGAGGCGGCGAGCGTGTCGGGCGACATCCGCGAATCGCCGCCTTCCGGCGTCGTCTGCCACCACCACGCCGTGAGGAAGCACGCCTGCGCGGCCAGCGCCAGCGCGAGGCCCGGCAAGTCACTCAGGGGCCGGATGGCCAATGCCCACACCATCGGACACGTCAGCGTCAACGCCGTGGCGGCCAGCGCGGGCACGTCGAGCGTGTGCCACGGACGCACCCCGGTGCGCACGGCACGGGGCGCGGCAAACACGCGGAACAGCAGGAACGTGGACGCGATGGCGGCGGCCAGGGAGAGGATCGACAGCGCGCGTGCCTCGACGGCAGATCGGCCGTCACGCCCGCCTAGCGGTGCCGTCGCCGCGACGACGGCCTTTCCGAGTCCGATGTACACGGGATAGCCCGGCGGGTGCGGGCGGTGATCGGCCACGTCGAAATCGCGCAGCCCGAGCGCGAAGTTCACCGAGTCGATGTCCTCGAGGCTCGAGGCGATGAAAGGCAGATGGGCGAGCCCGACCGCCAGGGCAAGCACGACGAGCGCGCGACGCGGGCTCACGGCACGGGCCGAAGGCTGAGCGCCTCGTTGTGGCTGCCCAGCCGGTAGCCCTGCAGGTCGAGGCTCACGAACTGGTACCCCACAGCCTTCAGGGCAGCGACGAGGCGCTCGTTGACGCCGGGCTCGAGCGCGCGCGCCATTTCACCGCGCGAGATCTCCAGGCGGGCCGTGACATCGTGGTGGCGCACGCGGAAGATGCGGAATCCCAGCGCCCGGACTGCCTCTTCGGCCCGCTCGATCTGCCGCAGCTTCTCGCGGGTGACCGCGCTGCCGTACGGAATGCGGGAGGACAGGCACGCCGAGGCGGGCTCGTCCCACGTGCTCATGCCGGCGCGGCGCGCCAGCTGGCGGATGTCGTCCTTGGTGAGGTCCGCTTCGTCCAGCGGGCTCAGCACGCCGTGCTCGCGAGCGGCCTGCCGGCCGGGCCGGTAGTCGCCGCGGTCGTCGGCGTTGTTGCCGTCGACCACGTGCGCGATGCCGCGCGCGCGGGCGGTCGCGGCGAGGTGCACGTACAGCTCGTCCTTGCAGAAGTAGCAGCGGTTGGACGGGTTGGCGCGGTACTCGGGGCGGTCGATCTCCCCGGTCTCGATGAACTCGTGGTGCAGGGAGAACTCGCGGGCCACGCGCAGCGCCAGCTGCCGGTGTGTCTCCGGGTAGCTGGCACTGACGGCCGTGATGGCGAGGGCGCGAGGGCCCAGGAGTCGGGACGCCGTCACGGCCAGGTAGGCACTGTCGACGCCGCCGCTGAACGCGACGATGACCGACCCGAGCTCGGCGAGCCGGGCCTCGAGGCGGGCGGCCTTCAGGCCGACCACGTCAGTCTTCGTCGTCGAACTCCTCGTCCTCGTCCTCGTCCTCGTCGTCGTCTTCGTCGAGTTCCCCATCCTCGTCCTCGACGTCGTCCTCGTCTTCGTCCTCATCGTCCAGGTCGTCGTCGTCGGCGACTTCGAGCTCGAGGGGCGAGTCGCTGGC
The DNA here is from genome assembly GCA_963169195.1 of Acidobacteriota bacterium. Lineage (GTDB taxonomy): Bacteria > Acidobacteriota > Vicinamibacteria > Vicinamibacterales > UBA2999 > VFZN01. The sequence continues at coordinate 62,952 of CAUJDN010000051.1, read as the reverse complement.
CACGCGGAGCAGAGAGCCGCACTCCGAGCAGGTGAGCTCGTCGCCGACGTCGACGTCCATTTCGTCGATCTCGACGGCGGAATCGCACTCGGGACAGATGGCAGACATGAAAAAGGCTCCTTGCGGCCGATGAACCTGAAGGGATTATATACTCACGGGCGTATGACGTCATCTGCCGGGCCGGGCAAGACGGTGCTGATCGCAGACGACACGCCCTTCGTCCGCGAGCGCTTCATGGCCGCGATCGAGGGCGCGGGACACCGTGCGACGTTTGCCAGGAGCGCCGCGGAACTGCTGGCACGCGTGCGCGCCGACCTGGAGGACATCGACCTTCTCCTCGTCGACCTGAAGCTGCCCCACCAGTCCGGCGTCGAGCTCATCCGGGCCGTGCGGAAGCTCGATGGCGGGCGCCTCCCCATCCTGGTGTTCAGCGGGACGGTCTCGAGCGCCGACGAGGTGCGGGCGCTGGCGTCGCTGGGCGTCAGCGGCTACATCAACGAGTACAGCGCGGCACAGCACATCCTCCCCGCGCTCGCGCCGCACCTGTTCCCCGACAACTTCAATCGGCGCGGCTCGCCGCGCCTCGTGCTGGGCATCCCCATCGCCTATCGCGCGGGCGGCACCATCGCCGCGGCGCTCACGTTGAACATCAACCGCGGCGGGATGGCCATCCGCACCACGAGCCCGCTCGAGCGCGATACGGACGTGAAGCTGCGCTTCCGCCTGCCGGGGTCGAAGAAGGACATCGACCTGGATGCGCGCGTGTGCTGGAGCGACGCCAAGTCGGGCATGGGCCTGTGCTTCACGCGCGTGGACGCGACGGACCAGACGGCCATCGACGACTTCGTGGACGCCCACTTCGCCGAGGACAAGGCAAAGGCCGAAGCGGCTCCCGGGCCGACGGATCCACCGGGCGAGTGAGCCGGGCGCGGCAGCGGCGCGTCACCAAACCCGTGGGACACGAAGGGCGCGATGAACGACCGGGAACACCGGTGCCCCTCGTCCCGCTCGTGCGGGCGTGATCGGCGCGGTCCCGTGACACGGCCCACGGCCCGCTATGCGAACCGCCGGAGCCGCAGTGCGTTGGCGAGCACGATGACCGACGCCCCGGTGTCGGCCAACACGGCCATCCACAACGTGGCGACGCCCGCCGCCGCCGCCACCACGAAGGCCGCCTTCAGCCCGAGCGCGATGGCCACGTTCGCACGCACGTTCCGCACCGTCGCGCGGCTCAGCCGGATCGCGTAGGGCACCTTCGAGAGGTCGTCGGCCATCAGCGCGATGTCGGCGGTCTCGATGGCGGCGTCGCTGCCGATGGCGCCCATGACGATGCCCACGTCGGCGGCAGCCAGCGCCGGCGCATCGTTGATGCCGTCGCCGACCATCGCGATGCGGCCGCCGCGACGCAGGCTGCCGATGGCGGCGACCTTGTCGGCCGGCAGCAGTTCGGCGCGCACGTCGTCCACCCCGACGCGCGCCGCGACGGCCCGCGCCGTGGCGGCATGATCGCCGGTCAGCATCGCCACCCTCGAGATGCCCTGCCGGTGCAGGTCCGAGACGACGGCGCGCGCCGCGTCGCGCTCGCGATCGGCCACGCCGATGAGGCCCAGGGCCCGCCCGTCGCGCAGCACCACGACGGGTGACATGCCGGCGGCGACAATGCGGTCGGCCCGCGCCGCGAGGCCGGCGTCTAGCCGTTGCTGCTCGTCGAGGATGCGCGGCGCCGCGCACAGCACGGTGGCGCCGTCGATGATCCCCTCGACGCCGAGGCCGGGCAGCGCCCGGACGGCCGTCGCACGAGCCAGCGCGAGACCACGATCCCGCGCGGCGCGCACGATGGCCGTGCCCACGGGATGCTCCGAGTGCTGCTCCACGGCCGCCGCCAGGCGCAGCAGCTCCTCCTCGCCGATCCCGTCCAGCGGTTCCGTCACGCCGACCGCAACCTCGCCGCGGGTGAGGGTCCCGGTCTTGTCGAAGGCGAGCGTGGACACGCCGGCGAGGCGCTCGAGCGCGGCGCCGCCCTTGATGAGCACGCCGTGCCGGGCCGCGCCGGCCAGCGCCGACACCATCGACACCGGCGTCGAGATCACCAGCGCGCAGGGGCACGCCACGACCAGCACGACGAGCGCGCGATATATCCAGGTGGCGGCGTCGCCGCCCGCCAGCGTCGGCACGACGCCGATGAGCGCAGCCAGCACCACGACGGCGGGCGTGTACCACTCGGCGAAGCGGTCGATGAACTGCTGCACCGGCGCGCGCTCCGATTGCGCCTGCTCCACGAGGTGGATGATGCGCGCCAGCGTCGTGTCGTCGCGGCGACGCGTCACGCTGACCGTGAGGGCGCCATGGCCGTTGATGGTGCCGGCGAACACGTCGTCGCCGACGGCCTTCTCGACGGGCACCGACTCGCCCGTGATGGGCGCCTGATCGACGTCCGACCGCCCGTCGAGCACCGTCCCGTCCAGCGGGACGCGCTCCCCGGGGGCCACGCGGATGGTCTGCCCCGGCGCGACGACATCGACCGGTACCAGGCGCTCGGCGCCGTGCTCCTCGAGGCGCGCCTGGGGAGGCGTGAGGTCGAGGAGCGACCGGATCGCCCGGCGGGCGCGCTCGACGCTCCGCGATTCGAGCCACTGCGCCACGGCGAAGAGGAACACCACCATGGCGGCCTCTTCCCACTCCCCAATCACGATGGCGCCGGCCACGGCGATGACCATGAGCGCGTTGATGTCGAGCGTGCCACGGCCCAGGGCCGTCCAGGCCCGCTGCGCCGGGAAGACGATGCCCGCGGCCACCGCCGCGAGGAAGACCGGCTGCGACCACGTCGGCGTGCCCCACGCCAGGTCCGCGAGGCACCCGACGCCGAGGAGCACGGCCGCCAGCGTGGCGAGCACGCCGCGCGCGCGCGCCGCCGTGGGCCGCGGCGGCTCCGCGACGCAGTGGTCACACCCGACCGCCGCGCCGTGCGCGTGAGCGCTCACCGCACGCTCCGGGTGCGCGAGGTCGGCCGCCTCGCGGCGGCGCGGGCGGGCGCCTCCCCGACGTGCTTCAGTCCCTGCCTCAGCAGGTCCACGACGTGCAGGTCGTCGAGCGCGTAGAAGACCATGCGTCCGTCACGCCGGGCGCGGACCAGCCGCAGGCTGCGGAGGAGCCGCAGCTGGTGGGAGACCGCCGACTGCGAGAGCGACAGCACCGCGGCCAGGTCGCACACGCACAGCTCGCCATGCGACAGCACGTCCAGGATGCGGACGCGCGTCGGATCCCCGAGGGCGCGGAAGGTGTCGGCCAGGCCCGTGACGGCGTCGCCGCCGACCAGCGCGGCCCTCAACCGCCTGACGCGGGCGAGATCGATCTGGATGACGTCACAGGAGTCGGCAGGCTTGAACATATGAGCAGGTGTTCATATGTTATCGGAGCGGGGTGCAGGGGTGCAAGGTGCAGGGGAGCGGAGTGCGGAGAACCCCTCCCGCGGCAGAGCCACGGCCCCACCGCGCCGCAGGCGCGGCCCTTCGTCAGGGCACCAGCACCAGGCGGTGCGCGCGCGACTGGAGCACGGCATCCCGCGAGAACGCGTGGACACGGTACTGGCCCGTGCGCCAGAGCTCGTTCTGGTCGAAATGGTGCGGGCTGAGCACGTGGCCCGACTGACCGGCGGGCAGCACCACGCGGGACTCGTCCCACCGGCCCACGTCGAGCACCTGCCGCCACGAGGGATATTCCCAGGCCTCGAACGGCCGCAGGCGGTTCCAGCTCACGCGCATCACGGTGGTGCCGTCCCCCCCGATCGGTACCGGCCCCCTGCCGAGCATCCACGACAGGGCCCACGACCCGTCGCCGAGCGCGTGCTCGAAGCGGATGGCGTGCACGCGGTCCCACGCCCGTCCCGACCCGTTGCCGAACTCGGCGCTCACGCGCTCGGCGGCGTCGCGGGCCGCCAGCACGTAGATGTCGTCGCGGGTCTCGCGCTTCTCCACCGTGGCGATGTCGTCGAACCACCGCGACTGCCGCTCGTCGACGATGGCGTGCAGGCCCGCCGGGCGCTCGCCGCCAGCCCACTGGTAGAAGACGCGGAACAGCGGTTCGTCCATTTCGTCCACGAACGTGCGCCGCCAGAGCGCATCCTCGAACGCCTGGTACAGCGTCACGACCGGCCGTGCGTCCACCACCTGATCCCACGCGGCCAGCTCGGTCAGCGCGTCGACGGCGGAGGTCTCGGCTCCCTGCGCCTTCGCCGACGCGAGCGCCTGTGGAGCGCCGGCGAGCACGCGCGAGGCGGACGCGCTCCTGAGGTCGTTCTGCAGCGCCGCCATCTGCGCCACGCCCAGCCCGCGGCCCTCCGCCAGCACCTGCTGCAGGCGGAGCGCGCGATACGGCGCGGCCCAGTCCCGGGTGATCATCGTTCCAGGCGACCGATCGACCTCGTTGTTCGACGAAGCCACGTACCCGGCCCCGGGATTCAGCACGCGCGGCAGTGACAGGGAGGCCACGCCGTCCGCCCAGCCGGCACCCGAGTTGCCCGCGACCGGCATCGTGCCGTCGCCACTCGTCCGCACGGGCACACGGCCGCTCAGCGCATAGCCGATGTTCCCGTCGACGTCCGCGTAGACCACGTTCTGGGACGGCATGTCGAACCGGTCGATGGCCGCCTGGAAGCTGGCCCAGTCCGTGGCGCGGTTGAGCGCCTCGAAGCTGCCCAGGACGTCGGCGCCGGGTCCCGTCCAGCGCAGCGCATAGGCCTGCACCTGTCCCTGCGGCGAAGCCTCCTGCCCCGGCGTCGTCCACGCCGGCGGCGCGTCCCAGTCGAGCGACGGATCCGCGTAGATGGGCCCGTGCTCGGTCTCCCAGATGTCGTAGGGCTCGGCCTGCCCGCGCCCGCGCACGGGAATCTCCACGCGCGTCACCCGTGCCGGCTGCCAGCCGCCAGCCGCCAGGTAGCGCCTGCGCGCGAGATCGATGCGCTCGAGGTACAGGTCCTGGACGTCCGCGCCGGAGTTGGTGAAGCCCCACGCGATGCGCGCGTTGTGGCCGATGACCACGAACGGCACACCGGGCAGCGTGACGCCCGTCACGTCCAGGCCCGCCGCGACGAGGTGCATCTCGTACCACGTGGCCGGAAACTCCACGAGCAGGTGCGGATCGTTGGCCAGGATGGGACGGCCGCTGGCGGTTCGCTGGCCGGACACCACCCAGTTGTTGCTGTTGCCGCGCCGGGCCATGGGCCGCAGCCACTCGAGTCCCGCGGGCCACGCCTGTTCCATCCGCGCGGCCTGCAGTCCTCGCGCGGAAGGCGCGCCGGCCGCAGCCGGTGGCCGCGTGACCGCGGCCGCCGGGGCCGAGACGCCGTCACGGCGTTCGCCCCCGCCCGGCGCAGGCAAAACCGACCGGTCCCGTTCCTGCAGCACGGTCGGCCCGTCCGACGGGTAGCGTCCTCCCAGCTCACGCGCGGCGCCCTCCCCCAGCTTGGCTGCGACGGCGGCACGCACGAGCTCGCCCTGGTGGTTCTCCGCCAGCCGCCAGGCGAGCAGGCGCGCCACGGCCAGCGCGTCCACGGGCGTCCACGCCGCGGGTGTGATGCCCAGCAGCTGCATCTCGAGAGGCCGCTGCCTGGACGTCAGCCGGCTCGCCACCGCGTTCACGCCGGCCGCATAGCGCTCGAGCGCGGCGCGCGCCCCGGACCCGAGGCGCGACCACTCGGCGTCGGCACTGGCCCGCAGGCCCAGCGTGAGGAACCGCTTGTCGACGGGCAGGGTGACCTCGCCCATCACCTCGGACAGCCGTCCGCTGGTCACGCGCCGGTACAGCTCCATCTGCCACAGGCGGTCACGCGCGTGCATGACACCCGCGGCGAACCAGGCGTCCGCCGGATCACGGGCGTAGACGTGGGGCACGCCGTGGCCGTCGAAGACCACCTCGACAGGGTCGATCAGGCCGGCGACCCCCAGTTCGCCGTCCAGGGCAGGCAGGGACTGCCTGGCCCACCACCATGCACCGCCCGCAAGGGCACCCAGGAGGACGAGCAGTCCGGACGTGATCAGGCGCTTCAACGTGCGTCGGCTCCCGGGCGAGCTTGCCGCCCCGCGGCGGTTCGACTAGGATGGGGGGCTGGCATCACTATGTGACGCCGGGTCTAGAGCTTACACCGTTTTCCAATTATCGGAGCGATACCGTGATCGAGGTGGACCACCTGTCCAAGCGCTACGGGCCGTTCACGGCCGTGGACGATGTGAGTTTTCGTGTCGAATCGGGACAGATCCTCGGCTTCCTGGGTCCCAATGGTGCCGGGAAGACCACGACAATGCGCATAATTACCGGCTATATGCCGGCCACCAGCGGCAAGGCCCTTGTCGCCGGCTACGACGTCTTCGAGCAGCCGATCGAGGCCAAGCGCCGGACCGGCTACCTGCCGGAGACCCCGCCGCTCTATCCCGACATGACGGTCCGCGAGTACCTGACCTTCGTCGCGAAGATCAAGGGCATCCGCTCGCACATCAAGGACCGCGTGGGCGAAGTGATGAAGCGGACGTGGGTGGCCGACATGGCGGACCGCCATTGCGGCAAGCTCTCGAAGGGCTACCGGCAGCGGGTCGGGCTCGCGCAGGCCATCATCCACAACCCGGACGTGCTGGTCCTCGACGAGCCCACCGCGGGTCTGGATCCGAGGCAGATCATCGAGACCCGGCAGCTCATTCGCGAGCTCGCGGGCACGCACACCATCATCCTCAGCACGCACATCCTCCCCGAGGTCTCGCAGACCTGCCAGCGCGTGGTCATCATCAACAAGGGCCGCGTCGTGGCGGTGGACTCGCCCGAGAACCTCACGTCGCGGCTGCAGGGCGCCGCCACCATCTTCGTGCAGGCCGACGGCCCCGCCGCGGAGGTGCAGGGGGCGCTGCAGAACGTCCGCGGCGTCACCCGCGTGACCCCGTCCGAACCGAAGGCCGAGCTGGCGAGCTTCGAGGTGGATACCGAGAAGGGCGCCGACGTGCGCCGGGATCTGGCCTCGGCCATCGTCGCACGCGGCTGGGGCCTGCTGGAGCTGAGGCCCATGCGCATGAGCCTCGAGGACATCTTCCTCAGCGTCATCACCGACGAGTCGGCCGAGGCGCCGGCGCCGCCCGCGGAGGGCACGAGCGAGGAGGTGGCCCATGCGTAACATCCTCGCCATTGCCGGCAAGGAGCTGCGCGGCTACTTCGCCTCGCCCATCGGCTACGTGCTCGTGGGCTTCTACGCGCTGCTCTTCGGCTGGTTCTTCTACACGCTGGTCGCGTTCTTCGAGCGCCAGAGCATGCAGATGGCGATGGGCGGCCCCGGGGGCTCGATGAACCTGAACCAGATGCTGGTGGCGCCGCTCCTGATGAACGCCACCGTCATCATGCTGCTGGTGTTTCCGCTCATCACGATGCGGACCTACGCGGAGGAGAAGCGCTCGGGCACCATCGAGCTGCTCCTCACGTCGCCGCTCACCGACTGGCAGATCATCCTCGGCAAGTTCCTCGGGGCCCTGGCGCTCTATGCCGTGATGCTGGGGGTGACCCTCGTGCACATGGCCATCCTGTTCGCCTTCGGCAACCCCGAGTGGAAGCCCATCGCCACGGGCTACCTCGGGCTGCTGCTGATGGGCGGCAGCTTCCTGTCGCTGGGGCTCTTCATCTCGAGCCTCACCAGGAACCAGATCGTGGCCGGCATGATCACCTTCTCGGTGTTCCTGCTGCTGTGGGTCGTCAACTGGGTATCGACCTTCGTCGGCCCGACCCTGCAGACGGTGCTCAACTACCTGTCCATCACCGAGCACTTCGACGACTTCGCCAAGGGCATCATCGACACCAAGCACGTCGTCTACTACCTGAGCTTCATCGCCATGGGCCTGTTCCTGACGATGAAGTCGGTGGACAGCGAACGGTGGAGGGGCTGAGCGCATGAGCACCGAAACCCAGAAGAAGGGCACGGGCGCGCCGACGGTGTTCGGCGTCATCGGGTGGGTCGGCACGCTGCTGGTCTTCGCCTCGGTCGCCATCCGGTTCCTGCGGCCCGAGTGGGCGCAGTACCAGCAGTACGCCGCGTGGGGCGGCCTGGCCCTCGTGCTGGTGTACCTGGCCGGCCAGTGGCGCGACATCGCCACGTTCTACCAGGGGAGGAGCGCGCGGTACGGGACCCTCTCCCTCGTGGGCGTGCTGGTGTTCGCCGGCATCCTCGTCGCCGTCAACTACCTGGCCTCGCGCCAGAACAAGCGGTGGGACCTGACGGCCAACCAGGTCTACAGCCTCTCGGAGCAGACCATCAAGATCCTCCAGAACCTGGACGCGCCAGTGAAGTTCACGGTGTTCGACCGCGAGCTGGCGCTGGATGGCTACCGGGACCGGCTGGACGCCTACACCTACCAGTCCTCGCAGGTCTCGGCGGAGTACGTCGACCCGGAGAAGAACCCGCTGCGCGCCAGGGCGGCGCAGATCCAGTCGCTCGGGACGATCGTCGTCGAGTACAAGGACCGCACCGAGCGCGCCACCAGCAGCGACGAGCAGGCCCTCGCCAACGCGCTCATCAAGGTGGTGACCGGCGCGGAGAAGAAGGTGTACTTCACGCAGGGCCACGGCGAGAAGGACACCGCCAACAGCGACCAGCGCAGCGGCTACAGCGCGATCTCGAGCGCGCTGTCCGCCGACAACTACGGCGTGGACAAGCTCGTGCTCGTGCAGGCGAAGGAGGTGCCGGCCGACGCCACCGTCGTCGTCATCGCCGGCCCGCAGACCGACTTCCTGCAGCCGGAGGTCGACGCGCTGAAGCAGTACGTCGCGCGCGGCGGCAAGGTGCTGGCCCTGCTCGACCCGGTGGACGACCCGTCGCGGCCCGGCACGCCGCTGCTGGACGCCTTCCTCCGTGAGTGGGGCTTCGACATCGGCTCGAACATCGTGGTCGACGCCAGCGGCATCGGGCAGCTGCTCGGCACCGATGCGTCGGTGCCGGTGGCGACCAGCTACCCGGCGCATCCGATCACCACGAACTTCCAGCTGATGACCGCCTACCCGCTCGCGCGGTCGGTGGCGCCCGTGGACGGCGGCGTGGAAGGCCGTTTTCCGCAGTCCCTCGTGCAGACCAGCGCGCAGAGCTGGGCCGAGGCCGACATCGCGGCGCTCGCGAAGGGCGACGGCCGCGTGGAGCTGAACGCGGACAAGGGTGACAAGCCCGGGCCCATCTCGCTGGCGGCGGCCGTCTCGGCACCGGCGGCCGAACCGCCCGCGCAGCCCGAGCCGAAGCCGGAGACGCCCGAGGGGCAGGAGGCGCCCAAGCCGGAGTCGCGACTGGCCGTCATCGGCGACTCGGACTTCATCTCCAACGGCGTGCTGGGCGTGCAGGGCAACCGCGACTTCTTCATGAACACGGTGAACTGGCTGGCGCAGCAGGAGAACCTCATCGCCATCCGCCCGCGCGAGCCCGAGGATCGGCGGCTCACGCTCACCGCAGACCAGCAGAGCCGCATCTTCTGGCTGTCGGTGCTCCTCATCCCCGGCCTCGTCTTCGCGGCCGGCGTCTACAACTGGTACGGGAGGCGGTAGCCATGCGCGGCCTGTGGTCCACGCTGGCGCTCGTCCTCGTCCTGGCGGGGCTGGGCGCCTATATCTACTTCGTCGAGTCCGACAAGCCCGCGCCCGGGCTCGAGCCGAACGAGAAGGTGTTCGCCGTCGAGTCCGGGAACATCCAGGAGGTGCGTGTCACGGCAGGCGGGGCCACGACGGTCCTCGTGAAGAAGGACACGGGTTGGCAGCTGACCGAGCCCATGGCCACCGAGGCGGACGCCACCGAGGCGTCGAGCCTGGTGACCAACATCGCCTCGATGGAGACCAGCCGCGTCATCGACGAGAACGCGTCGGATCTGGCGCCGTACGGCCTGGCCGAGCCGCGCATCACGGTGGCGTTCAAGGCCGACGGCAACGTGAGCGGCGAAGTGCACCTCGGCGACAAGACGCCGATGCAGGGCGACCTCTACGCGATGAAGGCGGGCGAGAAGAAGGTGTTCCTCGTCTCCTCGTACATCGAAACCACCTTCGACAAGAAGCCCTTCGACCTGCGCGACAAGCGCGTCGTGAAGTTCGAGCGCGACACGGTGGACAGCCTGGAGCTGGCGCGCGGATCGGAGGTCATGCGCCTCGCGCGCTCCGGCAGCGACTGGACCATCGAGCAACCCGCGAAGGGACGCGCCGACTACTCGACGGTGGAGGGCCTGCTGACTCGCCTCTCCACCGCGGGCATGGCCTCGATCGTCGAGGACAGCGCCGCGGACCTGGCGAAGTTCGGCCTCGACCGGCCGACGATGCGCATTGCGGCCGGCGCCGGCAGCAGCCAGGCGGTGCTGGAAATCGGCAGGTCAGAGGGCGCGCAGCCCTACGCGCGCGACGTGGCACGGTCGATGGTGTTCACGCTCGACACGACCCTCGCCGAGGACCTGACGAAGCCCTTCGACGACTACCGCAAGAAGGAACTGTTCGACGCGCGGCCCTTCTCGATGGATCGCGTGCGAATCACCCGCGCCACCGGTGGCCCCGCACAGACCTGGACCTTCGAGAAGGTCAAGGACGGCGACACCGAGAAGTGGCGCGTGACGCCGGAGGGCGGGCAGGCCGCGGACGCGGACCGCGTGAAGGTGGACGACTTCCTCAACAAGCTGACGGACCTGCGCGTGACGACGTTCGTGCCCCCGACCACGAGCACCGGACTCGGCGCGCCGGTCCTGAACGCGGCCGTCAGCTACGACGGCGGCAAGTTCGAGCGGGTCCGCGTGGGCCGGGCGGGGCAGAAGCACTACGGCAACCGGGAGGGCGAGCCGGTCACGGGCGAGGTCGATCAGGCCGTCGTGGACGCCGCCTTCCAGGCGCTCGACGCTGCCGTGGCCCCGCCGGCGGCCACCACCGAGGCCACGGCCAAGCCGTGACGTTCTGCTCGCGCGCGGGCGCGCTGGCACTGGCGAGCTCTCTCCTGGCCGGCGCCTGCGCCGCGCGCACGCCCTCGCCGCCCCCCCAATCGCCGCCCGCGCCCGCGCGCTCCCCCACCGAGCAGCTCCAGGCGGACCTGACGGGGCTCTTCCAGGCGCCGGCTCTCGGCCACGCGCAGCTGGCCGTGCTGGTGCGCTCCCTCACCACCGGCGACACGATCTACTCGCTCAACGAGCGCCGCATGATGGTGCCGGCCTCGAACCAGAAGCTCCTGACCGCGGCCGCGGCGGCCGTCAAGCTGGGCTGGGACCATCGCTACACCACGAAGGTCCTCGCCAGCGGGACCCTCCTCGACAACGGCACGCTCGAGGGCGACCTCATCGTCGTCGGCGGCGGCGACCCCACGATCAACCCGCGCCACCCGGATCGCTGGGCCGCGCTCGACGACTGGGCGGGCCAGATTGCCGCGCGCGGCGTGAAGGTCGTCGGCGGCAACCTCATCGGCGACGACAACGCGTTCGCCGAGCCGGGGTGGGGCTCGGGCTGGTCGTGGGAGGACCTCGCGCTCGGCTACGGCTCACCCGTCGGCGCGCTGCAGTACCACGAGAACGAGGTGGAGCTGATGATCGGCCCCGGCCTCGAGCCGGGCGCGCGCGCCATCATCAGCACGTCGCCGCCCGGCAGCGGGATGCTCATCGACCACGGCGTCACCACGGTCGCCGAGAACGAGCCTACGCGCATCGTCGTCGAGCGCGTACCGGGGTTCACCATCCTCACCGTGCGCGGCCAGATTGCCGTGGGCGCGAAGCCGCGCATCGTGTATGCGGCGGTCGAGAACCCCACCCTGCTGTTCGTGAACGCGTTCCGCGAGGCGCTGGCACGCAAGGGCGTCTTCGTGAGCGGCGCCGCGATGGACGTGGACGCGATGGTGAAGCCCCTGGACATGTCGAAGGCCGAAACCTGGGTGACGGATCAGTCGGCGCCGCTCTTCGAGATCGTGGACGTGCTGCAGAAGTGGAGCCGCAATGGCTACGCCGAGACGCTCCTCTGGTCGCTCTCGCCGCCGGGAGCGCCGGCGAGCGAGGCCGAGGGGCTGACGACGCTGCGCGAGACGCTCACCACCCTGGGCGTCGCGCCCGAGCTGTACGCGGCCTTCGACGGGTCCGGCCTCTCGCGGTACGACATGGTCAGCGCCGAGGCGCTCGGGACGCTCCTCACCCGGATCTGGAACGAGCCGGCGCTGCTGGGCCCCTACCGAAACGCACTGCCCGTGGCGGGCGCGGCCGGCTCGCTCGAGACGCGGATGAAGGGCACGCCCGCCGAGCATCGTGTGTGGGCGAAGACGGGATCGATGTTCAACATCCGTTCGCTGTCGGGCTACGTGCTCACGGCGGACGACGAGCCGCTGGTGTTCTCGTTCCTGGCGAACAACTACACCGTTCCGTCAAGGGAGATCGACGACATGATGGACAAGGCGCTCGGGCGGATCGCGGCGTTCACCCGGCGATAGGTCTCCGACCCGAGAGGCGCGGGCCCGCCGCCCCGAAGGTGCGGCCCACGGGCCATCGAGCCCTCAGAGGGTCACGAAGCGGCCCAGCGCCACGGCCATCCCCATCCCGACCGCCCCAACCACCAGCGCCCCGGCCAGGCCGACAGCAAAGGGTCTGAGGCCGACGCCCTGGAACACCGTGAAGCTCGTGTTGAGGCCCACGGCCGCCATGGCCGTGCCAAGGAAGATCTGCGACGCCCAGAGGTCGCCCACCCGGCTGGTGAGCCAGCGCCAGCCGGACGCGCCCATGACTCCGAAGGCGGCGCCCGACGAGCCGAGCGTGGCATCCCCGATCGATCGCACCACGGCCATGGCCAGGAACCCGAGGACGAACCCCGGCACGAACTGCGTCCACGACATCGTCATCGCATGCCGGTGCCCGTGCGTGGACCGCACGTGCATCCACGTGAGGACGGGGATCACCGCCGCCAGGAAGATGTTCCGCGTCAGCTTCGTCACGGTGGCCGTCCGCAGCACCACGTCGTCCGCGTAGATCTGCTTGTAGGTGAGCGCGGCGCCGACCACCTGCGAGGTGTCGTGCACGGCCGTGCCGAGGAACAGGCCAACCGTCTCCGAGCCCGTGAGCACCGCGTGCGCGAGGTACGGGTAGACGAGCATCCCGAACAGCCCGAACGCCACGACGTTGGCCACCGCGTAGGCGACCTCGCGCTCGTCGGCCTCGATGGCGGGCGCCGTCGACACGATGGCCGTCACGCCGCAGATGCTCGTGCCGGCAGCGATGAGGGTGCCCAGCCGCGGCGGAAGCCCCAGCTTGCGGTTGAACCATGTGACGAAGACGAGACCAGTGGCGATGGCGGCCATCACGACCGGCAGCCCCGCGAGCCCCAGCCTCAAGACGTCGAAGAGGCTGAGCCGGATGCCGACGAGCACGATGCCCAGCCTGAGCACCGTGGTCGTCGCGAGCTTCAGGCCCGGCGCGAGCGACGCGGGCAGCGGCAGCGCGTTGCGCAGCAGCAGGCCGAGGACAATCGCGACCGGCACGCCCGACACCGGGCTGCTGCCGCTGAGCCCCTGTGCGGCGAGGATGGCGGCGCCGATGCGGTCGGCCAGCCAGAACCCCGCAACCATCACGGCGGCCGCCGCCATGAGCCCGGGCAGGTTCTTCGCCAAGGGTCGGCCGGCTCCTACTGCTGGATGGCCTTGAGCTGGAAGAACTCGTCCAGGGCCAGTGGTCCAATCTCGCGCCCGACACCGGACTTCTTGTAGCCGCCGAACGGCGCCAGCGGGTTGTAGCGGCCGCCGTTGATGTCGACCTGCCCCGTCCGGAACTGCCGCGCCACGGCCATCGCGTGCTCCTTCGTCCCGGCCCACACGCCGCCGGCCAGGCCGTAGATCGAGTCGTTGGCGATGCGAATCGCCTCCGCCTCGGTGTCGTAGGGGATGATCGACAGCACCGGCCCGAAGATCTCCTCCTGCGCGATCGTCATCGACGGAGACACGTTCGAGAAGATCGTCGGCTCCACGTAATACCCGGTCGGCAGGGAGGCAGGCCGGCCCCCGCCGACCACGAGCGTCGCGCCCTCCGCACGCCCCTTCTCGACGTAGCCGAGGACCGTCTCGCGCTGTTTCGCGGACGACAGCGGGCCGAGCCTGGTGTTCGGGTCGAAGGGATCGCCCAGTGTGAGCTTCTCGAGCTGCGCCTTCGCGAGTTCCACGGCCTCGTCGTGCCGCCCGCGCGGCACGAGCATGCGCGTCCACGCCGAGCACGTCTGCCCCGAGTTCTGCATGCAGTTGTTCACGCCCGCCGGGACGGCCTTGTCGAACGGCGCGTCGTCCAGCACGATGAAGGCGGACTTGCCGCCGAGCTCGAGACACACCTTCTTGATTCCGTCACCCGCGAGCGCGGCCACGCGGCGCCCGGCCCGGAGGGAGCCCGTGAAGCTGACCATGTCGACGCCGGGGTGGGTCACGATGGCCTCGCCCACGACGGGCCCATCTCCCGAGACGATGTTGAGGACCCCGGCGGGCAGGCCGATCTCGTGCGCGGCCTCCGCCAGCATGAACGCGCTCAGCGGCGCGGCCTCCGCGGGCTTGAGCACCACCGTGCAGCCGGCCGCCAGTGCCGGCCCGACCTTGCAGACCACCTGGTGCAGGGGATAGTTCCACGGCGTGATGCCCCCGACGATGCCGACCGGCTCCTTGACGACGAGGGAGTTGCCCAGGTCTTCCTCGAGCCTTGCGTTCCGGATGAAGCGCGCGTTCATCCCGACCATCGTCACGGGGAACTCGGCCTGCACCTTCTTCGAATACCCGGCGGCCGTGCCCACCTCGTGGGAGATGACCTCCGCGATCTGCGGCACGCGCGGCTTCAGGGCGGCTGCCAGCTTCTCGAGCCACTGCGCGCGCTCCTCCACCGGAATGCGGCTCCACGACTCGAACGCGCGGCGCGCGGCCTTCACCGCACGGTCCACGTCCTCGACGCCGCCGCGGGGCACACGGCCGACCACTTCCTCGGTGGCAGACGAGAGAACCTCGATGGCGTCGGCACCCATGGAGACCTGCCAGGCGCCGTCGTAGTAGTGCTTGTCGTGGGAATGCATGGGCATACAATTGTAGTCCTCACCCATCATGCACATCTCAGGACACACGTTCATCGTGACCGGCGGTGCCTCGGGACTGGGGCGCGCGGCGGCGGAAGCCATCCTGGCATCGGGCGGCAACACCGTGCTGCTGGACGTCAACGCCGAGACGGGCCGGGCCGCCGAGCAGGCGCTCGGCGTCCAGGCACGGTTCGCACGGGCGGACGTCACCAGCGAGGAGCAGGTCCAGGCAGCCGTTGATCTGGCCGTCTCGGCCTTCGGCAACCTCTACGGCGTGGTCAACGCCGCGGGCATCGGCCCCGCCGCCAAGGTCCTGGGCAGGAACGGCCCGCACCCGCTGGATCTCTTCGAGAAGACGGTCCGCGTGAACCTGGTAGGCACGTTCAACGTGATCCGCCTGGCGGCGGCGGTGATGGCGCAGAACACGCCGCTCGAAACCGGCGAGCGCGGCGTGATCATCAACACGGCCTCGATCGCCGCCTTCGACGGCCAGATTGGCCAGCCGGCCTATGCGGCGTCCAAGGGCGGCATCGTCGGGCTCACGCTGCCGGTGGCGCGCGAGTTCGCCGCGCTCGGCATCCGCTGCGTCACCATCGCGCCCGGCATCTTCGACACGCCGCTGCTGGCGGCGCTTCCGGAGGCGGCCCGCGTATCGCTGGGCCAGCAGGTGCCGTTCCCGTCCCGGCTGGGCCGCCCCGCCGAATACGCGGCGCTCGCGCGCCACGTCATCGAGAACGAGATGCTGAACGGCGAGGTCATCCGCATCGACGGCGCACTCCGCATGGCGCCCAGATAGGGACGGGAAACCACGACGACACGAAGGGCGTCACGAAGGTCCTTCTCTCTCATCGCGACAGAAGCTCACGCGCGGCGGTGATCAGGGCGGCCGCGTCGCCCTGAAGGCCGCCTCCCTGCGCCAGGTCCGGCTTGCCGCCGCCCTTCCCGCCGAACTGCCCGACCAGCGCCTTCAGCACGGCGCCCGCATCCACGCCCGCGTCGACATGGCGCGCGACGACCACCAGCGCGGGTGATGTGTCGCTGAACAGCGCGACGGCGGCGCCGGGCTCGCTGGCGGCCGCCGCGGCCATGGCCTTCAGCCCCGACGCGTCCAGATCCGGCAGGGCGTCCACGACCACCAGGCGCGATCCCACGCGCGTGCCGCGGTCCACAAGCGCCCTGGCCTCGTAACCCGCCAGCGTCTCCTGCCGGGACCGCAGTGCGCGTTGCAGGGCCTTGTTCTCGCCCTGCAGCCGCTCCACGCCGCCGGCCAGTTCTTCCGCCGCCACGGACAGGTGCTTCATCGTCGCGGCCAGCGCGTCACGCCACAGGTCGAACCGCCGCCGCACCCGTCCGCCACAGAGGAACTGCAGGCGCGTGCCTCCCCTGAATCTCTCCCACCCGCTCGCCACGATGATGCCGACGCCGCCGGTGCGGGCGACGTGTGTGCCGCCGCACGCCGAGAGGTCGAAGTCGGCCACCTCGACCAGGCGCAGCGTGCCGCCGCGGGCCGTCTCCTTCCTGAGCGGAAGGGCTGCGACCTCCTGCTCCGACACGAACCGCACGCTCACCGGGCGATCCTCCCACACGATGCGGTTGGCCTCGTCCACGGCCCGTGCGACGTCGGCGGCCGAGACCTCGCGGGCCAGGTCGATCGAACACGACTCGGCGCCCAGGTGGAAGCTCTCGGTCCGGTTCGACAACAGCCGGTCGAATGCCGCCGACAGCAGGTGCTGCCCCGTGTGCTGCTGCATGTGGTCGAAGCGCCGCGCCCAGTCGATGGTTCCGGTCACGACGGCCCCTGGCGCAAGGGGCCGGTCGGTGACGTGCACCACCCGCCCGTCGTCTTCGTCGATGACATCCTGCACGCGCGCAGCGCCCAGCGTGCCCGTGTCGAAGGGCTGCCCGCCTGATGTCGGGTAGAACGCGGACGAGACCAGCTCCACCGCGTGCGAGGCCGGGGCACCCTCAGTCGCTCCGGGACGGGCCGCACAGGCGACCACGGCAGCCTCGAACGTGGTGCGATAGGCATCGGTGTAGTACAGGCGCTCGGTCTTCATCGCGTCGGGAGCTCGAAGTAGAAGACGGCGCCGCCGGTGTGGGAGCGGCGGTAGCCGATTTCGCCACCGTGCGACGTGATGATGCCGTAGCTGACCGACAGTCCCAGCCCCGTGCCCTCGCCGACAGGCTTCGTGGTGAAGAACGGCTGGAACAGCTTGGCCTCGTCGGCCGGCGGCACGCCGTCGCCGTGGTCCTCCACTTCGAGCCGGGCCGAATTGCGTCCGTCGCTCGTGCGGATCTTCACACGACGCCTCGGCGTGTCGAGCGCCTCCACCGCCTGCTCGGCGTTGATCAGGAAGTTCAGCACCACCTGCTGCAGCTCGGTGAACACCGCCGACACGCGCGCCTCGGACTGATCCTCGATGTCGAGTCGGATGCCCTGTGACTCGATCTTCCGCTGGCGCAGTTCGAGGACCGAGGCCACGACGTCGGTCAGCCTCACCGGCGAGGGCTCGGAGGTCTGCCGCCCGAATCGCTGGAGGTTCCGGATGATGCCGCTGGCCCGCGCACTCTCGCGGCGGATGAGCGACAGGTCCTGCCGCACGGCCTCGGGCACGTCCTCGTGCAGCTGCAGGAGTTCGGCGAAGCCCATGATGGCCTGCAGCGGGTTGTTCAACTCGTGGGCGACGCCTGAGACGAGCACGCCGATGGCGGCCAGCCGTTCCTGGCGGATGAGCTGCCGCTGTAACAGCTCCTTCTCCTCGCGCACGCGCCGCTCCTCCGACATCTGTGCCGTCACGGCCTCCTGCGCCTCCCGGAGGCTGTTGATCATCCCCACGATGCCGGTGTGGAGCTGGTCGATCTCGGTGGAGCCGAAGTGCCCGGGCTCGAGCGGGGAGAGGTCGCCCTCCGACACCCGCTCCGCGGCACGCCCCACCTCGTGCAACGCCGCCAGCCACCGGTGCACCAGGAAGAGCGCCAGGCCGAGGATGACGCCCATCGCACCCAGCACGATGGCGAAGTCGCGTCGGTAGATGGGCGCGGTGCGGGCGGCGGCCACCGCCGTGGGAATGCCCACGCTCACGAGCCATGGCCCACGTTCGACGATGGCATTGCCAGAGGCGCGCTCGACGCCGTCCACGCCAGTGCGAAGATCCGCGCGTGGTACTTCCCGCAGGGGACGGAGTGTGGCGGGAGTGCCTTCGACCGGGCGGCCCACGTAGCGGCTGGACTCGAGGCTGCGCGCCACCACCACGTTGCGCTCGTCGGTGACCGTGATTACCGAACCCGCCGGCAGCGGAATCCTAGTCAGCACCCGCTCGAGCAGCTCGAGGTGCACCGCCAGCCCCAGCACGCCCACCGCCGTTCCCTCCCTGTCTCTGATGGGTTGGGCGAGGACCAGGACGTGCGCCGCGCTGTCGGCTGACCCGAGTACTGGGCTCGCAGCGGGGCGCCCGTTCGCGGCCACGCCGGCAAGCCATTCGCGCGACAACTGACCTTCCACGTCGGCGGCGGGCGGTGCCATCCAGGCCAGCGATCGAGCCTCGACGTCGGCGACAACGGCATTCAGGAAGCTGCGATCCGGCCCGATGAGCGGTCGCAGCACGTCCCCGGCGTGATCCATGGCGAGCCGCTGCAGGGCCGGATGACGGGCCGCCGTCTGGCCGACCACGTCGGCCGTCTGGAGGTGTCGCTCGAGATACGCGACGACCGTGGTGGTCATGGCCACCGCTTCGTCCTGGAGCTGTCGCACCTGCTCCTGGTAGGTGAGCCGCGACGCGTAGAGCAGCGCGGCGATGACGACGAGCGTCAACGCGGCGCTGAGGGCGAGGACCTGCTGGCGCAGCGAGAAGGCCATGTTCAGCGCGGGAGCGGCCGTGCAGCCGGGTCTGGCACCCCCACCGCGGCAAAGCCCTCGGCCCGCAGCCGGCAGCTGTCGCAGCGCCCGCACGGCGTGCCGTCGGGCGCGGGGTCGTAGCAGCTGAGCGTCAGGCCATAGTCGAGACCGAGGGCCATGCCGAGCCCGATGATCCCGGCCTTCGTCATTCGCATGAGCGGCGCGTGAACCGTCAACGGGCGTCCCTCGACGCCGGCGCGCGTGGCCACGCGAGCCAGCTGCTCGAACGCGTGGATGAACTCCGGACGGCAGTCCGGGTATCCCGAATAGTCCAGCGCGTTCACGCCGATGAAGATGTCCGCAGCGCCCAGCACCTCGGCCCACCCGAGCGCTACGGACAGGAAGATGGTGTTGCGGGCGGGCACGTAGGTGGACGGGATGTCGGTGCCCTCCATCGTGCGGTCCTGAGGCACGGGGATCGCGGGCGACGTCAGTGACGATCCGCCGATGGCCGACAAATCGAGGTCCAGCACGAGATGGCGCGACACGCCCAGGTGCAGGGCCACGCGGCGCGCGGATTCGATTTCGAGCCGGTGCCGCTGCCCGTACCGGAAGCTGAGCGCGAAGAGCTCGAATCCATCCCGGCGGGCGACGGCGGCGGCCGTGTAGGAATCGAGGCCCCCGCTCAGGAGGACGACCGCAGGGGTCATGGCGTCACATTGTACGCAAAGTCAGAGGTGGGGCCTTCGCCTCTCACTTCTCACTTCTCACTTCTCACTTTCCTAGACGCCCCGCGTCTGAGGATCCCAGATGTACTTGTGGAGCTGCAGCTGCACGCGGACGGGCAGGCGGTCGCCGAGGACCCATTCCGCCAGCTGCCGGGGATGGAGCTCCCCGTGGACGGGCGAGAAGAGCACCGCACCGCAGCGATGCGCCAGCCGCTCGCGTGTGACGACCCCGCGTGCGAACTCGTAGTCCTCGCGATCCGCGATGACGAACTTGACCTCGTCGCGCGGCGACAGGTGGGTCAGGTTGGACCAGTCGTTCCTCCCGGCCTCGCCCGATCCGGGACACTTCACGTCCATCACGCGGATCACGCCTTCCGGCACGCCAGCGATGCTGCGGTGGCCACCGGTCTCGATCATCACGGTCTTCCCCGAAGCGAGCAGGCGCTGCATCAGCGGCACGACCTCGGCCTGGAGGAGCGGCTCGCCACCCGTGATCTCCACGAGGGAGCATCCGTATGCCTCCACGGCGCGTACGACCTCGTCCACCGGCATCCTGCGGCCTTCGTGAAACGCGTACGGGGTGTCGCACCAGCGGCAGCGCAGGTCGCAGGCCGTCAGCCGGACGAACACGCAGGGCTCTCCCGCGCGGGTGGACTCGCCCTGGATCGAATGGAAGATCTCGTTGATGGTCAGCACCGGCGGAGCCTGAATCCATAATTGTAGAACGCACCATGGACCTGCGCATCGGCACCTCCGGCTGGCACTACCCCGAGGGACGAGGAACCTGGGACGGCATCTTCTATCCCAGGCCCGAGGACCGGCAGCGCGGCTTCGACGAGCTCGCCTTCTATGCGGACCGCTTCAACACGGTAGAGGTGAACAGCACGTTCTATGGGCAGCCTCGCCCCGCCGTCAGCCTGGCATGGGTCCGCCGCACACCGCCGGACTTCGAGTTCTCGGTGAAGCTGTTCCAGAAGTTCACCCACCCGGCCACGGCCACGGATGCCTCACCGCTGGCTCAGGCCGACGTCGACGCCTTCAAGGCCGGAATCGAGCCGCTGGCCGCTGCCGGCCGGCTGGGCGCCCTGCTGGCACAGTTCCCGACCCGGTTCCACGACACCCCCGAGGCGCGCGAGTACCTGGCCTGGCTGCTCCGCACGTTCGGCGCCTACCCGCTCGCGGTGGAGCTGCGCCATCGCTCGTGGAGCGATGCCAGCCAGGAGACCGGGCAACTGCTGGCCGCCGTGGACGCCGCCTGGGTCCAGATCGACGAGCCGAAGTTCGGGTCGTCCATCCGGCAGGACCTGGCGCCGAACTCCCCACGCCTCATGTACGTGCGGATGCACGGCCGGAACGCCGCCCGGTGGTGGGCGCACGAGCAGGCCGAGGATCGCTACAACTACCTGTACGGCGAGAAGGAGCTCGCGCCCATCGTCGAGAAGCTCCGCGCGGCGCGAGGCCAGGTGCGAAAGCTCTATCTCTACATGAACAACCACTTCGCCGCGCAGGCCGTGGCCGACGCGACGATGGTGCGCCACTTGATCGGCGAACCTGTGACCGCCCGGATGCCTGGCGAACTGGTGGCGCGCTACGCGATGCTCGAGGGCAAGGTCGCTACTTTGCCCCCCGCACGGTTACTCTGACGATGCGATCGGTGACCGCGAGCTTGCTCACGACGTCCATGCCGGAGATGACGTTCCCGAACACCGTGTACTGACCGTCGAGCCTCGGCTGTGGGCTGAGGGTCACGTACCACTGGCTGTCGGCCTTGCTGGCATCGCCGGCGTGCGCCATGGCGACGGCGCCCCGGACGTGCGTGCGGGTCTTGGTGATCTCCGCGACCCCGATGGGCGTGCCGCTGCCGCCGCGGCCCCAGTCGGCCTGCCTGGTCATGTCGCGCGTGGCGGGGTCGCCGAGCTGCATCACGAAGTTGGGCACGACACGGTGCACGCGCTGGCCGTTGTAGAAGCGCTTGTTCACCAGCTCGACAATCCTGGCGACGGTCTTCGGCGCCTCGTTCGGGTAGGTCTCGAACTCGAACGAGCCCTTCACGGTCTCCACGACGATCACCGGGCCCGCTCCCGGGGACGTGGCCGCGGGCGCTGCCTGCGCCCTCGCGTGTGATGCACTCATCAGCACGAGCGCGCCGCAGAAGACGGCGAACAGGGTCGTTCCGAATGCTCTGGTCATCATGTGCGTCGGTTCCGGGTCGGCCGCGCCGGCATGGGCCGGCGCCTGGTCTGCGAGGCGTCCATGGCCGCCTGCGCGCGCGCATCGAGGCGCGGGCAGGTGTCGGCGATGGCGCACTCCCCGCATCGAGGATACACCGGGCGGCACACGTTCTGCCCCCAGGTGACGAGATAGAGGTTGATGTAAGGCCACCAGCGCGCGTCTGTGTTCCGGTACAGCGCCTGCTCCGTCTGCTCGGGTGTCTTCGTCCGCACCCAGCCCATCCGATTCGAGATGCGGTGCACGTGCGTGTCGACGCAGATGTGCCGCCGGCTCTGGAACGCCAGGATGAGCACCAGCGTGGCGGTCTTGCGGCCCACGCCCGGCAGCGTGACGAGCTCCTCGAGCGTCCCCGGCACCCGCCCCCCGAACCGGGAGGCCAGCGCCTCGGCGGTGGCCTTCACGTGGCGCGCCTTGTTCCGGTAGAAACTGACGGGGTAGATCAGCTCTTCGATCTCCCTTTCCGGGAGCCGCGCCATGCTGTTCGGCGTCCGGGCGCGGCGGAAGAGTCTGGTGGACGCCGCGTGGGTCGTCGCGTCCTGCGTGCGTGCCGAGAGCAGCGTGGCGATGAGGACCTGGAATGGATCCTCCTGCTGGCTCTCCGAGATCTTCTCGATGGCCGGCAGCTCCATCCCGTCGATCTCGCGGGCCAGCGTGCGCATCACGTGCTCGACGACGGCGGGTTTCGGGCGTTTCATCCGTGGGACAGTCCTCGAGCACCTCAAGACTTCAAGACTTCAAGACCTCAAGACTTCAAGACCTCTCCGTCCCCTTCTACACGGGCGTCAGCGGGGGCCTTCCCGCCAGCACGGCAAGCGCGTTGGAGACGGCGAGGTCGGCCATGGCGGTCCTCGTCTCGGTCGTGGCGCTCGCCAGGTGCGGAATGAGCAGGACGTTCTCGAGCGGCAGCAGGTCGGGGTGGACGATCGGTTCGCGCTCGTAGACGTCCAGCGCTGCCCCGGCGATACGTCCCTCCTTCAGCGCCCAGGCCAGCGCCGCCTCGTCCACCACCGGCCCTCGCGCGGTGTTGATGAGATACGCCGTCCGCTTCATCCGAAGGAGTGCCTTCTGATCGATCAGGTGGCGGGTCTCGTCGGTCATCGGGCAGTGCAGGGAGACGACGTCGGAGCTCGCCAGCAGGCGGTCGAGTGGCATGTGCTCCGCGCCCGGCATGTCGACTGGCCTTCGCGCCGTGTACGCGACGCGCATGCCGAACGCGGGCGCCTTCCCGGCCACGGCCTGCCCGATGCGCCCCATGCCCACGACGCCAAGCTGCTTGCCGCGGAGCTCCATGCCCAGCATGTAGTCCAGGCCCCAGCCCTGCCACTTCCCCGCGCGCACCACCCGCTCGCCTTCACCCAGGCGCCGGGTGACGGCCAGAATGAGCCCCCACGTGAAGTCCGCGCAGGCGTTGGTCAGCACGTCGGGTGTGTTGGTCGCCACGACGCCTCGGGCGCGACACGCCGCGACGTCGATATTGTTGTAGCCGACGGCGACGTTCGCCACGACCTTGAGCGACGGCCCCGCCGCATCGAGCACCGCGGCATCCACCGTGTCGGTGAGCAGGCACACCAGCGCGCCCTTGCCCGCCACGCGCGAGAGCAGCTCCTCGCGCGGCATGGCCTCGCGCGCGGTCCAGAGATCCACCAGGCACGAAGCCTCGAGCCGTGCGATCACGGAGGAGGGCAGCTTGCGCGTGACGAGAACGCCCGGTCCCACCCATCCCCCCTCATCCGTACCCGCCCGCACCTGCCCTAGTGCCCGTGGCACTGGCAGTAGCCACAGTGATTGCAGCGAACCGCCGGCTCGATCACGCACGTCACATCCCCCGCGGCACGGGGAATGGTGTACCGGGCGAGGCTGATCGGCGCGGTACCCGTGGGAGGCGCGGCCGCCGGAGCCGAGGGCGACGCCGGTCGGGGCCCCAGGTGCCTTGCGACAGCGCTTCGCACGAGCTGCCGGAGTTCGTCGTCCGTCATGATGAGGCGCAGGCGAGCCGGTTCACGGTCCCGCCTCCACGTCGACGCGGTCCACGATGCCCACGATGGCGGCATCCACGGGCGAGAGCTTCCGCCCCAGCGCCTCGCCGGCGGCGCGCCCCTCGAGCACCACGATGACGCGCTCGCTGACGCCGGCGCCGACCGAGTCGATCGCCATCAGCGTGGCACCCCGCGCCTCGCCGGATGGCGTCTCCGGCTGCACGAGCAGCAGCTTCGCGCCCGCGAACTGAGGGCGCTTCATCGTGGAGACGACCTGGCCCACCACGCGCGCCAGAATCATCGGCGTCTCGCCGGGGCTGAGGTTCCGGCGCTCCGTTCAGCCGTGGCCCCGGCGCGTCGTGACGGCCTGGTGACCGCGTCGCGCTCGCCCGTGGTCCAGTGATCCACGATGCCGACGATGCCCGCATCAGCCGGCACCTCGACGGGATGAAAGGGGAAGCTGGCTTCCTTGCCGCGCACGAAGAACACGTGCTCGCCGACGCCGGCGCCAACCGCGTCCACCGCGACGAGGGGACGGCCCACGGCCCCCCCATCGGCGCCGAGCGGCTGCACGAGCAGCAGCGTCACGCCGTCGAATGCGGAATCCTTGCGGGTGGCGACGATGTCGCCGATGACGCGGGCGAGTTGCATGCCGCTACTCCGAGACGTCCACGTGATCGATGATGCCGACCACGGCAGCGTCCACCGGGCAGTCCTTCATGCCCGCGGCCATGCGCGCGGAACTGCCGCTGACGATGAGCACGGTCTCGCCGACGCCCGCGTCTACGGTGTCGACCGCGACGAGATAATTGCCTTCGACCGTGCCGCGCGGGTCCACGGGCCGCGCCAGGAGCAGCTTGCTGCTGACCAGGCGCGGGTCCTTCCGGGTCGCCACGACCGTGCCGACGATGCGCGCGAGAAGCATGGCCCCGGCCCGATGGGCCTAGCCTTTCGCGCTGGCCTTGCCGATGGGCAGGACGTCTTCGAGGTTGGCGTGCGGGCGCGGGATGACGTGCACCGAGACGAGCTCACCCACGCGGCGCGCCGCGGCAGCGCCCGCATCCGTGGCCGCCTTCACGGCCGCCACGTCCCCGCGCACGATCGCGGTCACGTAGCCGGCGCCAATCTTCTCCCAACCCACCAACGTCACCTTGGCGGCCTTCACCATGGCGTCGGCCGCTTCGATCATCGCGACGAGCCCCTTGGTTTCGACCATGCCCAGTGCTTCGCCCATTCGCTCCTCCGCGAGGACTTGGGGTCCCGGGGTCCTGGGGACTTGGGCCAGGCGGGCTCCAAGACCTCAAGACCTCAAGACCTCAAGACCTCAAGACCTATCGCAACT
This sequence comes from Acidobacteriota bacterium, assembly GCA_963169195.1. GTDB lineage: Bacteria > Acidobacteriota > Vicinamibacteria > Vicinamibacterales > UBA2999 > VFZN01. Next base: position 37,803 of record CAUJDN010000051.1, on the reverse strand, counting down.
GCCTCACCGCATCCTCGATCAGCGCGGTGAGTTCACGGTATGTTAGCCGAATCTCGGCGTCCCTGCCGGTGGCCGGGACTGCCGGCGGCCCGGGGCTGTCGGGCACCAGCCGCGCGCCGGCCGCGGCCGGCGCCTGGACCACCTGGCAGTCCAGCTGCCCGCCTGCCCCGGGTGCCATCGTTTCGTCGGTGCAGATGGGCGCCGGCGACGCGATGCCGTACATCCCGCGCAGGCCTTGCAGGCGATCCACCTCGCCCCGCGACAGGAGGTGCTCGCGGCCGAGCGTACGCGCCACCAGGCTGATCGTGGCAAAGTGCTCGATGGTCTCCATGCGGTAGTACGCCGCGTAGACGTCGCCCGCCACCGCCAGCGCGCCGTGATTGGCCAGCAGGAGCCCGTCGTGCGCCTTGATGTACTTGCGGACGGCGGCCGGCAGCTCCTCCGTGGAAGGGGTGGCGTACTCGGCGATGGGGATGCTCCCGAGCGTGGTGATGACCTCGGCCAGCACGGCCCGATCGAGCGGGATGCCTGCGACGGCGAAGCCGGTCGCGGTGGGAGGGTGCGCGTGCACCACCGCCCGCACGTCCGGGCGGTTGCGGTACACCTCGAGGTGCATCTTGAGCTCCGACGAGGCGCTGCGCTCCCCGGCGAGCTTCTTCCCGTCGAGGTCGGTGATGACCATCATGTCCGGGGTCATGAACCCCTTCGACACGGCGGTGGGCGTGGTGATGATCCGCGCATCGTCCAGGCGGACGCTGATATTCCCGTCGTTCGATGCGACGTAGCCGCGGTGCCAGAGTCGGCGCCCGCACTCCACGATGTCCGCCCGGGTCTGCTCTTCGGTTCGCGCCGCCATCTCACGCCGCGTACTTCGCGCGGCACTCCTCGGAGCAGAAGTACAGGGCCTGGCCGCGGCCGACGCCACTGATGGCCTTCTCGGGCACCACGTAGGTACCGCAGACGGGACACTGCGCCATCTTCACCGCGGCTGGTTGGGACGGGGCCCGCCGCCCGCCGGAGGAACCGGGGCGCGCGTCCCCCGATGCCCCGCGCGCCACCCCCTCCAGCAGGCGCCAGGCGGCGCGCGCCAGGAACATGAAGAACAGGAAGAGGAGCAGCGTGCGCAGCAGCACGGCTACCTGTCCCCGGTGGTGCCGGCGGGATGGGCGTTCTTCAGGCCGTCGAGGCCCTTCCGGGCGGCCTGCCCTTCGGGACTGTCCGGCGCGATCGCCACCACCTGCTCCCACGCCTGGGCTGCCCCCTGCAGGTCCTGCTTGCCGAACGCGCGAACGATGCCCATGTTCAGAAGGGTTTTCGTGTGCTTCGGATCCACCGAGAGCGAGTGCTCGAACTGCTTGATCGCGCGATCGGGCTGGTTCGTGTAGTAGTACGCCACGCCGAGATCGGTGGACAGGTTGGGATCCTTTGCATCGAGCGCGAACGCCTGCTCGTACCAGGAGATGGCCTGCGGGTACTGCTCGGCGTCGAAGTACATGTTGCCGAGCTGCATGCGCGGCTGCGCGTCCCTGGGATTCTGCTGGGCCACGGACTCGAGGGCCCGCACGCGCTCCTGGTCCAGCGGGATCGCCTGGCTGCCGGGCTGCTGGGCTGCACCCTGGGCCGTCGCCTGGGCCACGGGCGCTGCGGGCACCGTGGTCCGGGCCTGCTGGCTGCCCAGCACCCACCCGACGATCACGCCGAAGAGGACGCCGGCCACCGCAAACACGATCGAATCAGCTCGCATCGCCACTCGTCAGGATAACAACGTCCGGTGGAGCCAGTCCACCAGAGCCCGCGCCAGGACGGGATCCGCGGCCAGCAGGTGAGTGCCGTGCGCCGGCACGGTGCTGAGCTGCTGGTCGCGCGGGACGGTCGAACTCTCGGTCAGCTCCTTCAGGGTGCGCAGCGCGTACGGGTCCTCGGTGCTGCACGCCAGCCAGATGCCCCGGTCCCCCAGCTTCCGCATGACGTCCGCGCTGGCGCGCACGCCCCGGTAGTCGAGGCTGGGCGACACCGCGGCCACGACGCGCACCAGCGGCTGCTCGACCGCGGCCACCAGCGCCAGGTTCGCGCCCAGCGAGGCGCCCGCCACACCCACCGCATCGGGCCGCACGGTCGGTCGAGCCGCCAGCCACTGGACCGCGGCCCGCACGTCCTGCACCATGGCCCCGAGTGCGGTGGCGGAGCCGCCCGAGGCGCCGTGCCCGCGCAGGTCGATGGCCAGTGCCGTGATGCCCCTCCGCTCGAGGTCCTGGGCCAGCGAGTCCCAGTCGGCCTTCGAACGCGACAGCATGTGGACCAGGACCACCGCCGGCGCGGGCCGCGACGCTGCCTCGTACAACTGGCCCGCAAGGCTCGTGCCGTCGAGGGACGCCAACGCCACCGGCCGGCCGGCCGCTTCCGCACCGGGCGGAATGGCCCACGCCACGAGAACCAGCGCCCAGAGCCACACTGGCACGCCGCGGCCTCTCCTCATCACACGTGGGCTCCCCGGAGCGCCGCCAGATAGTCGGTCACGGCCCGTCGGAGGCCGACGAACACGGCATGGCTGATGAGCGCGTGGCCAATCGACACCTCGTCCAGATGGGGCAGCGCGTGGAACATCGTCAGGTTCCGCAGATCGAGATCGTGGCCGGCGTTCACGCCGAGGCCCTCCTCGTGCGCGATGCGTGCCGCCGCCGCGTAGTGGTCGAACGACGATGCGGCCGTGTCTGGCCCGCGCTCGAAGGCCCGGGCAAACGGCTCGGTGTAGAGCTCCACGCGGTCGGCGCCGAGCCGCCGCGCCCAGCGGATGGGCTCGGGCTCCGGGTCGACGAAGACGCTGACGCGAATGCCCTCGCCTTTCATCCGCGCGATCACGTCGCCGAGAACCTCCGGCGGGGTGGAGGCCGACCAGCCGGCCTGGCTGGTGATCTCCCCGGGCACCACGGGAACCAGCGTGCACTGGTCCGGCCGGACCGCCATGACCATCGCGACCAGATCGGGACGAGGGTCCCCTTCGATGTTGAACTCGACGGTCCCCTTCAGAGGTGCGAGCTCGTCGGCGATCTCCAGCACGTCGCGCCGGGTGATGTGGCGCTCGTCGGCTCGCGGGTGCACCGTGATGCCCGGCGCACCCGCGTCGAGGCACACCCGCACGGCGTCGATGACGGAGGGCAGCCGGCCCCCACGCGAGTTGCGGAGCGTGGCGACCTTGTTCACGTTGACGGAAAGGCTAGGGTGCATGGGTGCGGGGTGCGGGGTGCCGGGCCCCCGACTACGCCAGGTGCGCGCGGACCACGGCGGCAATCTCCTCGGCCCAGGCCCTGATCTCGTCGTCGTGGCGGCCCTCGATCATGATGCGCAGCAGCGGCTCGGTGCCCGAATACCGGATGAGCAGGCGCCCCTGGCCGTCCACGCTCGTTTCCACGCGGCGGATGGCGTCGGCGATGGCGGGCACAGCGGTGAAGTCGACGCGCTCGCGGACGCGCACGTTGACCAGGACCTGCGGGTAGGTGACCAGCGCCGATGCCAGATCGGCGAGCTCCCGTCCTGTCGCGGCCATGATGCGCAGGACCTGCAGCGCCGTGCCGATACCGTCGCCGGTCATCAGGTGGTCGGCGAAGATGATGTGGCCCGACTGCTCGCCGCCGAGGACGAGCCCGCGCCGCCGCATCTCCTCCATGACGTGCTTGTCGCCCACCGGGCACCGGGCCATCGCGATGCGGCGCTCCCGGAGCGCGATCTCGAGGCCGATGTTGCTCATGACGGTGGCGACCAGCGCGTCGCCCGGAAGCCGGCCCTCGCGCTTCAACTGCTCGCCCGCGATCAGCAGCACGGCGTCGCCGTCCACGACCTGACCTCGATGGTCCACGAACAAGGCGCGGTCGCCATCGCCGTCGAAGGCGATGCCGAGCCGAGCGCCGGTGCCCACGACCCGCTCACGGGCCGCCGCCAGGTGCGTGGACCCGCAGTGCAGATTGATGTTTCGGCCGTCGGGCGCTACCCCGATGGCATCCACTTCGAAACCCAGCGAGCGCAGGAACGCCGGCGCCAGGGGCGCCGTCGCGCCGTTGGCGCAGTCGAGGACGAGCCGCGACCCCTGCAGGGGCCCGGCGTCCCCCAGGATGCGTCGCGCATGGTCCAGGTACGCCGCCGACAGATCCTGGCGCGCGATGACCGGCGTGCCCCCGTCCTTCACCTGCCACGAGTGGTCGTCCACGACCGACTCGATTCGCGCCTCGACCGCCTCGGCCAGCTTCTCCCCCGAGCGCGAGAACACCTTGATCCCGTTGTCCTCGAACGGGTTGTGCGACGCCGAGATCACGATGCCGGCGTCGAATCCGCCCTGCGGCGTGAGGTAGGCGACCGCCGGCGTCGGCAGGATGCCCGCGCTGACGACCTCCGTGCCTTCGCCCGTCAAGCCGCGGGCCAACTCCTCTTCGATCCACGTGCCGGACTCGCGCGTGTCTCGCCCCACGAGCACGCGCATCGGCCCGGGTCGGCTCTCACGCGCCCGCACCAGGGCCGCGCCCACCCGCGACACCGTGTCGCGATCCAGCGGCGGCGTCCCGGCCCTGCCGCGTATGCCGTCGGTACCGAACAGTCTCATGGCTTCACCGGCGCAATCGTCACCGTCACGGTGACGGTCTGCGGCGACCGGACCCGCACCGAAGGGTCGATCACGCCCACCGTCACCACCTCCTGCACCGTCTCGCGCCGGTCGGCCACCGAGATCGGCTCGGTGATGGCCTCGCGCAGCTGCTTCAGCGCGCTGGCTGGCCCGGCGACTTCGACGGTCTCCGGCTCCGACCTCACGCCAGCCAATTCGAAGCCGGCGGCCGGCCGGCCGTCGACCGTCGGCGACACACGGACCACCCTGACACCCGAGGTCTCGAACTCCAGCGCCAGCGTGGCTGGAGAGACCTGGACCGTCTCGAGGCCGTAGGGCGCCTTCACCTGGCCAGGCGTCAGGTGAAAGAGGCGCCGGCCGGGGCGCGCCGCCCGAAGGTCGATCACCGTGGCCACGTCCCCGGACGCCATCCGGCTCAGCGTCCCCGACGACCCGCGCAGCCGCACCTCCACCATGTCGGGAGGATTGCTGACGATCTCCAGCTCGGACGGCAGGTTCTGCAGCTCCACGGGAACGCGCAGCACGCGCTCCACCACGCTGTCGCCGGCCACGACCAGCCACAGCAGCGCGGCGATGAAGATCGACAGCGCCTTCAGCCCGAAGTTGCGGATGGAGATCGACGGCATCAGCTCAACGCGTCGGCCGTCCGCGCCATGCTCAGCGTTCGCCGCAGCGTGACCAGCGATTTCAGCCGGGCGCGCAGGCGCTCGGCGTCCAGGTTGCGTTCGAGGGCGCCGTCGAGGATGAGCGAAACGCCGCCGGTCTCCTCCGAGACCACGATGGCCACCGCGTCGTTCTCTTCGGTGACGCCGAGGGCCGCGCGATGCCGCGAGCCCAGGTCGCGGCTGAGACGCGGATTCACCGACAGCGGCAGGAAGCAGGCGGCTGCGGCAACGCGGTCGCCCTGCACGATGACCGCACCGTCGTGCAGGGGCGAGGTGGGCTGGAAGATGCTGACCAGCAGGTCGTAGGTGAGCTTCGCATCGAGCGGGATGCCGCTCTCGATGAAGTTGCGGAGCCCGACGCGCCGCTCGATCACGATGATGGCTCCCGTCCGCTTCGCCGACAGGGCACTGGCCGCGACGACCAGCTCCTCGATGGTGTCGTCATCGCTGACCTGGCGCTCGAAGCGGCGGAAGATCGGGGCGCGGCCCAGGTGCATCAGGGCGCGCCGGATGTCGGCCTGCAGCAGCACGATCGCGGCGAACACCACGTAGCCGACGATATTGCGGATGAGCCAGTTCAGCGTCTCGAGCTGCAGCCCGAGCGAGATGTAGAACATGCCGACCACCACCGCGATCCCGATGGCCATCTGCACCGCCCGCGTGCCGCGAATCAGCTTCAACAGCTCGTACACGACGACCGAGACGATCGCGATGTCGAGAAGGTCCCACCAGGTGACGGCAGGTCGCTGGAGCAGCTCGGAAAGCCAGGTCATCGGGAAGGCGGGGGCTCGGTAGCTGATCCTATCGCAGGACCACCCTCCGGCGGGCGGAAGGCGGCAGCGCGCCCGGGCGCCCGGCCCTACACCGAAGCGGCGCGGATGGCCTCGGCAACGCGGACCACCTGGACCATCTCGGCGACGCGATGCACGCGGACGATGTGCGCACCGCCCAGCACGGCCGCCGTGGCGGCGGCCGCCGTGGGCCAGTCACGGTCGGCGGCCGGCATCGGACCGGTGGCCGCCGTCATGAACGACTTCCGGGAGGGACCGACCAGCAGCGGCCGGCCCAACGCCTGGAGCCGCGACGTGGCCGCCAGGACGCGGAAGCTGTGCTCGGGACGCTTGGCGAAGCCAATCCCCGGGTCGAGCAGCACGCGATCCCACGCGATGCCAACACCCACGGCGCGCTCGACGCGCCGTTGCAGGTGCCGCATGACCTCCACGACCACGTCGTCGTACGTGGCTTCCGCGTACATGTCCCCTGGCCGGCCGCGCATGTGCATGAGCACGATGGGCACACCCCGGGCCGCTACGAGGGGCCCCATCGCCGCGTCGTAGTCGAGCCCGCTGACGTCGTTGACGATGGCCACGCCCTCGTCCAGCGCGAAGTTGGCGACGTCGGCCTTGCTCGTGTCGATGGAGAGCGGCACCCGCGCGCGGCCGCCGATGGCGCGCAGCACCGGGCGAAGGCGCGCGATCTCCTCCGCGGCGCTCACGGGCGCCGCCCCGGGGCGCGTGGATTCCGCGCCGATGTCGATGATGTCGGCGCCGGACCCTTCCATGGCTCGCAGGGCGTCGAGCGCCCGGGCAGGATCGGCGAGCAGGCCGTCGGCCGAGAACGAATCGGGCGTGAGGTTGAGGACGCCCATCACCAGGGCGCGATCGCCGAGTTCGAGCGGCGAACGGCCCGGCAGCGGGATGGAGAAGCGTCGGCGGGCCGAGGGAGGCATGGTGGGCGCGCGCCGGGGCTCGGTCCCCGGGGCCGACCGCCTATTCCTGCGTGAGCGGCTTGGGGAGGGGCGCGACCAGCGTGGTCCGCTCCTTGTCGCGCGCCCGATCGCGCGCTCCGTCGTCTGCGGCGGGAGGCGCCTCGGGCGCCGCCGGCTCGTCGATGGGCTGCCCGTACGCCAGCCGCCGCACCTGGTCGGCGTCCAGCACCTCGCGCGCGAGCAGCGCATCGGCGATGGCCACGAGGCGCTGCCTGTGCTCGCCGAGAATCGCCGTCGCGCGATCGTAGTTGTGGCTGATGATGCGCTTCACCTCGGCGTCGATCTTGAGCGCCGTGTCCTCGCTGTAGTCCTGGTGCTGCGCGATCTCGCGGCCCAGGAAGATCTGCTCTTCCTTCTTGCCGAAGGTGAGCGGACCCATGGCGTCGCTCATGCCCCACTCGCACACCATGCGCCGCGCCATGTCGGTCGCACGCTCGAGATCGTTGCCGGCGCCGGTCGTGATGTCGCCGGTCGTCAGCTCCTCGGCGATGCGGCCGCCCAGCAGGATGGCGATCTGGTCCATCAGGTAGTCGCGCGAGTAGTTGTGCTTCTCGTCGATGGGCAGCTGCTGCGTGAGCCCCAGCGCCATGCCGCGCGGGATGATGGTGACCTTGTGAATGGGGTCGGCGTGCGGCAGCAGCACGCCCAGCAGCGCGTGGCCGGCCTCGTGCACGGCCGTGACCTTCTTCTCCTCGTCGGTGACGATCATCGAGCGCCGCTCGGCGCCCATCAGCACCTTGTCCTTCGCGAACTCGAAGTCGTACATCGACACGAGTTTCTTGTTGGCGCGCGCCGCCTGCAGCGCCGCCTCGTTCACGAGGTTCGCCAGATCCGCACCGGTGAAGCCCGCCGTGCCCCGCGCCAGCACGCGGATGTCCACATCGTCGGCCATCGGGATCCTGCGCGTGTGCACCGCGAGGATGCCCTCGCGGCCCTTCACGTCGGGCCGGTTGACGATGACCCGGCGGTCGAAGCGGCCCGGCCGCAGCAGCGCCGGGTCCAACACGTCGGGGCGGTTGGTCGCCGCCATCAGGATGACGCCCTCGTTCGACTCGAAGCCGTCCATCTCGACGAGCAGCTGGTTGAGCGTCTGCTCCCGCTCGTCGTGACCGCCGCCCAGGCCGGCGCCACGATGACGGCCCACCGCGTCGATCTCGTCGATGAAGATGATGCACGGGGCGTTCTTCTTGCCCTGCTCGAAGAGGTCGCGGACGCGCGAGGCCCCGACACCGACGAACATCTCGACGAAGTCCGAGCCGCTGATCGAGAAAAACGGCACGTTGGCCTCCCCGGCCACGGCCCGTGCCAGCAATGTCTTGCCCGTCCCCGGCGGCCCCATCAGGAGCACGCCCTTGGGAATGCGCCCGCCCAGCTTCTGGAACTTCTGAGGCTCCTTCAGGAACTCGATGATCTCCTGCAGCTCTTCCTTGGCCTCATCCGCGCCGGCGACGTCGCGGAACGTGACCTTCTTCTGCGCGGACGACGAGAGTTTCGCCTTGCTCTTGCCGAACGACAGCGCCTTGTTGCCGCCGCTCTGAACCTGCCGCATGAAGAAGATCCAGAAGCCGATGACCAGCAGGATGGGCGCCCACGAGAGCAGCAGCGCCGCCCAGGGAGACGCGGTCGGCTCCTTGGCGTTGACGATGACGCGCTTCTCGATGAGGCGGTTGGCCAGGCCCTCGTACTGCAGGGGGGCAAAGGTCCGGAAGAACTCCTTGCCCTTCGTCGTGCCCGTGATCTCGCTGCCCGTGATCGTGACGGCGTCCACCTGCCCGGCGTCCACCCACGAAATGAACTCGCTGAAGCTGACCGGGGTCTCCTTCCGCTGGAAATTCGACGAGAAATTCCACACGAGGACCCCGACGACCACCAGGACCATCCAGAACACGAGGCTCTTCAAAGTCGAGTTCAACGCTGCCTCCGGGCGAGTCTACCGCCTCAGGGTCAAGACTACCACGGCCGCCGAACCGGGGGTCACGCGGAAGGCCTCCCCCACCACGTGGCCCGCGACCCACGCGATACGCCCCGCCCAGTCCGTCACGATCGGCACCAGCCCGCGCTCGTCGCGCGGCACCTTTCGATCCACGAACAGGTCTTGCACTTTCTTGCGCCCGCCGAGCCCCAGGGGCTCGACCCGGTCGCCCGGGCGCCAGCCTCGAACGGTCAGCCGGCGGCCGACGGCCTCGGCGTCGAGGACCGCGCGACTCGCCGAGGGATGGCCGGCCTGCTCACGTGGCATTGGGCCGGCTGCCTCGACCACCCAGTGGCCCTGGGGGTGGTGGGCCGTGCCAGGTACGTCGAGAGGGAGAGCCACCGGTGGCCCGGAAGGCTGACGGGGAGCCCGAACGCCCTTACTGATTAAGACAACAGACCCGCCGATTCGTTCCACGCGAACGGGCCCGAGGTCCCTCGCAGCGGCCCCCGACGCCGTGTCGAGCACGGCGTCGCTCTCTTCAAATCCATACGCCCGGGACGAGTCGAGTGTTTCAAGGGCCCTCAGCACCACGCGGCGCCCGAGGGCCTCCGGCAGGCCGGCCAGGTCCGCCAGGTCGAGCCTGACGCGTGGCCCGTCCCGCACCACCAGTCGGTCCGCCTCGACGGCGGCCAGCTGGTCGAGAAGCTGCGCATCGGCGGCGTGGATGCGAGCCGCACGCGCCAGGGCCAGCTCGACCCGGGCGTTGAGCGACGCCAGGCGCGGCAGCACGTCGTGACGGATGCGGTTGCGCGCGACGCTCACGTCGTCGTTGGTCACGTCTTCGCGCCAGGCTTCCTCGCGGTCGCGCAGCCAGGCACGGAGTTCGTTCCGGCCGACGTCGAGCAGGGGCCGCACGCGCTGATCGACCCGGGGTGCCATGCCGCCAAGCCCCCGGGGACCGGAACCGCGCACAAGTCGGATCAGCACGGTTTCCGCCTGGTCGCCGCGCGTGTGGGCCAGGGCCACGACATCACCGCGAAGGCACCCGAGAGAGTGCCGGAAGAAGTCGAGACGTGCATGCCGGCCTGCCAGCTCGACCGAGCAGCGGCTGGCGCGGGCACGCGCGGGGACATCGACGTGGCCGAGATCGAGCGGCAGCCCGAGCCGGGCGGCCAGGCCCTCCACCAACGCGGCATCGGCGTCGGCCTCGGCGCCGCGAATGTGGTGATGGAGGTGCGCCACGCCCGCCAGCGTGAGGATGCGCTGGCGGGCCAGCGCGTCGAGGATGAAGAGGAGCGCCACCGAGTCGGACCCGCCGGATACCGCCGCGACCACCCGTGTCTCGGGCGTCCACAGGCCGTGCTGGCTGGCAAACGCCTGCACGCGGGCGACCAGGCTCATGTCGTTCAGGATACGGGAGCGGCGCGCTGGTGCACCCGCTCAGGGGAGACGATTGGTGCCGGAGGGCGGACTCGAACCGCCGACCTAGCGCTTATGAGACGCTCGCTCTAACCGGCTGAGCTACTCCGGCACGAACCATTGATTGTACACGGGTACAGCTCGACGCTTCCACCTACCGCCGGGACCGGCGTCACGCAGTCGCTTCCACGAGCGCGGCGGCCAGCAGCGGGATGAGGATCTCGTGATGGCCAGTAAGCGAGTAGCCGCGTCCCACGCCAGCCGTTGGCCGCATCACGACGTTGGTCTGCGGCCGGTAGTGCCGCAGGAAATCCAGGTTCACCGTCGTCAGCCCGTCCAGGGCATGCCCGGCATTCCGCGCCAGGGCCACGGCCTTGAGGAACACCTCCGGCAGCACGACCGCGGAGCCGCAGTTCAGGTACACGCCGCCCGCGAGGCGGGCAACCGAAGAGGCGAAGTAACGGAAATCGCGGAGGCTGCCCTCGCCGATGGCCGCGCCCGACGCGTCGGGGTGCATGTGGATGATGTCGGTGCCAATGGCCACGTGGACCGTCACGGGAATCTCGAGGCGCGCGGCGGTCGCGAACAGGCTCTGGTCCACGTGCGCCGGCTGACGCGCGACCAGGTATCGCCCCACGGCCTGCCCAATGCCCAGGCCCTGTCCGACCCCCTCCGTGATGGCCCGGTTGAGCTCCGCGCCCGTTTCCTCGGCCATCCCGAACGTGCCCGGTCCGAGCGCGCTGTCCACGTCCTCGGAGGTCGAGCCCGCCAGCGCGATTTCGAAGTCGTGGATCAGGCCGGCGCCGTTGGTCGCGAGAGCCGAGACGAAGCCACGCGCCATCAGGTCCACGAGGATGGGCGAGAGGCCCGCCTTCAGCACGTGCGCGCCCACGCCCCAGAGGATGGCCCGGTCGCCACGCCGCGCCGCGAGCAGGGCGGCCACCACCTCGCGGAAGTCGTCGCCGGCGAGCAGGCGCGGCAGGCTGTCGAGGAACGACCGCATCCCCTCGCCCTTCCGGTGCGGCCGCCCGAACTGTGACGCGTGCACCTTGCTGGCCCGGGACCGCAGCGGGTAGGTGCGGACCTGTGCGAGGCCGAACTCTTCGTACGGGAGCTTCATGAGCGCCTATAGCCTACACGCGTCGCCGCGCCTAGAGGATCAGCATCGCGTCGCCGTAGCTGTAGAAGCGGTAGCGCGCCGCCACGGCCTCGCGGTAGGCAGCCAGCACGTGCTCCCGACCGGCAAAGGCCGACACCAGCATCAGCAGCGACGACCGCGGCAGGTGGAAATTCGTGATGAGCCCCGAGACGAGGCGGAACGCGTGCCCCGGCCGGATGAAGAGCGCGGTTTCGCCCCTCTGCGGCTGCACGCTGCCATCGTCGGAGAGTGCCAGCGATTCGAGCGTTCTCGTCGTCGTTGTTCCGACGGCGACGATGCGGCGGTTCCCGGCCCGGGCGCGCGAGAGCGCGGCGGCGGCCTCGGGCTCGATCTCGAAGTGCTCGGCCTCCATCCGGTGCTCGTCCACGTTCTCGACACGCACCGGCTGGAACGTGCCGTAACCCACATGGAGCGTGAGGGCGACACGCTCGATGCCGCGCTGCCGCAGCGCGTCGAAGATGGCGCTGGTGAAGTGCAGGCCCGCCGTCGGCGCGGCGATCGATCCTTCGGCGCGCGCGTAGACCGTCTGGTAGCGCTCGCGGTCCGCAGGCGTGTCCTGGCGCTTCACGTACGGAGGCAGCGGCATGTGCCCCACGACGTGGATGGCGTCCCGCAGGGCCGTGCCGTCCGGTGTCCGCAGCCTGACGACCCGCCGCCCATGGAAGTGCCGGCTGATCACCTCCGCGTCGATCCGGTGCCCGCCGCGCTCGAACACCATCTGCGAACCGGGCCCGAGGCGCTGGCCGGGATGGACGAGCGCCACCCACGTGTCGGGATCGGGGCCAGGCCTCACCAGGAAGCACTCGGCGGCGCCGCCGCCGGGCAGGCGCCGCCCGATGAGCCGCGCGGGAAACACCCGCGTGTCGTTGACGACCAGCAGGTCGCCGGGGGTCAGCAGATCGGGAAGGTCCGAGAACCGGTGATGCGAGATGGCGCCGTCATGTCGTCCCAGCCTGAGCAGCCGCGAGGCCCCGCGCTCGGACGGAGGCTCCTGGGCGATGAGTTCCGGAGGCAGGTCGAAGTCGAACTCGGACACCAGCACGCATTGGAGTGTACTGCGCGCGGTGGCCGGGAGTCGTCGTGCGTTCGAGAAAGGCCTTCGTGCGCCTCATGGCGGGCGGGGCGAGCAGAAAAAAAGGCCCGGGCATCCCTGGAATGCCCGGGCCCAACCGTGTGACTTGGGCCGACCGATCTAGTGGACGCGACCGCGTCGCGCGCTTCGCTGCAGGCGCCAGTCCTCGGCCAGGACCGACCAGAGCACCTGGTCGAAGAACTGCCCGTGACGCTTGAACGAGCGGCGCAACACGCCCTCCTGCACCGCGCCGAGTTTCCTGAGGGCGCCGTTCCCACGCCCATTCATCACCGCGGCCCGCGCCTCGAGCCGCTGCACCCCCATCGTCTCGAATGCGAACTCGAGGACCTGCTTTGCGCACTGCATGAACAGGCCCGCACCCCAGAACGCGGAGCCGATGGCGAACCCCCACTCGGCCGTGGCAAAGCCCGCCTCGAGCTGCCGGAGCTGGAACACGCCGACGGGATCGTCCATGCCGTCCGGCACCACGACGAAGCACGCATAGTGGCCGGCCTGGCGATCACGGAGCGCCTTCAGGATGTAGTTCTCGAAGCTCTGTACCGAGCGTGGCGGCGGAAGGATGAACCGCGAGACCTCCTCGTTGCTCAGGTGTGCCATCAGCGACGCGGCGTCCGTCATCTCCACTTCGCGCAGCGTGCACGTGGCCAGCCGGAAGGTGGGCAGCCCCTGCTGCCAGTCCAGCTGCGCCACCGCGGCCGCCACCGGCGACGAGGCCAGCGCGTGGCGCTCCGGCTCCGGCTGGAGCGCCGGCTTTCTCACGGGCGGCCGCTTCGAGCTTGGACGTGGCATGGTGCGCTTCACGGCTGCAGGCGATGGCGCGCCTAGTGCACGATCTCCGGGCGCCACACGGACTTCGCCTGGCGCCAGTCGGCGGCGAGGATCGACCAGAGCGCCTGATCGAGCTGCCGGCCGTCCTTGCGGAACGCCCGGCGGAGGACGCCTTCCTGCACGGCGCCCAGCTTGCGCAGCGCGCCGTTGCCGCGGCCGTTGGCGACCGCCGACCGCGCCTCGAGCCGTGTCACGCCGACCGATTCGATCGCGAAGTCCACGACCATCCGGGCCGCGTCGACGAAGTAGCCGCCGCCCCAGAACGCGGAGGCGATGGCGAAACCCCATTCGGCCGTCGTGAAACCGGCCGCGACCTGGCGGAGCTGGAAGAGACCGATCGGATGCGTCATCCCGTGGGGCACCACGGCGAAGCAGGCGTAGCGCCCGTACTCGCGCTCGCGCTGCGCCCACTGGATGAAGCGCTCGAAGCCCTCGACGGTGTCGGGCGGCGTCGAGATGAACCGCGCCACCTCCTCCGCCGTCATCGTCGCCAGCAGAGCCGGCGCGTCCGACACCTTGAGCTCGCGCAGCGTGACGCGCGTGCCGACCAGCGTCGGCAGTTGCTGCCGCCAGTCGAGTGTCGTGGCTGGAAGGATGGCAGGGCGCGCCGGCTGGACCGTCGCGACCGCAGGCTGAAGGTTCGGTTGATATTCCATCTTGTCCATTAGCGCTGCCCTCCATCCGCCTGAGTGGCCGCGCCAGCGCTCCACACGATGTTGTCGCCCCACACGATGTTGAGGCCCCACACCGGCAGGTTGTAGAAGACGGAGTCGCCCCACACGATGTTGTCGCCCCACACGATGTTGCCCGCCCACGCGTAGGCCTCGTCGCCGACGACGGTCTGGCACGCAGTGGCCTCGCCGTCGACCCGCAGGCTGTCGTCGCAGTGCGGCATCGACAGCCACGTCTGCTCCACGTCGGTCACGCGGCGATCGATGGCCGAGGCCAGGCGCAGCGCGCCCTCGCCGTTGGCCGCGCCGGTGCCCTGCGCCAGCCGGTGATATGGCAGGCCGTTCTCGTCGGCGAGCGGCAGCGCCGTGAACTGCAGCAGGGCCTTCGCCAGGTTGGGCGTCAGCGCGGGCAGTTCGTCCTTGAGGAGTGCCACCAGGCCGCTCGTCACGCCCGCCGCCATGCTCGTGCCGGACAGGCGCAGGTAGGACCGGCCCGAAGAGCCGGTCACGACGAGGCCGGGATACGACTCGGCCAGCGCGCTTCCCGGCGCGAGCTCCGACGGTAGCAGGTGGCCGGGCGCGACGAAGTCGGGCTTCGCGAGTCCGTCGTACCACGTCGGGCCGCGCGAGCTGTACGGCGACACGCGGTCGTCGCTGCGGCCGGACGTGCTGTTGTGGTTGAACGCACCGGCCGTGATGGCCGACGGCGCGTTGCCCGGCGACGTGATGCCGGCGAATCCCACCTCCCCGTTCGCGCCCACGCCGTAGTTGCCGGCCGAAGCCACGACGATGAGGCCCGCCCGCACGGCCTGCTCCACGGCCTGCACCAGCGGATCGGCAGCGGCCGCCTCGAAGATCGGATGGCCCAGTGACAGGTTGATGATGTCGATGCCGAGGCGGCGCCGATTGGCGACCGCGAACTCAATCGCGCGGATGACGTCGCTCGTCCGGCCGCGTCCCGTCGCGTCGAGCACCTTCATGCCCACGAACTGGACGAGAGGAGCCACCCCCTGCATGGCCCGGTCGTCCACCGGCTGCCGGCCGCCGATGAGGCCCGCCACGTGGGTGCCGTGGCCGTAGTCGTCGTGGGGCGCCGAGCGCGTGATATCGGCCTGCGTGAAATCGAAGAAGGCCTTGATGCGGCCCGCAAAGGCGGCCGAAGGATGAATGCCCGAGTCGATGAGCGCGACCGTGACCCCGGCGCCGGCGCGGCGCCGGGTGGACAGCCCCATGGCCGCAAGGGCCGTGTTGCTGGCGAACCGGTCGTCCGCGCCGACCCCGAAGAACGACGCGCTGGGAGAGACCACCGCATCCACGGAGCATCCAACCGTCGCGGGGTCGGCACACACGGCCTCGACCTCGGCCGCCGTGAGCTCGACGGACAGCGCGTCGATCGACTCGTGCTCGGCCCCGACGTGCCGGCCCTGCGCAGCGAGTTGCTGCGTCAGCCAGGCTCGGTACCCCGGCTTGGCCTTCACAATCACCCGCGACGGCCGACCTTCCTGCCGCGCCTCGGCCAGCGCGCGGTCGAGGCGGGCGGCGGGCTGCCCGAGCGCCACCACCGGCAGCAGGGCGATCCCGCACAACAACGTAATCATGGAGGTGAGACGCGTGAACATAATCGTTACCGGCCCGGCATGGAGCAAGGTGCTGGCCAACTCCAGCGGGTCGCCGGAGGGCGCGGAAATCTGTGCACCGCTATGCAGTTGCGGGATCCTTCGCCATCCCGGCCGGGTGACGACAAGTGGCAGGCCTGACCTTCACTGGCACACGGACTGTCACGCCCAGGGCAGACTAAACAGTCCAAGTTGCTGAAACGAAGAGACTTATCGCACTTTCTTCAACATGGAACAGCTGCGAATCGATGGCCCGAATTGGAACACCAATGCAACCGCTTGGTTCTCAAAGGGTTAGCCAGACAGAAACGTCTGCGCGCGAAATTGATTGTCTTGAAACGGCACAGGCTCGATGGGCCGTACCGTTCAAGAATGTGAGTACGCGACGGAGAGCGCCCGCGGGCCGGGGCGCTCAGTAGGCCCAGCGGACCAGGACGGCACCGACCGTGAACCCCGCGCCCACCGACGCGAGCAGGATGAGGTCGCCGCGCTTCAGCCGGCCGCTGGTGACGGCATCATTGAGGGCCAGCGGGATCGTCCCGGCGGTCGTGTTGCCGAAGCGGTCGATGTTGATGATGACCTTGTCCTCCGGCATCCCGATGCGTTCGGCCACGGACATGATGATGCGGCGGTTCGCCTGGTGCGAGACGAACAGGTCCAGGTCGTTGGCCGTGACCTGGTTGCGCTGCAGCAGGCGCTCGCAGATCTCGCCGGTGTTGCGCACCGCGAACTTGAACACGGCCTGTCCTTCCTGCTTGACGAAGTGCAGGCGCTGATCGACGGTCTCGTGAGACGCCGGCTGCCGGCTCCCGCCGGCGGGCATGCACAGCGCCGGACCGCCGCTGCCGTCCACCTGGTGCTCGAAGTCCAGAATGCCCGTCGACGGGTCATCCGACACGCCCAGCACCACCGCACCGGCGCCGTCCCCGAACAGCACGCACGTCGCGCGATCGGTGTAATCGATGATGCTCGACATCACGTCGGCGCCGACCACCAGCACGTGTGTGGCCGCGCCCGCCGCCACCATCTGGCTGCCCACGGTCAGCGCGTAGTTGAACGCCGAGCACGCGGCCGAGAGGTCGAATCCCCACGCGCGCGTCGCCCCGATCTTGTCCTGCAGCAGGCACGCCGTGCTGGGGAACAGCATGTCCGGCGTCACCGTCCCGACGATGATGAGGTCGATGTCGGCGGGCGTGAGGCCCGCGCGGCGGATGGCCTCGATGGCCGCCTCCTTTGCCAGGTCGCTCGTCCCCACCCCCGGCTCCGCGATGTGACGCTCGCGGATGCCCGTGCGCTGCATGATCCACTCGTCCGACGTCTCCACCATCTTCTCGAGGTCGGCGTTGGTCAGCACGCGCGGAGGCACATAGGTGGCCAGGCTCTTGATGGCGGCCCGCCGGATGGGCGCGGCACCCGCCAGTTGCGCTCTCAGCATCTCGGTCAAAACAGTCCCCTTCCGGGCAGGCTGCGCCCGAAGTAGTCGTATGCGCGTGCCGTGGCCACGCGGCCGCGCGGCGTGCGCTCGACGAATCCCAGCTGGATGAGAAACGGCTCGTGCATGTCCTCGATGGCGTCCGGCTCCTCGCTCGTCGCGGCCGCCAGCGTGCCCAGCCCGACGGGGCCGCCCCCGAACTTGTCGATGATCGTGAGCATCAGCCGGCGGTCGATCTCGTCGAGCCCGTGCGCGTCGACCTCGAGCAGCGTCAGGGCCGCGCGTGCCACCTCCACGGTGATGCGCCCGTCAGCCCGCACCTCCGCGTAGTCGCGGACGCGCCGCAGCAGGCGGTTCGCGACGCGCGGCGTCCCCCGCGACCGCCCCGCCACCTCCCGCGCGGCGTCGTCGTCCATCGGGACGCCGAGGATGCGGGCGGAGCGGCGGACGATCTCCTCGATGTCGGCCACCGTGTAGAAATCGAGCCGATGGACAATGCCGAAGCGCGCACGGAGCGGCGAGGTGAGCAGGCCTGCCCGCGTGGTCGCCCCGACCAGCGTGAACGGCTCCACGGGCACTTTCACCGATCGGGCCCCGGGACCCTGGCCGATGACGATGTCCAGTTCGAAGTCCTCCATCGCCGGATACAGGATTTCCTCGATCGACGGCGACATGCGGTGAATCTCGTCGATGAACAGCACTTCGCGCGGCTGCAGGTTCGACAGGATGCCCGCAAGGTCGCCCGGCTTCTCGATCACCGGTCCGGCCGTGGTGCGGATGGGCACGCCGAGCTCGTTGGCAATCACGTATGCCAGCGTCGTCTTGCCCAGCCCGGGCGGGCCGTACAGCAGCACGTGATCCAGCGCCTCGCCCCGCTGCGACGCGGCCGCGACGGACACGTGGAGGTTCTCGCGGACGCGATCCTGCCCGATGTAGTCGTCCAGCCGCCGCGGCCGCAGGCCGGCCTCGTACTGCGCGTCGTCGTCCACGCGCGCCGCCGAGACGAGTCGGGAGTCGCTCATCGGCAAGAAACCACGAAGGCGCGAAGGCACACGAAGGGCACGAAGACACCGGCCTCAGCGATTGGTCGCATTCGTCGTGGTTCTTCGTGTCTTCGTGGTCTCACGTCGGGAGATCCTCACGGGCGCGAGAGTACCTTGAGCGCGGCGCGCAGGTGCTGCTCGAACGGGGCGTCGGCATGGTCCTTCACGGCGTCGAGCGCCGAGCCCACCGCCCGTCGATCGTAGCCGAGATTGGCCAGCGCGGACGCGAGATCGTCGCGGCGCGCGTCGCCGGCAGGGATCGCGGCCGCCTCGCCTCCGAGTCCCTTCACGTCCCTGGTCAGCCGGTCCCGGAGCTCCACGACGATGCGTTCCGCCGTCTTCTTCCCCACGCCCGGGATGCGCGTCAACCGGGCGATGTCGCCGCGCTCGATCGCGCCGACCAGCTCACGCGGCTCGATGCCTGAGAGCACCGCGAGCGCGAGTTTCGGTCCGATGCCGGACACCGCGATGAGGCGCTCGAACAGCGTCAACTCGAGCGGCGTGGCAAAGCCGTAGAGCGCCAGCTGGTCCTCGCGCACGTGCGTGTGCACGCGGAGGGCAATGTCGGCGCCCGGCTCGCCCGCGGTGTAGAAGGTGGACAGCGGCACCGCGAGGTCGTATCCCACGCCACCCACATCCACGATGAGCCGATTCGGGTGCTTGTCGAGCACGCGCCCGCGCAGGTGGGCAATCATCGCGTGGGCGGCCGGTACCGCCGCCAGCTCCCCGGCGCCGCCGGGCCCTTCGCACGGCACGACGGGATCGCCGCGCCGTTGACCGTCCCGGCCAGCCCTCCGGACTGGTGCAGGTGGCAGATGGCCACCGCCAGCGCATCGGCGGCGTCGTGCGGGCTCGGAACCCGATCGAGGCCGAGCAGCAGCTTCACCATCTGCTGCACCTGGGACTTCTCGGCACGGCCATAGCCCACCACCGCGCGCTTGATCTCGGCCGGGGTGTATTCGATGACCGGCACGCCCCGCTCGACCGCGGCCAGCATGGCCACCCCGCGCGCGTGGCCGAGCTTGAGGGCGCTGCGGACGTTGGTGGAGTAGAACAGGTTCTCGATGGCCACGCAGTCGGGCCGGCACCGATCGATCTCGTCGGCCAGCGCCCGGTAGATGACGCCCAGGCGCTCCGGGAAGGGAGACGCCGCCTCGACCCGCACCGCGCCGCACCGCACGAGACGGTGGCGGCGCCCGTCGCTGTCCACGCACCCGAACCCGGTGCGCTCGGAGCCGGGGTCGATGCCGAAGACCTTCACGCCAGCGAGGCCTCGATCTCCTTCTCCTCGATGTCGAAGTTCGACCACACGTGCTTGACGTCGTCGTGCTCCTCGAGCACCTCCATCAGCCTCACCATCTGGGAGGCTTCCTTGCCCTGCAGCTTGACGTAGTTCTGCGGGAGCATGGCGACCTCGGCACTGGCCGGATCGACACCCAGCCCTTTCACCGCGTCGCGCACCGTCTCGAAGATCGACGGCTCGGTCAGGACCTCCCACGTGTCGCCGTCGTCGCGCATGTCGTCGGCCCCGGCCTCGAGGGCCGTGTTCAGGAGCGTCTCTTCGTCCGCGCCGGCCTTGTCGACGACGATGTAGCCCTTCTTCTCGAACATCCAGGCCACGGAGTTGCTGGAGCCCAGGTTGCCGTTGTGCTTCTCGAGCAGGTGCCGGAGCTCGCCGACGGTGCGGTTCTTGTTGTCGGTCAGCGTCTCGATGATGAGCGCCGCGCCCCCGGGCCCGTAGCCCTCGTAGGTGATCTCCTCGTAGGTCACACCCGGGAGCTCGCCCGTGCCGCGCTGGATGGCCTTCTTGATGTTGTCGGCAGGCATGTTCACCGACTTCGCCTCGGCGATGATCGTGCGCAGGCGCGGGTTCGTGCCCGGATCGCCGCCGCCGTTCCTGGCGGCCACCGTCAATTCCTTTATGATGCGCGTGAAGACCTTGCCGCGCTTGGCGTCCGCGGCGCCCTTCTTGTGCTTGATCGTGTGCCATTTGGAATGGCCGGACATGGCAGATGCTCCAGGGTCTAAAGGGAATGGACTGTGTAGTTTATCAGGACTTTCGCGCCAGCAGTATCCAGACCGCTGCCCGGGCGTCCCAGGGTCCGCCCTGGTAGTCGCCCAGCACCGCCGTCACCTCGAAGCCCGCCGCCTCGAGCCGCCGGGCCATCCGGGGCACCGAGACCGTGCGGAAGGTCAGCGTGAACCGCTGGCGCACGGCCGTCCGGCCGCGGCCCTCGATGAACTCCTGGTCGAAGTACGTGAGCCCCCGGCGGCGGTCCTGCCGGACCGACTCCCGCAGGGTGATCGGCCTTCCGTCCCGGCCTCGCCGGCCCTTCAGGCTCACCCGCCCCTGGTATTCCCGCCAGTCGGGCAGGTCGGCCACCAGCTCGAGCCCGAACACGCCGCCGCGCGGCAGCACCCCCGCGACGGCCGACAGGGTCGCCTTCAGATCGGCCTCGCGCAGCAGCGACTGCAGGATGCCGTACGGCGCGATGACCGTGTCGAACGCGCCGCGAGCGAACGGCAGGTGGCGGATGTCGCCGCGGACGAGCGACACGTTGCCGAGCCGCGCGCGGCGCAGTCGGGTACGCCCCAGCGCCAGCATCGCGGCCGACCGGTCGATGCCCACCACCCGGGCCGCGGCGGCCTTCCCGAGCGGCACGGTGACACGGCCCGTGCCGGCCCCGAGTTCCAGTACCGCTCCGCCACGCGACGCGGCCAGCCGCTGCCAGAAGGGGACGTCGCGCCGACCGAAGGTGCGCGCGTTCTCCCAGTCGTAGAACGGCGCGTACTCATCCCATCCGTGGTGGCCTTCGGCGTGCGCCGACGCCTTCCGGGACGCCGCCCTCGACGTCGTCACAATCCGGCGCCTCCTGTCCATCTCCCGTTTCCCCGCTCCTGACGCCCGGCCGCCTCGGCTACGTCCACGGGAGCTCCACCTCGCCCCGCGCCTGACGCTCGGCCAGATCGGGAAGACCTGACAGGATCTGGATGACGTCGTGCGGCAGGTCGCGCGGCGCGAAGGTGTCCATCGACACCGAGCCCACACGCACGTAGCCCTCGGCCAGGAGCTGGCCCGAGTCGTCGTCGCGAATCTCGAACTGGTGGCGCAGTCGTCGCAGGTTCTCCACCGTGGTCTCGATGCCGATCCGCACGAGCTGCCCGGCGCGCGCGGGTGCGCGAAAGCGGGCGTTCACCTCGACGCGCGGCATGCCGAAGCGATGGCGGTCGAGCAGCGCCTGGCGCGGCTGGCCGAGCGAGGCGAACAGTTCCTCTTCGGCGTCCTCGAACCAGCCCAGGAAGTTCGGAAACCATGCCACGCCGGCTGCGTCGGTGTCCGACCAGTGCACCTTCTTGCGGATCTGGAAATGAGCCATGCCTGTCCTCGCCGTTCCTTGTGCGGGCTATATTCTCACGCATGCCGCTCTCCCTTGCCGCGCGTGCGGCCATCGTCGCGGTCACGACGCTGGCCGTCCAGGCGTGCGGACAGCCATCCGCACCCTCGCCCGCGCCGGCGGGAGCACCCGCGACCCTGGACGAATTCCGGGGCGCTGCCGAGCAGGTCCTCCGGGAAACGGGCATCCCCGGCGCCGGCCTCGCACTCGTCCGCGCGGGAGGCGTGGAGTGGGCGGGCGGCGTGGGCCTGGCCGACCGCGACGCGCGAACGCCGGTCACGGCCGACACGCACTTCCGCGTCGGCTCCATCAGCAAGACGTTCGTGGCCATGGCCCTCGTGCAGCAATACCAGGACGGCGCCATGGACATCGAGGCCCCGGTCTCCGAGCTGGCGCCCGACGTGAGCATCGACAACCGGTGGAACCAGTCGAGCCCCGTGACCGTCCTGCAGCTGCTCCAGCACACGGCGGGGTTCGACGACATGCACTTCAGGGAGATGTACAACCTCGACGACGCGCCGGATCTGCCATTGCTGGATGTGCTGCGCAGGAGTCCGGCCTCGCGACGCGTGCGGTGGCGCCCGGGGACCCGCATGTCGTACTCGAACCCGGGTTACGCGGTTGCCGCGCACGTGCTCGAGAAGGTCACCGGCCGGGCCTACGAGGATGTGATCGAGGAGCGCATCTTCCAGCCGCTCGGCATGCGCACGAGCAGCTTCGTCTTGCGCGATCCGGAAGTGTCACTCCTCGCGAAGGGATACGACGCACCAACCGGGCCGCCTGTTCCCTTTTCCCGGATCTACCTGCGGCCGGCGGGCAACCTCCACACCTCGCCCGCGGAGCTCGCCTCCTTCGTGCAGATGCTGCTCAACTGGGGCGAGACCACCGAGACGCTGGTGATCGACCCCGAGTACTTGAGCAACATGGAGCGACCGCGAACGTCCATCGCGGCACGGGCCGGGCTCATTTACGGGTACGGCACCGGCATCGTCTCACGGTCGCTGGCCGGGTTTGCCGTGCTCGGGCACGGCGGCGGGATTGACGGGTTCTCCTCCGTGTATGGCTATTCCGCGGCCCGTGACGCGGGATGGGTCGTGCTGCTGAACGGGACGTACGCACCGGAGGCCATCGATCGCCTTTCGTCCCTCGCCCTCGGCTACCTGAAGCGCGACGTCGAGCCGCCAGCGAAGCCGGAGCTGCCCATCGCGCCGGGTGTGCTGGCCGGGCACGCCGGCTACTACCACCCTGAGGGATCGCGCAACGAGGTGTTCGCATCGGTCGACTGGCTGGCCGGCGGCGCGACCATCAGCGCCGAGGGCAACCGTCTCGTCAGCCGGGGCGTGCTCGGGGGCCGGCAGGTGCTGGTGCCCGTCTCCGGCACGCTGTTCCGACGCGAGGACGACGTGACGCCCAGCCGCGTCTTCACGACGGCTGACGACGGGCGCACGGTCTTCCTCGGGGATGGCTCCTTCGGCGTGCGCGTGCCGCGCTGGCACGTGGAGATCGTGCGAACGCCCGTGGCGGCCGCCCTGGCCCTCCTGGCCACCGTACCAATGGCGCTGGTGGCCTGGCTCGCGCACGCCAGACGTGCGAGGCCCGCGGGGTTCTGGCTCCTGAAGCTCACCCTGGCGTGCATCCCGGCCGCAGCAGCCGCGCTCGCGAGTATGGTCCTGTGGGCGCCGGCGCGCGAATGGGGCCAGATGACCGTGTGGACCCGGCTCACGTTCATCGGATCGTGGGCCCTGCCGCTCGCCTCGCTCGCGGCCCTTGCCCTGCTGGTCCACGCATGGCGCCTCGGCGCCGGACGGTGGCTGCGCGGCTACGCGCTGCTCGTCACGACAGCCGGCCTGACGCTCTCGGGCTTCATCGCGGCATGGGGACTGGTCGGCTTCCGTCCCTGGGCCTACTGAGGGCCGCCAGGGCGATCAGGCCCGCGCGGCAGGCGTCTGCCCGCCCTCGTATTTCATGGTGGCAAACCCCACAATCAGGCCGACCACCGATCCGGGCAGCACGATCTCCCACAGGTAAGGGCCACCGATCGTGACCAGGTAGGCGAGCAGGGCGCCCACCACCACCCCCACACCGACGCCGACCGTCACCGACCGCGTGCGCCCGGCCACCATGCCGACGATGAGCCCGACGATGACACCCTTGAACGTCGAGCCGATCACGATGCCGACGATATTGGGCGCCTCCTGTGGTGCGGAAATGAGCGCCGTCAGTCCATCGAACACCCCGAGCACGCCGCCGAGCAGCATGGCGAAGACCGGCTTCTTCATCGAGTCACTCCTCCACAGGGTCGGCCGCAGGCTGAGTACACTATGCCCGTGAACCGGGAATGGGATGCCACTTCCTACCACAAAGTCTCGGGCCCGCAGACGAGCTGGGGGCAGCGCGTGCTGGCACGCCTCGTCGTGCGCGGAGACGAGCGCGCCATCGACGCGGGATGCGGATCGGGCCGGCTGACGGGCGAGCTGCTGGCGCGGCTGCCGGCGGGCAGGCTCGTGGCGATCGATCGGTCGTGGAACATGCTGCAGACGGCTCGGGCCAACCTCCGTCCGACGTTCGGCGCTCGGGTGGCGTTCGTCCAGGTGGCGTTGCCCGCGCTGCCGTTCGACGCGTGGGCCGACCTGGTCTTCAGCACGGCGACGTTCCACTGGATCGCCGATCACGCGGCGCTCTTCGCCAGCGTCTTCGCCGCCCTTCGACCCGGCGGGCGGCTGCACGCCCAGTGTGGCGGCGGCCCGAACCTCGCGGAGGCGCACGCCCTGGCCGAAGGCGTGATGCGCGAGCCGGGATTCCGGCCGTACTTCGAGGGCTGGTCCGGCGCCTGGACCTTCGCGTCGGCCGCGGAGACGCGGGATCGGCTCGAGGCGGCGGGCTTCACCGGCGTCGTCACCAGCCTGGAACCCGCGCCGACCACGCTGGCAGGCGAAGCGGACTACCGCGAGTTCGTGACCACGGTCATCTATCACCCGCACCTGTCGCGGCTGCCCGAGCCGCTGCGCCCGCGGTTCATCGATGAGGTCACGGCGCGGGCGGCGACCCAGGACCCGCCGTTCACGCTCGACTACTGGCGCCTGAACATGCAGGCCACCCGGCCATCCAGCGCGTCCCGGGGGCACGACCGATGAATCACCCCTCCGTCATCCGTCCCGCCGATTACGCGGCCTACACGCCCGGGAAGATGGGCAAGAGCACGCTCTTCCAGTCGCCCCGGCTGCTGGTGGGGCTGAACGCGTTCGAGCCGGGCCAGTCCCACGCCCTGCACGCGCACGTGGGGCAGGACAAAGCGTACCTCGTCGCCGAGGGTACGGGCGTGTTCCTGCTCGACGGCCGGGAGCTGCCCATGACGGCCGGTGACCTGCTCATCGCTCCCGAGGGCGTCCCGCACGGGGTCCGAAACCCCGGCCCGGGCCGCCTTCTGGTCATCGCCGTGCTCGCCCCGGGACACGGGAAGGGCTAGGCCTGGGGCCCTCGGCGCCGGCCGCCCCCCCTGCGCACGCACGTTGCCACTCGCCTCCTGGCACGTCCCCACGCCGCGGTGTGTTCCCGGCGCCCCTCAAGTGGTTTACTATCGGTGCCGCAATGGCAAAGTCCCCCCGCGCTGCGGCCATGCCCGACGAGGACTACGGCGTCGGGCACGCGTCAAACGGAGTGTTCGGTTTGG
This sequence comes from Acidobacteriota bacterium, assembly GCA_963169195.1. Classification (GTDB taxonomy): domain Bacteria; phylum Acidobacteriota; class Vicinamibacteria; order Vicinamibacterales; family UBA2999; genus VFZN01. Next base: position 12,517 of record CAUJDN010000051.1, on the reverse strand, counting down.
CCGATTTTTCGATGTCCGGTGATCACGAGGGCCAGCACCAGGCGGGCGGCCTGGTGACGGGAGCGGACGGCCGCACCCGCTGCTGGTGGCCCGGGGCCGACCCCCTGTATGTGCGCTACCACGACGAGGAGTGGGGGCGTCCCGTCCGCAACGACCATCGCCTGTTCGAAAAGATCTGCCTCGAGGGGTTCCAGTCGGGCCTCAGCTGGCTCACCATCCTTCGCAAACGGGATCATTTCCGCGAGGCGTTCGAGGGCTTCAATCCGGAGCGTGTCGCGCGCTTCACGGCGCGCGACGTCAACCGGCTCCTGAAGAACGCGGGCATCGTGCGCCACCGTGGGAAGATCGAGTCCGCGATCAACAACGCGAGACGCGCGCTCGATCTCATCGAGGAGCGCGGGTCGCTCGCGAAGTACTTCTGGGCGTGGGAGCCACCGCCGAACGAACGCCCCGCCGTGTGCTCCTACGAGGCCCTCCGCACCACGAGCAGTACGCCGGCCTCGAACCGGCTGTCGAAGGACCTGAAGGCGCGGGGATGGACCTTCGTCGGCCCCACGACGATCTACGCCTTCATGCAGGCCATGGGCCTCGTCAACGATCACCTCGAGGGGTGCGAGGCGCGCGCCGAGGTGGCGAAGATCAGGCGCCGCTGAACCGCCCTCGTCGTGTGCGCGCCCGGCTGTTGCGGAAATGGGCGATGCGCCGGGCGCTCATTGCTGTACCACGCTGTGCTTCCGGGCCCGCAGCAGCTCGACGAGGCTGTCAGGCCCGACGAGGTGCGCAGCGCCGACCACCACGAAGCAGCGCGCCTGCTCGGTCAGGCACGTCTCCACGGGTTCCACCCAGTTCCGGTTCCGCTCGGCGAGCAGCCGCTCGGCGACCTCGGGAGCGTCCTTGAAGCCTTCGAAGAGGAAGCGCTCGACCCGCGCCGTGTCGCCTCGGCGCCAGGCATCGACCATGCTCTGGAAATTGGCCGCCTGCGTGTCGATGTCCGCGAGCATCGCCTTGAGGGATGCCTCCTGCTGCGTGGAGCCAAGGCCGTCCAGCCGGTCGAACTGGTACGCCACGGTCTCCAGCGCGCGGCGCGGCATGCCCGAGGCCCTGGCCCGATCGTAGAAGTGCCGGTCGATGCCGAAGGACGGATCGAAGCCCGCCCGGGTCAGCTCGGCGGCCGCGAGCGTGACCGCCGCCATCCACGGCTTCATGCGCTGCAGCATCGGCACCGGCAAGCCATGCCGGTCGGCCCGCGCGCGCACGGCGGCAAACGTCTCCTTCGAGACCAATTGGTCCAGCGTCTGCCCGTCCGGCAGCATCGCCTTGCCCACGAGCCCGATCATCGTCGCGGGATCGTTCATCTCATCGAGGTCCACCTCCTCGACGAGCACCTTCGAGGCGGCGAAGGCCTCCTCGATGACGGGGCTGAGGGGATAGACGCCCTTGCCGAGCGCGTGGATCGATCCGAACAGGTAGGCCTCGGCTCCCGCGGGCGAGGTGACCTTCCAGAGGAAGTGCTTCGGCGCCTCCTGCGCCCCGAGAGCCCCGCTGGCCGCGGCGAGCGCCATCATGCACGCCCATGCGCGCAGCGTCCATTGCAGCTTCTTCATCCCGGCACCTTCAGCGCGCACGTCGCACTCTCCTTCGCACAGGCACCCTGCACCCCACTGACAGTATCATCGACCCTTCATGCCCCTCCGTGAGACCCTCGCCGGCGCCCTCGTCATGGGCCCGATGACGAAGGGGTCCAACCTTCCCTACCGGCAGCTGTGCGTCGAGTTGGGCGCCCGCGTCACCATGAGCGAGATGACGGTGGCCCGCCGGCTGAAGCAGCGAAGGACGAGCGAGTTCGCCCTGATCCGGCGCTTCGAGGGCGAACCCTTCTTCGGCGTGCAGCTGGCCAGTACGAATCCGGCCGAGCTCGCGTGGGCGGCTGCGCTGGTCGAGGCCCGGGGTGCGGACCTGGTGGATCTGAACTGCGGCTGCCCCATCGACCACTTCACGCACAAGGGGCTGGGCGCCTCGCTCGGACGGCAGCCGAGCCGCCAGCGGCGGCTCGTCGAGGCCATGAAGACCGCGGTCGCCGCGATCCCGGTCACAGCCAAGATCCGCCTCGGGTGGAACGACGACTCGCGCAACTACCTGGATCAGGCTCGTGCCATCGCCGACGGCGGCGCCGATGCGCTGACGGTCCACGGCCGCACCCGGAACGCACGATACCGGACTCGCGCCGACTGGGACGCCATCGCGGAAATCGCGACGACCGTGCCGATCCCCGTCATCGGGAACGGCGACGTGCTGTTCGGCCACGATGCACGGGCGCTCTCGGCCAGCTCCGGATGCGCAGCCGTGATGGCCGCCCGCGCTGCCCTCATTCGCCCCTGGATCTTCCGCGAGCACGCCTCCGGCGAGTACCGCGATGTGACCGGCGAGGAGCGCCTCGCCGTCTATCGCCGTTACGTCGCCCTCGCGAAGGCGCACTGGGGCGGGGACGAGCACGGCCTCGCCAGGGTCCGCCTGTTCACGCGCTGGCACCTCGACTTCTGGTGTCGCGACCTGCCAAGGCGGCCGGATGGGAGCTTCCCTTCCATGCAGATCCGTGAAGTGGACGTCCAGCCGCGAACGCCTCTTGAGGCGGTGCTGGCCCGAACCGACGATGCCGCCCTGGACCACGTGGCGGAGTGCCTCGTGATGGATCGCGAGATCGACGGAGGCGCCCTTCCCCCACCTGGGAACGCTCCCCGTGAAGCCCTCATCGAGGCGGAGGGCTAGTCTCGCGCGTCACGCCCGACGCGCCCGGCCGTCAGCGCGCCTCGGCCGCGCGTGCCACGAAGATGTCCCTCGCCTCCTTGAACTGGCTCAGCACGTGCGCCTTCTCCTTCTCGCTGCGCCAGCCGGGGTGTGCGGTGGCCATCCCGGTGAGCGTGTCGATCCACGTCACGAAGTAGTCCGCCGAGGCCTTGTCGCGGATAAGCTGGCCGCCTACCATGACGTAGATCGGGTTGGTCACCGCGAGGGGGCGCGAGTTCTCCACGGGAAACGTCCGATCGGTCCCCACGGCTCTCAGGGAGTACCAGCCCGACTTCGCAGCCTGTACCGTGTGCGCGAAGTTCACGGTCTGCGCCCCTGCCGGCACGTCGATACCGTGGACGACCACCCCTCCGGACACCAGCTCCACCCGCCTGATAGGCGCCGCGGTGGACACGGTGGCCTGGAAGGATACGGGGCCGCCTCCGGCCGGCAGCGCGATCTCCTCGCCGGGCATGACGCCCTTATTGGCCGTGAGCTCGATGAGCGGGCCGTTGGTGACGAACCCCCGCCCGGCGAGCATGGCCTTCATCCAGTTGGCCCAGGTCAGCGGGGCCGATCCCAGGTGGAAGTAGCCGCGGGATGCGCCCACCAGCTCCACGCGGTGCAGGTTGGAGATCGAGTCCTCGCCGCCCGTCACCGGCACGCGGAAGCCGGTGTTGAGAATCCGGTACCACACCATGAGGGGCGCGTCACCCGCGCTCTGCGACCACAGCTCGTGGTAGCTCACGGCGCCGAGCGCCACGTCCACGGGGAACGTCTTCGCGGTGCCGAGGCCGGTCTCCAGCGGATCCCGGTCGCCGTTGTACGGATGCACGTATGCGCCGATGCCTCCCTGCTGCTTCGCGTACCTGAAGATGTCGGTGTTCGAGGGATACAGGCTCTCGATCGCCGTGCCCTCGTATCCCGTCACGAAGGGCGAGATGAGGTGTTCCTTCAGGTTGAACAGCGAGATGTGCCCGTAGAACGGGGGCCGGTACTCCTGCCCGACGTGCATCACGCGGTCGGCGGTGGAGAGCGGATGGTGGTCGCGGCCAGGCACGTAGTGCTGGTAGTCGAGGATCCGGTTGTCCTTGTTCGCGATCTGCAGGCTGACCATGTCCGCGTCCTCGGCCGCGTTCATGAGCATGATGTTCTCGGGCGTGTTGTGGAGGTTGCCCGCGTAGTTCATGTGAACGTGATTGCTGCCCGAGCGCCATCCTTTCGCCTTCAGGTTGACGATGCGCTTCAGGGTGACGGTCACCGGCGTGGTCTGTCCGGCCCTCACGTCCACGTCCTGCCGGGTCACGGCGTACTCGAATCCCTTCATCGCCTCGATGCGGAACGGCCCCGGCGGCGCCTCGGTGGTGTACCGGCCGCGCGTGTGGAACACATGGCGGTTCAATGTCGACAGACGCTCGTAGGCGTCCGACGGCGTGTACGGCTTGCCGTCGGAGGCCGTGTGATAGACGCGTGCCGGCGTCTCGCGGCCACGCTCGTCCACCACGCGCACGTCGAGGCGCCCCATCGGGGTCTTCCACTGCTTCCTGGTCACGAGGGCCAGCCGCGCCTCGCCTCCCCATGCCTTGATCAGCTTCAGCTGGGGCAGCCCCTGCTCGTTCGAGATGTACGCAATCCACTCGCCGTCGGGCGACCAGCGCGGCAGGAATGCGTCGTACTCGCCGAAGGTCATCTTGTAGGGCTCGCCGCCCGCCGTCGGCAGCACGAACAGGTTCGTGAACTGTCCCCCGAGGTGCGACGCGTACACGAACCGTTTGCCGTCCGGCGACCACTGCGGGCGCGTGCGGTAGAGCGTCTCTTCCTTGTGGATCAGTCGCGCCCGGCCACCGTTCATCACGTCCGCCTCCACGGGCGCCCGCCACACGCCGCCCGAGCCCAGGGGAATGCCGCGATTCGAGATGAAGAGCAGCTCCGTGCCATCGGGTGACCACGCCGGGGACAGGTGCACGTCCTCGTCGCTGAAGTAGAGGCGCGGCCCGCCGAACCTGTGGTCCGTGGTCACCTGTATCGTTCGGCCCGTGCGCCCGTCGGCGATGTCGGTGACGGCAATGTTGTAGAAGCCGTTCGGCGCGGTCGTGACGTAGGCGAGGCGGCGGCCGTCGGGCGACCAGGCGGGCTCGATGTTGACGTCCGCACCAGTGGTCACCGCCGTCACCACCCCGGTCGCCAGGTTCACGATCCGCACGTTGATGCTCCGGCCGTCGTCGTCGGCCGTGTAGGCCAGGTAGCGGCCGTCGGGCGACCACTCGGGTGACGAGAGATACTCCTTCTCGCGAAGCAGCTCCTCGGCCACGCCGTCCGCCCGGCCGTTGGCCACCCGCATGCGCCAGAGCGACCCGTCCATGGCAAAGGCCAGCCACTGGCCGTCCGGCGACCACGAGGGCCACCACGGCGTGCTGCTCGCCGCGGGCGGGAGCAGGTAGTTGTGCATGTAGTTGCCGCCCGTCTTCGCGTTCGGGTAGTTCTGGGCGTCAGCGGCGTCGACGGCCAGCGCGATCGACATCAGGGCGCCGACGCCGGCGCGCAGGAAGGACGACGCGGGCATCGAGGCTACCTCCGCGCGGCTTCGGCCGCGAAGAACTCACGCTTGAGCTTGAGAAGAACGGGAATCGAGGCGAGCACGGAGAGAAGGTTCGGCAGCGCCATCAGGCCATTCAGCGTGTCGGCGATGTCCCACACGAGGTGCAGGGACCCTATCGCGCCCAGATAGATGAACACGAGCCACAGCAGTCGATACGGCAGGGCCGCGCGGGCCCCGAACAGGTAGACGATGCCCGTTTCGCCGTAGTAGCTCCAGCCGATCAGCGTCGAATACGCGAACAGCACGAGGCTCGTCGTCACCACGATGTTGCCCCAGGTGCCGGGGAGCCCGACCGAGAACGCGTGCCCCGCAAGGGCGGCGCCGGTCGTGCCGTCCGTCCAGACGCCCGTGCACAGGATGGCCAGGCCTGTCACGGTGCAGACGAGGATGGTGTCCACGCACACTTCGAAGATGCCGTAGAGGCCCTGCCGCACGGGGTGGTCCGTCCTCGCCGCCGCGTGCACCATGGGGGCGCTGCCGAGGCCGGCCTCGTTCGAGAACAGGCCGCGGGCGACACCGAAGCGGAGGGCCATCATCACGGTTGCCCCCGCGAATCCCCCGGTGGCCGCCGTTCCGGAGAAGGCGCTCTCGAACACCAGGGCGATGGCGCCTGGTACCTCGCTCGCGAATCGCAGCAGGATGATGATGCCGCCGCCGAGGTAGAAAATGGCCATGAAGGGCACGAGGATCTCCGTCACCTCGCCGATGCGCCGGATGCCGCCGAGGATCACCGCCGCCGCCAGGATGGCCATGACGATGCCTGTCACCGACGGTGAGATGCCGAAGGTCGCGCGCAGGCTGTCGGCCACCGAATTGGCCTGCACCATGTTCCCGATACCGAACGCGGCCAGTGACACCAGGCCGGCGAAGATCGCGCCGGCCCAGGGCAGCCCCAGCCCGTTCTTGAGCGTATACATCGCGCCGCCGCGCATGGTGCCCTTCTCGTCGGCCTCGCGATAGTCCATCGCGATGACGATCTCGGCAAACTTCGTGCACATGCCGAGCAGGCCCGACACCCAGAGCCAGAACAGCGCGCCGGGCCCGCCGATGGAAATGGCGGTGGCGACGCCGGCGATGTTGCCCACGCCGACGGTCGACGCCAGCGCCGTGGCCACGGCCTGGAAGGGCGTCACGCTCCCGGGCTCGGTGTGCTTCTGGCGGATCTTGCCCAGCACCTCGCGAAGCGCGAACCCCAGGTAGCGGAACTGGACGGCTCCGGTGAGCACCGTCAGCAGGATGCCCGTGCCCAGCAGGAGCACGATCATCGGCCATCCCCACACGTACCCATTCAACCAGCTGTTTGCCGCGGCAATCTGATCCACCATCGTGTCGTCGCCCTCCCAGGCGCGTCTGGAGCGGTGTCAGCTTACTCGGCCGCGCCGGATTGACGAAGCAATACATTGCAACCGGGCGGGTCCCGATTGCCCGTGCGGGCGGTTGCGGCCCGGCCCGGCCGTATCAGTGTGCGTTGAGGACAGACTGCCAGCCGATGGGTCGAAGCCCGGACTCCACGCCGCGCGCGCGCGTCGCGGCGGCGTCAGGTGGGCGGCTGCAGGCATCGTGGCGGACGTAGTGGAGAGCTTCGGCCAGGGAGGCTTCGCCGGCGTCGCCCAGGTCGGCGTCGATCCCGTCGGCCGCGGCGCAGGTCGCGGGCAACCCGTCGAAGTAGTCACCTTCGTCGTTGGCATTGCGCAGCGAGAAGGCCACCGGCGCGAGCATCTTCTCGCAGAACCGCACCAGATACTGGCCGACGGGCTTGCCATAGGTGACGTCGCCGATGGTCACGACCGGCATGAACGGCGTGAGCGCGTTGATGACGAGCTCGCTGGCCGAGGCCGACGCGCGCGATGTGATGGCGATCAGCCGCGACAGCACCGGCGCGGCTTGTTCGATCGTCTCGAAGCGCAGCGTCTCGTTGCGGAAGGTGTTGCGATCGTTGTGCGCGTAGGTGGCGAAAGGCTGTCCGGCGGTCAGCGCGCCGCCAATCAGGCTGCCCAGGTGCACCGCGACGTCGACGAGCCCCCCGCCGTTGTACCGAAGGTCGAGCACCAGCTCCGAAACCCCCGCCTCGGCCAGCGACGCGAAGGCCTCGTCGAGGGCCGCGAAGGACGGGCGCACGAAATTGCGGAAGAAGAGATACCCGACCTTGCGGCCGTCCACCTCGAACACCCGCGTGACCGAGACCGTCGGGATGGTCACCAGGCGCTTCGTCATGCGCGCGCGCCGCTCCTCGCCGGTCCTGGACCTGAAGTAGACCTCTGCCGACGCCCCGACCTCGCTCGGCCCGAAGGCCACGCCGATCTCTCCCGAGGCCACGAGCGCCTCGATGGGCCGCCCGTCGATCTCGAGGATGGAGTCGCCGCGCGCCAGGCCCGCCTCCGACGCCGGGCTGTCGGCGAACACCTGCAGCACCCTCAACTCGACGCCGGACAGGAGCGTGGAGAAGCCGAAACCGATGAACTGGCTGTCGCTGTAGAAGGCGTCGGACGACGCGGCGGAGGTGATGTAGCTGAAGCGGCTGTCGAGCGGGCGGTACCGGACGGCTTCGAGATACGCCTCCGGCGACGGAAAGCCCGCCGGGTTCACATCCGGAAGGGTCGAGTACCAGAGATAGAGGTCCTGCATCACGTCGCGGACGTAGAGGTTCTGCGACGTCACACTGCAATTGCGCGGGCCGGTCTGGGCCGACACCGGCCCGACGCTCGCGCCGGCCAGCAGGGCCAGAACCCATGCCACCCGTCCCATCCGCATGGGTCGATTGTGCCCCGGACGGGGGACCGATGGGAAGGGGTGACCAGGGCGACGGTTCACACCCCTGCCCGATGGGGTGGCCCGCACGAAGCCTTTCCGGCGGGGGGCCGTCGCCGACGCTCGCCAGGATCGTGCTGGCGGGTACGCGCGAAAGGCCCGTGGGGTGAACCCACGGGCCTTTCGTGTGTGCGATGAATCCCCGGCAGCGACCTACTCTCCCACGCACCTACGCACGCAGTACCATCGGCGGTAGCAGGCTTAACTTCCGTGTTCGGAATGGGAACGGGTGTGACCCTGCTCCTATGACCACCGGGAAACTTGGTGTCTGGGGTTCCCCCATCGGCCGCGTGCCGTGTTGGCGGCGCGCCTGGCCAGATATCGGCCGGTGGCGCCGCGGCGCGGTGAGGCGCGAAGGCGGATCGTCCCAGAGCATCTTGTTGTAAAGAGCGCTCCCTGGCAGCTGAATACTCCCCCGCCCCGGCCGCGGACGCGGCTTCGGCGAGGCTTCGCCGGGGCTCCGGACGGGAGCCAGGCGAGTGCAATGCGATAGTTGTCTGACCACACACCCGCGGAGCGGGAAATGAAATGGTCAAGCCTCACGACTGATTAGTATCGGTTAGCTGAACGTGTTGCCACGCTTGCACACCCGACCTATCGACCAAGTGGTCTACTTGGAGTCTTCAGGGACTTTCGTCCAGGGAGATCTCATCTCGAGGTGGGTTTCACGCTTAGATGCATTCAGCGTTTCTCCCTTCCGGACTTAGCTACTCAGCGCTGCCACTGGCGTGACAACTGATACACTAGCGGTCCGTCCAACCCGGTCCTCTCGTACTAAGGTCAGATCCTCTCAAATCTCCTGCGCCCACCATAGATAGAGACCGAACTGTCTCGCGACGTTCTAAACCCAGCTCACGTACCGCTTTAACCGGCGAACAGCCGGACCCTTGGAACCTGCTACAGCTCCAGGATGCGATGAGCCGACATCGAGGTGCCAAACCTGGGCGTCGATGTGAACTCTTGGCCCAGATCAGCCTGTTATCCCCGGCGTACCTTTTATCCGTTGAGCGATGGCCCTTCCATGCGGGACCACCGGATCACTAAGACCTGCTTTCGCATCTGCTCGACTTGTATGTCTCGCAGTTAAGCTCGCTTATGCCTTTGCACTCTAGGGCTGATTTCCAAACAGCCTGAGCGAACCTTCGTGCGCCTCCGTTACCGTTTAGGAGGCGACCGCCCCAGTCAAACTACCCGCCTAGCAGTGTCCCGAACCCGGATGACGGGTTGCGGTTAGAACGTCCGAGTCGTAAGGGTAGTATCTCACCGTTGACTCCCCCAAGCCCGAGAGCCTGGGTTCATAGTCTCCTACCTATCCTGCGCATACGGCGCAGACATTCACTACTAAGGTGCAGTAAAGGTGCACGGGGTCTTTTCGTCTTATGGCGGGCAACCGGCGTCTTCACCGGTACCACAAATTCGCAGCGCTCCACGTTGAGACAGCGGTCAAATCGTTACGCCATTCGTGCAGGTCGGAACTTACCCGACAAGGAATTTCGCTACCTTAGGACCGTTATAGTTACGGCCGCCGTTTACCGGGGCTTCAATTCAAGGCTTCACCTTGCGGCTGACCTCTCCTTTTAACCTTCCGGCACCGGGCAGGCGTCAGACCCTATACGTCGTTTTCGACTTAGCAGAGCCCTGTGTTTTTAGTAAACAGTCGCTTGACCCTCTTTATTGCAACCCCTTCATGCTTCCTGGCGCGAGGCCAGTGACAATAACGGGGCACCCCTTCTCCCGAAGTTACGGGGTAATTTTGCCTAGTTCCTAAACGTGGATTCTCACTTGCGCCTGAGGATTTTCTCCTCGCCTACCTGTGTCGGTTTGCGGTACGGGTACCAAACGATCTCCTTAGAGGCTTTTCTCGGCAGCGTGGCGTCACCAGCTTTATCGCCTTGCGGCGTCGCTTCGACCCCTCAGGGCATGTGACCCAGCGGATTTACCTGCTGGATCCCCCTACAGGCCTCAACCCGGACATCCGAACCCGGGCCTGGTTAGCCTCCTGCGTCCCCCCATCGTGATAACGATCGTCTGGTAGTTCCGGAATATTAACCGGATGTGCATCCGCTACGCCTTTCGGCCTCGCGTTAGCTCCCGACTAACCCTGAGCGGACGAACCTACCTCAGGAATCCTTAGGCTTACGGCGGGGACGATTCTCACTTCCCTTCTCGCTACTTATGCCGGCAGGGTCACTTCTCTCCGCTCCACCAGTCCTCACGGTCTGACTTCGCGGCGAAGAGAACGCTCCTCTACCAATCGCGGACCTCGCAAGATCCGCTATTCATCGACTTCGGTCCTATGCTTGAGCCCCGTTACATTGTCGGCCCGGAGCCACTTGACCAGTGAGCTATTACGCTTTCTTTAAAGGATGGCTGCTTCTAAGCCAACCTCCTGGTTGTCTGAGTGTCTCCAGATCCTTTACCACTTAGCATAGAGTTTGGGACCTTAGTCGGATGTCTGGGCTGTTTCCCTTTTGACTATGAAGCTTAGCCCCCACAGTCTCACTCCCGGAGTACGTGTCGATGGCATTCGAAGTTTGATTGGATTCAGTAACCTGGTAAGGCCCCTAGTCCATTCAGTGCTCTACCACCATCGCCGACCCTCCGAGGCTGCCCCTAAAGGCATTTCGAGGAGAACGGGCAATCACGAAATTTGATTAGCCTTTCACCCCTACCCTCAGCTCATCCGAGCTGTTTTCAACCAACACCGGTTCGGACCTCCACGCGGTGTTACCCGCGCTTCATCCTGGCCAAGGGTAGATCATCTCGCTTCGCGTCTATTCCCAGCGACTGCATCGCCCATTTCGGACTCGCTTTCGCTACGGCTCGCTTCCGCTTAACCTCGCCACTGAGAATAACTAGCCGGCTCATTATGCAAAAGGCACGTCGTCAGGCGTGCCGGGTTGCCCCGGTATAGCCCTCCGACTGCTTGTAGGCATACGGTTTCAGGTACTCTTTCACTCCCCTCACAGGGGTGCTTTTCACCTTTCCCTCACGGTACTGGTTCACTATCGGTCGCCAACGAGTATTTAGCCTTGCGAGATGGTCCTCGCAGATTCCCACGGGATTTCACGTGTCCCGCGGTACTCAGGTGCCTACCCACCGAGCCGGTTTGATTTCGCCTACAGGACTGTCACCTGCTATGGTCCCACTTTCCAGAGGGTTCGACTATCAACCCGGTTTATCACTCGGCGGCCTTGCGGCCTGGTAGGTCCTACAACCCCAGGGAGCATGCCCCCTGGTTTGGGCTCTTCCGCGTTCGCTCGCCGCTACTAGCGGAATCACTGACTTGTTTTCTGTTCCTGCGGGTACTGAGATGGTTCACTTCCCCGCGTTGCCTTCCGCATCCTATGGATTCAGATGCGGATACTCCGGTATGAGCCAGAGTGGGTTTCCCCATTCGGAAATCCCCGGATCAAAGCCTGCTTGCGGCTCCCCGAGGCTTATCGCAGCTTGCCACGTCCTTCATCGACTGTTAGCGCCAAGGCATTCACCGTACGCCCTTAGTAGCTTGACCAAGTTTTCATTTCCGCACACTGCGTGTGTGTGGTCAAAGAACTACCGATTGCAGAGTATTCAGTTGTCAAAGAATCCGGAAACTTGTTGCCCGCCTCCGTCCTCAGGACTCCGGCGCGACAGCCTTCGCTAACCGGGCCTGCCGAGCCGAAGCTCGCGGCGCCCGCCGCGTGCGAAGGCTGGTGGAGAATACCGGGATCGAACCGGTGACCTCCTGGTTGCAAACCAGGCGCTCTCCCAGCTGAGCTAATTCCCCGGATGACGTTGGAGAATGGTGGGCCTGGGTAGATTCGAACTACCGACCCCACGCTTATCAAGCGTGTGCTCTAACCAGCTGAGCTACAGGCCCCCGTGACCGCCCAAGCCCCGGCGTTCCAGGGCCACGGACGTCCCGTATCCTTCACTCGAACTTGTCAAAGAACCTGGCGCCCTTGCCCATCAGGGCAGCCCTGGTTCCTTCAAAACTAGATAGGCGCGCACACCAGACCGTCGGCAATGCCAGATCGATCGTCGAGAAGGCCGCCGAACGCCCCTCGCGGGGCCTCGACGAACCAGACTCTAGAAAGGAGGTGATCCAGCCACAGGTTCTCCTACAGCTACCTTGTTACGACTTCACCCCAATCACTGACCATACCTTAGGAATCTGCCTCCCTTGCGGGTTGGCGAAACTACTTCTAGTACAGCCAGCTTTCGTGATGTGACGGGCGGTGTGTACAAGGCCCGGGAACGTATTCACCGCGGCATGCTGATCCGCGATTACTAGCGATTCCAACTTCATGCAGGCGAGTTGCAGCCTACAATCCGAACTGAGAC
>CAUJDN010000050.1 GCA_963169195.1 Acidobacteriota bacterium | reverse complement strand
GAGCTGTGGCGGAGCGACGGCACCGCCGCCGGCACCGTCCTCGTGAAGGACATCGTCCCCGGCACCGACTCGTCTTCCCCTACGTACCTCACCGACGTCAACGGCACGTTGTTCTTCAGGGCGTGCGACAGCTCGTCGGGGTGTGAGCTCTGGCGAAGCGACGGCACCACGGCCGGCACCGTCCTCGTGAAGGACATCCTCCCCGGCGCCGGCTCGTCGGGGCCCGCGTACTACACTAACGTCAACGGCACGCTGTTCTTCCTCGCCACTGACGGCAGCACCGGCGCCGAGCTCTGGAAGAGCGACGGCACCGCCGCCGGCACCGTCCTCGTGAAGGACATCTTCCCCGGCGCCGGCTCGTCGGGCCTCGTCTACCTCACCAACGCCAACGGCACGCTCTTCTTCAGGGCCAGCGACGGCGTCACCGGCGCGGAGGTCTGGACGAGCGACGGCACCGCCGCCGGCACCGTCCTCGTCGAGGACATCCGCCCCGGCCCCGACGGCTCGAACCCGTCCTCCCTGGCCAGCGCGCTCGGTCGCCTCTTCCTGAGCGCGGACGACGGACTGCTCGGCGCCGAGCCGTGGGTGGTCACGCTGTCGGCCGGCAACGCCGCACCCACCGCGATGGCCGGGGACGACCAGGTCATCGAGGCGACGGCCCCGCTGACCACCATCACGCTCGACGCGTCGCTCTCCTCTGACCCCGAAGGCCTGCCGCTCGTCTACGCGTGGACGGACGGGCCCGGCGCGCCCGTCGGCAGCGGCGCCGTCGTCACCGTGGACCTGCCGCCCGGCACCCACGTCTTCACCGTCACGGTCACCGACGCCGGCAGCCTGACCGCGTCTGACAGCCTGACCGTCGTGGTCGAGGACACGACCGCGCCGGCCATCACCATCGCCTCGCCGGCGAGCGGGCCCTATCCCCTGAACGCCACCGTCGTCGCGGGCTACGCGTGCACGGATACGGCGTCCGCCATCACGAGTTGCACGGGCACCGTGGCCGACGGCGCGGAGGTGGAGACGGCCACCCCCGGGACGCACGCCTTCACGGTGACGGCCACCGACGCCGCGGGGAACACCGTCACGGAGACGGTCACCTACACGGTGAGCAAGGGCGTGCCCGCCATCACGTGGCCGCCACCCGCCGACATCGTCTACGGCACGGCGCTGGGCGCGGCGCAGCTCAACGCCACGGCCGACGTGCCGGGCACCTTCACCTACGGACCAGCCGCCGGCACGATGCTCGACGCCGGCTCGCACGCCTTGGCTGTGGTCTTCACGCCGACCGACACCGACACCTACGAGTCGGCCGCCGCCTCGGTGACGCTCTCCGTCACGCCGGCCCCGCTCACCATCACGGCTGACCCGGCGACGATGGTCTACGGCGCCGCGCTGCCGGCCTTCACGGCCACCTACGCCGGCTTCGTCGGCGGCGACACGGCGGCGAGCCTGACCGGCACGCTGGGCTTCACGACGTCGGCGACGGCGGCCAGCCCGGTCGGCACCTACCCCATCACCCCGGGCGGCGTCACCGCGGCGAACTACGCCATCACCTTCGTCGATGGCGCCCTCACCCTCACGCCGGCCACGCTGACCATCACGGCCGCACCGGCGACGATGGCCTACGGCGCCGCGCTGCCGGGCTTCACGGCCACCTACGCCGGCTTCGTCGGCGGCGACACCGCGGCGAGCCTGACCGGCACGCTGGGCTTCACGACATCGGCGACGGCGGCCAGCCCGGTCGGCACCTACCCCGTCACCCCGGGCGGCGTCACCGCGGCGAACTACGCCATCACCTTCGTCGATGGCGCCCTCACCATCACGCCGGCCACCCTGACCATCACGGCCGCTCCGGCGACGATGGTCTACGGCGCCGCGCTGCCGGGCTTCACGGCCACCTACGCCGGCTTCGTCGGCGGCGACACCGCGGCGAGCCTGACCGGCACGCTGGGCTTCACCACCCCGGCGACGGCGGCCAGCCCGGTCGGCACCTACCCGGTCACCCCGGGCGGCCTCACCGCCACGAACTACGCCATCACCTTCGTCGCTGGCGCGCTCACCATCACGCCGGCCACGCTGACCATCACGGCCGATCCGGCGACGATGGTCTACGGCGCCGCGCTACCCGCGTTCACCGCCGCCTACGCCGGCTTCGTCGGCGGAGACAGCGCGGCGAGCCTGACTGGCACGCTGAGCTTCAGCACATCGGCGACGGCGGCCAGCCCGGTCGGCACCTACCCGATCACCCCGGGCGGCGTCACAGCCACGAACTACGCCATCACCTTCGTCGATGGCGCGCTCACCGTCACGCCGGCCACGCTGACCATCACGGCCGCACCGGCAACGATGGTCTACGGCGCCGCGCTGCCGGGCTTCACGGCCACCTACGCCGGCTTCGTCGGCGGCGACACGGCGGCGAGCCTGACCGGCACGCTGGGCTTCACGACGTCGGCGACGGCGGCCAGCCCGGTCGGCACCTACCCGGTCACGCCGGGCGGCGTCACCGCGGCGAACTACGCCATCACCTTCGTCGATGGCGCGCTCACCATCACCAGGGCGACCCTCACCATCACCGCCGACAACAAGTCGATGACGTTGAACGGCTCGGTGCCGGCGCTCACGGCCACCTATGCCGGCTTCGTGAACGGGGACACGGCCGCCAGCCTCGATGCACCGGTGTCGCTGACCTCGGCCGATGGCACCGCGGTGGGCTCGTTCCCGATCGTCGCCGCCGGCGCGTCGGATGCGAACTACATGATCACGTTCGTCAACGGCACGCTCGCGGTCGGCTACGCGCCGGCGGGCGCGTGCCTGGGTGACGCCGGGCACGCCATCCTCCAGCCCATCAACACCGATGGCACCAGTGTCTTCAAGCAGCGCAGCACGGTGCCGGCGAAGTTCCGCGTCTGCGACGCCAGCGGCGCTTCGGTTGGCGCGCCGGGCACGGTGGCGGCCTTCTCGCTGGTGCAGGTCATCACGGGGACCGTCTCGAGCTCCGTCAACGAGCCGGTGGATTCGACGACGCCGTTCAACGAGTTCCGCTGGGATCCCGTGGCGCAGCAGTGGATCTTCAACCTGTCCACGCGCAGCTTGACGGCGGGGAGGACCTACGTCTACAGGGTCACACTCGCGGACGGGTCCACGATCGACTTCTGGTTCGGTGTGCGGTAGCCACCCACGGGGCGGGACGCCCGGGCCGCGTGCCCGGGCGTCCCATTCCGCTCAGGCCTCCCCACGCGCCGCGCGGCAACCTACGACGCGACGCGGCGGCGCAGCTCCCCGTCGATCGCCGCGAGGAACTCGTCCGTCGTCAGGTACGGATGATCCGGCCGGATGAGGATGGCCAGGTCCTTGGTCATCCGTCCGGACTCCACAACGTCCACGCACACCTGCTCGAGCGTCTCGGCAAAGCGCACCACGTCCGGCGTGTCGTCGAACCGGCCGCGATACTGCAGCCCCCGCGTCCAGGCGAAGATGGACGCAATCGGGTTGGTGGACGTGGGCTTGCCCTGCTGGTGCATCCGGTAGTGCCGCGTCACGGTGCCGTGCGCCGCCTCGGCCTCCACGGTCTTCCCGTCCGGCGACATCAGCACCGAAGTCATCAGGCCGAGCGAGCCATACCCCTGCGCCACCGTGTCCGACTGCACGTCCCCGTCGTAGTTCTTGCACGCCCAGAGATAGCCGCCGTTCCACTTCAGGTTCGCGGCCACCATGTCGTCGATGAGCCGGTGCTCGTAGGTGAGCCCCTTGGCCTCGAACTGCGGCTTGAACTCCGCGTCGAACACGCGCTGGAAGGTGTTCTTGAACGCGCCGTCGTACACCTTGAGGATCGTGTTCTTCGACGACAGGTAGACCGGGTAGTTGCGGCCGAGCGCGTAGGTGAAACACGCGCGCGCGAAGCCCTCGATGGAGGCGTCGAGGTTGAACATCCCCATCGCGATGCCGCTGCCCTTCGTCCTGATGACCTCGCGGCTGATGGGCTCGCCGCCGCCCTCGGGCGTCCAGCTGATGGTGAGGGTGCCCGCGCCCGGGAAGTGGAAGTCCTGTGCCCGGTACTGGTCGCCGAAGCCGTGACGGGCGACCACCACCGGCTTGTTCCAGTGCGGCACCAGGCGCGGCACGTTGCGGCAGACGATGGGCTCGCGGAAGATGGTGCCGTCCAGGATGTTGCGGATCGTCCCGTTCGGCGACTTCCACATCTGCTGGAGGCCGAACTCCTTGACGCGCGCCTCGTCCGGCGTGATGGTCGCACACTTCACGGCCACGCCGTACTGCCTGGTGGCATGGGCCGAGTCGATGGTGATCTGGTCGCCGGTGGCGTCGCGCGACGCGATGCCGAGGTCGAAGTACTTCAGGTCGATGTCGAGATACGGGAGGATGAGCCGTTCGCGGATGTGCTGCCAGATGATGCGCGTCATCTCGTCGCCGTCCATCTCGACGACGGGGTTCCTGACCTTGATCTTCGCCACTCGCATGCTCCTTCGGTCGGCCGGCGCGCCCGGCGTCGCCCCTCGCGGGCGGGCCGCCCGGTCCGCGATTTCCCGGCGGGAATAAACAGCGAATTATAGCGCGGGGGTACAAAACGAAAGGGCGGGACCCCGAATGCCGGGGCACCGCCCTCCCAGCACGCGCCCGCCGGGGGAGCCGGCGGGCCGGCCGCTGACGAGCAGCCGCCGGGTGCTGGATGCCCTCGCAGCAGCAAGAACGAGGCCACCCACCGGAGCGCTCGATGTGCGCCGGATTCCCGCGAATCCGCAGGCGGTCATCGTGCTGCCAGGTCGCGCCCGTCGAGACATCGGTCATCCGGCAGGCAGCCTTTCCCGCCGGCGCGGCCCCCGCCGCCATCCACTGTGCAGCCGCGGAACGGGAGCCGTGGGCGCCCGGTGCCCCCTCAGCGCCAGGCCGGACCCGCACGAGCAGCCTGGCGAACGGGACGCTTCCGGACGGGCGCCGGCGTCACGCTCAGCCGAGCGCGATCAGGGCTTGCGCGCGTCCATCGTCACGGCCATGGCCTCGGCCGT
This sequence comes from Acidobacteriota bacterium, assembly GCA_963169195.1. GTDB lineage: Bacteria > Acidobacteriota > Vicinamibacteria > Vicinamibacterales > UBA2999 > VFZN01. The sequence goes on along the minus strand of CAUJDN010000050.1, from coordinate 20,955 downwards.
GCCCTCGAGCTCGCTATCGCCCGGCGGGTACTCGTTCAGCTGCAGGACGAACGCGATGATGTCGGCGTATTCCTGCGGCGGGAGGCTCCCCGGGTTGTCCTCGGGCATCGTCTGCACCGCAGAGAACAGGTTCTTCAACGGCAGCCCCGTCCACGCCGAGGTGAACTCCGCGCCCGTGAACCGCGCGGTGTCGTGGCAGGCGGTGCACGTCTTCTCGAAGACCTTCGCGCCGCGCTCGGCCTGAGCCGCCGTGTAGACACCGTCGTTCACCGAGCGCGCCGGCTGTGCCGCGCCAGCCGAGGCCCCGATGGCCCCCACCAGCATCGCTCCCCCCGCCAGCACACCCGCCCATCGCTGCCCGAGTCGTTTCGTCATCGCCGCGTCACCTCACGTGGAACCGGCCATGATACGTTTCAGGCTGGTTCCTTCCCTTCATCCTATGCCGATCACGTCCCGACGCAGCGCTTTCCACCAGGTCGCCGCCCTTTCCCTGCTCCTCGTCCTCCAAGCGTGCGCCACCAGCCCCCGAACCTCCTCCCCGCCGACGACGACGCTGCCGGCGCCGGGCCCCGTCGGCGGCGAGAGCGGGTCCGCCCCCGAGCGGGAGCGCTGGCTGCAGATGTTCGCCCGTGGCTACTACCCCGGCCGGAGCGGCCAGGTCTTCGTCGTGCCGCGCGAGGGCGACGTCATCACCGACCGCGATCCCCTGTACGGGTTCATGCACGGCTCGCCGTGGGACGCCGACGCGCACATCCCGCTGCTGCTGCACGGCGCGCCGTTCGTCAGGCCGGGCGAGTACCGCGAGCCCGCGCGCCAGCAGGATGTGGCGCCGACGCTCGGCGCGGCCATCGGGGCGCCCCCGGTCGCGACCATGACGGGCCGCGTGCTGAGCCAGGCCCTCGACACGGCGCGGCGCCCGCGCGTCGTCGCGCTGCTCGTCTTCGACGGCATGCGCGCCGACTACTTCGACACCTACGCCGGCGTGATGCCCACGCTCGCGCGCCTGCGCCGCGAGGGCGCGTGGTTCTCGAATACGCGCATCGACTACCTGCCCACGCTCACGAGCGTCGGCCACGCGACGATTGGCACGGGCACCGACCCGCGCATCCACGGGCTGGCGGCCAACACGATCTTCAGCCGGGTGACCCGGCGCCCGCAGCCCGCCTACGCCGCGCTGGATCCCCGCGAGTTGATGGCCCTGACGCTCGCGGACGTGTGGAACCTCACGACCGACGGCAGGGCCATCATCGTCGGCCAGGGGGGCGCCATCCGCGCCACGGCCGGCCTGGTGGGCCGCGGCTCGTGCCTGGTGAACGGGCGCAAGGTCCTCGCGGCCAGCTACAGCACGCGCGACGCCGGGTGGGAAACCAACCCCGACTGCTACGCGATGCCCGACTACCTGAAGGCCATCAACGGCCGGACCTTCTGGGAGGAGGCGGGCGGTACGTGGATGGGCCACGACATCTCCGATCCGTCGAAGTTCCGCGCGTCGAGCCTGTTCCAGCGCTTCGAGGGCCAGGCGCTGGTCGAGGTCGCCACGGCCGAAGCCTTCGGGGCGGATGAGGTCACCGACCTGCTGTTCGTCAACATGAAGGGCCCGGACTACGTGGGGCACGCCTACGGCCCGGACGCGCCCGAGATGCGCGAGGAGATGGCGGAACTCGATCGCCAGGTCGCGCGGCTGCTCGACGTCCTGGATCGCAAGGCCGGGCCGAACGGCCGGTTGCTCGCCATCACGGCGGATCACGGCATGCCGGCCGAGCCGGAACCGGGCCGGCGACACTACGTCGAGGACATCGTCGCCCGCATCCACGACCGCTTCGATCCGACGGAGAAGAAGCTGGTCACGTACTACGGGGACGCGGCCAACAGCCAGATCTACATGGACGCCGAGCGGCTCCGCGCCCTGGGCCTCACCTGGAAGGCCATCACGACGATGCTCGAGGCCGAGCCGTACGTGGCGGCGGCGTTCAGCGAAGACGAGGTGCGGGGCGCCCAGGCGCGGCTACGTGATTCCTCGTGATGTCGCGGAGAGGCGGATCCACCGCCCATCCGCGCAATCCCCTGCGACAACGTGTCGCATCGACACGACTGAACGCGCGTTCTAACGTGGAGTCGTCCCCAGGAGGCGTCCCAATGTCCCGCGTATTGGGCCGCCACGCGGCCGTTGCCGTCGTGTGCGTGCTCGTCCCCGCTCTTGTGCTGGCCCAGGCGACGACCGCGTCCATCGCGGGCACCATCACCTCGCACGATGGTGCCCGGCTGCCGATGGCGAGCCTCGCGCTCACACACCTGGAGTCGGGGCGGGTGGTGCGGGGTGCCACCAACGAGCTCGGCGCCTTCCTGTTCGACAACCTCGCGGAGGGTGCCTACGACATCCACATCGACGCCCCGGGGTTCGCGCACCGCATCGTCTCGGCCGTGGTGGTGCCGGCCGGCGCCACCCGTCGCATCACGATCACGCTGGCACCGGCGACCGTGACGGAGCACGTGACCGTGGCCGCCGCCATGCCGCGTGACAGCCTGGAGGCGACCGAGGTCCGGGAGAGCGCGGCGCGCGACGTGGGCGAGGCGCTGGCCGACACCGCGGGCGTGTGGCGCCTGCGGAAGGGCGCCATCGCCAGCGACGTGGTGCTGCGCGGGCTGCAGAGCCGGGACCTGAACGTGCTCATCGACGGCCAGCGCGTGTACGGCGCGTGCCCGAATCGCATGGATCCGCCGGCGTTCCACGTGGACTTCTCCGAGGTGGAGCGCGTGGAGGTCGGCAAGGGTCCCTTCGACGTCCGCTACCAGGGCAGCATGGGCGGCCTCGTGAACATCGTCACGCGCAGGCCGCCGGACGGGTGGCACGCCGCGCCATCGCTGTCGATGGGATCGTACGGGTTCGTGAACCCCTCGGGCACGGCGTCCTATGCGGGCTCGCGCCTCGCGGTGCTGGGCGGTTATTCGTTCCGGCGCTCGGATCCGTATGCCGATGGCCGCGGGAACCTGTTCACGGCGGTGGCGAACTACAAGCCCGCGGAGGTGGATTCGGAGGCGTTCAAGGCCTCGACGGCGTGGGGGCGGGTCGCCTGGCGGCTGTCGGGCGGCGGGCAGCTCGAGGCCAGCTACACGCGCCAGATGGCCGACCACATGCTCTATCCCTACCTGCAGATGGACGCGGTGTACGACAACACGGACCGCGCCGCGCTGCGCTTCGAGCAGCCGCGGTCGGGCGCCCGCGTGTCGGGCATCCGGGCCGACGTGTACTGGTCACGCGTGGATCACTGGATGACCGACGAGCTCCGCGTATCGTCCTCCACGGCCCCGAGGGCCTACTCGATGGGCACCGACGCCGCGACGAACACGTTCGGCGGCCGTGCCGAGGCACGGATTGGCGGAAGAACGACGATCGGTGCCGAGGCGTTCCGCCGCAACTGGCAGACGACGACCCGGATGGCGGGCATGGCGTATGCCGCTCAGGACTCCATCCCCGACGTCAACATCGACACGATGGGCGTGTTCGCCGAGCACCAGCGGCCGCTCGGGACGCGGGCAGCCATCGACGTCGGAGGACGCCTGGATTACATCCGGTCCGCCGCCGACGCGCAGAAGGCCAACCTGGCGCTCTTCACCGCGTATCACGCCACCACCGCGACGTCGCGAACCGACCTGCTGCCGGCGGGCCGCGTGAAGGTGACCTACCGCGCGACACCGGCCGTGCAGCTGGCTGCGGGGGTCGGGCACAACGCTCGCGTGGCCGAGGGGAACGAGCGCTTCTTCGCTCTGCGGCGCATGGGCACCGACTGGGTGGGCAACCCCGGCCTCGAGCCCACGCGCAACACGGGCGTCGACGGCTCGATCACGATCGACGGCCGCGGACGCTCGCTGACGCTGAACGCGTTCGTCAATCGGGTGGACGACTACGTGGCGGTCTACACGGCGCGGCGCGTGGCCATGGTGCCGGGTGTGATGAACACCACGGCACGGTCGTTCGCCAACGTGGACGCCCTCCTGCGCGGGTTCGAGGTCACCGGCTCCACGCGGCTGCACGCGAACGTCACCTTCTCGGGCGATGTCTCCTACACGCGCGGCACGTTCGAGCAGTCGTCCCTGCCGGGCGCCACGGGGAACGACCTCGCCGAGATGCCGCCACTCCGCGCGCAGGCGCGGGTCCGCTTCGACAACGGGCGCGCGTTCGGCGAGCTGGGCGGGATCGGCAGCGCCGCGCAGCGGAAGGTGGACACCTCCCTCGGCGAGGCCGAGACGCCGTCCTACCTCGTGCTGAACCTGCACGCCGGCGTGCGCGCCGGCGCCTTTGCCGTGAGCGTCGGCGTGGCGAACCTGCTGGATCGGTACTACGTCGAGCACCTGTCCTATCAGCGGGATCCGTTCCGCTCCGGGATCCGGGTGGCCGAGCCCGGGCGGAACGTGTTCATGAACGCGACCTATGCGTTCTGACTAGGCGACGGCGAGCAGCGTGAGCGACGGGTTCTCGCGCTGCGTGTACTGCATTTCCCACTCCGACTGGAAGAGCAGGACGCGCCGCTCGTCGCGATCCACCGTCTCCAGCACGCCCTGGGGCAGCTTCAGCGGCGCGCCCGTGTCGTTCGCGATCCACCGCGCGGCGATATGCGGCAGCTTGTCCACCTGGCACGTCACGCCGTACTCGTTCTTCATGCGCGCCTCGACGATGTCGAACTGCAGGGCGCCGACGACGCCGAGGATGGGCTCGCGCTTGCCGTAGATCGGGAAGACGACCTGCATCAGCCCCTCCTCCTCGAGCTGGCGGACCCCCTCGTCGAACTGCTTGAACTTGACGTCGCGGAGGCGCATGGCGCCGAAGAACTCCGCCGGGAAGTGCGGGATGCGCGGATACTTCACGCGCGCGCCGGCGTAGAGGGTGTCGCCGATGGCGAAGCGTCCCGGGTTCACCAGGCCCACGACGTCGCCGGGATAGGCGCTCTCCACGGTCTCGCGGTCGCGGCCGAAGAAGCGGCTGGGACGCGACAGGCGGACCGGCGCGTCGAGCCGCGCGTTGGTCACGAGCATGTCCTTGGCGAGCACGCCCGAGCAGACGCGCACGAAGGCCACGCGGTCGCGGTGCCGCGGGTTCATGTTCGCCTGGATCTTGAAGATGAACCCGCTGAAGTCGGTGGACGCCGGATCCACGAGGCCGATGTCGCTCGCGCGCGGCTGCGGCGGCGGCGCCAGGTCCACCAGCGCCGCGAGAAAGGTCTCGAGCCCGAAGTTCGAGAGCGCCGACCCGAAGAACACGGCGGTCTGGCGGCCCGCCAGGTAGGCCTCGCGATCGAAGCGCGTGCCGGCGGCCGAGAGCAGGTGCACGGCCTCGAGCAGCTCGCCGCGGCGCTCCTCGCCGATGAGCGCGGCCAGGCGCGGATCGTCCGCGCTGGCCACGGCCACCGGCGCGGGGCGCGCCCCGCCCGCGCGCTCGTAGAAGAGCACCTCGTCCCGCCGCAGGTCGTACACGCCGCGGAACCGGTCGCCCGTGCCGATGGGCCAGTTCATCGGCACGGCGGCCACGCCCAGCACGCGCTCGATCTCGTCCAGCAGCTCCAGAGGGTCGCGCGCGGGCAGGTCCAGCTTGTTCACGAACGTCAGCATCGGCAGCCGGCGCTGCCGCGCCACCTCGAACAGCTTCCGCGTCTGGCTCTCGATGCCCTTCGCCGCGTCGATCACCATGACGACGCTGTCCACGGCGAGGAGCGTCCGGTAGGTGTCCTCGCTGAAGTCCCGGTGGCCGGGCGTGTCGAGCAGCGTCACGCGGTGGTCGAAAAGGTCGAACTCGAGCGCCGCGGACGTGATGGAGATGCCGCGCTCCCGCTCGATGTCCATCCAGTCGGACACGGCGTGCCGCTGCGCCTTCTTGCCGCGCACGGCGCCCGCCAGCTCGATGGCGCCCGCGTAGAGCAGCGTCTTCTCGGTGAGGGTGGTCTTGCCCGCGTCGGGGTGGGAGATGATGGCAAAGGTGCGCCGGCGGGCCACCTCGCGGGCGATCGCGTCGGATGTCGGTGCAGCGGCAGTCACGAACCTACCACGATAGCAAATCCGGGCGCCGGATCGCCGGCCCCAGGAGAGCGGCGCCAGGGTGCTATACTTCGGGGAGTCTTCATGCGCTCGATGTGCCGCCGACAGTTCGTGGCCACGCTCGCCTCCGCCGTACCCGCCCTCGCGCGCCCGCGGGAGCTGTTCGCCTCCACCGGCGGCACGCGCGCGCTGAGCTTCCTGCACACGCACACCGGCGAGAGACTCCAGGTCGAGTACGCCGAGGACGGCCGCTACCTGCCGGACGCCCTGGCGACGGTCAACCAGTTCCTCCGCGACTTCCGCACCGGCGACGTCCACCCGATCGACCAGGGCCTGCTCGACCTGCTCCACGGGCTCACGCGCCTCACCGAGACCAGCCGCCCCTTCCAGGTGATTTCCGGCTACCGCTCGCCGAAGACCAATGCCATGCTGCGCAGCCGCAGTGAAGGGGTGGCCGGAGGCAGCCTGCACATGCGGGGACAGGCCATCGACATCCGCCTGGCCGACGTGCCGCTCTCGAAGCTGCGCCAGGCGGCACTTGCCGCGGGCCGCGGCGGGGTGGGCTACTACCCCGCGTCGAACTTCGTGCACGTGGACACGGGGCGGGTCAGGCGGTGGTAGGTTCTGGGGTTCTGGGGTTCTGGGGTTCTGAGGTTCTGAGGTTCTGAGGTTCTGAGGTTCTCAGCGGGTCTCGAGCGCGCGCTCGAGGCGCCGGTCGTGGCCGTAGATGTCGTCCGCGAAGTGCACGGCGCCGGTGCCCGGCATCACCACCGCCGTCAGGTAGAACAGCACCACCTGCACCGGTCGCGTCAGCTTCACCTGGAGCGGCCGATCGCCGTTCATCGCGGCCAGGACGCGCTCCCGCGTCCACTCCGGCTGGTCGCGCAGCATCCACTCCGCCAGCTCTACCGGATCCTCCACGCGGATGCAGCCGTGGCTGAAGTCCCGCCGCGGACGGCCGAACAGCGACACGGCGGGCGTGCCGTGCATGTAGACGGCCTCGTCGTTCGGAAAGACGAACTTCACGAGCCCGAGTGAGTTCTTCGGCCCGGGGCGCTGGCGCACGCGGTAGCGCCCCTCGCGAAGGCCCGCCACCCCCTCCTCGTCTGCGGCCACGGGCCGTGCCGCATCGCTCTCGCCCGCCACGATCTCCATGTCATTCCTCGCGAGGTACTGCGGGTCGCGCGTCATCGCCGGCAGGACCTCGCCGCGCAGGATCGAGCGCGGCACGTTCCAGTAGGGCCGGAAGATGAGGTGGCGCATCTCCTCCACGAACACCGGCGTCTCGGTGTTCAGCGCCTTCCCGACGATGACGGCCATGTCGAAGGCGGGCGTGCCGTCGGGCGGCACCTCGCCCCAGCCCCACAGCCTGAACATGGGGATGTTGACAGCCAGGAAGCCGTCCTCGCGCAGGTGCGGCAGCCAGCGGAGACGCTCGAGGGCCAGTTCGAGCTGCCGGACGCGCTGGTCGAGCGGCACGTTCAACGCGGCGACGGTCGAACGCCCCAGCACGCCGTCGGGCTCGAGGCCGTGCCGCCGCTGGAACGCCTTGACGCCCTCGACGACGGCGCCATCGTAGGTGGCCGTGTCCACGGGCGCGGGAGCCTCGGCGGGCAGGTCGCCCAGCAGGCGCAGCCGGTCGAAGAGCGGGCCGACGGCCTCGAAGGGCGCGCCGGGCTTCACCGACACCTTGGGAACCGCGAGCGTCAGCGGGCGAGCGTCGGCCACCCCCAGGGGCCTGTACGCGGCCAGCGCGGCCACGAGCCCCCGATAGAGCGCCAGCGGTGGCCTGAGTTCCTCGGTGGCGCCGCCCAGCCGATTCGCGGCCAGTGCCTCACGGAGCATCGCCGCGAAGTCGTGGTCGTCGAGGGGCGCGTTCATGCGGAACCCGACCGCGCGGGGATCGACCCGGCCCAGGTGCAGGTCCCGCCAGTAACGCAGCAGGTGAAGGCTCAGGCTGGCATCGAAGCGAGCAACAGCGGCCAGGTCGGGCACGCCTTCGCCTTCGAGCGAGCCTGCGGCCCGCCCGATCTCAGCCGCCGCGTAGTCGTCCGGATCGAGCCCCTCGGAGGCCGCATCCGCCAGCCACGCCACCGCCTCGCGCGCGGCCTGGCTGGGCTGCCCTGTCTCGTCCACCCAGTGGAACGCGGGCTCGGGGCCCCCGTACAGCGAGTCGAGCTGTCGCCGCTCCACGCTCGTCCTGGCGCCGAGCGCCGTGTCCCCGTCGGCGCGCAACTCGCGAAGTGCCGCGGCGCGTTCCTCCGCCGAGACCTGGAGCCTGGGCCGCTCCGCCGACGGCGGGACGGCGGTGACGGAGGAGGACGTCGAGGCATCCGCGCAGGCCAGCAGCCCGCACGTCGAAAGGACGCTGATGAGTCGACGCATGCGCACGGACTGATTGTAGACACAGATGCGGGGTACCGCGGATGGACGCGGGGCCGCAGACGGACGCAGATAAGGCAGGGCCGCAGATGGACGCAGATGAAGCAGGGTCACCGGTGGCGACAGGGTCGCTTGCCAAAGAGCCTCGCCCACATCGGATCAGGGCCTCAGGGCCGGTGTGCCGCCGATGCCGTCCCCTCACCCAGGACGCGTCAGCCACTCGGATCTCGTGAACGTTACCTGCGCCATCTGCGCAATCCGCGTCATCTGCGTTAGTAGTTCCACTGCACCTGCACGCCCAGGCGGTTGATGCCCTTGGCCTCGGTGTACGGGAACGCGCTCGTCCGTGTCCGCGTGAACGTTCGCGTGTAGACCATCGCCAGCTCGACCTCGGACCACTTCGCCATCTCCAGGCCGACGTCCACTTCGTTCACCTTCAGGTGCGGCGCATTGCGGGCGAACTTGCGGCCGCCGTCGTAGTAGTTCCACCGCACGAACGGAAAGACGACGCCGAGCGCGGTGCCGGTGCGGCGATAGCTCGCCTGGACGTACCCACCGTGCAGCGACCGCACGTCGATCGTCCGGAGATCGTCACCCAGCTCGGGGCCGCGGCCGACGTTCCACTCCGCCTCGACACCAAAGGGCTGCGGATACCACACCGCGGTCAGGCCGACGCGCTCGTCGGTCAGGCCGCCGGCGTCGCGTACCGGGGTGATCGTGGCGCCGTCTGCCGTGATGGCCGTGGTCGCCGGCACGAACCGGCCCTTGTACGCCTGCACGCCCAGCTCGACGTACTGCCCGCTCGCCAGCCTGAAGGGATAGCTCGCCCGCGCCACCCAGTGCGGATCGCCGTTCGCGTCGGACCGGTTCAGCCCGTGGCCGTTGAAGGCGCCGACGGCCAGCACGCCGTAGTCGCCGGAGCCCTTGAGGCCCTGGCCCACCAGGTCGCGAAAGCGGCGCCGGGCCTCGGGCGACGCCCACATCAGGTAGGCGCCGTAGTCGCGCTCGCCCTCGACGGCGCTGTTGATCGCCTCGGGCCGCTCGAACGCGGCGCGGTTCTGGCTGGATTGCAGGTTCACCCAGCCGAACGGCACCTTCGACTGCCCCAGGCGGACGCGGAACGCCCTGGCCCTGTCGAGCGCGATGTCGGCATAGAGGTCGCGCATCTGCAGCGCGTAGTCAGCCGCGCCCGTCGAGCCGTTGAAGTCCATCTGCGCGTAGAGCGACAGGCGATCGGTCGCCTCGCCGCTGAACACGAACCGCCCGCGGCGGATGACGAACGACTCGTTCTCGTTCACGGATCGATCCGCGGGCACCTCGACGGCCGGGCCGCTCTCCGGGTCGCCGGCCGTGCTGACGCGGAACTGCGTGTAGCCGCGGAGGCCGATCCGCTCGTACCACTTGTTGGCGAGCGCCTTGCGGACCATCTCCGTGTCCTGCGTCGCCACCTGGGCCTCCAGCGCCTGCACGCGCGTGGCCAGCGCGTCGCTGGTCGTGATCGCGGGCAAGGCGGGCGCCCCCGGGGGCGCCGTTGCCGTGCGCGGCGTCCCGGCAGCCACCGTCGGCGCGGGGGCCGCCTCCGGCTGTTCGGCCGCGAGCCGGAGTTCCTCGTACTCCTGGGGCGTGATGGAGCCGCGATCGCGGAGGATCCGCAGCAGCTTGAGCATGGCCTCGTTGCCCGCAAACGCGCGTGCCGTCGGGGCCACCAGCATGGCCACGGCGATGGCGGCAATCAGGACCGATCGGGTGTTGAGATGTCGAATCACGCTCGCAGTGTCCCAGCTGGAAATTACACGGCCGTTACACGTGTGTTTCAGCGACGTTACGTTGTCGTCGCAGCCGCGTCGCCGGTGGGTGCGGCCGGTCTCGGGCAGAGCGGTCAGGCCCCCGAAGGCGGCACATAATGTCCTGCCTTGCGGTTCTCTCCGTTGGAGTCACGCGGCGCGACAGGCATCCTGGCCGGCGTGGCCCTCGTGGCCGTGCTGGCGGGCTGCCGCCAGAGGGTCGAGCCCGGCCTCGTCGAGGACGCGCGAGTGGCCATGGGGTCCACCCTCCGCATCTCGGTCTGGACCGCGAAGCGCGGCGACGCGGTCGAGGCCATCGCGGCGGGCTTTGCCGAGATCGACCGACTGGAATCCGCGCTCAGCGTGTGGCGGTCCGGGAGCGATGTCGAGCGCCTGAACCTGGGGGCGGGCGGGCCGGCCGTCCCGGTCGGAGCCGACACGCGGGCCGTGCTGCAGGCCGCGCGTGAAGCCAGCGCGCTCACCGGCGGCAAGTTCGACGTGACCTTCGGCGCACTCGCCGGCGTCTGGCGATTCGACCACGACCAGGACAATCGCGTGCCGGCACCCGACGCGATCGCCGCACGCCTGCCCTTCGTGGACTACGAGGCCGTCGAGGTGGACGAGGCACGCGGCACGGCACGCATCACGCGTCCGGGTGTGCAGGTGCACCTCGGGGGCATCGGGAAGGGATACGCGATAGATCGCGCGTCCGCCCTGCTCCACGAGCGCGGATTCCAGGACTTCCTCATCCAGGCCGGGGGTGACCTGTACGCGGCCGGACGCCGGGGCGACCGGGCGTGGCGCGTCGGGCTCGCCGACCCGCGCGGCGCGAGCGGCGAAAGCTTCGCCACCATCGAGCTGGAGAACGAGACGTTCTCGACCTCAGGGGATTACGAGCGGTTCTTCGAGCGGGACGGCGTGCGGTACCACCACCTGCTGGATCCGGACACCGGCCAGCCGGCACGGCTCTGCCGCAGCGTCACCGTCCTCGCGAAATCGGCCCTGCAGGCGGACTGGCTGTCCACCGGCGTCTTCATCCTGGGGCCGGACGAGGGCCTGGCGCTCGTCGAGCGGCTTCCGGACGTGGAGGCGGTCGTCGTGACCGCGGCCAACGAGGTGAAGGTGTCGAGCGGGCTGCGCCAGCGCCTCAGACGGGAGCGGGAGCCGACTCCTTGACAGGTGCGGCGGGTGCGGACAGGTGCGGCCAGGTGCGGTGGGTCGGGACGGCCGCGTGACAAGTCAGTTCGTGGGCCTGGCACGGAGCCGCACCGGCCCGCACCCGCCCGCACGCGTTCGCACCCGCGATCAATGACAGGTTCCCATCCCAAGATCCAGCGCGGTCCCGTTCACGTCCAGGAACGTCCACTCGTAAGACGCTGGATCCAGCTTCAGGCGCAGGACACCGTGCGCCTGGATGACGATCTCGGAGTTGATGGCGGAGCGCGATCGGGGGTACAGCGGCGCGCCGCCGGTGCCGGCGATGAACTGGCGGACGCCGCGGGCCGGATCGGGGCGCTGGCTGGCGTCCTGCGGCGCGAATCGCTCGTACAGGTGGTCGTGCCCGGACACGACGATGTCGGCGCCCTGGGCGTGCAGCAGCTCCCACACGTCGCGCAGCCAGGGATTGGCGCCGCTCGTGCCCGAGCTGTCGAACGGATGGTGCACCGCGGCGAGCGTGCACCGCGCCGGCGCCTGCTGGAGCTGTTGCTGCACCCAGGCGTACTGCTCGGAATGACGGCCGATGGGCACGGACGAGTTGAGCATGAGCACCTGCCACTCGCCGGCCGTGAACGCGTAGTAGCCGCGCCGGCCGGGGCCGGCTCGTTCGCCGAAGTACGTGAAGTAGCCGTCGGCGTCGGGCCGCCCGTAGTCGTGGTTGCCGGGCGCCGGCCGCAGGCGCGCCCCGAACCGCCCGAAGTCCGGGTCGAAACAGCGCCGGAACTCGTCCAGCAGGCCGTTCATGTAGGCGAGGTCGCCGACGAGCAGCACGTCGCCGTCGAGGTGATCGAGGAGACGGGCCACCTGGGGCATGGCCCGGGAGCCGCACCATCCCGTGTCGGCGATCGCGGACAGCCAGGCCGAGGCCGTTCCCGACGGCGGGGGCGCCGGCGTCGTGGGGGGCGGCGGTTCGGTCCGGCCCACGCCGTCGTTCGGTACCTCATTGGCGGTTCCGCTCGTGGATCCGAGCGTCGAGACCTGTGAGGAGGCTGACGGCGCAGTAGGGGCGCCGCCGCACCACGTGGATGCCAGGGCACACCCAACCAGCAACGCCAGCCCAGACTTCCGGGGGGAGCTGGGCCGCATTTCCTTGGGGTGAACCGTAGCGGTCGTGGGAACCGGCGACCGATACGAACTGCTAGACTCAGTGTGCACCATGCGCAGCTCAACCGCAAGGGTCGTCCTTGGGCTGGCCGTGATCTCCCTGCTGCGGCCGGCCCTGCCGTCCGCTCACGAAGGCACGCGCGGTGGGCAGCCGGAGCACGCCCCCCCCCAGGAGGCTCGCGCCGCGGGCCTCCAGCCTCGCGACGAGGCCGACGCCCCCTCACCCGCCGACGAGCTCTTGAACGGGCAGGTGCTGCAGCGCGTGGACCTGCTGCTGCACTCCGCGGACTGGGCCAAGCTGAAGGAGAACTTCCGCGAGAACGACTACTACCCGGCGGACCTCACCTGGAATGGCCAGACGGTCCGGAACACCGGCATCCGCTCCCGGGGCACGGGTTCCCGCAGCGGCAGGAAGCCCGGCCTGCGCGTGGACTTCAACCGCTACGCCGACCAGGAGTTCCTGGGCCTGAAGTCGATCGTGCTCGACAACCTCACCCAGGACGCTTCGGGCATCCACGAGACGGTGGCCATGGCGCTCTACGACCGGCTCGGCATCCCGGCCCCCCGCGAGGCGCACGCCCGCCTGTACGTGAACAACGAGTACGCGGGCCTCTACGTCATCGTCGAATCCGTGGACAAGGACCTGCTGGCGCGCGTGTTCGGGGAGATCGACGGCAACGTCCAGAACGACGGCTACCTCTACGAGTTCAACTGGGAAGACGAGTGGCACTTCGAGCACCTGGGCGACGACCTGCGGCCCTACAAGGACCGCTTCGACCCGAAGACCCACGAATCGGAGAGCGACGAGCCGCTGTACCGCCCCATCGAGGAACTCGTCCGGCTCGTGAACGAGACGCGACAGGACCGCCTGCCGGAAGTCATCGGCGACCGCTTCGATCTGCCGGGCTTCATCCGCTACGTCGCGGCACAGAACTTTGTCGGCGAGACCGATGGCTTCCTGGGCGCGTGGGGCGTGAACAACTTCTACCTGTACCGGCTGGAGGATCAGGCCAGGCACGTGCTCATCGCCTGGGACGCCGACAGCACGTTCTGGGGCCCGAGCTTCCCCACCAACGACGGCCACGACGCCAACATCCTGATGGCCAAGCTGATGCGGGTGCCGGAGTACGCGGCGCTGTACCGCGCCGAACTGCAACGGGTCGTGGACCTGGCCGCCGAGACGGTCGAGGACACCACCTGGCTCGACGCGGAGATCCGCCGCCAGCTGGATCTCATCGATCAGGCGATGCGCGAGGACCCGAACAAGCCGCACACCGACGACCAGCACGCCGGCGCGGCGGATGCGATGCGCGCGTTCACCGGCGCCCGCCTCGCCTTCGTGCGCTGCGAGCTCGAGCGCGGCCCGCGCAGCGGCTGCTAGCGCACCGGCGTCAGCGGCAGGACCCTCTTCTTCGCCTGGTAGTCGAGAATCCGCCAGTGCGGGCACCTCTGCCGGTCGGCGTAGAGCCGTTCGCAGTCGTCGCAGCGCACGCACTCGGTGGCCAGGATCCTCGGCCCCTGGATGGCACCCCACTCACAGGCCTTCTGGCAGATGCGGCAGGTGCTGCACTCGCTCCAGCGCCTGATCCGGAAGACCGTGAGGGTCGAGAGGATGCCCAGGGTGGCGCCCAGCGGGCAGAGGAAGCGGCAGTAGAGATTCCGGACGAAGACGCTGGCCAGCAGCAGCACGCCGAGCCCCACCCACATCGGCGTGGTGCCGATCCGCGTGAACATCCAGAACGGCTCGACGTACTGGTAGACGAGCAGGTCGTGGGTGGCCACGTAGTAGGCGAGCACGCCGGCGAGCACGCCGAACTTGATCCACGCCGCGCGAGCCTCGAGGGGCTTTGGCACCTCGACACGCCACTTCGCCGGCAGGACGGCGTCCATCAGCTGCGTGAGCGCGCCGAATGCGCACACGCGGCCGCAGTAGAACCGTCCCCAGAGCACGGTCGAGACGAGCGTGACCCCCGCGAAGCCGTACCAGAGGAGCGACGAGCGGAAGACGGGGAAATCCCCATCCACGAGTCGAAACACGTCCGTGATGGAGACCAGGGTGCTCTTCGTGAACCCCATGTAGGCCACGGCCACGACGAGCGTGGCGTACTTCAGCGGGACGCTCTTGCGCCGGAAGCTGACGAGGGCGAGGGCGAGGAACGCGGCGAGCAGGAGCAGGTCGGGCACCTGCGGCTGCAGGACGTCCGCCAGGGATTCGACCGGGTCCTCCTCGAAGCCCCAGGGATCCGCCTCGGGCTGGATCACGGCTTCACCGCGGCAGGGTCCAGGAACTGTCGGGCCATCGCCCGCGAGCTGTCACGGATGGCGCGGACGGCGCTCGACATGGTGATCGTGGCCCGCGACACGGCGTCGACGTCCTCACCCAGGCGAAACGGCGCCCGCACGCTCTTGCCCTTGAACTGCGCCACGAACTCCGGCGGCTGGATGGAGAAATAGCCGTACGGCTCGGAGTCGTAGTCGAGCACCACGCCGGTGATCACGCCCTTCAGGTCGAGGCCGACCAGGAAGTGGATGGCCGCATGGTAGCCCCGCTCGGTGGGCGCGAGGTCCGTGGTCCAGAACGCGTAGCCCAGCACCGGGGCATTCGGATTGGCCTTCGGATCCGCGGCGTACGCCGTGAAGTGCAGCGGCGTGCCCTGGAGCGGCGAGAAGGCCGCGGCCTGGGGAAAGAGCTTCTTCAGGTGGGCATCCGGCTTCGGGTTGGTGAAGATGCGATCGGCGGCAAGCGCCACCGACAGCGTGGCCACGAAAAAAGCGACGGCGAGCGACGTTCTCACGAGTGATCTCCGACGGCACCAGGCGGGAGCCGCTCGAGCCGTACCCGCAGGTAGGCCACGCCCATCAGCAGCACCATCAACCTGCCCCCGCCCGTCATTCCGTTCATGCAGCGCACGCGGATCGATTCGCCCGGCGCCGCGTCGATGGCGAGCGTGGTGCCAAACAGCGTGTTGTGAGCTTTTATCACATGGGGGCCCGGAGCGATATCCCGTGTGAAGGTCCGGCCGTACGCGAGGTTCTCCTGCCGCTCGCCGTCCAGCCAGAGCCTGACCGGCCGATCCTGGACGTCGTCGGGATGGTCGCGGACGATCGTCACGCGTGCCGTGGTCACACGGAGGGCTCGCGCTCGAGGTACACGCGCAGGTAGGTCACGTGCAGGAACAGCATCAGGAACCAGCCCGCGGTCGGGAACCCGTTCGAGCACCGGAGGCGCACGTGCTCCCCCGGGCGGAGATGCACGTCCAGCGTCCTGCTGAACATCGTGTTGAACACCTTCACCTGGTAGGGCCCCGGCGCCAGCTCGCGCGTGAGCGACTCGCCGGAGCGGATGCGGCACCACTCCTCCCCGTTCAGGAACACCTGGAGCTGGCGGTCCGGAAAGTCGTTGGGATGCTGCCGGGTGAGCGTGATCGTCGCGCTCCGGACGGCGGTGGCGGGCTCGGCGGGCGGGCCGGCGGGACCGTGAAAGGCGCGGGCCAGCGCGGAGAGGTCGTCGACGTCGACGGTGGGATCGTCGACGCGTGGCGGCGTCGAGGCCGGTGGTGGCTCGGCCACGCCGACGCGGTGCGGCCTCCGGTGATGGCGTGCCATGGGGACAGACAAGGATAGTCCGGAATCCGGGGGCAGGGGGCAGGGATCAGGGACGCCGGAACCGGTACAATTCCGGGGTGACCTTCCAGAGTTTCGCGCGGCTCGCGCTCACGGTCGCGCTGGCGTTGGGTGCGCCGGCGCTGCAGCTCCACCCCTCGGCCCAGCCGGGGACCTTCGACCTGATCCTGCGCAACGGGCGCGTGGTGGACGGCACGGGTGCGCCCGGCCGCCTCGCGTCGATCGGCATTCGCGCCGGCCGTATCGTGGAAGTCGGCCCCCTCGAGGGTGCGACGGCCTCCGCCACGATCGACGCCGCCGGCCTCGTCGTGGCGCCGGGGTTCATCGACGTCCACACGCACGTGGACGAGATTGCCAGCCAGCCGGCCATTCCCCACTTCGTCCGCATGGGCGTCACCACGGTTGTCGCGGGCAACTGCGGCGGCTCGGCGGCCGACGTGGCGAAGGCGTTCGCCGAGATCGAGTCCGCGCGCCCCGCGCTCAACTACAGCACGCTCGTCGGCCACAACACCGTCCGGCGCGAGGTGATGGGCACCGCGAACCGGCAGGCCACACCGGACGAGTTGAAGCGGATGGAGGCGCTGGTCGACAAGGCGATGGCCGACGGCGCGGTGGGCTTCTCCACCGGGCTGCAGTACGTGCCGGGAACCTATGCCGAGACGGCCGAGATCGTGGCGCTGGCCCGCGTGGCCGCCCGCCACGGCGGCGTCTACGCCACGCACATGCGCAACGAGGGCACGGCGCTCGAGGAGGCGGTGGCCGAAGCCATCGACATCGCCGAGCAGGCGCAGTGCGCGCTGGAGATCTCCCACCTGAAGGTGGACGCGCCCAGCCGCTGGGGCGCCAGCGCGAAGGCGCTGGCGATGATCGACGCCGCGCGGGCGCGCGGCCTGCGCGTGAACGCGGACCAGTACCTCTACGACGCGGCCAGCTCGAACCTCGGGATCCGCTTCCCCTCGTGGGTCCTCGAGGGCGGGCAGGAGAAGATCAACGAGCGGCTCGCAGACGAGGCGACGTGGACGAAGATCCGGGCCGAGATGCGCGAGCTGATCCGCGAGCGCGGGCTCGAGGACTACACCTTCGCTCGCATCGCGGAATATCGCGCGGACCGCTCCCTGAACGGGCTCACCATCCCGCAGGCGGCCCAGAAGGTGCTGGGCGCGGCCGACCTGGCCACGCAGCAGGAGTTGATGCGCCGCATGCTGCGTGCCGGCGGCGCGTCGATGGTCTACCACTTCATGTCGGACAACGACCTGAACCGCATCCTCCGGCACCCCATGGTGTCGGTGGCCTCGGACTCGGGACTGAACACCTTCGGCGAAGGCGTGCCCCACCCGCGCGGCTACGGCAACGCCGTGCGCACGCTCGGCAAGTACGTGCGCGAGGACAAGGTGATCGGCCTCGAGGAGGCCGTGCGGAAGATGACCTCGCTGCCGGCGGACCAGTTCGGCTTCGAGGACCGCGGGCGCCTGGCGCCGGGCCTCGCGGCCGACATCGTGGTGTTCGACCCGGCCACCGTCGGCGACCGTGCCACGTACGCCGATCCGCACCAGTACCCGACTGGCATCGTCCACGTCCTGGTCAATGGCGTGCCGGTCGTGCGCGACGGCCGGCAGACCGACGCCCGCCCCGGGAAGGTGTTGCGGAAGTAGCACGACAGGTTCGAAGCACGACAGGTTCGAGGCACGGGGGTTCGAAGCACGAGGGGGTTCGAAGCACGAGGGGAGTGTCAGGACTTTTGTGTGTGGGGCATAGCATGAGGAGTACCGATGCCCCGAACCCGGAAGCCCAAAGCCACGGACGTTCCTGAGGAGATCCTCGATCACTTCGCCGGCCCCGCCCGCGCGATGTCGCAGACCGACGTCGACGCCATCACCAAGCGCTTCAAGAAGGCCCTGGTGGAGCGGTTGCTCGGCGGCGAGCTGACGCACCATCTGGGGTATCCGCCTGGCGGGGACAAGCCCCCTGACACCAGCAATCAGCGCAACGGCACCAGTGGCAAGACGGTGCTGACGGACGACGGGCCGCTGAAGCTGGACATCCCGCGCGATCGCGACGGCACGTTCGAGCCGCAGCTGATTGGCAAGCACGAGCGCCGGGTTACCGGCGCTGTGACGACAAGAGTCTGGCGCTGTACGCGCGCGGCCTGACGGTGCGCGAGATCCAAGCGTTCCTCGCTGAGATGTACGCCGTGGAGGTGTCGCCGGATTTCATTAGCTCCGCGCCGCGGCCCGTCTACACCGCGGCCAGCGCCGAGGCCGCCGCCGCCGCGCTCGACGCGTTCGAGCAGGGACCGTGGGGGCGGCGCTATCCAGCGGTCGTGGCGTCGTGGCGTCGCGCGTGGGCCCACGTGATTCCCTTCTTGGCCTTCCCCCCGGCCATCCGTCGCGGCCATGTGCTCATGGAGAACCGCCACGGCCTGGTCGTGCAAGCGCGCGCGACGCAGGCCACCGGCACGGCGGAACGCGACGCCGCCATCGAGATGCTGCGCGCGCAGGGGGCCGGCCCCGGGTGCACCGTGGGCGCCGACAAGAACTACGACACGCACGGGTGTGTCGCTGACGTGCGCGCGCTCGGGGTCACCCCGCATGTGAGTCAGAACCTGAAGCGCAACGGCGGCAGCGCGATCGATGGCCGGACCACGCGGCACGAGGGCTATGCGGTGAGTCAGGCCTGTCGTCCCCGGGTCGAACGGGTCTTCGGGTGGATCAAGCCGATCGCGGGACTGCGCACAATCACACTGCGCGGACTCGCGCACGTCGAGTGGCTCTTCGTCTTCGCGTGCGCCGCCTTCAACGTCACACGACTGGTCAACCTCCGCGCCGGGGGCGCGGCATGACGCGCCGGAGCCGCGCCCGCGTCACCGCCGCCGCCCGCGGTGGGCTGACGGCACCACCGTCCGACCGCGCGGCGGCCTCACAAGCGCCGTGCCCCCGCGGTTTTTCCGCACACTCCTAGCTACTTTCCGGTGAAGAAGTCCGCACCGAAGTGATTGATTCTCCACGATCCAGCATCACCCCGATTATCCAAACGGTCGATTGTGGACTGGCGCGATCGGATCAGTCGTACTACACTGCGCGCACAGGATCGTTCAGCCAAGGAGCGGGCATGGTCAGACGACGTCAGCGGGAGCGCAGTCTCTTCGAAGTGCTGTTGCCCGATGGGCACAAGCTCTGGCCGGACTGGTTGCGGCGCATCGACGCGCTGCTCGAGGATGAGGCCGTGATTGAGGTCGTGGCGCAGGGCCTCGAGGCCCGATGGCCGCAGAGCCGTCGTCGCGGACGTCCCGGCACACCGGCCGAGGTCGTGATCCGGATGTTGATCCTGAAGCACCTGTTTGATTGGAGCTACGACGACCTGGAGCAGGAGGTCCGCGCCAATCTCGTCTACCGCGCGTTCACGCGGCTCGATGCGGGCACGGTGCCGGACGCGAAGACGATCCTGAAGATCGCCGGCGCGCTCGGGCCGGAGGTGATCGAGCAACTGCACCGGCAGGTGGTCGACGTCGCGAAGCGGGCGGGGGTGACGCGCGGCCGTCGCTTTCGCATCGATACGACGGTCGTAGAGACCAACGTGCACCATCCGACCGACAGTACGTTGTTGCAGGACGGGGTCCGCGTGTTGACGCGCACGATGGAGCGGGCCAGTGTCGCGCTCGACGATCAGCCCGGTCGCGTTCGTAACCGGGTGCGGAGTGTGACGCGGGCCGTCTTGCGCATCGGCTATCAAGCCCGATCGCCAAAGACTCGAGACGCGATGGTCCAGACGTATCGCCAGCTGATGTCGACGACGCGCGCGGTGCTGCGCGACGCAGCCACGATGGTCCGTCGGCTCGCGCAGCGCCAACGCACTGCGACGGCGGCCACCGCGGCCGTGCTCCACCGCGCGCAGCAGCAGCTGCGGCAGATGCGCCCCCTGGTGACGCGCGTGGTGGCACAAGCGCGCGCGCGACTGGTGGGTGGCGACACCCATGTCCCCGACAAGGTCCTGAGCATCTTCGAACCGCACACCACCACAATTCGCAAGGGGAAGATCTCGAAGCCTAACGAATTTGGCAACCTGGTCACGATCCAAGAAGCGGAACATCAGATCATCACCGCCTACGAGGTCCACACCGGTCGTCCGGCAGATGTCACACTGTGGACACCGGCCCTGGATCGACACCAGGCCATCTTCGATCGCGCACCAGACCTCGCGGCCGGCGATCGCGGCTTCAGCTCCGCCGCGAATGAACAGGCGGCCATCGACCGAGGCGTGCGCCGCGTGATCTTGCCTCGGCGCGGGCCGAAGACGCTGGCCCGCCGAGCGTTTGAACGCCAAACCTGGTTTCGGCGCGGGCAGCGCTGGCGCGTCGGATGCGAAGGGCGTATCAGCGTCATTAAACGACGCCATGGGCTTCGGCGCTGTCGCTACCATGGCACGGACGGCATGCAACGATGGGTCGGGCTCGGGATCATCGCCGACAATCTGATCAACATCGCACGCGTCGTCGATGCCCGGACTGCAGCGTAATCGGGCGGGATGAAATGAGCCGATCGGTCACCCTGACACGAGCGACACGCCGGTCCTGCGGGGCTGCACAAGGTCAATTCTTCACCGGAAAGGAGGCTAGGATGGCAGGCGCAACGTGATAGCCAGCGCCTCATCGATGCGCGTCATCTCTGCCGGCGT
Organism: Acidobacteriota bacterium; assembly: GCA_963169195.1. GTDB lineage: Bacteria > Acidobacteriota > Vicinamibacteria > Vicinamibacterales > UBA2999 > VFZN01. The sequence continues at coordinate 145 of CAUJDN010000050.1, read as the reverse complement.
CACCGTGCCGACCCGCGCCTGCAGGCGGCTCTTGTCGATCGACCGAATCTGGTCGCCAAGCGCACGCCCCTGCCTGCCCTTGATCGTGATCAGCGCTTCGCCGGGAAAGAGCGAGCTGACATTGCTGGTGATCGGGAGCACGACG
>CAUJDN010000049.1 GCA_963169195.1 Acidobacteriota bacterium | reverse complement strand
CGACTGCGGCGGGAACACGCCGAAGTAGCGGCAGACCGGCGAATTGCCCGGATCGTTCGCCTCGGCGACGCGGAAGCCTTCGCCGGTGCGCGCCCAGCCCTGGAACACGCCCGCATCCAGACCGGCGATCTCGTCGAGGTCGGCCGAGACGAAGAAGTGGTTCAAATCGAGGTGGTAGAACTCGATCGCGCGGCGGTCGCCCTCGGGGACGCCGGAGCCGAGATCGGCGCGGTACAGGCCGGAACCCGTCTCCGCATAGATGCGTCCCGTCGTATGCGGATCCTGCGCGACACCGAGGGCGGCTTCGTCGTGCAGGCCCTCGTCGAGCGCGGTCCAGGTCGCGCCGCGATCGGTGCTGCGGAAGACGCCCGAGCCGAGCTGCGATGCGTAGATCGTCGAGGGATTCGCGGGATCGATGACGAGCGACGTGATTTCGCCTGCGCCCAGGCCGTTCGTGGCGCGCGTCCACGTCGCGCCGGCGTCGTCGCTGCGCATCACGTAGTCGGGATAGGTGAAGCCGGCATAGATGCGCGCCGGATTCGACGGGTCGATCGCGAGCGCGGCAAGGGTATTGCCGTAGGTGCCCCCGTACGGACTCAACGACGCCGGAAACGTCGCGACCGGAGACCACGTGACGGCGCCATTGGCCGAGCGGTACAACTGCGGCTCGCCGATGGCGAGCGGCGAACCGCCTGCGTAGAGGAGCGACGGGCCCGACTGGGTCGCGCCCAGTGCGCGGACGGCCACCGGTGGCGCGAATCGCGACGTGAACGACTCGCCGTCGTCGTTCGAGTAGAACATGCCGCGCGTAACCATATTGCCGAGGCTGCCGCCCACGGCCGCGACGAACAGCTCGCCGGAGGCGCTTCCGTAGGCCAACGGACCGACCGTCGTCCCCCGGGGGCCGAAGAACGAGACCTTCTGCGTCCACGTCGTTCCGCCGTCCGTGCTCAGCGACACTCCATAATCCCCCGTCACGCCCGGAAAACCGGTTCCGAAGACCGTGTTCGCGCGCGACCGACTCGCACCGATCAGGCGATAGGTCGACCCGATGTCGTGCCACGTCGATCCCGCATCCTCCGAGCGGAGCGTCGAGGCCGACGAGGAAGAGACCGACGACAGCCACTGCCTCGACGTCGAGACGGGATCGAAGTACAGCGCACGGGCGGACCCGGGCGCGCCGCCTGGTCGGGAAAGGGCGGCAAACGTCGATCCGCCATCGTTGCTCGCGAGCGCCCCGACGCTCGTGATGACGTACAACCGATCCGGGTTCGCAGCGTCAACGGCAGGCGTGCGGACCGACGCGTCCGCGATGGTGCCGGCCGCGCTCCACGTGGCTCCGTCATCGTCGCTGCGCAGCACGCGTCCGCTTTCGCACTCGATCGCGTAGACCCGTCTGGCCGGGAGAGACGAGAACGCGAAGTCGCAGACGAGCGCGGACACGACCCCTTGCGCGACCGGGCTGAACGTCGTGCCCCCATCGGTGGAGCGATGGAGTCCCCCGGTCGTGCTGTAGATGACCGTGCCGTGTCCCGCGGCGAAGCGGTACGGATCCTGACCGCCGACACCCCAGGCCCCCGGCGTATCGAGCGGTCGATGCCCGAGCGATGGGTTGTTCGTGAACGACGCGTAGAGGATTCGCGTCGACCAATCGACATCGAGCGCGCTCACCGTCGTGGGCGCGGCATCCGAACCCCACGATGAGCCACCGTCGAAGGTTCGATAGATCGTTGCTCCCGCGAACACCACGAGCTCGTTCGGGTTCGCCGGATTGACCGCTCCGAGGAGCAGGCCCAGACCGGACGCGTCGGTCGGAAGGGGGATCGGCGCCCAGGTACGCCCCTCGTCCGTGCTGCGCAGAATCGGAGCGCCGCCGTTGTTGAGGAACGCGATCGTCGGCGTTCCGCTCAGGAACGCACGGCCGAAGGCGCCGACCCTCGCGTTCGACGTCCAATGAGCGCCTCCGTCCGTCGTGAAGAACGCTCCCAGTTGATGAACGACCTGGGGAACATACCCGGCAAAGACGACGGCCTGTCCGCCCACGCCCGGATGCGTAGCGACAGTTGCGAAGTTCGACGCCTGGCCGCCGTCGGCGGGGCCGGTGGGGAGCCATCCGGCAGCACGCGCGAAGCTCGATGCGATCAGCAGTCCTGCAAACAATATGCGGCGCATGACGATGCTTTCGAGGACGGGAGCAGGAGCTCCGGTGAGCGGGACCGGCTGATGATAGGCCCGGCGAGGAGAAGAAATCATCCGGGTCGCCGTGTCGCAGGATGGCGACAGCGCGCGACCTCGGTCAACGATTCGGACCGCGCGAGGCGGAGCGGGTTCCCACGGGGAACGATCGGCCGCTAGTCCCTGCGGCCGATGGCGGCATGCGCAGCGTGCCGCCCACCCTGATTCCCAACGCCCCAGCGCGGGGCAGCGGGGACAGGGATGGGGGGCGAGCGCCGGGCCACCGACAGCGCGCCGACGCGGTATCGGCCGCGCCGTCCGAGCGAAGGCGTGCTCTATCGCTGCGTCCAGCAACACCTCGAGACCTGGCTCGCCCGCTGCCGCGACGGTCACGACGATGAGTGGTCGGTGCCGGCATATGTGGAGCGCGAGTTCCGCCGTTACCTGGAATGCGGAATCCTTGCCCATGGCTTTGCCCGGGCCCGGTGCGGGCAGTGCGGGCATGACTTCCTGATCGCCTTCTCGTGCAAGGGGCGCGGGGTGTGCCCCTCGTGCAACGCCCGGCGCATGGTGGCGACGGCGGCGCATCTGACCGATCACGTCCTGCCGGAGCTGCCCCTGCGCCAGTGGGTCCTGGCGGTGCCCAAGCGCCTGCGCTACTTCCTGGAACGCGATGCCGACCTGCAGGGTGCTGCCTTGCGGCTCTTCCTGCGCGCGGTGGAGTCCTGCCTGCGCGCGCACAGTCCTGGTTCAGGCCCCGCGGCGCGTCTGGGCGCGGTGGCCTTCATCCATCGCTTCGGCTCGACACTCAATGCGCATCTGCACTTCCACTGCGCGGTCATCGACGGGGTGTTCGAGCCCGGCGCGGGCGGAGTCGTCTTTCATGCCGCTACCGGCCTTGATGCCACCGCCATCACGAAGGTGCAGGCGCAGGTGCGCCGGCGGCTGTTGCGCGGGTTCGTGCGCCGCGGCCTGCTGCCGGGCGATGACGCGCAGGCAATGGCGCAATGGCAACACGGCGGCGGCTTCTCCCTCGATGCCTCGGTACGCATCGCGGCTGCCGACCGTGCCGGGCGCGAGCGGCTGCTGCGTTACTGCACCCGCCCGCCATTCGCCCTGGACCGGCTGCGCGAGCGCGATCCCGAGCACCTGCTCTACGAGAGCGCCAAGCCCGGTCCGGGCGGGAACGGCCCGCAGATCCTGACCCCGCTGCAGCTGCTCGACCGCCTCGCCGTACTCGTCCCGCCACCGCGGGTCCACCGCCACCGCTACTTCGGCGTGCTGGCACCCAACTCGCCCCTGCGTGCTGCGGTCACCGCCCTCGCGCCGGGGGCAACCACCGCGCCGCCCGCACCGCCGCCCGAGCCGCCTACCGTCGAACCGGCTTATCGTCGTGCCGCTCGCTACGCCTGGGCCATGCTGCTCGCCCGCATCTACGAAGTGTTTCCGCTGGTGTGTTCCCGTTGTGGCGCCGAGATGAGGATCATCGCCTTCATCACCGATCCGTCCACCATCCGCAACATCCTCCTCCACGTCGGCGAACCGACCGCGCCACCGCACATCGCGCCAGCCCGAGGCCCGCCGCTGTGGGACCTGCCCGATGCCAGGACGGATGAGTTCTACCCCCACGCCCAGCCGGCACCCGAGGTCGAGTTCGATCAACGCATCACTTGGTAACGCCGAGCGTCGACCGCCCGCCGCGCGCCACGCCGGGCCGGTGCGGGGGCCACCGCCCCCCGCGCGCGCGGAGAACAACCAGACCCACCCGAAACACCCCCCCGCCGCGCTCCCCGAGCCCCCCACCGACCCCACATCGCCC
>CAUJDN010000048.1 GCA_963169195.1 Acidobacteriota bacterium | reverse complement strand
CGTGGCGCGACCTTGCCGGTCGCGCCCCGCTTCGCGCTCCCATTACCCGCGCCCTGGTGGGCCCAGGCGGCCGGATCGGCGTCCGGCCCGGAGGCTGACGTTGCCAGGCGACACCGGCGACCCCGGCGAGGTGGGAGAGGTGGGAGAGACCCCCGGCGGCGGGGCGGCCGCTTCGCGTGTGGCCGGCGATCCCCCCACCGACCCGATGCGCCGCGCGCTCGCCCGGGCTGCGACCGCCCGCCGGCGCAGCGCCCCGAACCCCTGGGTGGGATGCGTGATCGTCGGGCCCGACGGCGTGGTGGTGGGCGAGGGCGCCACCGCGGTCCCGGGCGGCCCGCACGCCGAGATCGAGGCCCTGCGGGAGGCGGGGGAGCGGGCCCGGGGCGCCACCGCGTACGTGACGCTCGAGCCGTGCGCGCACCGGGGGCGGACCGGGCCGTGCGCCGGGGCCCTCGTCGACGCCGGCATCGCGCGGGTGGTGAGCGCGCTGGAGGACCCCGACCCCCGGGTGGCGGGACGGGGTCACGGCTGGCTGCGCGCCGAGGGGGTCGAGGTCGACGTGGGCGTCGGCGCCGGCGAGGCCGCGGATCTCCTGGCGCCCTACCTGCACCAGCGGCGCACGGGCCGGGCCTTCGCGGTGCTCAAGACCGCGGCGAGCCTCGACGGCCGGACCGCCGCCGCCGACGGCTCGTCGCGCTGGATCACCGGCCCCGATGCCCGCGCCGACGCCCACGCCCTGAGGGCCGATTCGCAGGCCGTGGTGGTGGGTTCCGGCACCGCGCTGGCCGACCGTCCCTCGCTCACGGTCCGCGACCTCCCCGGCGGTGCCGACGATCCGGGCCCGCCGGCGCGTCCCGCGCTGCGGGTGGTGCTCGACGCCCGGGGTCGCGTCCCCGCGGAGGGCCCGCTGTCCGACACCGGGATCGCGCCCACCCTCGTGGTGACCACCGAAGCCGGCGACGCCCGCCGGCTCGACGAGTGGCGCGCGGCCGGCGCGACGGTGGAGGTGGCGCCGCCGGGCCCCGGAGGTGTGGGGGTCGACCCGGCCGAGGTGCTCGCCCTGCTGGCCCGCGACCACGGCGTCGTCCAGGCCCTGGTGGAAGGAGGAGCGCGCCTCCACGGCTCGTTGCTCACGGCCGGTCTCGCCGATCGCCTCGTCGCCTACGTAGCCCCCCTGGTGCTCGGCGAGAGGGGTCGGGCCGTGTTCGGCGTTCCGGGCCCGGATTCGATCGAGGCCGCCCGACCGCTGCGCCTGCTCTCCGTCGTGCCCCTGGGACGCGACGTGCGCCTCGACCTCGAGCCCGACAGCCGGGAGCACCCCGACGGACCCCCGCGCCCGGGGCGTGAGGAGGCGGCCTGACATGTTCACCGGCATCGTGGAGGAGCTCGGGCGGGTCCGGGCCGTCGAGCGGCGCGAGGGCGGGGCGCGGATCGTGATCGAGGCCCGGACCGTGCTCACCGACGCCGAGCTCGGCGCGTCGATAGCCGTGAACGGGTGCTGCCTGACCGTCGTCGAGCTGGGCGACGGCTGGTGGGCCGCCGACGCCGTGCCCGAGACGCTCGCCCGGACCACCACCGGCGCCCTGGCCCCCGGCGACCCCGTGAACCTCGAACGGCCCGTCCGCCTCGCCGACCGGCTCGGCGGGCACATGGTCCAGGGCCACGTCGACGGTGTGGCCACCCTGGCGGCCCGGAACCCGCAGCCGGACGGGTCCGTGCGCCTCACCTTCGAGCTCGACGCCCCGCTGGCGCGCTACGTGGTCGAGAAGGGCTCCGTCGCCGTCGACGGGATCAGCCTCACCGTCGCGTCCCGGGGCGGTGGGAGCTTCGACGTCGCCGCGATCCCCCACACGCTGGAGGTCACGACCCTGGGCCCCAAGCGGACGGGGGAGCGGGCCAACCTCGAGGTCGACGTGCTCGCCAAGTACGTCGAGAGCCTCCTGGCCTCCGCCGACGCCGCCGATCGGTCGGGTCCCACCCCGGGACCGTGAACCCGCGAGCCAGATCCTTCCCCTACGAGAGGAACCGAGCATGACGCCCGAGTCGACGCCCGAGTCACCGTTCGACCCGATCGAGGACGCAGTCGCCGCGGTGGCGCGCGGCGAGGTGGTGATCGTCGTCGACGACGCCGACCGCGAGAACGAGGGCGACCTGATCATGGCGGCCGAGAAGGTGACCCCCGAGGCGATGGGGTTCATGATCCGCCACACCAGCGGCGTGATCTGCATGCCCGTGACCGGCGACCGCCTCGACCGCCTCCGCCTGCCCCTGATGGTGAGCGACAACACCGAGTCGCAGCGCACCGCGTTCACGGTCTCGATCGACGCCCGCCACGGCGTCTCGACGGGGATCTCGGCCGCCGACCGGGCGACCACGGTGCACACCGTGCTCGACCCGGCGTCGGCCCCCGACGACCTGGCCCGCCCGGGCCACATCTTCCCGCTGCGCTACCGCGAGGGCGGCGTCCTCAAGCGGGCCGGGCACACCGAGGCCGCCGTCGACCTGGCCCGCCTGGCCGGGCTGCAGCCCGCCGGGGTGCTCGCCGAGGTCGTCAACGACGACGGCACGATGGCCCGCCTGCCGGAGCTCCAGCGGTTCGCGGTCGAGCACGGGCTGGTGCTGGTGTCGATCGCGGACCTCATCCGGCACCGACGCCACTCCGAGAAGCTGGTGCGCCGGGTCTCCGAGGCCCGGATCCCGACCCGCCACGGGGAGTTCACGGCCCACGTCTACGAGTCGGTGCTCGACGGCGTGGAGCACCTCGCGTTCGTGCGGGGTGAGGTGTCGGGCGCGTCCGACGTGCTGGTGCGGGTCCACTCCGAGTGCCTCACCGGCGACGTGTTCGGGTCGATGCGCTGCGACTGCGGCGTCCAGCTCGACGCGGCGCTCGAGAAGGTCGCGGCCGAGGACCGGGGGGTGGTCGTGTACCTGCGCGGCCACGAGGGGCGCGGCATAGGGCTCGGCCACAAGCTGCGGGCCTACAACCTCCAGGACGCCGGACGCGACACCGTCGAGGCCAACGTGGAGTTGGGCTTCCCGGTCGACTCGCGCGAGTACGGGATCGGCTCGCAGATCCTCGTCGACCTCGGGATCAGCACGATGCGCCTGATGACCAACAACCCCGCCAAGTACGGGGGCCTCGACGGGTACGGTCTCGAGATCGTCGACCGGGTCCCCCTCACCACGACCCCGAACGACCACAACATCGCCTACCTGCGCACCAAGCAGCAGAAGATGGGGCACATCCTCGACCTCGACGACCAGGGCCTGGGAGGGAGCTGATGGGCCGGTACGCCGTGAGCCCCGAGTCGGTCGACGGAACGGGGATGCGCATCGCGGTCGTGGTGTCCCGCTTCAACGAGGCGGTCACCGTGTCGCTGGCCGAGGGCGCCTGCCGCGTGCTGGAGGGGCGCGGCGTCGACCCCGACAGCATCCTGGTGGTCGAGGTGCCCGGGGCGTTCGAGCTCCCGGTCACCGCCAAGCGCCTCGCGTCGTCGGGGCAGGTCGACGCCGTGATCTGCCTCGGTGCGGTGATCCGCGGCGACACCCCGCACTTCGACTACGTGGCGGGGGAGGCCGCGGCGGGGATCAACCGGGCCGCCCTCGACACCGGCGTGCCGTGCGTGTTCGGGGTGCTCACCACCGACACCCTCGACCAGGCGCGGGACCGCATCGGGGGCGCCGCGGGCCACAAGGGCGAGGAGGCCGCGGCGACGGCGCTCGAGATGGTCAGCCTGCTCCGCGGTCTACCGTGAGCGCCCGATGTTGAGACTCGTACTCCCCAAGGGGTCGCTCGAGCGGGCCACCCTCCAGCTCTTCGACGACGCCGACCTGTCGGTGCGGCGGTCCTCCGACGTCGACTACCGGGGGGTGGTCGCCGACCCCCGCGTCACCGACGTCACGATCCTGCGGCCTCAGGAGATCCCCCGCTACGTCGCCGACGGGCTCTTCGACGTGGGCATCACGGGGCGCGACTGGATCGAGGAGACCGCCTCCGACGTCGTCACCCTCGCCGAGCTGCACTACTCGAAGGCCACCGCCCGGCCCATCCGCATGGTCCTCGCGGTGGCGGGCGATTCCCCGGTCGAGAGCATCTCCGACCTGCCGTCCGGGGTGCGGGTGCACACCGAGTACCCGGAGCTGACCCGGCGGTTCTTCGACCGCCACGGCCTCGACGCCCGCATCACCCTCTCCTACGGCGCCACCGAGGCGAAGATCCCCGAGATCGCCGACGCGGTGGTCGAGATCACCGAGACGGGCCGGGCGCTGCGGGCCGCGGGCCTGCGGATCGTCGACACGATCCTGGTGTCGCACACCGAGCTCATCGCGAACCCGGCCGCCCACGAGGACCCCGCCCGGCGCAAGGCCATGGAGCAGCTCCGCACGCTCCTCACCGGGGCGCTCGAGGCGAGAGGCCGGGTCCTGGTGAAGCTGAACGTCGACGGTGCGTCGCTCGACGGCGTGATCGCCATCCTGCCCGCCCTCAAGGCGCCGACGGTGTCGGAGCTCTCGGGCCAGGACGCCTACGCGGTGGAGACCGTGGTGGCCAAGAGCGAGATCAACACGCTGATCCCCGAGCTCGTCGACGCCGGGGCCACCGGGATCATCGAACTGCCGATCTCCAAGATCGTCCACTGACCGGCGGTGGATCCGGCGTCCGGTACCCCGGTCACGCCGCCCCGCCTGCGGCGGGGGGTGGTCGTCGCCTTCGACGAGGCACGCGGGATCGGAGAGGTCGAGGCCGACGGCTCCGCCGAGCGCTTCGGCTTCCACTGCACCCGCATCGCCGGAGGGGCACGGTCGATCGCGCTCGGCGCGACGGTCGCCTTCGAGGTGGGTCCGGGCCTCCTGGGCCGGTGGGAGGCCGCCTGGCTGACCGAGCCGGGACCGTCCGTCAGCCCGGGCGCGGGCGGTCCCGGCGGGCGTGCCCGCTGAGGTGGTCGCCCTCGCCGTGGACCTCCCGGTGGCGCCCGCGGTGGGCCGCCGGTCCCCGGCGCACCGAGAGGTTCGCGGCCGAGTCGATCAGCGAGACGTGGGTGAAGGCCTGCGGGAAGTTGCCCACCAGCCGCCGGGCGACCGGGTCGTACTCCTCGGAGAGCAGGCCCACGTCGTTGCGCAGGTCGAGCAGGCGCTCGAACCGGTCGACGGCCTCGCGGCGCCGGCCCATCAGCGCCAGGTTGTCGACCAGCCAGAACGAGCACGGGAGGAACGCGCCCTCGCCGGCGGGCAGCCCGTCGACGTCGGTGGCGGTCGACGGGTCGTAGCGCAGCACGAAGCCGTCGTGGACGAGGCGGGTCGAGATCACGTCGACCGTGCTCACCACCCGGGGGTCGTCGGCGGGCAGGAAGCCCACCAGCGGGATCATCAGCACCGCCGCGTCGAGGCGGCGTGAACCGTAGGCCTGCGTGAAGGACCCCACCTCGGCGTCGTAGCCCTCGCCGCAGACCTGCCGGTGGATCTCGTCGCGGGTGGCCTTCCACCGCTCCACCGGTCCGTCGAGGTGGAGCTCCTCGACGCTGCGCACGGCCCGGTCGAACGCCACCCAGGCCATGACCTTCGAGTGGGTGAAGTGCTGGCGTTCGCCGCGCACCTCCCAGATGCCCTCGTCGGGGTTCTGCCAGGTGCCCTCGAGGAAGTCGAGGAGGGCCTTCTGGAACGGCCACGCATCCCACTCCGGTTCGGGGGCGGCCACGCGTCGGGTCTGGTGGAGCGAGTCGATCACCTCTCCGTACACGTCGAGCTGGAACTGGCGGTGCGCCGCGTTCCCGACGCGGACCGGTGAGGATCCGCGGTAGCCCGCCAGCCAGGGGAGGACCGTCTCCTCGAGGCGCCGCTCCCCGCGCACGCCGTACATGATCTGCAGCTCCGACGGCATTCCCGCCGCGGCGCGCAGCAGCCAGTCGCGCCACGCGGTGGCCTCGGCCTCGTAGCCCGCGGCGAGCAGCGAGTAGAGCGTGAACGTCGCGTCGCGCAGCCAGCAGTACCGGTAGTCCCAGTTGCGGGCCCCGCCGACCTGCTCGGGGAGGCTGGTCGTGGGTGCGGCGACGATCCCTCCGGTCGGGGCGTAGGTCAGGGCCTTCAGGGTGATCAGCGAGCGCACCACCTCGTCGCGCCACTCGCCCTCGTAGGTCGAGGCCCGCACCCAGCGGCGCCACCATCGCGTGGTGGACCGCAGGGCCCGCTCCGCGTCGACGGGGTCGGGAGCAGGGCGGTGCGACGGGTGCCACCCGAGCACGAACGGGACCCGGTCGCCCGGTCCCACCACGAAGTCGGCGATGGTGGTGAGGCCGGCGCCCCGGGTGGTGACGGGGGTGCGGAGGTAGACGGCGTCGGGGCCGGCGACGGCGCTGAGAGCGCCGTCGATGCGGCGCAGCCACGGGATCGTCGAGCCGTAGTCGAAGCGCAGGGCCAGATCCATGCGCATGGGGACCCGGCCCTCCACCCCCTCCACGATCCGGACCAGGTCGGCGGTCCGACCGCGGGGCGGCATGAAGTCGAGGAGGCGGACCACGCCGTCGTCGGCGTGGAAGGTGCTCTCGAGCACCAGCGTGTCGGGCAGGTAGCGACGGGTGGTGCGCCGAAGACCCCCCACGGGAGCGACCGACCAGCGCCCGTTGCCGTGGTCGCCGAGCAGGCCGGCGAACACCGCCGGGGAGTCGAACCGCGGGAGGCACAACCAGTCGATGGACCCGTCGGCGCCGACCAGGGCCGCCGTCTCGGTGTCGCCGATGAGCGCGTAGTCCTCGATCGCCAGGGTCACCGGCCCATTCTCGCGGGGTCAGGACGCCGGCTGGTCCGCGCCTCCCGGCGAGCTGACCTCCACGTACGCGAGCCGCAGCTGGGCGAGCGCCTCACCGAGCGGTGCGGCGGCGGCACCGAGCCGGTCGCCCAGGCCGTCGACGAGCGCCGCCATGGCGTCGATCGCGAGCGCGGCAGCGCCGAGGGAGCCGGGTCGCTCCCGAGCCGCGCCGAGGTGCAGCACCGCCACCTCGTGGAGCCGTGCCGCGTGGTCGGCGACGATGTCGGCGACCGGCATCTCGATCAGGCGCCGGAGCATCTCCTGGATCTGCTCGTCGGTGAAGCCGGGGTCCGGCCCGGCCCCGCCGGATGACGGACCCGCCGGCGGGCCCTCTCCGGGTGCCGGGCCGCGATCCGGTGCCACGGCGCCGGAGCCGGCACCCGCCTCAGGGGGTTCGTGCTCGCCGTATGGGGTCCAGATGCTGCTCACGCTGCTATCCTCACACGAAACCGAACTGGGAAGCGGGCACCTCCGTGCCCCACCCGGTCGCCGCCCGGCCGGTCCGGGTCGTCCCACGCCGGTGAGAGCGGTGTCGGGGAGGCGCACCGGGTCGTCTCCTCCGGCCGTCGCCGCGGTCCGTGGGCGGGCTTCCCGTGCCCGTCGCCCGCCCTGCGGGTCACCACACGAGGTGATGCCGAGATCGCTGCCAACGACGCCAGGATCAACGACCGTATCCGAGCCCGGGAGGTGCTGCTCGTCGCCGCCGACGGCGAGCAGCTCGGGGTCAGGCCCCTACCGGAGGCGCTGACCATCGCCCGGGAACAGGAGCTCGACCTGGTCGAGGTGGCTCCCAACGCCAACCCCCCGGTCTGCCGGATCATGGACTTCGGCAAGTACCGCTACGAGCAGGACCAGCGTCGCAAGGAGTCGCGCCGCAAGACCAGCAACGTCGTCATCAAGGAGATGAAGTTCCGGCCCAAGATCGACGGGCACGACTACACGACCAAGATGAAGCACGTCGAGCGCTTCCTCGCCGAGGGCTCGAAGGTGAAGCTGACGATCATGTTCCGGGGTCGCGAGATGGCGCACCCGGAGCTGGGCCGCCGGATCCTCGAGAGGGTGGCGGAGCAGGTCAGCGAGGTCGCGATGGTCGAGTCGGCGCCCCGCCAGGACGGTCGCAACATGACGATGGTCCTGAACCCGATCCGCAAGCCGACCGCCAAGTCCAAGCCCAAGGCCCCGCCCGCCGCCGACGACGGCGCGCGGAGCTCCACAGGAGTCGCGTGATGCCGAAGATGAAGACGCACCGGGGCGCCGCCAAGCGCTTCAAGGTCACGGGTACGGGGCGGATCATGCGCCGCAAGGCGTTCCGGGCCCACCTCCTCGAGCACAAGGCGACCCGGCGCACGCGCCGCCTCGGCCGCCCGGCCGAGGTGACCGGCGGCGACCGCCAGCACGTCCAGCGCCTGCTCGGCCGCTGAGCCCGAGCAGCCCTCACACGCGGCGCCGCCCGGCGCCCGCGCCCAAGGAGCACGAATAGATGGCCCGGGTCACGAGGTCCGTCCAGAGCAAGAAGCACCGCCGCGCCGTACTCGAGGCCGCGCAGGGGCACCGCGGCGCGCGGAGTCGCCACCTCCGCAAGGCCAACGAGTCGGTGATGCACGCCCGGCAGTACGCGTTCCGTGACCGCCGGGCCCGCAAGGGCCAGTTCCGGCGCCTGTGGATCGTGCGGATCAACGCGGCCTGCCGGGTCAACGACATCAGCTACTCGCGGTTCATCGCCGGCCTGCGGCTCGCGGGTGTCGAGGTCGACCGCAAGATCCTCGCCGACCTCGCGGTCCGCGACGCCGCGGCCTTCGGCGCGCTCGTCACCACGGCCCGCGAGGCTCTCGACGCGGCGTGAGCGGGCCGCCGGCCCCCGGGGCCGGCCGCCGCCCGCTCGGTGCCCGTAGTCCCGGGCTCACTCGGCTCCGGGCGCTGCTGCGCGACCCTCGCCGCCGACGCGCCGAAGGTGTGGTCGTCCTCGAGGGCGCCCGGCTGATCGAGGGGGCTCTCGAGCGTGGCGCCCGGATGCGGGCCCTCTACGTGGCGGCGGGCAGGCCGGCGGCCACCGGCACGGCCCCGCTGGAGGCCCGGGCGGCGGCGCAGGGCGCGGAGGTCTTCGAGGTCGCGACCGGCGCCTTGGAGCGGGTGGCCACCACGGTCACGCCGCAGCCCGTCCTCGCCCTCTTCGACGGGCCCGACGCAGGTCCGCCGGACCCGTGGCCGCCGCCCACTTCACCGGTCCCGGGACCGCTCCTGGTGCTCGCGGGCGTGTCCGATCCGGGGAACCTCGGCACCCTGGTCCGTAGCGCCGAGGCCGCCGGCGTGACCACCGTCGTGAGGGGTGCCGGCACCGCCGATCCCTCGAACCCGAAGAGCCTGAGGGCGTCGGCGGGAGCGGTGTTCGGTGTGACGATCGTCGATGCCCCCGACACGCCGGGCGCGCTCGACGCCCTGCGGCGTGCCGGGTGGACCACGATCGGCACGGTGCCCTCGGGCGGTCGCGCCGTCGAGGCCGTCGCGCTGACGGGCGCGGTCGCTCTCGTGGTGGGGAGCGAGGCGCACGGGCTCGGTCCGGCCGTGACCGATCGCCTCGACGAGCGGGTGTCCATCCCCATGGAGGCGGGGGAGTCGTTGAACGCGGCGGTGGCGGGGAGCATCGTGCTCTTCGAGGCCGCCCGGCAGCGCCGGGCCGGGGCCTCCGGCGGGAATCGTCGATCGTCCGCCGGTGGCGACCCCTAGAATCCGCGGGCCCATGGACAACTCCCCGGAGCTCGACGCGCTGCTCGCCCGGCTCGACACGGGCGCGTCCCGCGACCGGATCTCGGCCGCCGCCGACGTCGCCGAGCTGGAGGTCGTCGAGCGGGACCTGCTCGGGCGTCGGTCGGGCGCGCGCGAGGTGAGGGAGGCGATCAAGGGCCTCGACCCCTCCGAGCGCCCCGTGGCCGGCCGGGCCCTGTCGTCCTACGAGGCCGGCGTCCGCGAGATGCTCGCGGAGCGGGCCACCGCTCTGGCCGCGGCCGCGGCGGGCGAGGCAGGCGCGGCCGAACGCCTCGACCTGACGCTGGGCGGGCACGGCCTGAACCGGGGTCACCACCATCTGGTGACCCAGGTCCAGCGCGAGCTCGAGGACATCTTCGTCGCCATGGGGTACGCGGTGGCGGAGGGCCCCGAGGTCGAGGACGACTGGCACAACTTCGAGGCGCTGAACTTTCCGCCCGACCATCCCGCGCGCACCATGCACGACACCTTCTGGTTCGGCGACGGGCGGCTGTTGCGCACGCACACCTCGCCGGTGCAGATCCGCGCGGCCAAGGGCCGCACGCCCCCGATCCGCATCATCGCGCCGGGCAAGGTCTACCGCAGCGACTCGGACCAGACCCATTCGCCGATGTTCCATCAGGTCGAGGGCTTGCTGATCGACGAGACCTCGACCATGGCCGATCTCAAGGGCACGCTGCGCGAGTTCCTGCGCGCGTTCTTCGATCGCGATTTCCAGATGCGCTTCAAGCCCACCTTCTTCCCGTTCGTCGAGCCGGGCGCCGACGTGATCATCCGCTGGGACCTGCCCGACGGGGGGTCGCGCTGGCTGGAAGTGCTCGGCTGCGGCATGGTGCATCCAAACGTGCTGCGCAATTGCGGCATCGATCCGGAGCGCTACAGCGGCTTCGCCTTCGGCATGGGCGTGGAGCGGCTGGCGATGTTGCGCTACGGCGTCTCCGACCTGCGCGCGTTCTTCGACAACGACGTGCGCTTCCTGCGGCAGTTTGCATAGACCATGAAGATCTCCGAGAACTGGCTGCGCGCGCGCGTGGCCCTGGACGTGGACCAGGCGCTGCTGCTGGAGCGGCTGGACATGATCGGCCACGAGGTCGAGGGCGTCGAAGCCGTCGGCCACGGCCTGGCCGGCGTGGTGGTGGCGCAGATCGTGGGCTGCGCGCCGCACCCGCAGGCCGATCGACTGCAGGTGTGCGAAGTCGATGCCGGCGGTACGCGCCTGCAGATCGTGTGCGGCGCGCCCAATGCGCGCGCGGGTCTCAAGGCGCCGCTGGCGACGATCGGCACGCGTCTGGGCGAGGTCACGATCAAGGCGGCCAAGCTGCGTGGAGTGGAGTCCGCAGGCATGTTGTGCTCGGCCCGCGAACTGGGCATCGATGCGGATGCGGGCGGCCTGCTCGAACTGCCCGCCGATGCGCCAGTGGGCATGCCGCTGGACCGGTACCTGGACCTGCCCGATACGAGCATCGACCTCGGCCTGACGCCCAACCGCGCCGATTGCCTGTCGCTGGAAGGCCTTGCGATCGACGTGGCGGCCGCCTTCGCGCTGCCGCTGGCGCCGCTTGCGATCACGCCCGCCGTGGTGACCGGCACGCGCACGCTCGAGGTCGCGCTGCAAGCTCCGGCCGATTGCCCGCGCTATTGCGGACGCTACATCGAAGGCATCGACCTGCAGGCGCAGACGCCGGCGTGGCTGCTGGCACGGCTGCGGCGTGCGGGCCTGCGCCCGATCAGCCTGCTGGTGGACGTGACCAACTATGTGATGCTCGAACTGGGCCAGCCGCTGCATGCGTTCGATGCCGATACGCTGCACGGCCCGCTCGGCGTGCGCCGCGCGCGCGCAGGCGAGATGCTCAAGCTGCTCGACGAGCGCGAGGTGCGGCTCGACGAGGATTTCCTGCTCATCACCGATGCCGACCGCGCGGTCGCGCTGGCCGGGCTCATGGGCGGATATGCCACGCGGGTCACCGCCACGACCCGCAGTGTGTTCCTCGAAGCCGCGCACTTCGCACCGGCGGCGCTGGCCGGGCGCGCGCGCCGGCTCGGCATGCACACCGATGCGGCCCATCGCTTCGAGCGCGGCGTCGATCCCGAACTGCCGCGCCGCGCGCTTGAACGCGCCACCGAGCTCATCATCGCCAGCGCCGGCGGCAGCGTCGGCCCGATCGTCGAGGCGGTGAGCACGCCGCACCTGCCGCGGCGCGGCGCGGTGCCGCTGCGCCGGTCGCGCATCGAGCGCGTGCTCGGCATCGCGGTGCCCGATGCCGAGGTCGAGCGCATCTTCGCCGCCCTCGACATGCGCATCGAGCGCAGCGCCGATGACTGGCGGGTCACGCCGCCGAGCCGGCGTTTCGACATCGCAATCGAGGAAGACCTGATCGAGGAAGTCGCGCGCATCCATGGCTACGAGCGCATCCCCGACCGCGCACCGGCCGGGGCGCTGGCCACGCCGGCGCTGCGCGAGGACCAGGTCGGACTGGCCGCGCTGCGCGACGCATTGGTCGCGCGCGACTACTTCGAGGCGATCACCTACGCCTTCCTCGCACCCGAGTTGCTCGCGCACTGGCGGCTCGACCAGGGCGCCCTGGTGTTGGCCAATCCGTTGTCGGCCGACCTGGCCGTGATGCGGCCAAGCCTGCTGCCGGGGCTGGTGGCCGCGCTTGAGCGCAATCGCCGCCGCCAGCAGCAGCGCGTGCGCCTGTTCGAGAGCGGCAATGTGTTCGCGGCCGATGGCAGCGAGACGCTGCGCATCGCCGGCGTCGCCTGTGGCGCCGCGCTGGCCGAGCAGTGGGGCAGCGCGCGGCGCGAGCTCGACCTGTTCGACCTCAAGGGGGATGTGCAGGCGCTGCTGGCGCTCACCAACGAGGTCGACGCGTTCACCTTCGTCGCCGGTTCGCAGGCCTGGGCCCATCCGGGCCAGTGCGCACGCATCGAGCGCGCGGGCCGGCCGGTCGGCCACGTTGCTGCACTGCATCCGGAACTGGGCCGTGCGCTCGGGCTGGAGCAGCCCGTGTTCGCGTTCGAGCTGGACCTGGCGCCCGCGACCCTGCGTGCGGTGCCGCGCGCGCAGGCGTTGTCGCGCTTCCCCTCGGTGCGCCGCGACCTGTCGATCGAACTGCCGGCCGAGGTGCCGTACGCGGCCGTGGAGCGCGCAATCCGTGACGCAGTTGGCGAAACGCTCGCGGATGTCGTACTGTTCGACCGCTACATGGGGGAAAAGCTCGCCGACGGCACCAAGAGTCTCGCCATCGGCTTGATTTTGCAGGACCATTCCCGCACGCTTGTCGACGAGGACGCAGACCGCTGCACGGGCCTCGCGGTTGCCGCACTCGAGTCGGCGTGTCGGGCAAAGTTGCGAGGGTAGTGATGGCGCTTACGAAGGCTGAAATGGCCGAACGCTTGTTCACCGACGTCGGTTTGAACAAGCGCGAAGCCAAGGAATTCGTCGACGCTTTCTTCGACGTGTTGCGAGATGCGCTTGAGCAAGGGGAGCAGGTGAAGCTGTCGGGTTTCGGCAACTTCGACCTGCGTCAGAAGAATCAGCGTCCGGGACGCAACCCCAAAACCGGTGTCGAGATCCCGATCTCCGCACGCCGGGTGGTGACGTTCCGTCCGGGACAGAAACTGAAGGTCCGGGTCGAGGCATATGCTGGATCAGGGCAGCAATAGCGAACTGCCGGTCATCCCGGCCAAACGCTATTTCACCATCGGTGAGGTCAGCGAGCTGTGCGCGGTCAAGCCGCACGTGCTGCGCTACTGGGAGCAGGAGTTTCCCAACCTCAAGCCGGTGAAGCGGCGTGGCAACCGGCGTTACTACCAGCGCCACGACGTGCTGATGATCCGCCAGATCCGCTCGCTGCTGTACGAGCAGGGCTTCACGATCACCGGCGCGCGCCAGCGCCTGGAAGGCACCCAGGCGCGCATGGAATCGAGCATGTCGGCGCAGATCGTGCGCCAGGTGCGGATGGAACTGGAAGAAGTGCTGCAACTGCTGCGGCGCTGACCATCGCACATCCGCGGGTACATGGTCGGCAAACGGTGCCGACCTGCTACAATCCGCGTCGATCGCAACCCGTGTCGGGGTATAGCGCAGCCTGGTAGCGCACTTGTCTGGGGGACAAGTGGTCGTCGGTTCAAATCCGGCTACCCCGACCATTTTTTCTGGCGCGGATCGATCCCCGCTTGCGCGTGGGGTGCCCGGGCGATCGGCCATCCGGGCGTGCCCGGCCTGCCTTCCCGGTGGCCCGTCACGGCCATGGTCCCGCCAGCTGCATATCCCAGTCCGCCCTCGTCGCGTTCCCGTCCCGGGACGGAGCCAGCCCATGACCGATCGCCGCACGCTGTACCCGCAAATCGAACCCTACGACAGCGGCCAGCTGCAGGTGTCGCCGCTGCACCGCCTGTACTACGAGCAGTGCGGCAACCCGGCCGGCAAGCCGGTGGTGTTCCTGCACGGTGGCCCCGGCGCGGGCTGCAACCCCAAGTGCCGGCGCTTCTTCGATCCGGCCCGTTACCGCATCGTGCTGTTCGACCAGCGCGGCTGCGGCCGTTCCACCCCGCACGCCGAGCTCACCGACAACACCACCTGGCATCTGGTGCAGGACATCGAGTTGCTGCGCAGCCACCTGGGCATCGAGCGCTGGCAGGTGTTTGGCGGTTCGTGGGGATCGACGCTCGCGCTCGCCTACGCGCAGGCGCATGCCGAGCGCGTGAGCGAGCTGGTGCTGCGCGGCATCTTCATGCTGCGGCGCTGGGAGCTGGAGTGGTTCTACCAGCGCGGCTGCGATGCGCTGTTCCCGGATGCCTGGGAGGAATACCTGCGGCCGATCCCGCCGGCCGAGCGCGGCGACCTCATGAGTGCCTACCATCGCCGCCTCACCGGCAGCGACCCGCAGCTGCGCGTGGCGGCCGCGCGCGCGTGGGCCACCTGGGAGGGAGCAACGAGCTTCCTGCTGCAGGACGGCGCCCACATCGCAGCCAGCGGCGAGGACGAGTTCGCACTCGCATTCGCGCGCATCGAAAACCACTACTTCGTCCATGGCGGCTTCTTCGACGATGACGGCCAGCTGCTGCGCGAGGTGGCGCGCATCCGCCACATTCCGGCGGTGATCGTGCAGGGTCGCTACGACGTGGTGTGCCCGCTGCGCAGCGCCTGGGACCTGCACCGCGCCTGGCCCGAAGCCGACCTGCGCATCGTGGCCGATGCGGGCCATTCCGCGTTCGAGCCTGGCATCACCCACGAGCTCATCGAGGCGACCGACCGCTTCGCCTGAGGTCGCCACGCGCTGGCGGTGCGCCCGATCGTGCGTGATCGGGCGGCGAGCCGGAACCCCGCGCCGGGTCAGTGTGCGGGAGTACTCACGGTGTCGTCGCTGCGCAGGCAGGTGCTCACGAAGATCCTGCGATCGGCGCCCTTGAGGTTCCTGCTGCCGGCCTGCGCGTTGCAGGCGGTCATTTTCTCCTGCTGGGTCTGCTTGGCGGGCATGGCCACCGCCTCGCCCTTGAGGCAGGCGCTCATGAATGACTTGCGCTGCGCGCCGGTCATGTCGGACGCCTGCTGGTTGCAGTCCGCCATGCGCTGCTGCGGCGTGGGTGCCTTGGCCGCATCCCTGGCGGTGGCCGTGGTCGCGCCCAGCGCCAGTGCGAGCGTCAATGCGAACATTGAGGTGTAGGGCAACATCGCAACATCCCTCCGCTGTGGGTCGGCCGTCATCGGCGAATGGCGGTGCGCGCAGTCTACGCCGCAGCCGCGACGCAAGTCGCGGCTGCCACCTGAATCGACGGGGCGCGGCGGCCGGTCCAGGCGCGGCGTGGCCGCCGCGCCGGTGCGGAAGGCGTCAGGCCGCCTCGGCCTGCTGCTTGCGCGGGCCTTCGGTGAGCGCGCGCCGCACGCCTTCGACCACGAGGTCGACCTCGGCCGAGGTCACGGCGAAATGCGGGGTGAAGCGCAGCGAGTTGGCACCGCCGTGGATCACGCCGAAGCCGTGCTCGCGCAGCCACTCCTCGGTGCTGCCGGCGCCGTAGCACTTGAAGTTGGCGGCCAGTTCACACGAGAACAGCAAGCCGGTGCCCTGCACCTTGGTGATGTAGGCGGGCAGCTCGGCCTTGAGCGCCTCGAGCTTGCGCACGAACTCGGCGCCGCGCTGGCGGATGTTGTCGCGCAGTTCGGGCGTAAGCGACTTGAGCACGCTCAGCGCCACGTCCAGCGCGCGTGGATTGGTGGTCATGGTGTTGCCGTAGATGCCCTTGCGGTACAGCGCGGCGGCGTGCTCGCCCACCGCGAGCACCGACAACGGGTACTGGCCCGCGTTGAGCGCCTTGGAGTAGGTTTCCATGTCCGGCGGCGGCAGCTGCTCGAAGCCGGGGTAGTCGACGATCGACAGCACGCCGTGGGCGCGCAGGCCGGCCTGGATCGAGTCGATCAGCAGCAGGCTGCCGTGCGCGCGCGTGAGTTCGCGCGCGGCGGCGTAGAACTCGGGCGTGACGCCGCGGCCCGGATCGCCTTCGCCCATGACCGGCTCGATGAACATCGCCTCGATGAACCAGCCGTTGCGGTCGGCATCGGCGAACGCCTGGCGCAGCTGGGCGAGGTTGTAGGGCTCGATCGTGATGACGCTGTGCTCGTCGCGGTAGCTCGCCAGTTCC
>CAUJDN010000047.1 GCA_963169195.1 Acidobacteriota bacterium | reverse complement strand
CCTGCGCGCGGACGTACTCGACCTGGTTGATCGCGTCGACCGCGGTGTTCATGTGGTTCCGGATGTCCGACAGCACGGTCGTCTGGGCCGCGATGTCGGCCTCGCTGCCGGCCGAGTGCGGATCCTTCCGCACGGTCAGCGGCTGCGTGTAGTCACGCCCGCCAATGGTGAGCTTCACCGTGTACGTCCCGGGCGGCGCGAGGATGCTCAGCTGGCCCGCGCCGCCCGCGGCCGGCCGCGTGCCGTCGGGGCCGAGCGGCAGCTCGTGGCCGTGAAGCGGGTTCGTGCGCATCCGGACCTCCTTGCTCGGGGTCTGGCGCAGGTCCCAGTACACCCGGTTCAGCCCGGCTCCGCCCGGCACGTTCATCGTCCGGATGGTCTCGCCGGCGCCGTTGACGATGGCCATCGTGCCGCCGCCGGCCACCGCCGTGCGCAGGTAGTAGTTGATCGAGGCGCCGTACTCGGGATTCTGACCCACCGTCGGGTCGTCGTACGGCGTGGAGGGCGCGGTGATGGGGCGGAAGCGGTAGGCCGGCCGCAGCGGGAACAGGTGGACCGCCTGGTTCAGCACGTCGGGCAGGGTCCTGAGGGGCGTGATGTCGTCCATGATCCAGAAGCCCCGCCCGTAGGTGGAGATCACCAGGTCGCTGAAGTGATCCTGCACGACGATGCCCGACACGGGCGCGTGCGGCAGGTTGTTCTGCAGCGGCTGCCAGTGGTCGCCGTGATCCCACGACACGTAGATGGCGTTCTCGGTGCCGAGATAGAGCAGGCCGCGGCGCTGCGGATCTTCGTGAATCACCCTCGCGTAGCTCAGCATGCTCTTCGGAACGCCGTTGGTGATGAGGGTCCACGTCCGCCCGTAGTCGGTGGTCCGGTAGACGAACGGATCGCGGTTGTTCATCTGGTGGAAGTCCACCGTCAGGTAGGCCGTGGCGGCGTCGTAGCGCGACGGCGCGATGCTGCGGACCGAGCCCCACTCGGGCAGGCCGGGCAGGTTCTTCGTGACGTTCGTCCACGTCTTGCCGTTGTCGCGCGTCAGCTGCACCAGGCCGTCGTTGGTGCCGACCCAGATGACGCCGCGCTCGCGCGGCGATTCGGCGATGCCGTAGACGACGCCCGCGTACTCGACGCCGATGTTGTCGGGCGTCAGGCCGCCGGAGCTGCCCATCTTCGAGCGGTCGTTCAGGGTCAGGTCGGGGCTGATCACCTCCCAGCTCTGGCCGCCATTGGTGGTGCGGTGCACGTGCTGGCTGCCGACGTAGATGGTGTTGTGATCGTGCGGCGAGATGTGGAACGGCGCGTCCCAGACGAAGCGGTAGCGCACGCCCTCGGCCGGCCCGTTCGACTGATCGGGCCACACCTCCACGTTGCGGCACTGGCGGCGGCTGACCTCCATGCGGGTGACGATGCCGCCGACCGTGCCGGAGCCGGACGCCGTGGACCAGACGATGTTCGAGTCGGTCGGGTCCGGCGTGGCCCAGCCGCTCTCGCCGCCGCAGACGGCATGCCACATCGCCCGCGGGATGCCCGGGTTGGTGGGGGAGCCGGCCTGCAGCCGGCTGTTGCTCGGCCCGCGATAGGTCGGCTCGTCCTGCTTGTTGCCGAGCACGTTGTAGGGGATCTCGTTGTCGACGGTGACGTGGTACATCTGCGCGTTCTTCAGCCGCTGCCGGTACCAGGTCTGGCCGCGGTTGATCGTGATCGATAGGCCCTGATCGTGGACGACGATCTGCCGGTTGGCGTTCGTCGGATCGATCCAGATGTCGTGGTGGTCGCCGCCGGGCGCCCACGGGCGCGGCAGGACGGTCAGCGTGCGCGCCCCGTCGGTCGACTTCGAGAAGCTCGCCGTCAGGAAGTACGTCTCGTCCTGATCGTCCGGGGCGACGGCCATGCGGGAGTAGTAGTGGGCCCGCCCCATCGCGTTGCGGTCGTAGCTGACGACCTGCCAGGTGTCCCCGCCGTTGTCCGTGCGCCAGACCTGGCCCCGGTCGGTCGGCTGGCCCTTCCAGGGGATGCCGTCGCCGGTCTCGATGAGCGCGTAGACCCGGTTCGGGTTCGAGTGGGCGATGGCGACGGCCACCTTGCCGACCGGCCGGGTCGGCAGGCCGCGGCCCTGGAGCCGTGTCCACGTCTGGCCGCCGTCGGTGGACTTGAAGAGCCCGCTGCCCGGTCCGCCGCTCTCGCGACCCCAGGTCCGGATCTCGAGCGTCCACATGCCCGCGAACAGGACGCGCGGATTCTTCGGATCCATCGCGATGTCCGAGCAGCCGGTGTTCTCGTCGACGAAGAGCGTCTTCGTCCACGACTTCCCGCCGTCCGTCGTCCTGAAGACGCCGCGCTCGGGCTGGGGCCCGTAGGCGTGGCCCAGCGCGCAGACCAGGGCGGTGTCGGGGTCGTCCGGATGGACGACGAGGCGCGGGATGCGTCCCGTCTGCTCGAGGCCGAGCAGCGTCCAGGTCCGGCCGGCGTCAACCGAGCGATACACTCCCTGGCCGACGGAGATGTGGCTTCGGATCTTGCCCTCCCCCGTGCCGGCCCAGACCACGTTCGGATCCGAGGGGGCGACGGCCAGCGAGCCGATGGACTGCACCGGATGCTCGTCGAAGACCGGCGTCCAGTTCGTGCCGCCGTCCACGGTCTTCCAGATGCCGCCCGACGCCGCGCCGACGTAATAAGTGTAGGGATCGCCGGGGATGCCGGCGGCGGCCGAGAAGCGGTTGCCTTCGGGGCCGATGGTGCGCCAGGACAGGCGGCCGTACGTGTCGGGGGTTGGCGCGGCCGGCGGCTGGGCCGTCACGGTGGCCAGTGACAGAGCCACCACGACACAGACGCGGAAGGCGATGGCGGACATGGACGGACCCTTTCTGCGAGACGACGCGACGAGATGGTTCAGCGGGCTGGCAGACGCTTCACCAGGCACCGAGCGCAGTTATATACCGTGGACCGCCAATCGGCACGGGCAATCTGCCGGGCCCGCGCCGGCCGGTGCCGGCGAGCCTCACCAGGCTGCGGCGAGCCGTCCGACCTCCGCGAGCACGGCCTGGTCGGCGTCGCCGATCTCCGTCGACCGCCTGTTGCTGTCGTAGTACGCGGTGACGATCAGCGCGCCGCGACCCGGGGGAAAGACAATCGCGACGTCGTTGATCTTGTCGGTCATCGCGCCGGCGTTGGCGGTGCCGGTCTTGTCGCCCGCGCGCCAGTCCTTCGGCAGCCCCGCGCGGATGCGCTTGTCGCCCGTTCGGGTCTTCACCATCCAGTCGATGAGCATCGCCCGCGACGCGCGCGACAGCCGATCCCCGGTGAGGAACGCGGCGAGGGTGTGCGCCATGGCACGCGGGGTGGTGGTATCGCGATCGTCCC
Source organism: Acidobacteriota bacterium (assembly GCA_963169195.1). Taxonomy (GTDB): domain Bacteria; phylum Acidobacteriota; class Vicinamibacteria; order Vicinamibacterales; family UBA2999; genus VFZN01. Next base: position 8,275 of record CAUJDN010000047.1, on the reverse strand, counting down.
CGGGAACCACGAGGTTCAGCGCCGGTTCGGTCCGGTCGAGCCGGGTGTGCCGATCGCCCGCCTCGCGGAGACGGGCGGTGAACCCGGACGGTCCGCCAATGCGCGCGAGGAGCAGGTTGGCCGCGGTGTTGTCGCTGGTGACCTGCGCGGCTTCGGCCAGCGCGCCAACCGCCATCGCGGTTCCGCCCGCCTTCAGGTGCGCGCTCGTCACCGGCGCGTACGACAGCAGGTCCTTCTCCGAATAGGCGATGACGTCGGAGAGCGTCAGGCGGCCCTGATCGGCTTCCCGCAGGATGACGGCGGCCAGCGGCAGCTTGAACGTGGAGCACATGGCGAAGCGCTCGTCCAGGCGATGACCCGTGAGACGCGTCGTGGCGGTGTCGAGGATGGCGACGCCGAGGCGGCCGCCGGCGCGAGCCTCGATGGCCTGGATGGCGCGGGCGGTCTCGTCCGCCTGCGCGCGGGGAAGCGCGGGCGCCAGCAACAGCCCGGCGCCCAGGGTGAGGATGTCGCGGCGCGAGAGGGTCATGGTATCCATACGCGTGGGTCTCAGATCGGGCGGAAGCCGGTTCGCGATCCGCCACGCGATGCACGTCTTCGCGGACTCGTACTCGAGGTGCGGGGCGCCGTGGTGTTCGACGGCGGCAACGGGTGTCTCGGGGAATTCCACGATACGGACGTCCATGTGTGTGTGTTGGCTCATGCGGGAGACGTCAATTATGGATGCGCTGACCGGAGATGTCGATCCTCCGCCCGCCCGTTCGTATAGGGTGTGAAGGGCCGGCACCCGCGCCGGCCCGCACGACCACGGAGGACGCCTCATGACCCAGTACCTGCTCAGCATCTACCAGCCCGACGGCCCGCCCCCGCCTCCGGAGGTCCTCCAGCCCATCATGCGCGACGTCACGGCCGTCGCCGACGAGATGAAGAAGGCCGGCGCGTGGGTGTTCTCCGCGGGGCTGCACGAGGCGGGCACCGCCACCGTGGTGCGCGCGCGCGAGGGGCAGACGGTCATGACCGACGGCCCGTTCGCGGATGGGAAGGAGCACATCGGCGGGTTCACCGTCATCCAGGCGCCGGACCTCGATACCGCGCTCGACTGGGCCGCGAAGCTGTCCCGGGCCACGACGCTCCCCATCGAGGTGCGCCCCATCCAGCACGGAGGCCGGTAACGGCGAGGAAGGCGAGCACGGCGACGATCCAGAGGGTGTGTCGCGAGAGAGCCATGCCCGCCTCTTTTTCCGCGGTCGAGTATCTGGGTCTCCCGCCAGCTCGACACACGCGTGGGCCTGCGCGAGGCAATCTCCCTGGTGAGTCGGAGTGTTCGTCCCGGAGAGGCGCGCCGAGGGTCGGTTCACAGGCGGGCGGACAGGCGAAGGGCGGTCACACGCCCCCCATCCACTCCCCGCACAACAACTCCGCCTGCATCAGCACGGTCTTCACCGCCTCCTCCTGCAGATCCGGCGGATAGCCGTACTTGTTGAGGATGCGCTTCACCAGCACCCGAATCCGCGCCCGTGCGCTCTCGCGCAGGTTCCAGTCGATGGTCACGCTCTTCCGTACCTGGGTGATGAGCTCCGTGGCAATCACCTTCAGCGTGTCGTCACCCATCGCCTGCACGGCCGAGTCGTTGGCCGCCAGCGCGTCGTAGAACGCCACCTCGTCTTCGGAGAGGCCGAGGTCCACGCCCCGCTTGGTGGCGGCATCCAGCTCCTTCGCGAGCTTGATGAGCTCCTCGATGACCTCCTGCGTGGCGATGGCGCGGTTGTGGTACGCATTCAGCGTCCGCTTCAGCTTCTCGGAGAAGAGCTGCGACTGCACCAGGTTTCGCTTCGCGCGTACCTTCAGCTCGTCCTTGAGCAGGCGTTCCAGCAGCTCCGCCGCCACGTTGCGGTGCTTCAGCCCGCGCACCTCGGCCAGGAACTGCTCCGAGAGGATGCCAATGTCGGGACGGGGAAGTCCGGCTGCCGTGAAGACGTCGATGATCTGGCCATCGGCGACGATGGCCTTCGACACGAGTTGGCGGATGGCGGCGTCGATCTGTTCCGGCGTCTTCCGCTGGCTCGAGTAGGACTTCGTCAGCGCCGACTGAATGGCCTGGAAGAACGACACGTCGTCCCGGATGGCGGTGGCCTCGTCGCTGGCCGCGCACAGCGCGAACGCCCGCGACAGCTCGGTGACGGCCTGTACGAACCGGGCCTTGCCGTCCTCCTGCTCCAGCACCCGCTGCTGGCCGGCCGGCAGCAGGGCCAGCTGCTCGGAAGGCGTGCCCGTGGTCCACCTCGACCAGTCCAGCCCGTGCAGCATGCCGGCGGCGACTCCGTGCTTCTCCAGCATCACCGCCACGGCCTGCGCCGTGTCGTAGGTCGGCGAGCCCTTGCCGCCGCTCTCGGTGTAGGTCGCGAGCGCGTGCTTCAGCTGATCGGCCAGGCCGAGGTAGTCCACCACGAGCCCGCCCGGCTTGTCGCGAAACACGCGGTTGACGCGGGCGATGGCCTGCATCAATCCGTGCCCCTGCATCGGCTTGTCCACGTACATCGTGTGCAGGCACGGCGCGTCGAAGCCCGTCAGCCACATGTCGCGGACGATGACGATGCGGAACGGGTCGCGGCTGTCCTTGAACCGCGTCGCCAGCGCCCGCCGCCGCTCCTTGTTCCGGATGTGCGCCTGCCACGCCGGCCCATCGTCGGCGCTCCCGGTCATGACCACCTTGACGAGGCAGTCGCGGCCGCGCTCGGCTTCCACGTCGTCGTTCGGCGCGCTCGCCCACCGCGGGCGCAGGCGGACGATGGCGTCGTGCAGATCGACAGCAATGCGGCGGCTCATGCAGACGACCATCGCCTTGCCGTCCATGGCCTCGCGTCGGCGCTCGAAGTGCGTGACCAGATCCTCGGCGATGAGGGCGATGCGCTTCGGATCGCCCACCAGCGCCTCTATGGCCGCCCACTTCGTCTTGAGGCGCTCCTTGTGCGTGCTCTCCTCGCCCTCCGTGATCGCCTCGAACTCGCTGTCCAGCGTGGGGAGCGCCGCGGCGTTCAGGCCCAGCTTCGCGATGCGGCTCTCGTAGTAGATGGGCACCGTGGCCTTGTCCGCGACGGCGCGCTGGATGTCGTAGATGCTGATGTAGTCGCCGAACACGGCGCGCGTGTTGGCGTCGGTCTTCTCGATGGGCGTCCCCGTGAAGCCGATGAACGAGGCGCTGGGCAGCGCATCGCGCATGTGCCGCGCCAGGCCGTCGATGAGGTCGTACTGGCTGCGATGCGCCTCGTCTGCGATGACGACGATGTTCTGGCGGTCGCTCAGCGCGGGCATGCGCTCGCCGCGCGCCGGCAGGAACTTCTGGATGGTGGTGAACACCACTCCGCCGCTGGCCACCTGCAGCAACTCGCGCAACTGCTCTCGGCTGTCGGCCTGCACCGGCGTCTGACCGAGCAGCTCGTGGCAGCGCTGGAACTGGCCGAAGAGCTGATCGTCCAGGTCGTTGCGATCCGTCAGCACCACCAGCGTCGGGTTGCGCATGTCCGGGTGCCGGACGATGCGGCCGGCGTAGAAGAGCATCGAGAGGCTCTTGCCGCTGCCCTGCGTGTGCCAGACGACGCCGGCGCGCCGGTCGCCCGGCTGGCCGCCGTGCATCTGGCCCGTCCAGAAGGTGCCCGCATCCTCCCGCGCGATGGCTGCCTGCCGCATCCCGCTGGCGCGGACCGTCTCTTCCACCGCCACGCTGACGGCGTGGAACTGGTGATACCCGGCGAGCAGCTTGTTGACGGTGCCGCGATCCGGATCGTCCTCGAAGGCGACGAAGTGCTGGAGCATGTCGAGCAGCCGCCGATGCTCGAACGCGCCGCGGACCAGCACCTCGAGTTCCAGGGCGCCGGGCGAAGCCGTCCAATCGCCGTCGATGGTGCGCCACACCTTGAACCACTCCTGGTTCGCTGTGAGGGAACCGACGCGCGCCTGCAATCCGTCCGAGACGACGAGCAACTCGTTGTAGGCGACGAGCGACGGAATCTCGGCCTTGTAGGTCTGGAGCTGCGCGTAGGCGCTCCAGATGGTCGCGTCTTCGTCGGCGGCGTTCTTCAGCTCGACGATGGCCACGGGCAGGCCGTTCAGGAAGACGACGAGGTCGGGCCGGCGGTGGTGATGGGCCTCGGTGACGGCGAACTGGTTGACGACGAGCCAGTCGTTCGTCGCCACCTCACCGAAGTCCGCCAGCCGCACCCGGTCTCCCGCGATGCTCCCATCGTCGCGGCGGTACTCCACCTCGACGCCGTCGCGGAGCATGCGGTGGAAGGCGCGGTTGGCCTGGACGAGCGGCGGCGCCGCCACGCGCAGCACCTTCTGGAAGGCGTCGTCGCGCGCCTCGGCCGGCACGGCGGGGTTGAGGCGATGGATGGCGTCGCGAAGGCGGCCGTGGAGGACGACGTCGACGAACGAGGCGCGTTCGGACGCGGGCTCGCCGGGGGCGAGGGCAGGACCCGAAGCGACGGCGTAGCCGAGCTGCTGGAACCACTCGAGGGCGGCCTGTTCGATGGAGGCTTCGTTCAGGGACACGCGCGTCCCTCGTGGTATCGGCTGGTGGCCACGGCGGCTTGATGGTAATGCCTTCCTGCCGGGAAGCGCACCCGGCGCGAGGTTACCCCGCCAGGAGCCGGGCGTTCGCCGCGCAGGCCGCGCGCAGTTCCGCCGCCACCCGCGCGTCGTCCGCGGCGCGCGACCAGAATTCCCGCGCCGCGTCGCGGGCGTCGCTCCAGACGTCCAGCGAGTCGGCGGCCATCAGCGGCTCCGTGAACGTCCGGACCGGCGCCTGTCCGTCTGCGGACGGAGCGTAAAGCATCGGCAGCTGGTCGAAGACAGGGGCGAGCCGTGGCCGGCCATGGCCGATGAAGAACGCGACGTTGTGCTGGTGCCGGTCGGTATTCCCAATCAGGGCACCGAAAGCATCCAGCCACCGGAGTCGTCGTCCGTCCCCGTCCGCCAGCGTGCCGCGAGCCACCTGGGCCACCGCCGCGGCGAGCCACGAGTCGGCGGCGTTGTCGTGGAGGGCGGCGAGGCTCAGCACACCCCGGCGCCCGCGCGGACCCACCCGGTCGAAGCGCTCGCTCTCGAGGAAGCAGTGCGTCGGCGTCTCGATCAACTGCGTTGTCGGGACGGCGATGTCGCGCGTCTGCACGATCTCCAGCGCCAGCACCTCGAGAACGAGCAGGTCGCACCACCGGCGCGCAACTGGGTCGGCGGTGGCGCGCCGTCCAGCGAACTTCACCAGCACGTGCCGGCCGTCGACGAAGACACCGAACTTGGGCCGCTCGCCCCCTGCCGAGGAGCCGGGTGGGTGGCCGGCGATGGTCCGGTCCGCGATGGGGGCGTAGTCGTCCCGCGAGACCTCCGCGGGCGCGCTGGTTTGCCAGCGCGCGAACGACTCCTCGCCAACGATGAGATTGCCGGGGAGGTCGTCGCCGCGGCGGGTGAGGGCCAGCAGGACGTGGTGATCGGACCAGTCCTGTAGCCGCTGGGGCAGCCGGAGGTCGGCGTGGACGGCGGCGAAGTGCCGCCCGAGGAAGCCGGACGGCCGCGCGTCGGCCAGCTCGATTGGCAATCCATCCGAGACCCGACCTTCCGGCAGCCAGACCGACTGCCGGGCGGCCAGCGTGACCAGCTCGCCCGCCGGCTCCGGCGCGCCGGCTTCCGAGATGCGGACGATGGGGAAACGCCAGCCATCGAGCCCGGGCCACGCCTGGCGCAGGCCGTAGCGGATGGCACGGCCGCGTCCCAGGCGGACCACCTCCGGCCCTGCCTGGTGAAGCAGGCGCATCAGGGTGGCGGGGGAGACGCCGAGACGGTCCCGGAGGGCGGCCGGTGAGACTACGCCGCGACCGAGGGTCGTGACGACGCGATTCATGAAACGATTATAGAAATTATTTAGTATCTATGAATCAATTATTTATAGCCTGATCAACCGGTCGCTCTGAAATGATTCACTGAGGGAAGGGACTGGCGTCCAATGCAGGTACACCTGCCTTGCAGTCGGCGTCCAGTGTGTTTCGGCCCGTTTCGGGGACTTTGGGGAGGGCTGGATTAGCGCCCGCTCCGGACGGCGGCGAACTCGTCCGGATGGCTTCGGGTGATGTGTTGCGGCTGAACGCTCAGCTCGTTCCTGGCACGTCAATCAGCGGCAGGTGATACTTCGGCGGGAGGACCTGTGTCTGGGGGGCCTCAATCACCCTGAGGCCGAAGGCGTCGGACAGCTTTGTGGCGGCGTCCGCGTTCAAGGGGCCTCGCTTCGCGTTGGTCGAGAGGAACTCCTCGCAGCCCAATTCAATCGCGGTGGCCACATGAATGCTGTCCGCAGCGCCGCCGCACCGGATGCCATGGTCCCAGAGCAGGCTCCTGGCCTTCTCGGCGACGAAGATGTCCACCGATTGCAGCTTGACGGGATGCCCGGCCTCGAGCAGGCGGATGAACAGTTGCCGCACCCCGTCTGGAACGGACGTGCCACCTTTCTCGACGTGCAGGCACTCGGCAATGACCAGGGTGGATGCCCACACCTCGATCTCGTCGTTGAGCGCCGCTGTCAGCAGGCTCTCGACGAAGGGCAGGTGCCTGTCCCTGCCTCCCTCGAGCGACATCGCCGCCCGGCCCTTGGCGACGTCGATGAAACAGCACGAGTCGATGTAGACGCGCGGCCTAGTCTTCGCCATCGCTCCGCCGGACCACGTCGATGAACTCGTCCGTCGTCATGTCGCCGGTCCAGCCGGGGGCAGATCCGAAGAAGCTGCTCAACTCATCCCGATCGAGAGGGGCGACGTCCTTGATGCGGTCGACGCGCATCACCTCGACGCTCCGGTCGAGCCGCTTCGCGCGCACCCAGCCGGCCACGACCACCACGCCGTCCTTTCGAGCCAGCGCCTTGTGCAGCGCCGCCCACTCGCTCGGCTTGAACTCGCAGCGAATGAGTTCGCTGGAAGCGAAGTCACGAAGCGTGAAGTACGGCGGGTTCACTTCCTTGTACAGGGAGTGGATGCGCCCCTGCAGCATCCCGCGGTACTCGACGGCGGCCTCGTAGTGCTCGATGATCGCCTCAGCCTGCGGCTTTTCCAGCGGGCGCCATTCCCGCACGATATCGTCGTCGTCCAGGAACCCCAGGCGGACGGTTTCCCCGTCCCTGGCCACCCGTGCCAGCCGTGCGAAGTGCACGACCGTCTGTGGCTTCACCCCGTCGGCCCTCCAGCCGGTCTGTGAATTGAGCCTGGAGAGGGTGTCGATGGCGTGGAGGTACTGGGCAACCTGTTCGGGATCGACGTCCGTGAATTTGTAGGAACTGTTGAAGCCGACGCCCTGGTTGTAGAAGTCCTCGGCCACCCAGACGCCTTCAGGGGCACCGAGGCCCACGTCCTCGGCGACCGCCTTGAACAGCTTCTGCGCCTGGTCGGCCAGCTCGACGAGCTTCAGCATCTCGACGCCCTTGCTGGCGCGCTGGAGCTCCACGCGGATGCGAAGTTCGGCCACGTCGGGCGAATGGTACCACGGCCAGTGGCCGGTTCAGGTCCCGCGAACCCCAACGTGCCCGTGGTGGTCGTTTCATCGGCGTCAAACCGGCCCGGTGGTCTCGGGCGGTAGGTCGTGGTGCGCAAGGCGCGATGTGACGCGTCAGTACGGAAGCCCGGGCGCCCCACCCTGGCATCGTGGGCACTTCCTCTGGAAGATGTCCGACCCGTTGGCGCCGTACTGATGCGAGCAGCGACCGCACTTCAGCACGTAGACGTACTGCAAGTGGTCGTTACCGGCGAGCCCTGTCGCGCTGATGACAGTCTGCCCGTTCCGATTCACGTACCCAGGTTCTGTTGTCTTCATCTCGACACCCATGTGCTCAGCACAGACGTCTCAGGCCGTCTCCCGCCGCGCGATCTCCTCCCTCAACCGCGGCGCCAGCTGCTCGTACAGGAACGACAGCTTCTCACCCAGCCACTGGTACGCCGCCGGCCACGACGCCTCGTCCCGGATCTCCGGGCACGGAAGGCTCAGGCCCATTCGGGTCCGGCTGCCGTCACCCACGACCTCGAAGTGCCAGTCGCTTCCCACCAGCGCCCCGGGCTCGGTCGATTCGTCCCGAAGCGCTTCCCAGGCGCCAACCGCCGGCGGACGCCAGAACCCCACGTCCACGCCGACGTACTGCTGGCGGAGGTTGAACGCCATCACGAACGTCACGTGCCTGACGCCGGAGGTCAGTCGGTTGGCCCACTCTTTTCGCGGCTCCACCTCCGGCAGCGCCGGATACTCG
>CAUJDN010000046.1 GCA_963169195.1 Acidobacteriota bacterium | reverse complement strand
GGCAGGCGCCCGCGATCGAGGTAGTGGCGCACGAGCGCCCACGACGCGCGATCGGCGGAGAGCCCGACGCGCACGAGCGCCTCCTCCGCGCTGTCGATCACCGGGTTCGTGCCGTAGTGGGCGAACGCCGCATAGCCGCCGCCGGGCAGCGGCTCGTGGCGCGCCGGACGGAGGCCGAGGCCGCAGCCCGAGGTCAGGGCGAGCACGGTCACGGCCACGATCGAGGCACGGCGGCGCACTCGGAAGGTGTACCACGACGGCGGCGCGCGCCCCACGATCGCCGCCTCACGGGTCGGTCACGGGACGGTCACGGCGCGGCACGGCACGAAGGCGCGGGATCGGGGATCGGGCTCGGGCTCGGGATCGATTCTCGGGGATCGGGCTCGGGCTCGGGATCGACTCGCGGTGCTCGGGAGGGATCGGTTCCCACGGGTTGCGGATCCGAAAATCACCCGTTGAAATAGGCGCTTGTGTTGGGGTTGCCGCAAGGTTGGCTCAGCGAACGGCTGGCCGATCTGAAAGCACCCAGGTCGCCGAATCCACGCAGTGCTGGGGTAGCAGCCCCGAGCGTGCGCCGGCCAAGCCGAGGGACTTGGCGACCTGGGAACACCAACAAGGTCCTCATCATGATCTCGTCGAAACGGGTTGTCACGCGAACCGGTGCAGCGTCGTCCGATCGGCTGCCAGACGCCGTAGCCGAGGGAGCGGTCCTGGCCGACCATCTGGCGAGTCGGGGTGTGTTCCGCGAAGTGGAGAAACGCCTGCGGGTGCGGCGGGAGGGTGGCTACCACGGCCTGGACGTCGTGCTGTTCCTGTTGGTGCTCTTCGCGGCTCGCCAGCGCCTGAGCATCAAGGAGTTCGGCGATGTGTCGCGACAGCACCGCACCCAGCTCGCCGCGCTCGCGTCGCGCCGGAGACTACCCACGCCGGCCTCGGTCTCGCGCTTCTTGAGCGCGGTCGAAGACGCCGCCGTTCACGACTTCATCCCGTGGCTGCTGCTCGAAGGCGCTCAGGCGCTCGACTGTCTCAAGGATGCATCCGTGCTGGCGCGGGATTGTCGCGGGCAGCCCTGGCACGTCTTCGACTTCGACCCGACGGTCACGACGCTGCGACAGCGTGCGCTCCCCGTCGGCGACGACTTGCCGGACGCGAAGCGGCGCAGCGTCGAAGCACGTCCAGGCTACTCCGGACGCAAGCGGGGCGACGTCCAGATCTCTCGCGCGACGCTGCAGCACGCGGGGTCGAGCTTGTGGCTCGGCGTCTGGAGCGGCCCCGGCAACGGCAACTGGCGCGCCTCGAGCAACGCCGCGATCGTCACCGTCGTTCGCACGTGTGACGCCCTCGGGTTCGACACGCGCCGGGCGCTGATCCGTGTCGATGGCGCAGCCGGGAACACGCCCTTCATCACCGCCTGCGAGAACGCCAAGATCGGCTACGTCACCCGCTCGCAACACTATCAGCTGCTGGACCAACCCGAGCACCGTGAGCACCTCACCGCCACCACCTGGCATGTGGTGGCGGACTCCCGCTCGGGGCCGCGGCGCCAGGCGGCGGACCTCGGCTGGCACGTGCTGCCGTGCCGCTCCGTCGACGACGACGGCCAGCCCTTCGAGCCGGTCCGCGCGCGCGTCATCGTCGCGCGCTTCGAGGCATCGGAGACGCCGCACGGCGCGGGCCGCGTCGAGGACGGATGGCACTACGAGCTGTTCCTCACGAACCTCGCGGATGACGCGATGCCGGCCCCCGAAGTGGTCACCACGTACTACCAGCGCACGGGCTTGGAGAACCGCTTCGCACAAGAGGACCGGGAGCTCGGCCTCGATCGCATCTCCAGCTACCACCTGCCCGGGCAGAACCTGGCCTGCGCCGTCGCGCTGTTCGTGTGGAACCTGCGCGTCACCCGTGGATTCGCGCTCGCGGGGAAGCTGCCTGAGCCACCCGCTCAGGCACCTCGTGTCATCCAGCCTGTCGCCGACAAGGTCGCGCTGCCCGTGCTCACGGCCCAGGCTGCCGCAGCCCCCACGCCCCAGTCCCTGGCGTTGCCGGCGGAGCCATCGCCGCGTCAGGCCACGGAGCATCTACTCGAGCAGGTAGGCCCGACGATGCTGGCTTCGCATCCGGGATGGCCGTGGGACCCCGAGCGCAAGTCGCTCGTGTGCCCACAAGGGCATGCGGCCAAGCTCGCGACCGTGACCCTGGGAGTGCCCAAGGGGCAGGGCCGCTTGCGCTTCGACGTTGCTGCCGTCCACTGTCGCACCTGTCCAAAGCGTTCGGAGTGCCTGGACTCGCCGGACCCAGGCGCGCGCAAGTCCAAGCTCATCACGATCCCGGCGAGCGCGGCGGAGGCGTTCAAGCGCGAGTGGGACAAGCCTCGCCGTCGTCGCAACCCCAAGCCGCCGAGGCCACAGGCTGCTGCGCCATCCGAGCCGCGCTGGGTGCCGCCCTTCACCGCCTGCACGTTGGCTCTTCTGGCGGTTGCCTACGCGGCCCTCCTGCCGGGGAGGCTGCGCAGGCTCTTCACCGATGCCTGCCGCGCCGCTGAGGTTCACGTCGAGGTCAGGCTACCCGAGCCCCCCGCTCCCGGATGCCCGTACTTCGCGACGACTGACGCCGAGCGCCAGAAGCGCCGCAAGACCTGGGCCCAGTCAATCGCGTGGAATGAGCTCCCGTCCGGCGCCGAGGTCGCCGTGCGCTTCATCACCAGAAGCCACGACGCCGAGCGCATGTTGCGCACTGCTGGAGCACCGCGAGGGGTCGCGGAGCCGCCTTCCGCCTGACCCAGAACGGTTCCGGATCCCGTGGGCCGAGTCCGAGCCCGAGCCCGAGCCCGAGCCGGCTCCCGAGCCCCAGCCCGAGGCCGCCCCTGAGGCCGACGTACGCGGCTCCGGCGACGAGGACGGCTGCGGCTGCCAGGGCGGTGAGCGCGGCGCGGGCGGCGGCCTCGTGCAGCTCGCCGCCTTCGCGTTCGTGTGGCTCGTGGGGCTCCGTCCCCGATCGACACGGCGCGGACGACGGACGATACTCGGCGCGTGACGCCGTCGCCCCGCCAACGTTTCGTCGATGTCCCGGCCGACCTCTCCTCGATCGAGTCGCGCTCGGGGCGCGAGATCGATCCTCACGCCGTCGGCCTCGAGCCCAAGCAGCTCGACCACATCTGGGAGGCGGTGCGCCGCCTCTTCCGGACGCGCACGCAGCCCGCGATGACGCTCTGCATCCGCCGTCGCGGCGAGGTCGTGCTCGAGCGCGCCATCGGGCATGTGCGCGACGGCGTGCTCGCGACGCCACGCGCGCCTTTCTGCACCTTCTCGGTGTCGAAGGCCGTGACCGCGGTCGTCATGCACCTGCTCGACGAGCGCGACCTGCTCCGCCTCGACGACCCCGTGTGCGAGTACCTCCCCGAGTTCGCGCGCCACGGCAAGGACTGGGTGACCATCCGCCACGTGCTCACGCACCGCGCGGGCATCCCCTCGGTCGCCGGCGGGCAGGGCTCGCTCGAGATGTTGACCGACCCGGACGCGATCGTCGCCGCGTTGTGCGACGCCAAGCCGGTCTTCCTGCCGGGCCGGCGCCTGGCCTACCACGCGGTCACGGGCGGCTTCATCCTGGGCGAGATCGTGAGGCGCGTGACCGGCCGCGGCATCGAGCAGGTGCTCGCCGAGGACGTCGCGCGCCCGCTCGGCATGGAGCACCTCTCGTACGGCCTGCCGCCCGACCAGCACGCG
>CAUJDN010000045.1 GCA_963169195.1 Acidobacteriota bacterium | reverse complement strand
GTACGCGCAAAGCCACGGGCGCGTGACCCGTTCGGAGGTCGCCGAACTGTGTCGTCTATCGTCTGAGCAGGCAAAAGCCGTTCTCCAGCGACTCGTGAAGCAGGGTGCGTTGGCAATGCGGGGCGAACGAAAGGGAGCGTTCTACGAACCAGTACCAACGGCCGACGATCTGGGTGCCGGGCGCGCCAAGCGGGGTCGCCGATGAGAGATATGGACATGATCCCAAAACATCTGGACAGAATCCAAATATTGTCCATAAATGGTCCAAATCAGGACTTTCCAGAAGGCTGATATATCCATAACATATTGATAAACAGTCACTTGTATAGGATTTCTGTCACAGTCCTCTGGCGCTAAAACCAAGGTCCAACGTGTCCAATACCCCGGTTGAGCTTCGCCGTGAGCTCCACGATCTGATCGTCGCCGACCTGGTGGGGCCGGCTGGTGGCGAACGTGAGGTGCTCCCCGATCCGCGCGAGCGAGTTTCTGTCCGCTACCTCGCGGGGATGCTGGCGCCGCGGGGCACGGTTGCGTACGACGCGGCCCGCCATGACCGAGCGGCCGTCGTGGGCGACGATGCGCTCGGTGACCAGGCGGAAGGCGACGACTCGGCGGCAAAGCCGGCGCTGTTTGCCTCGTCGTTCGGGATGACGTTCGCGGTGGACCCGGCTGTCACGCAGTTGCGCGTCGCCGCGGTCTGGGGACGCTACCGCAAGGCTGCACATCCGGACCACGAACAGAAGGTGTGGCAGCGTGAGCCAGTTCAAGGCGAGGTCACCCTCACCCTTCGCCAGGGCCTTCTTGACCCACTGGACCTCAACCTCAACGAGGCGCCCGGTGTGAGGCTGCATGGGCGCGCCGCACGACGCGAGGGCGCGTGGCTCGTCAGCCTGTTCCTCGTCAACGAGCAGTCGTCGCCGAAGGTGAACAAGGACGAGGCCTGGCTGTTCCAGCCGGAGCTGCAGGTGGAGGCAGTGGACGGCTCCGCCGTATTCGTTGGCCGACGCGAAGCACTGCCAGCGCAGGATACGCGCGGCGACGAACCAGAGCTCGATCTGCTGTACCGGCATGAGGTGGAGTTCGCCGTTGGCCATGGCGTGGCCGTACAAGCCACGCCGTCCGAGGGCGACCCGTCGCGTGCCGTGCGCATCAAGACGCGCGTGATGCCGCGGTACGAAGTGCCACGCGTCGAAGCCCCGACAGCGAAGGAAGAGCCTGGGCTTGCGCCCGTCGTGCTCGACATGAAGACGCTGTCTGAACTCCCGACCGCTCAACTCGTGGACGTCATTCGCCCATTGGCTACCGCGTACGACGGCTGGCTGGATCGGCAGGCCACACGTATCGACGACCCAAAGGAGCGCCTGGGCGCCATCGCGGCAACAGCCCGGGAGTCGCTTCGGCGCGCGCGCGATGTTGCCAAGCGATTGCACGCGGGCATAGACCGATTGGCCACTGACGAAACGGCCGCAGAGGCGTTCCGCTTCGCCAATCGGGCAATGTGGCAGCAGCGCGTACACACAGTTGCCGCCGCGGCACGGCGCGGAGCTGCCGAGGCGCCCATCGCGGACCTGCTGACGGCAGCCGACATCCCTGCTCAACGGTCATGGCGTCCGTTCCAGCTCGCGTTCGTTCTGTTGAACGTCCCGTCGCTCGTCGATCCACTTCATTCAGAGCGAAGCCCAGAGCAGGGACTCGTCGATCTCCTGTTCTTTCCGACCGGCGGCGGCAAAACCGAGGCCTACCTCGGGTTGACTGCGTTCACGCTGGCGATCCGCAGGCTGCAAGGTGTGGTCGGCGGCCACGATGGTGGGGACGGCCTCGGCGTGCTGATGCGCTACACGCTGCGACTGTTGACCGCGCAGCAGTTTCAACGTGCGACCGCTCTCATTTGCGCGTGCGAGGTGATTCGTCGCGACCGTGTGGCGGCTGGCGATGCCCGCTGGGGCCAGACACCGTTCCGCATCGGCATGTGGGTGGGCGGGGCCGTGACACCCAACTACTCGTCGATCGCCAAGAAGGCGCTCGACGAACTGTTCGGCGTCGGAGGCGCCCGGTCCGGGCGCGCGCCCAACCCCGTGCAGATCACGGCGTGTCCGTGGTGCGGACATCAGAGGCTGAGCCCGCGCAGTGACTCCGATCGCTGGCGCACGCTCGTCTTCTGCGGTGACGAGTTCGGCGAGTGCGACTTCTCGGGCAAGAAGAGTCCGGACGAAGGACTCCCCGTCGTCACGGTCGATGAAGAGATCTACCGGTTGCTCCCGTCGCTCGTCATCGCCACAGTGGACAAGTTCGCGCAACTGCCGTGGCAGGGACCGCTGCACACCCTGTTCGGTCGCGTCGAGCGGAAGTGTACGCGTCACGGCTACCGAACGCCGGATCTCGACAAGGTGTCCGGGCGCGAAGAGCGTGACTCGCACAACAAGACGGGCAATCTGCCCGCGGCGAAGACCGTGGCGTGTGCGCCGCTGCGCCCACCGGATCTCATCATCCAAGACGAGCTGCACCTCATCTCGGGGCCACTTGGCACAATGGTCGGACTCTACGAGTCAGCCATCGACACGCTGGCATCGTGGACACTAGACGGCCAGACAGTCCGCCCGAAGGTAGTGGCGTCGACGGCGACGATTCGGCGCGGTGAGCAACAGGTCTACGCCCTGTTCTGGCGGAAGCTCAGCGTGTTCCCACCGCAGGTGTTGGACGCCGGCGACTCGTTCTTTGCGCGGCAGCGGTCGACATCCGATGTGCCTGGACGTCTGTACATCGGTGTCTGCGCGCCGGGAGTGCGGCTGAAGTCGGTCGAGGCGCGGGTATTCACCACGGTGCTGGCCGCTGCGCAGACACTGTTCGACAAGTACGGCAAAGCCTCCGATCCATGGATGACGATGGTCGGGTACTTCAATGCGCTGCGTGAGCTTGGCGGCGCACGGCGCATCGTCGACGACGATGTCTCGAACCGGTTGCGTCGGACGGATCGCAAGGGACTGTCGCGTCGCAGGCGGCCGTTGCTGCGGGAACTGACCAGCCGCATCGGGTCTGGCGATATCCCGGACATCCTCGATCAGCTCGCCGTGACTCACGATCCGGACGCGCCAAAGACCGGCCTGCGGCCCATCGACGTCCTGCTCGCCACGAACATGATCTCGGTCGGCGTGGACGTGCCTCGGCTCGGGCTCCTGGTGGCGGTCGGCCAGCCCAAGGCCACGGCCGAGTACATCCAGGCCACCAGCCGTGTCGGTCGCGACTCACGCGGTCCTGGCCTCGTCGTCACGATCTACAACTGGGCCCGACCGCGCGATCTCTCGCACTACGAGGGGTTCGAGCAATACCACGCGACGTTCTACCGTCACGTCGAGGGGTTGTCGGTTACGCCCTTTGCTGCCCGCGCGCTCGACCGGGGCCTGACCGGGCTTCTAATCAGCCTCGCTCGACAGGAGCGACTGCCTTGGAATCCCAATCGTGCCGCGCAGATCGTCGATGCGTCAGACGCACTGTTTGACAGCATTGCCGCCGACCTCGCACGGCGCGCCGAAGATGTGTCCGGCGATCCAACGCGTGGAGACCTTGTGCGTCAAATGCTCCAGACGCGCCTCGATCGCCTGAAAGTCGAGCAGAGTCGACAGGGTGCGCCGCTCGCGTACCGCCAGGTGAGCGGCGCGAATGCCATGCCATTGCTCGAGGAGCCGTCGGCCGAGGAGTGGACGATCTGGACGTGCCCGACCTCAATGCGAGAAGTCGAGCCGAACGTGAACTTCGTGATGGACCAACGCGATCCGAGCATCGACAACGCACCGGCGTTCGAGCGCGCGACATCGCCCGTTGGACAGGGCACGCTGACGCTCGAAGATGAGATCGAGGACGAAGTCGCGGAGGCCGAGCGCGCATGAAGTCGGTCAGGTCGCCACGCGTCGGCGCGGTCCGCCCAAGCCAGTTGATGTTCAGCCACGGAGTAGGCGCCCTGGTCGATCTACCGAACTTCAGCGCGGTCGTGGCCGGCCTCGACGATTGGGACACAGCGCACCAGCAGACGCTGGTCGAACGCCGCCTGCTTGCTGCAGTGCAGCAGATGCCCAACATGGCGCAGGTCGAGGCCCTGCGCACTGCGCCGTGGCTCGAGGAAACGCGCAATCCGTTCGATGACTGGGCGCGCATTGGCGTCAACGTGTTGCCGTTTCCACGGTGGATGCGCTGCACGAGCTGCAACCTGTTGATTCCGATCGACAGCGGGCTGCTCGAGCTGAAACACGAGCCGTATCGACCGGATCGAACGCGGTTCGTGCACAACTGCCGGAGCGACGGCCGACCGCCGCTTGCGGTGCCGGCGCGGTTTGTTACGGCATGCGAGGATGGCCACCTCGACGAGTTCCCGTGGGTCGAGTTCTGTCACTACAAGCAGCCGTGCAGCGGCAAGCCTCAAGTTCGGCTGAATGAGATCGGCGGTTCGCGTTCGACGGACGTCCAACTCGAATGCGTGACGTGCGGCCAAAAGATGCACCTGTCGCAGGCGTTCGGCGAGCCCGGCCGGCGGACGATGCCGAAGTGTCGGGGAAGGCATCCACATCTCAAGCGCTTCTCATCGACTGGCTGCACGCATCAGCTGCGGGCGGTTCTGCTTGGCGCGTCGAACTCCTGGTTCCCGGTGACGAAGTCAGCGCTGTCGCTGCCCGTCGCTCACGATCCCCTCACGCAGCTCGTCGAGAAGCATTCCGTCGAGCTGGGCGAAGTCCAGTCCCGCGCAGAGCTGGACGCAGCCGTCAAGTTCTCGCCAGCGCTTAAGGTATTTGCCGGACGGGACCTCGATCGCGTGTGGGCACTCCTCGAGCAGAGGCGGAAAGGGGTCATCGCCGATCCAGGTGCCCTCGACCTGTTGGGACCGGAATGGGCGCTCTTCCAGAATCCGAGTCAGGCGCCGCTGTCGGATGATTTCCGGCTGAGAGAATCACTGGTGCCGGCGCGTTTTCGTAGCCTGCTCGAGCGGACGGTACTCGTCGAGCGTCTGCGTGTTGTGACGGCAATGTGCGGGTTCACGCGCATCGATGGCCCTGACAGCGGTGTGGCCAGCGATGAAGAGGCAGTGCAGTGCGCCCCGCTCTCGCGCGAGCTGCCCAAATGGGTGCCCGCCGCTGAGGCGCGCGGTGAAGGGGTCTTCATCCAGTTGTCGGAGGAGGCCGTCGCCGAGTGGGAGGCGCGTGTCTCCGGATCTCCCCGGATGGAGGCGCTTCGCCTCAGTCACAAGCGGTGGCGTGAGCGTCGCGGGCTGGATCCGGCGGTCGGCTGGGATGGCGCTCGATACGTACTGCTGCATTCCCTGGCGCATGCACTGACGACCGAGTTGGCACTTGAATGCGGATACTCGCCCGCGTCAGTGCAGGAACGCATCTACGCGCGTGAGCCCGGAGGCAGTGAGCCGCCGATGGCCGGGTTCCTCATCTACACCGCCGCCTCCGACTCCGAGGGCACACTCGGTGGGCTCGTTGCCCTCGGCGAGACGGCATCGCTTGGCCGCCTGCTCTCGCAGGCCCTGGAGCGCAGCAGTCTGTGCAGCGCGGACCCGCTCTGCGCGGAGCACGTCCCCGACAAGAGCGAAGACGCTCTGCACAACGCGTCGTGCCACGCGTGTCTGTTCGTGCCCGAAACGACTTGCGAGCGTGGCAATCGGTACCTCGACCGAGCCTCGCTCGTCCGGACGTTGAGCGCAGATGAGATCGAGTTCTTCAGGTTGTGAGCGCTGACGATCATCTTCTTGCCGCCGTGCTCGCCTGCGTCCATGGCCTTTCGGCCGGGCACGTCCGAGCGCTCGCTGCGGCGGTCAGGCAGCTCTCCGGCGGTCCAGTAACCGCGCGCTCGTCCGTGGTCGCCGCAATTCCAACACCTGCATTCCGCCAACACGCGTCCGCGCTGGTCGATGCTTGGGCGCACACGCCGGGCTTCACCGGGCCGGCGGTGGCGATGGCTCTCGAGGCTGCCCTGTCAGTGCGCGAGCACGAACGCGACGCCGAGAAGATGGATCTCGTCGCTACCGGTCCGAGTAGCCCGTTCGTGTCGATCCGCCACACCCGCGCGGTTCTGCTGGAGCTCATCGACCGAGCGCAGCGGGAGCTGATTCTCGTCTCCTACGCAGCCTACAAGGTGCCGGCGCTGGTCGAAGCCCTCAGGCGTGCCCGCGAAAGGTCGGTCGTTGTGCGACTCATCTTGGAATCGACCGCCGACTCCGCTGGCGCATTGACGCATGACAGCGCTGAGGCGTTCAAGGCACTCAGGGAAAGCATCGAGATATACGTCTGGCCACTCGAGAAGCGACCGGCAGGTTCGCGTCTGCACGCCAAGGTGGCCGTCGCCGACGGCGAGCTGGCGTTCGTCACCAGCGCGAACTTCACGGGCCACGCGCTGGACCAGAATCTCGAGGTCGGCGTGCTGGTCACGGGCGGGCAGATGCCTCGTCGGCTGAAGGAACACTTTCAGGCGCTGATAGCGGGCGGCACCCTGGCGAGGGCGTGAGTTCGACCTCCGCGCACCGGCGGAGGTGTCGAGCTTGCCGATTCGCTGGACAGACCTCGATGCTGCGATCAGCGACGACTGCGGCAGAGCTGCACCTCGTTTCCGCGTTCCCTCCGGGCAGGTGTAGGATCCACCCCTCCCCGCCGCGCGACTCCCCCAGGAGGACCCGCTATGCCACGTCGACCCTGGCTAGTACTGGTCGCGCTCTTCGTGGGACTGGCGCAGCACACCCCCGCGGCTGCTCCCGATGCCGACTTGGACGCACTGCTTCGTGACGCTGACCGATTCGCGTGGTTGACGAACTGGGGCGCCGCGGGGCCGATCTACGAATCGGCAGAGAAGTCGGCCCTAGCCGCCGGCGATCGGCGCGCGGCCGCGTACGCCAGGTTCGGCCGTCTCCGTGCCGAGATGCAGACCCGCCCGCTGGGCGCCCTGTCCGAGGAGATCGGCCGGCAGTTGGCGCAGCCGCTCGTGGTGAACGACGGTCGCCTCCGGTTGAGGGGCCTCACCGTAAAGGGCGATGTCGACCTGGAGTGGGACGTGCTGGCCGCGCTCCGCGACTGGCAGCAGGTCCGCGAACTTGCTCGACAGCTCGGCGACGCCGCGTGGGAGAACCGGGCGAACGGCGAGCTCGGAATGATTGCCTTCCTCCGTGGGAACACCGGGGAGGCGACCAAGGCGGTCCAGCAGGCGATGGACACGGCGCGCAAGCTGGGGGATGTCGGTGGCGAGCTTCGCTACCTCAGCGCCATCGGTAACGGCCTGCTCCTTGCCGGCTACGCGCCGATCGCGAACGGGTTCGTGGACCGCGCGCTCGCGTTGGCTCGCGAGAACCCGGACACGGGCTTCCCGTTCGTCGCCACGAGCACCAAGGTCCTCACGCTCATCGAGCTGAAGCAGTACGACGAAGCGGAGCGGTTCGCTCAGGCGGCTCTCGCCGAGGCTCGTGGCGGCGATCGCCGCATCAAGGAGATCGAACTTCGGACGATGCTGGCGCGCATCGCCGAGGCCCGGCAGCAACCGGCGCGCGTCACCGAGCACCTCGAAGCCGCGCGCGCGGCAGCCGAGACCGGCCAGGTGATCCGGCTCCTCGCTGAGGCCGAGGCGAGTCTTGCCAAGGTGTACCGCCAGCAGGGCGACTTGGCCCTGGCGGCACAACGGGCGTCGTCGAGCGTCGCACATACACGCGCTGCAGGTTCCCGCTTCACGCTGCCGATTCGGCTGGGTGACCTTGCTGGGATCCGTGCGGCGCAAGGGCGCCTGACCGCGGCGAGCGCCCTGTACTCCGAGGCAAGCGACATCGTCGAAGGCATCATGGCCAACGTGCCCAGCCGCACGGCGCAGGCGCGCCTGGTGGGCGTGATGAGCGACCTCTACACCGGCCACTTCGTGCTGGCGGCCGATCGACTTTCTGATCCCTACGAGGCATTCCGCGTGATCGAACGGGCGAGAGGCCGCGCCCTTGCCGACGTCCTGCGCACGCTCGCAGACGACTCGCCATCGAGGGAGAACGACCAGCGTGCGGCTGCGGTGTCCGCGCTCCAGCTGAAGTTGATGTCCGCCCGGAATGCGAGCGAGCGCGGGCGCTTGCTCGAGCGGTTGTGGGAGGCGGAGCAACTCGCGACGATGCCGGCGGGCCGCTTGGCCGCGCCCCGAAACCAGCCTCACATCAACGGACGAGCCGCGGTGGCCGCAGTGCAACGCGTCCTCGGGCCCCGTGAGCTTCTTCTCGAGTACGTGCTGTTGCCGGACCGGTCCTACTGCCTGGTGGTGAGCCGTGGCGGACTCCGGCTCGTCCGGCTTCCTGGCCGAACGGAAGTCGAGCCGCTTGCGGCAGCCTTCCGGAAAGAGGTTCAGGCTGGCAGCGCTCAGCCCGAGAGTGCAGCGAGAGCGGCCCTACATCGCGCGGTCGTCGAGCCGCTCGGGCTGCCACCGGGCGTCGCGAGCGAGCTCGTGGTGGTTCCCGATGGCCCTTTGAACTCCATCCCCTTCGAACGACTCCTTGCCGGCGCCGCGGACAGCGTTCCCGTCGTGACCCTTGCCCCGTCTGCGTCGGTGCTGGCGTTGATGCGGGGGCGCGAGTCTCGGCCGCCGACAGACCGCCCCGTCCTCGCCATCGGAGGAGTGCCATACGAGAGGGTGTCGACCACGAAAACCGCACCCTCGGGCCCGATCGGCATCTACGACGCCGCGGCTCCGCCATCCTTGCCGAGCCTGCCCGGAAGCGGTGAGGAGGCAAGGACCGTGGCCGGTCTCCTTGGTCCTTCGAGCACGTTGCTCGTAGGCGACGCGGCAACCGAGACGGCCCTGAAACGACAGGCGCTCGAGCGCTACGAAGTGCTGCATCTGGCCGCGCACGGGTACGCGGACATGCGTTTCCCGGAACGCGCGGCGGTGATACTGCTCGGCGAACCAAGCGCCGGCGAGGACGGACTCCTGCAGCCACGTGAGATCGCGAGATACAACCTCCGGGCTCGCCTCGTCGTCCTGTCCGCGTGCGACACCGCAGTCGGTCCGACGCTGGGTCAGGAAGGTGTCGTCAACCTCGCGCGGGCATTTCTCGTTGCTGGTGCCGGAGCGGTGATGACCAGTCTCTGGACCGTGGACGACACGCTCTCGTCCGCGCTGATGCGCGCGTTCTATGGGCACCTGGCCCAAGGTGCCACGCTCAGCGAGGCGCTCCGCCAAGCGAAAGGCGAGATCGCCCGTCGGTTCGGGGAGAAGGCGTCCGCAACGACTGGCGCGTTTCAACTGATCGGGGATGGTTCACAGCGGCTGAACGTTGCCGCTGGATCTGCGAGGGCCACTGGGGGCGGCGCCGGACGCCGGGAGGGGACACGGTGACGGCCAAGGCTCACGACCAACCCCAGCTCGATGTGACGACGGTCCGCGCGATCGTGAAGAAGTCAGTGGACCTGCTCCAGTCGAAGTGCATCCGCCTCGGCGATGTCGACCCAGACTGGCGCGGCCTGTTCGCCGCCAGCCAGGCGTCACTCGAGCAAGCGACGTCGAGGCGCGCGTTCGAGGCCGAGATGAACCGCGTCCTCGCGCAGGGGCGGCTCAGTCACGTCGCCTTCTTTCATGGCAGCGGCAGCAGCGCCCCCGCGAGATACGCCATCAACGCGACCTTCTGTCCCGCGTGCCTTGACGGTTCCGGCGAGCGATGGATGTTCCAGGACGTCCATCCCGGAGGACCGGCCGAGCGCGCCGGGATTAGGCCCGGGGACATACTGCTCGGAGTGAACGGCATGCCGTTCGCGCCGCCCTCGCTGCCCACGTTCCCTCTGGGCCAGGACGCCGAACTGCTCGTCTCCCGCGGTGACGGCTCGACCGCCAAGTGCACAGTCGTCCTGCCGAAGGCGCCGGCGAATGGAAAGCCAGGTGCAAGGCCACCCATGGCCGAACCCACGAGCGTGACCGCGTCTATGCTCGAACCCGACATCGGGTACCTGCGGGTGGCGTTCTTCCCCGGCGTCAACGGCCAACGGTTCGCCCGCGAGTTCGACAAGGCGATGGGCAGTCTCGGCGACTGTCGCCGGTTGATCGTGGACCTCCGGGGCAACCTCGGGGGCTTCGTTGGGTCGCTTCGGTTGATGAGCGCTCTGACGCCCGAACGGATTCCAGTGGGCTACAGCCTCACACGGAAGGGCGCCGACCGCGGATGGTCGCGCGAGTCGCTGCCATGTATCGACAGGCTGCCGGAGGGCCGGCTCGACGTCCTGCGAATGGCGCTGCGGTTCCTCGTCTTGAACCGCGACCGCTCGGTCCGGTTGGTGACCGAAGGGCTGGGCGCCATGCCAGTCCACGGACGCGTCGCCATGCTGATCAACGAGCACACGCTCAGCGCTGGCGAGATGGTCGCCGCGTTCGCAGCCGAGAACAGGCTAGCGACCCTTGTTGGCACTCGGACCGGCGGTCAGGTCCTAGGTGGCGGCAACTTCTCAGTAGGCTCAGGCTTCGTGCTCAGGTTCCCGGCCGCCGCCTGGTTCATGTGGGGCGGCGCCGTGGTTGAGGGAGTGGGTGTGGTGCCGCACGTCGAGGTCCCCGCGCACGCTGATTCGCGCAAGTCTCGCGCAGACGGCCAACTCGCTGCGGCCCTCGAAACTGTGCAGGCGCTCTGATCGAGTCTGGCTCCAGCAGGTGAGGCCGCATCCAGGTCCCGTCACGCCGCGGGCTTGTGGATAACAGCCCGACATCACGACGTCTCGCCTGCGTCTGACTTCTTCGGCGGGCTCAGTGTGAACGCTATTAACGGCCCACCCTTCGACGGTCCCTCAAGCGGTGAGTAGACGTCCTTATTGGTCAGACCAACGCGCCGATGCAGTTGCAGGATGTGTTGGGTGAGCCACTTGTCCGGCGGATGAATGCAGACAATCGCCGCGCCCATGAACTCTCCGTCCTTCCAGAAGGAATACTCTGCATCGATTAACCACACTTCCTTGAAGCGGTTCTCTGGCACGAAATCGGCGTGGTTCGCTCTCTTCAGCTCGTCGCGCACAGCTCTGATGTCTTGAAACACGCGAAGCAGCAGTATCGCGTTCTCAGGTCGAGCCCAGCCCTTTTCCTGCCGCTTCTGCTCCTTCTCGCCAATCCAATAGCGGATCAGCTCAAGAGCCACGGTCGGCGGCATCGGGTCTTTGCCGGCTTGACGAAGCCTCGTGAGCTCCCCCTCGCTCATCTGCGGCCGGATATCGGCCACCTCAATACCGACCTCTCCAAGTTCCGAACACACTGCAAGAGCATCGGGGCGATCAGCCGGAGGCTGCCGGTGGTCGATGTCTGTAAGCTCGCACTTGATAGCTTTGGCTCTGGCATCGCCGAAGTGAACGACCGAATCGTATTCGCGATAAAGACGGTCGCCTTCTCGTCGTCCTTGGGCCGGTGTGAGGTCGCCAAGCGTGGCTTGGATAGCTTCTTCTGGAAAGCCGATTTCTCGAAGCATTTCTCGGACGATGTCTGGTTCAGGCTTGTTCTTCGCCATAGCGCTGTCGGGCAAAGGCGCGAGCCCTGATCCCTATGGGGCGGGAGTCGACCCGCGGCTCGACGCTCGCAAAGGGCGTTGTCACGACGCCTCGTCCTCCGCACAAGCCTGCTGTTCGCGGAACTTCCTCACGAGCTCCCTCCAGGGATCGGGCGCGTTCGGGTCGGCAGGCGTGAAGTCGTTATGCTCTTCGGCGAAATCGCCGACATCGGAGGTCGACGCCCAACCTTTGTGCGGGGAGGTGACCTTCCCGGCATAGCCAAGACGGATGAGAACCCGCCGAAACAGGAAAAGCTTCCATTTGTCGAACAGGAGCCGCAATTCGGCACTGTCGGCTGTGGGAGGCGCACTGCCGTGTACAACGGCGTTTCTCACCAGCCGGATCGTGTCCTTCGCGGTGAAGTGCTTGGGGATGTTCCAGCAAAGATGCTTTCTGGCGGCGCCGATTAGCTCTGGAAAGTCGAGTTTCGCGACCTCTGCCTCCGGCTGGCCCTGCTCAATCAAACAGTTGCGGACGAAGAATTCAATCGCCGTGATCAGCGATGAAAGTCTCTGCTCAAGGTACGGCGGGTCTTCGAGCGAGGCGCAGTAGCTCGCGAGCTTGCCCCATGGTGCGTGCGCCTGCTTCATACGCCTGTACTCTGCGAAGCCGTTTGAAAACAGCTGTGGGAGAAAGAAGTCGGGAACGACCTCCCTGTCCCGGTAGCGCGCGGTGACGGGCTGCGGGATGATGCGGCGAACAAGAGAGCCTTCTTCGCCAGTGAGATCGAGCATCGCCACGCTGACGCCCGTGCCGGCCGCGACCGTGCACAGGGCGGCCACGTCCGCGGCGAAAGTCAGCAGGACGTCATCGGATTCGCCGTCATGGGCGTCGAAGGCGATTTCCACAATCGACGTGGAGTGAAGAAGACCAGCGCCTACGAGGGTCAGGAGCTGCGGACGGTCCGCGCGCTGCCGGAAGGTGACGTCGCGGCCGTCGCCGTCCACGCTCAGCGGGGTGTTGATTGTGGTCCAGCCGCCACCCTCGCGAACTGCGCCTCCGCAGCTGAAATCGAAGTTGTTCAATAGCGCGAGAACGCGGCGTATGGAACTCTTCGTGCCGTAGGTCATGCGCACAGGGCCGTTGACCGGGGAGATCAGGCTCCAGGTGCTGCCGTCTTCGAATCGGCTCGCCTTGCGGACATAGATGTGCCCGCACTCGAGGCGGAAGGGGCCGGTCTCGGCGGTCCCATCGATCACGAGGTCGGCCCCGAAATCCTGCGAGGTGAGCTCTGCTGGCGCCTGGAAAGCGATCACGGCCTGGCCGCCAGCGGGCAGCAGGAACTCGGCGGCACCTGAGAAGGCCTCACCCCCCAAGGTGAAGGAGGCCGTTCCCCTATGCGGCGGGACACGGGCGAGCGGACGATATGCGGCGAGCGGATCGAAGCCTGGCGCGGGAACGGTCATGGGCCTGCCACTTTCGCCCTTGCGGGGCGCAGTCAGTGGGTGTTGGGGTCATTGTAGGGCGTCTCAAGAACCACGGCTGGGCCAATTGAGGGGGCGCCTCGCTGAACGCCGTAGTGGGTTTAGTCGAGGTTTAGTCGTCACCGGCTCTGCGCAGCGGCACCTGTCGTTACCACACAGGTCGCCCTGTGTGGCGGTTTGCTGCCACACACGACTGGTGGCTACCGGTAGACGATTCCCTCGCCCAGTAAGCCTCGCCGATTCAGCTCGTCGTGTAGGGCCTTGTGGTCGGATGACAAGGCATCCCGCCCCGCGAGAAGCATCACGAGAGCATCGATTAGATCGCCCTCCGAATCACTCAGTGCTTCCTCCTGCACCTGCAAGTCCAAAGGAAGCCCGAGGGATACCAGCCCGTTGATGATAGCTGCGCGCGCCTTGCGCCCCTCGTCTGAGGGATGCTTGTAGCCCGTCGCCGGAAGACCTCGGCGCAGGAGGCTTGACGCCGGAAAGCCCTCCAGCACCCAGATGGCAGCGCTTCGGCCGTGATCCCATGGCAGGAGGGCCACATCAGGCTGTTCGCGTAGCGCGCTCAGGATTTCGACCTGGCCCGTCCACGTCTGTCGAAACAACTGGATAAACCAGGTGAACCAACCGCATCCGACCGCGCGCTCCGTAGCGCGATGTTTCGAAGAGCCGCGCGTCCCCCAGACCGTGTTGCAGTGATCCCGGAAGTCGCGCTTCTCCACGCCTCTCGTGAACGCGAGCGTAGCGTCGATGTCGTTCACGCGCGCCCCTGCGGCGCAAAGAAGCTCTGCCGGCAGTCCAAACGGGAAGTCGAGCACCCAAAGCCCCGATCGTGTCCGAATCATCTCGAGAATGCTCTTTCGTGACAGCGTCGGCGGCATGACGGTGACACGATCGTTTCGAAGATCCCAGCGTGCATAGCGAAGCTTCGAATTGGCCGCGTCAAAATCGCCGCCACCGCTCCAGTCAACCGCGTGAAGCGTCTGAACTTCGAGCGGGGTGTGACTTGGAGGGGGGTCGAGACCGGTGACCGTAGGGTCCGCACGTGTGAGCGACGGCGCCACGAGATCGAGCTCTGTCGCGATTCGCACGGCTCCGATGTGTAGGGGTCGTTGCTCACGTAGGACTCCGGCGTCACCCGCATCGGTTGCCTCGGCAGGCCAATCAGGCGTTGGCTGAAGGTAGTTGACCGGTTGGCGAAGCCTCAGCCACTTGGCGTCGTATCGTCTGCCATCGGTCATTCGCAGGCCAAGGGCATCGAAATCAACCGTCATACACTCGACGTGGTCGATGCGCCACCAAGCTGGAAAGTGATGGTCGCGATAGAAGTCGCGCAGCAGCTCATCGTCTGGCCGCCGGTCCGATGCTTCGCGCACGATGCCGCGCAGGACAATCTTCCTGGGTTCGGCAGCGGACGTGATGAGATAGAGCCGACTCCTGCCGCGCTCGATGCGCGCGGCGTTCATGCTCCTCCTAAGGCCGACCCACGTGTAGCCGTATTCCCGCGCGCGCTGGGCGTGAAACAGCAGCTCGGCTTCCGGCGGAGGCCCGCCGCCTGGCGACAGGCGGAAGATGATGTCCTCAGGCATCGGTGGGCAACGCTCATGCCACGCCTCTAACAGTAGCCCAGACGGCACCGCACACACCGGCCGTCCACGCGTACGCGAGCGGCCCGCGCAGGCGAGGGTCCAGCCCAACGCCCCATAAATTGCGGAGTTCGCTATTCGAGTGTAGCTGGAACACTCAGCCACTCGCCGCCAGCGCGACGAACTTCAAGGCGATACGGGCCAGGGAGGACCTCGGCCGTGTCGAGCTCGACGCGTAGGGTCGTCACTGAATCCTGAAGTTCCGCCACACCAGTCGCGGCGACGCGGACTGAGCGTGTGTCGCGCACTTGCAGTTCGTACGGCCCTGCCTCAGCACCCAACGGCAGCAAGATGGTCGCGTCCAGTCGTGCCCGGGGAATGGTCACCGATGGCGCTTGCGGCGACTGCGTCTCTCCACGCATCACAGCGAACGGTCGAAGATCAATCGTCGTCGCCACGACTGCGCTGTCGGCCGACTGACCCGACCGCGCCATCCACCACGAAGCTCCGGTAACCAGTGCGACGACTGCGGCGGCGGCGACGGCCCACTTACGCGCGGCGCCGGTTCGCGAGCGCGATTGCTGCAGCGCCCGCATCTCCTGAAAGCACGGCGAACACCGGATGATGTGCATGTAGACCGGATCGCCAATCGGCTTTTCAAGCCGCGACACCCGAACGAGGTCTTCGCGTGACGGGCACCCTTCCCGATTCGGGTTCGGGCTCGCATTCGCGAACAGGTAGTCGAGCTCGTCCTCGGCCTCGAACTTGGTGCTGGGGGGCTGACCGGAATCCGTCATGTGCGGTCTCGGTGTGTGCCTCGGCGTCGGTGAGTGCGCCAGACGGTGCAGGGCAGAGTCTAGCCTCCTTGCTTCACGAACGCTCGCAGCTTCTGGCGGATGCGCCAGATGGTGACATCCACCGTGGAAGGGGCGCATCCGAGCTTGGCGGCAATCGCGGCGCTCGTGTGCCCCGCCATCTTGTGCGCGAAGACGAACACCTCGTCGGGCGTCATCTGCGCCATCAGCTCCTTCATCAGGATATCGCGTTCGATTTGCTGCGGCGTGCCGTCCATAGCCTCGAGCCGCCGCACGATGTCGCGACCGTCGTGCGTCTGCGCCTGACGGCGGCGTAGCTCGATGGACGTGCCGCGCAGGTTCGAGATCGCGATGCTCTGAAGCGCGCGCCAGGCGTATCCGTACGGCCTCTCGAGCGGCCCTGAGGCGCGCTCGCGCCGCGCCATCATCGCGGCGGCCTTCTCGAAGATCGTCGTGATGACGCTCTCGTCCTGGATTCTGCGGAAGTGTCTCCGGAACTTGCCCTGGAGTTTCTCGAGGACGCCGAGCGTGCGTTCGTCGACCGGCCGTCCGTGCTCGTCGAGCAACTCCAGCTTGCGCAGCTGCTCCATTCGATCCCCCGATTTCTGGACGAGCTGAGAGCTCGCCGATGGAGGGAACGACGCCAGTATGCGGGCCGCCGGAAGGAGGAGAACTGCGCTGTAAGGTTTCGGCCCGTGTCCGCGCTCTTGGGGGAGTGGAGAACGCGAGCAGCAGACCCGGATTCAGTCGGTGTTCAGCGAGGCGGCATCAAGCTGGCGTTCCCTGATGCACTCACTGAGGCGCATCTTCGCCGGACCGAGTGGCGGTTGTCAACGAGGAAGGTAAGCCCATGCAGCGTGAACTCGAACGAGTTGCTCATGTGACCGGTCGCGCGGCGGCTGCGTTCCGGCGCGTTCGGCTCGCCACTCTGACTCTGCTGTTCGTAGCTTTGCCGACCCTCCTCTTCGCACAGGCATCGCCCTGGGAACGAGCGGCCAGCAATCTGGAACGGACGTTCACCGGCCCGCTGGCTCGTTCGTTGGCGTTGGTTGCCATTGTGATCGGCGGGCTGTTGTTCATGTTCGCCGAGCAGGGAGCCAAGCGACAGATCTCGGGAATCGTCTTCGGTGGCGGGCTGGCGCTCTTCGCCGGGCAGTTCCTGGCCTGGCTCTTCTGAACATCACGACGACGAGGCAGCGATGTCTACCGGCCCGACTTACCGTCGCGTGCACAAGGCGCTCCACCGTCCGCTGACGGTGTGCGGCGTGGACCGACGGCTGTTTTTCCTGGCGCTCCTGATGGGGGCCGCGACGTTCAACCTGTTCTATTCATTCCTCGCAGGGCTGCTGATGTTCGCCGGCCTGTACGGCTTCGCCTGGTGGTCGACGGCCAAGGATCCCCAGATGCTCCAGATCCTCCTGGCGTCGTCAGGCGCCCGTCGCCGGTACGACCCGGGCAAGCACGAGCCGTTCGATGTGGAGGTGACGCCGTGGTGAGGTTGTCGCGAATCCTCCGCGACTACTCGGACGCCGGCGGCGTCAACACGCTTCTGGCGCCCTGGGGATTTCTCGGGGACGGCACCATCCTGACGAAAGCCGGACACGTGGCGCGGGCCTACAGCGTCCGGGGAATCGACGTCGACGGCCTGACCCATCCCGAGCGCCACGCACTTGTCCGACGCATGGAGGCCGCGTTGCGGGCGCTGGACGAACGGTGCCGCGTCTACCAGTACCTCGTGAAGCGGACGGCGGATGCGTTCACTGCGCCGGTCTGCCCAGAGCCCGTCGCGCAGGAGGCCGCGACCCGACGGGCGGCCTATCTGAACGAGCGCCGTGCCGAACTCTATCGCCTGGAACTGTTCCTGGCGCTCGTGTACGAACCCCCTCATGGCCCGAGGGTTAGCACATCCCTGCGGAATCTCCGCCGAAACCCGGGTGACGCCCTGCGGAACTGGCTGTCCACCCCGCATGCCCTGCATGTGATCGAGACCGAGATGGATGCGGCCATCGAGGCGCTCTCCCACAAGGCCGAGCTGTTCGAGGCCCAACTCGTCGACTTCGGGCTCGCTCGCTTGTCGCGGCAGGACGCATTCCGGCTGCTTCGGCGGCTGGTGAACTACGACCCCGGTGTCGTCGACGCGGCGATGGCGAACCCGCCGGAGGTCCACATCGACTACTTCATGGCCGACTCCGGCGTGGAGTGCCACCGCGATCACCTGATGGTGGGCCGCCGGGCGGTCAAGGTCCTGTCGATGAAGGAGGCGCCGAGCCAGACCCATGCCGATGCTCTGGGAGCACTGCTCGACGTCCCAGGTGAGTTCGTCGCCTGTCTGGAATGGCAGCGGGTTCCGTCCGAGCGCATACGGCGCGACATTCAGACACGCCGCCGCCACTTCTTCAATCAGCGAATATCCCTGGTCAACTACATCACGCCCGGGGAGGCCCGCACCGAGGACATGCTGGTCGACGAATCGGCGTCGGCCACGGTCAGGCAACTGGGCGATGCGCTGACCGACATCGAGGTCAACGGGCACGTCTTTGGCAACTGCTCGCTCACGCTCGTCCTGCACGGCGAGAACCTTCGAGCGGTCGAGCACCAGGCCGCCCAGGCCGCCAAGGCCCTGAGCCTGCACGACGGCGCCTTCATCGACGAGACCTACAACCTCCTGAACGCCTGGCTGAGCATCGTCCCGGGGAACAGCGCCAGGAACCTGCGTCGACTGCCCATCCTCGAGACCCATGCGGCCGACCTGAGCTTCCTCTTCACGGTCGATTCCGGGGCGGCCAGCTCCTCTTTGCTGTCAGGACCGCTTGCGACGCTGGAAACACCCCACCGCACGCCTTTCGACTACCACCTCCATGTCGACGACGTCGGGCACACGCTGGTGCTCGGCGCTACTGGCAGCGGCAAGAGTTTCCTGCTCAACTTCCTCATCACGAGTGCCCAGCAGTTCGACCCCTTCACGGTCGTCCTGGACCTTGGACACAGCTACCGGAAGCTGGCCGAGCTACTGCACGGGCGGTATGTCGAACTGGGCCTGCGCCAGAACGCGGTCACGATCAACCCCTTCGCGCTGGAGCCCACGCCAGAGCACTTGCACTTCCTGCATGCGTTCGTGCGCGTCCTGCTGGAGGGCGAGGACGGGTATCGCCTGTCTGACGCCGAGGACCGCGAAGTGTACGAAGCGGTCGAGAACCTGTACGCGCTCCAGCGGAGCCAGCGTCGCCTCTTTACGGTGGCGAACCTCCTGCCGCGAGGCCTGGCGGCACGCATGCAGAAGTGGGTGGACGGCGGGAGGTACGCGGACCTGTTCGACCACGTAGAAGACACGCTCACATTCGACCGACTGCAGGTGTTCGACTTCGAGGCGATGCGGTCCTTCCCCACCTTGATCGAGCCGCTTCTCTTCTACGTCCTGCACCGGGTCAACGACCGTGTGCTCGCGGACGAGGACGCGCCACGGCTGAAGCTGTGCGTGATGGACGAGGCGTGGCGACTGATTCAGCATCCGACGCTCCGCGCGTACGTCCAGGAGGCGCTGAAGACCTGGCGGAAGCGGAACGCCGCCATGCTGCTGTCGACGCAAGCCGTCGAGGACTTCGCTTCCGTGGATCTCCTGCGCACCGTGGTCGAGAGCTGCCCGACGAAGCTGCTACTGGCGAATCCGGCGCTCGACCGGTCGAAGTACGCGGAACTCTTTCAGTTGAACGAGATGGAGCTGGAGCTGCTGGCCGGCCTGGCGCCGAGGAGCCAGCTTCTCCTGAAGCGCCCGCACCTGACGAAGGTGCTCACGTTGGCCGTCGACCCGAAGAGCTACTGGATCTACACGAACACTCCCATCGACAACCAGCGGGTGGCGGCTGCGCTCAAGGAACGTGGCCTCGAGGCCGGGCTCGATCGTCTGGCGGCATCGGTCTGAAGGGGGTGTGGAATGCGAGGGTGGGCAGCCATCGGCCTGATTGCTGTGACGGCGCTCGTGCCGCCAACCACGGTTGACGCTCAGACGACCGGAGTCCGAGAAGTGTCGGCGTCCGAGCGAGGCGTCATTCCGCTGCAGACGCGAATCCGCTTCACGACGATGATCGTGCTCCCCGAGTCCGAGGAGATTCTCGACATCATCTGCGGTGACAAGGACTTCTGGATCGTGTCGTCGACCCAGAACATCGCTCACGTGAAGCCGGCCAAGGAGGGAGCCGCCACCAACCTGAACCTGGTCACGACGAGCGGCTCCATCTATTCGTTCCTGCTCACGGAGAAGGCGGCCCCGCCTGACCTGAAGGTCTACGTCGTCGATGACGGCACCAGGTCGGCGACCGACAAGCCCAAGTATTACTCCGCCGTTCAAGTGGAGGCGCTCGAGCTGCAGTTGGCCGAGGCGCGTGCCACCCAGCGTGAGACCGAACGGCGCGCCGAGGAGAGCACTGCGGCGTTCCGTCAGGAGTACCCGTCGCGTCTGCAGTTCGTGTACGGGAACCTCAAGTACGAGAAGCCGTTCTTCGTGCGGTCCGTGTGGCACGACGGCCAGTTCACCTATCTCAAGACCGACGCCTCGGAGCTGCCGGCGCTCTACGAGGTGAAGGACGGCAAGCCCGCGCTCCTGAACTTCCAGGTCCGGGAGGGCACTTACGTCGTGCCGAAGGTCCTCGATCGGGCATACCTATCGCTCGGCACGCAGCGGTTCACGTTCGAGCAGCAGGGACGATAGCGATGTCGGAGCCTGCTGCTACTCCCGGTACGCCGCCGCTCAACGACCTTCGCCCCGTGCCTCGCGGCGTCGTGCCCCGAGGCTTCCAGACCTGGCTGATGGTGGGACTGGCTGCAGGGATTGTGCTGATCATCCTGGTGGCCGGCGAACCCGAACCGCCCGCGCCATCCGCGGCGACCGTCTCGGCGCCGGTAGCCCCGAATCCGGACCGGTTGCGCGACTACCAGGAAAGGCTCCGAGCGATGGAGGCCCGGCAGGCACTCGAGGCCCAGGCCGCGGCCTCAGTTGCAACGCTGCCAATCGAGCCTCGCTACGACGAGCCGGTGGCGCCGCCACCAGAGGACCCAATTGCCGCGGACCGCAAGCGGCGCGAGTACGAAAGCTTGTTCGCGAGCAACGTCGTGTCGAGTCGCCGTCCAGACACGGAGCGTCCCGACGCGGGGCAGCCTGGTGCCTCGGGCGTGCCCGCGACGGCGACGGATGCGTCGCTGGACGAGATCGCGGCGGCGGTTCTTCGCGCCACTGGCGGGGCTCTTCCCGCGAGTGCGCCGGCAGTCGGTGGCGCTGTGACGAGTCAGCCTGCCGCGCAAACCGCACAGATGCCCCGTGACGGTGAGCAGAGAACCCCCGAGCGAACCGGCCCGCTATCGGCGGCCGGTCCGCTCCACACGCTGCTCGAGGGAACAATCATCGACACCGTTCTGACGAACCGGCTGGATGGGAACGGCATCGCGCCCGTGAACTGCCTCGTCACCAACCCGATCTACTCGCACAGCGGCCAGCACGTCGTCATTCCGGCGGGCGCCCGGATCCTTGGGGAGACACGGCCCGTTCAAGCGCTGGGCGAAACGCGGTTGGCGGTTGGATTCCACCGCTTGCTGATGCCGGACGGGAGCACGCAGCGCCTCGATCGGTTCCTCGGGCTCAACCAGATTGGCGACGCGGGGCTTCGCGACAAGGTAAATCAGCACTTCCTGGCAACGTTCGGAGCCGCGGGCGCGGTCGGACTCATCAGCGGCCTGGCCCAATGGCTCGGCACCGCAGGACTCACCGGAGGCAGCGGCGAGCGGACGGTCATCATCGCCGGCGGGGCTGCCGACAGCGCCTCTCAGGCGAGCCTGCAGGTGATGAACCGCTTCCTGAACCGGCTGCCGACGATCACGATTCGGGAGGGGCATCGGGTGAAGGTCTACCTCACGAGCGACCTCCAACTGCCCGCGTACCAGCAGGCAGCACTCGCGGTTCGGATTCGACGCTGAGGGGAGACAGCCATGGCCCGCATCGTTGCCGCACTCGTTCTCGTCGTTCTCGTCGCCGCACCCGCTGGCGCCCAGGTCCCGGTCATCGACAATGCCAATCTGGCGCAGACCATTCTGATCGTGCAGCGGACCCAACGCCATCTCGAGGAACTCCGGGCGCAATACCTCACCATCATGCGGATGGCTCAGCGCCTGGGCCGGATGGACCAGTTCCGCACGCCTCCCTTCGCGCAGGCGCGCCACGACGTCGGCCGATGGTCGTTTGCCGGTCCCTGGATCGCTGGCCTGAATCTCGGAGACCCGACCGGCGCCGGCTATCTGGCCACGGCCCTGCCGCTGCTGCGTCCCGACTCGGCCAGCCGGCTGTCCGGCGCTGCCCGGCGCGCGTTCGAGCGGCAGTACGGGAACGTCGAAATCGCCGACTCCGTAGCCATGATGGGCGGCCATCAGGTCGGGGCCACGCGTGGCTACCACGACGAACTGGAACGGGCCGTCCGCGCGCTCGAGCAGGACGTGCTCAACCCCGCGTCCTCGTATCACGAGCTCACCACCATCCTCGACAAGATCGCGGTCGGCGAACTGCTCGGTCGGCGGCAGGACATGGCCACCAACCAGCTCCTGTCGCACGCGCTCGAACAGCTCCTGGCCAGAAGCAAGCGTCTGCGCGACACGGAGGCCGCCAGCCTGAACATGCAGATGGTCACCTGGCGCGACGGCGACGCGGTGAACCGTGCGTTCAGGGCGGGCACCGGAGACGCACTCCGAACCTGGCGTCAACCGTAGGGGTAACGGCCATGCGCACGATGTCTACCCTTCGAATCGCAGTTCTGACCTTCGCACTGTTGTCGGCGGCGGCGACGCCGGCATTCGCCCAGCTCGCGGTGATCGACGCGGCCACCACCGCCAGGAATCGGACGACGGCCGCGTTGAAGGAGCTGCTGTACCGGCTTCAGGTCCAGGAGCACGACAAGCTGATCCAGATGGCGCGGCGGCTCAGCGACCTCACCAACCTGAGCAAGTACCGCCTGGACGATGTGCCCCGATGGCGAACGCACGGCAGCTCCGACTTCCTCTTTGCATCCGGCTACTTGGACGCGTTGACCTTCGGGGATCCGGCCGGCGCCGCATACAGCCGCCTCGTGGCCGCCATCGAGCGGTCGCCCAGGCTGGCGAGTCTGCCGCCGAGCGCGCGCCGACTCCTGGCTTCTCGCCTGGCCAACGTCGACCTGGCCGATGCGGCTTCCATGGCCGGAATCCACGCGTCCGGGCAGTCCCGTGTGGACGGCCGCCGGAGCGAGCTGCAGGCGATCGACGGGCTGCAGCGCGACGTGACAGATCCGTCTCTCGAGCAGAGCGCGACGGCCGTGCTCGACAAGATCAGTGGCGCGGGTCTCATCGGCGCGCGCCAGCGTCAGGAGCGCATTCAGCTCATGACGAGTGTCCTGGAGCAGCTCCTGCTGGACGGGAAGCTGGCGCGGGATGCCGAGGCCAGTGCCTTGAACATGCAGCTCACGCGGTGGCGCGATGGCCCGGCCGCCGACCGGGCATTCGTGGCGGGTTCGGGCCACGCGCTCAGCACATGGCGGCAGCCCTGAGGTGACGACGTGCAGCTCAACCTTCTGCCGACGATCCAGCAGGCCATTTCGGGGCTGCTGACGACTCACGAGCCCGAGTTCCTCAGGCTTGGGTTCCGGCTGTTCATCTCCCTTGCGACGGTGCTGATCGCCTGGCACGGCATCCACTTGATGTTCTCGCGAGATGGCATCGGCGAGTCGATGTTCGAGTTCGCGAAGCTGCTGCTGTTCGTGTCGTTCGGCTACGCGATGATCGCGTTCTACGAGTCGCCCATCCCCGGGTTCGGCGTGTCATTCAGCAACCTGATCACGGACCAGACGTTCTACCTGCAGTCGATTCTCGAGGCCAGGGCCTTCGACAACATCTATGAGCACCTGGACGACTTGGCCGACCACTTCGTCCAGCCGAGCGCCTGGGCCATCCTGGCCAACCTCATCTACTGGATGGTGCTGATTCTCATTGCGTGCGCGAAGGCCGTGTCCATGGCCGTCATCGCATTCGGTCTCATCGCCAGCGCCGTCTGCGCACTCGTGGGGCCGCTGTTCGTGCCGTTCTTCATCGTGCCGAAGCTCGACTGGCTGTTCTGGAGCTGGTTCAAGGCGTTCATCCAGTACTCGTTCATCCCGGTCGTGGCCATCGCGTTCCTGATGGTGTTCGAGCGGTTCATCTTCCGGTACGTGACCACCCTGCCACCGGCGATCACGGAGGCAGAATATGGGGTCTACGCGCTTCAGGCCGTGGCCGTGATCGTCACGTTCTGCACGGGCATCCTGCTCGTGCCGTCGCTGACGACATCCATCTTCTCCGGCCAGGGTGGCCAGGCCACGTTCCCGGGCCTGACCCGATTCATGAGGCGCTGAGGAGGGAGCCATGTCGAGGCGCTTCCCGAGGGACCACCGCGAGCCCGACCACGTCACGTGGTCGGAGCTGCCCCCCTTCTACTGGAAGGCATTCGGGGTGGCGCTGCTGCTTGGATTCCTCATTGGTCTCGGGTGGATCGCCTGGAACCTGTTCAAGGTGTACGTGGTCGGCTGAGGAGGCATGTTTGTGGTCGCTACGGCAACCGATTCCGGCGTGAAGACGATGGAGAGTGCGAAGCGCCAGTTCGTGGAGCTGTACGGCTCGGCGCTGGTGATGAATACGTATCTGAAGATCGCGCTTTCCCTTGTCTCCCTGGTTGCTCTTGGACTCGTCGGGCTGAACTTCCACACGGCGTCCCGGTTCGCGGACGTCAGGCCGCTGGTCATCCGAATCGATGACGTGGGAAGGGCCGAGGCGGTGCAGTACGACGCGACGGCTTACCAGCCGCAGCCTCCCGAGCTGCGCTACTTCCTCACGCAGTTCGTCGTGAAGCACTTCAGCCGGGTCCGCTCCACCGTCCAGCGCGAATACCCGGACTCGCTGTTCTTCCTGGACCCCGCCCTAGCCGACGCCACGATTGCCCAGAACGACCAGAGCCGAACCATCGAGCAATTCCTGACCAACCCGTCCTCGGACGAGGTGGACGTGCAGGTGCAGAACGTGAGCCTGAGCGAACTGGCCAAGCCGCCGTACAAGGCGTCCGTGACGTTCCAGAAGATCTTCTACTCGCCTGGGACGCGCACGGAGCGCCAGCGCGAGACGTACGTGGCTCAGGTGGACTTCGTTCTTCGCGACCACGTGCCGAACGAGTTCGTCCGGGTCAATCCGCTCGGGCTGCAGATCGGATATTTCCGCGTGGATCAGGCGTTCGAGGAGGGCCGGCGTTGATGGCCAACGCCGCGTTCCTGTCGGCGCTCACCGTGTTCCTGCTGGTCGGCTGGATTGCCGGCGAGCTGCGCTTCCTGGCGCCCTACAAGACCATCCTGTTTCGTGAACACGCGGCCCTGATCGGCGGGGCCGCTCTGCTTCTCTTCCTGAACCTGACTGCGACCTTCTACAGCGTGGCTCGCTGGTTCTTCCTGCGCGACACCGGCCGCAAGCTGCTGCACATCGACCGCCAGCTTGCGACCGACGATGCCGTGATCGAAGACCTGCGGTCGTACTTGAAGTCGTAGGAGGGTTCGGATGTGGCGAGACGTTGACGCCCGCGAGGACGGGCGAGAGCGGCCGGAGGACGGCCGCGGTCGGAGCGGAGGTGCCCAGGCGCAGTTTCCCGAGGCGTCTGGCGAAGGGCGCGACGCGCTATCACGCGGCCTGGATCTGCCGAGAGGACCGCAGCGGGAAAAGGTTCGCGTGCGCGGGCGCGACTACGAGCTGTCTGGGAACGATGTCCGCGTCATGACGAAGGTGGGGGCGTTTCGCGTGGTGCCAGCCAACGAACTGCGAGCGTCGAATCCGCGTACTCCGACCCGGCCTGCTCGTGACCTGGAGCGGCTTCGGGAGCACGGGCTCGTGAAGACGGCGCCGTACGTCGTGGGCAGGACGCGTACGACCCTGGTCACTCTGACGGAGCGGGGGCGGGACCTGCTCGAAGCACGAAGACTGCCGTCGGGCCGCGACTCGCAGCAGCGGTTCTACGCCGGCATCAGCAAGCCCCGCGAGCTGGCGCACGATGCCAGGGTTCACGCCGCCTATGAACGGGCCGTCGAGAAGCTGGAGGCTCGTGGCGCGCGCGTCCGCCGGGTCGTGCTCGAGGAGGAGTTGAAGTCCGAGTACCAGCGCTTTCTCCAGCGAGGCAATCGTGGGCGCCGCGAGAGCCGAGGAGAGCCCGAGCGCGACCAGGAGGCGATTGCCCGGTGGGCCCGCGAGCACGAGCTCCCGTATCAGGACGGCCACGTCGAGCTGCCAGACGCTCGCATCGAGTACGTCGATCGCGACGGCCGGCCCGGGTTCGAGGACATCGAGATCGTCACCCCGCACTACCGCGGCGCCCACGCCGCCGCGAAGGCCGCTTCCGGGTTCTCGCAGTACCGGGCGGTCGGAGCGCGGGTGGGTGGCGTCTCCGGCTCCGGGCGAAGCGGACGGGGCGTGGATCCGCGTGCGGCCGAGGAGCTGCTGCCGTGACCCACGAAGAACGCGTCGCCGCGCTGGCCAGGCACGCGAAGCTGACACCGCGACAGGCTGGGTTCCTGGTTCTGGTGATGGTGCACTCGGGCGTGTGCGTCCGACGCCAGTACTGCGCCTACGCTCGTATCCGGCACGGCCAGAAGGTCGTCGACTTCTTCTCTTCCCTGGTTACCCGTCGTGTGGCCACCCGCTACACCGCCGCTGATGGTCGAGCCCGGATCTTCCACGTGCACGGCCGAGCCCTTTACGCCGCCATCGATGAACCGCACAACCGCAATCGAAAGCCGATCACCTTGGGCCGTGCGATCGAGCGCTTGATGCTGCTGGACGCCGTGTTGGCTCGGCCGAACTTCCGGTGGCTTGGTACCGAGCGCGAGAAGGTCGCGTACTTCGGTCGCCGGACGCGGTTGCGTGCGGACGAGATGCCGCTTCTCAGGTTCGGCGCTCCGCCCGACCAGACCGTTCGGTACTTCCCGGACAAGCTGCCCATCGGCATCACGCCGGACGAGCGCTCACACCTCTTCCTCTACCTGGTTACCCGTGACGTGCCCGTGGACTTTCGGGCCTTCCTGCACAGGCACGCGGAGCTGTTCAGGGCGCTCGCGCAGTGGGAACTGCGCCTCCTCGTGCCGCGGCATCTGGACGAGTCCGCGCCCGTGTTCGACACCGCCGCGCGGGAGGAGCTCGGCATGCCGTTGCGCCTGAGAGATGTGGAGGAGCTCGGCTGGTACTTCCGGCAGCGGCTGCGGGTTGAGCGAGGTGCCGTTGAAGAGGACGCGGCCCGCTATCGCCGCGCCGCCCGGCAGTTCAACGGGTATCGCTTTCGCGCGCTCTACCGGCAGTGGAAGAAAGGCGGCGACGCGTTCGTACACGCGACGGTTTCTCGCGTGTTGAACGACGCGTTGAGCCGGCGTTCGGGACGCGTCGAGACCGAGATTCTGTCCCGCAAGTATCAGCAGCTCGGCTCCCTGGTTGGCTCGGCATGAGGAACCGATCGAGAGGTGGCGAGGGGGGACAAAGGGGGGTGGAGCGTTTGTCCCCCTGGGCAACCAAGTTCGGGAGATCGGAAAGCTCCCGAGCCGGGGAGTGCCGCGCATGATTGCCGTTTCGAAGTCGTTCGCTCGCAGCACGTTGACGGCTTCAACGCCGCGCGGCGTGTTGTGCCGCGCGCGACGCCGGGTCAGGGGGCAGACGGTGGATGGAAGGGAAACGGGGCGTGAGCGACCCCCCGCGGGTGCCCCCGTTCCCGGTCCCGCGCCGTGCGCGGGGGGGCGCCCACGCCCCGGCAGCCGGTTCCGGCTGTCCGGACAGTCTGGTCGTCAGCACGCGTCGCAGATCCGGCACCGTGCCCGGCCTGTTGGTTGGATGCCCACTCGTCGCGCGCCGCGCCTCGAGCTGGACGCCGCTTCACCAGTTCGCTTCCAGAACGGGAGGGCACTATGCCATTGATCAAGCCGCGCACGCGCGGCAAGCAGCTCGTCAAGCACCGCACCAGACTCGACCGCGAGAACAACGAGACCCTGTATGCGTACGCCCACTTCCTGGGCGAGTCGCCCGAGTACGTGCTCAATCAGTTGATCGACACCGTGCTCGCGCGGGACAAGGAGTTCGTCCAGTGGCGCGGCGAACACCAGGACTCGTTCGTGCCGAGAACCAGGTCCAACGGGCGCCGCGGCGGCAGTAGCCGCCGACCGCCCCAACACGTTTCGCACCACTCCGGAGAGCCGATCGCGGCGGCAGCCACGCGGTAGGAGCCAGTCGCCATGCTCCGCACGCTCGTTCAAGCGCGTGCTCCGGTGGCCCTCGCGTTGGCCGCGGCGACCGGCCTGTGGGGGCTGCAGACGTACCCGATGGCACGGGACGATGTGTTCCTCGGGTTGATCTCGGAGTACGCACCGGGGACGTATCGGCTCCTCGCCTACGGGTACGCCACGCTCTGGTTCACCACGCCGTACTGGGTGGCGTCGTTCGCGATGTCCATGCTCGCGATACTCGTCTACTCGCGGGCGCCGTCCGCGCGGTCCAGGCCACTGCCACCCTTTCCTCGTCCAGACCAACGGTCCAAGCTCGCGCTCGTCCTTGGGGAAACGCACTTCCACACTGCCGCCGGTCGAGCGCCGAACCCCACGTGGCTCACGATCCCGCAGCGTGGCCTCTACACGGGCATCATGGTCCTTGGCGCCGTCGGCACGGGGAAGACGTCCGGCTGCATGTATCCGTACGTCGAGCAGCTGCTTCGGTGGAAAGCACAGGACGAAGAGCGCAAGCTCGGCGGCCTGGTCCTGGAAGTGAAGGGCGACTTCTGCGGGCAGGTTCGCACCATCCTCGAGCGCGCGAACCGACCCGACGACTACATCGAGGTCGGGCTCGATTCCGGCGTCTGCTACAACCCACTGCACAACGAGCTGGATCCGTATGCCGTGGCGTACGCCGTGGCCACGCTCTTGAACAACCTGTTCGGCCGGTCGAAGGAGCCGTTCTGGCAACAGGCGTACACGGACCTTCTGAAGTTCGTGATTCTCCTCCGCCGCATCTGCGACGGCTACACGACGTTCTCGGAGGTGTACCGCTACATCCTGGACGACTCGGAAATGGACCATGACATCCGGCGGCTGAAGCCGCTCCTCGAGAACCCGCCGGACGCCATCGTCATCGGCAATGCGGACTATCGAAAGCATTGCGAGCACAAGCCGTGGTGCCACTGGTTCCAGGAGGACCCCGCCCACATGGCGCACCCGTACGAGGCCGCGCTCGAGACGTTTCTGGATCGCCGCGGTGTCGTCTACGAGGTGCGGAAGCCGAAGGGTGGCGGCTGGGCGGCGCGCAAGCACCAGCTCGATGCCGTCGAACGCTGGTACGACCACGGCTGGAGCCGCCTCGATGGACGCCTTCGCTCGAGCATCGTCGAAGGCGTCATCGTGTTCCTGTCGCTGTTCGACGACAGTCCAGCCGTGCACCGTGCGTTCTGTCCGCCCAGGAGCGCGTACATCGACGAGCCGAAGCCTGGAGACCCACGACCGCTGCCACCGCTCGAGTCGCTGCTGGAGAAGGGGCGCGTGCTGGCCCTGAACTTCCCGGTCGGCCTCAACCCTGGCCTGGCGCGCATTCTCGGCGTGATGCTGAAGCTCGATTTCCAGCGCGCGATCCTGCAACGGATTCCTCAGATCAGTGCCAATCCTGGACGGTCGTGGCGCGACCTCATGTTCGTGTGCGACGAGTACCACGCATTCGCCACCGTCGGCGAGACCGATCCCACGGGTGACGAGCGCACGTTCGCGCTGTCCCGTCAGGCCAGGCTGATTCCGATCGTGGCCACCCAGAGCATTAGCTCGCTCCGCTCGGCGCTTCCAGGCGACGAGAGCTGGCGAACGCTCCTGCAATGCTTTCGGACGAAGGTGTTCCTCGCGACCAGCGACGAGTTCACGGCAAGGAACGCCGCGGAGCTCTGCGGCCGGCGCGACCGGTTGAAGGCGCACTACAGCGTGTCCGAGTCGGGAAAGGATGCGCACATCTCGCTCCTGACCGGGCGCCCTGCGTCCGGCAAGCAGTCGATCAGCGCGAGCAAGAGCTACGCGCCGCACCACGAGTACATCTTCTCGCCGCGGGTGTTCACGCAGCTCCAGAATGCGCAAGCGATCGTGCTGCCGTACGACGGCATTAACCCGCTGCCAGCGCAGTACTGCTACCTGAAGCCGCACTACCTGGACGTCGAGACCAGCTACTTCGATCACCTCGAGCGAGGCGCGCTGTGAGCAGCCTGGACCGCATCCTGCCGTTCCTCCAGCCGATCGAGGACTTGCTCCGCGATCCGGACATCACCGAGGTCATGGTGAACGCCGGCGGGCGGCGGGTGTTCGTGGAGCGGGCGGGTGCCGTTGAGGCGCTGCCGGGCCGCACGCTCGAAGTCCGGAACCTGACGGTGGCGATCAAGAACATCGCCCGCGCGTGCGGTGACGAGATCTCCGAGCGTCAGCCCATTCTCGACGCGCGGCTCGAGGACGGCTCGCGCGTGGCCGCGATGTTTCCGCCCTGTTCGGTGGACGGGCCGACGCTGACCGTCCGGAAGTTCACCTACCGCTACACGCTGGACGACCTGGTCGGCGTCGGCACCCTGACCGACCAGCTCGCGCGGATGCTACGGCACGCCGTGGACGCGCGGCACAACGTGCTCATCTCCGGCGGCACCGGCACGGGGAAGACGACGCTCCTGAATGCGGTAGCGCAGACGATTCCCGCCGGCGACCGCATCGTGCTCATCGAGGAGACGTCCGAGATCCTCATCGACAAGCCCAACCTGGTCCGTTTCGAGGCCCGGAGGGCCCAGGCGCCTCTCGGCCAGGAAGACCCCATGCCGGCCGTGACCATTGCGGACCTGGTGAGGGCGACCCTTCGGCATCGTCCGGACCGGATTCTCGTTGGGGAAGTGCGCGGTCCGGAGGCGTTCGATTTGCTCCAGGCCCTGAACACCGGGCACCTGGGAAGCCTGACCACGATTCACGCCAACAACGCCGAGCAGGCGCTGACGCGACTCGCCCACTGTGTCCTGACCGCCAACGTCGGGCTACCTCATCGAAGCACGCGCGAAGCCATCACCCTGGCTGTGCACTTCGTCGTCCACCTGGCCCGCGTCGATGGCCGCAGAACGGTGACACAGGTTGCTCACGTCCGGGGTTACGATGCACACCAGGATCGGTTCATCGTCGAACCCTGGCTCCCCGAGGTTGCGACCCCGGAAGGGGCGATGGCATGACCAGACTCCCGGTGTCCGCCGCGGCGTGCGTCGCGGTGTGCGCACTATCGGCCTGCGGGCGCGAGGCGACACCGACCGGGCCATCCGGACCGACCTCGTTCCTCGTCGGGACGTGGCGCGGCACCGTGACCATCCAGGTGGACCCGCGCTCGCCGAACCCACCGCCGCCGACGTCCGGAGAGATGACCTGGACGTTTCAGGTGGTCCCGGATACGAACATGCAGTCGCTGACCGCGACGATACGCTCGACGCATCCGTGGCTGACGATGGAGACGACAGGCGTTACGGCGCTGTCGCCGAGCAATGCGCCGCCGACGCAGATCAGCACGCACGGGGAGTTCAACTCGCCACGTGGTTGTCGTGGCACGTTCGGGAGCGTTGGGGACGCTCAGGCGACGCGGATTGAGGCCGACTTCACGGGAACTGATTGTCCGTCGGCGTTCTCTGGACGAGTCGTGTTGACGAAGAACTGAGTCAACGCTCTGGGGGACGGACGAACCCAATCGTTCCACCTCGCCGGCGCACGAGCCGGGTCCCGCCCTGGCTGGCTGGGTCTTGCCGGCCGTCACGGTCGCCCTTGCCGACAGACCGGACACCTCTGTGTTGCGCTGGGCTGGTGAAGGACCGCAATGACTCCAAGGTTAGGATATTTCGGTGACGACTGGACGGCACGAGCGAGAAGACAACCAGCGGCAAGCCTTCGCGCTGATGTTGAATGGCTTGGGAGATCAAGCGATTGACACCACCCTGTTCGACATCGCTGAGCCACCGTTCGCCGACGGTATCCTCCGGACGACATGGGAGGAACTCGCGCGAGGAGGGTATGTCGACTGTGTGCGCGGCGGCCAATATCGCTTGACCGCGCGTGGCTGGTTGGCTGCCTTGGAGATCTCTGGCGATGCGAGATCGGAAGCCTACCAGGAACGAATCGGTCGCGTTCTCGCAGCGATGAAGCGGTACGTCAAAGGCAGGCGCGAGTCAAGGGTCGTAGATCTCAAGACCATATCGAGCGAGGCGGGAGAGCCGGAAGGATTCATCTTCAACATCGTCGAGAGCCGAGCGAGCGTGATCGGAGACGCCCGACGGGGAGCGACATGGTTTGGAGCAGACCGAGGAAGACTGATTGAGATCCCGGTGGATT
Source organism: Acidobacteriota bacterium (assembly GCA_963169195.1). GTDB lineage: Bacteria > Acidobacteriota > Vicinamibacteria > Vicinamibacterales > UBA2999 > VFZN01. The sequence continues at coordinate 62,716 of CAUJDN010000045.1, read as the reverse complement.
TCAACATGGAACCTGTTGACGTCGTGGCGGCCCTTACGGTCCCGCATCTCGACCGGATTCAAGCACTTGAGGAGCGCCTGCAGGTCGTTGAGGAAGAGCGCGCCAGGTACCACTGCCCTCACTGTGATGCTGAGCTGGTGTCCGCAAGTGCTCAGGATTATCCAGAGCACCACGCCATCGTCACTTACGAGCGATTCGCGTGCGGCTTGCTAACGGCCGATGGCTTTGAGGAAGAACCCTGTCCGTACAGCGACGCGTGGCCACGGCTGGAGGAGTTTGACTTCAAGGCGGAGGAGAACGGCCGGTTGTGGGTCTGCCGCCCATGGCCGAAGACGGCTCGGGCGCGCAGGGTCCACGTGATTCGAGATGCCGTCGGCCGCACGAAAGAGGAGGCCGAGGAGAACGCTCGGATCCTCTACGAGCCAAAGGTGAAGGGCAAGGAGCGAAGGCCGACGGAGCTCTGGTAGAACGCGCCACCCTACGGGCATGACTACAGGAAACGCTGGACCAACGCTTCCCGGAACGTCTGTCCGCGATGCACGATCCAGCGAGGCATCGAGGGTCCTGGGCGGCGCGGGACTCGAGGCGGCCACAGCTCAAATCGCGACGGCGGCTTCAATCATCAAGAGACCGAAGTAGCCAGGGACATACACTTGCATCACATAAAGAAGCGGAACGTCGGCTGGACCGGTCCGTTGTTGGCAACGCACTTGAGGATGTCGCCCACGCGCCGCGCGGCCCGGACGGTAATCGGCTCGCCGCCGTCGAACTGCGTGTTGTTCCAGTTCAATTTGGATAGGGCCAACATCTCGCCGGCGAGCTGCGGTAGCGGCGTTTCGGCGCAGTGAACGTTGAACTCTAGCGGACGGGGCACGTACATCCCGGGGTACGTGCGGAAGAAATCCACGCTGCCCTTGAGGTAAAGCAACCCGCTCGCCTTCTGAAGCTCGATCAGAGTCCCGCGCAGTGGCGGATAGGTACCTTCGCGAAACGCGCGCGAGAAGGAGCGACGCACTGTTAGGATCTCAACGGTGTCGATCGCCTGCTCCCTGGCGGCCGCGTTGAAGCCCTCGGCCTCCTCCAGCAGGACTCGTGAGGTTTTGTGCACCACGATGCGCGCCGGGCTTGTCCTGTGCTCGCGCCGGTAGACGCTAATCGCCTGTTTCAGCAAGGCGTGCGCGTCGGCCGAGGACAGATGCGGCGTCTTGTCGTCCTTGTCGAGCTGAGCCTGTGCGCCCTTGACGATGACGCCTTCGCCGCGCTCGTTGAACACTTGGGCAACGCTCGTCAGCAGCCGAGCCTTGTCCAAGGTGCGATAAAAGCTGATGCCAACGAAGCAGGTGGTCAGCTCTGCGGCATCGCGCAGTAGCCGCCACGGAATGCCTCCGGCCTTGTAGTAGAGGGCGGTATGAATGTTCCAGGCGCGCGTCGCCTCGTCCTGAAGCGGCGTGCTCGTCTTCTTCTTCTTGCCCCACTGTTTCGTCTTTCCTTGCGCGCCTCCATAGGTCTTCGGCCGGACCATCTGGAACGGTACGGTCAAACGCATTCCCTCAGCCTTAAGAAGATCGTGGAAGTCAATCGTTGGGGGCAAATGTCCATCGCCCGATTCTGACCCCTCATCGATCTCCTGTGCATCTAGGTCCGGCGGGCCACGCCGTTCGTCGACGGCCGCGAGAAGGTCGTGCGGCGGCAGGCAAACCAGAACCATCGGGCCGCCCTGCTCGACGAGATCACCGGCGCGGTCGACGAACATCGCGACCGACTGCCGCACGGTCTCGTCGCCGTCGCTGTGGGCGATGACGGCGTCAATCTCGCGCTGACGAATTGGCGCGCACCAGCGATCGTGAAACACAAGCGACGAGCGGAACGCGACGTCGTTCGTAAAGCCTGGGAAACTCGGGAACAGGTTGACGAGCTTGCTCGCCTTGCGCTCGATTCCGGGCTCGCACCGCTCAAGCCACTGGCGCATCGCACTAATAGTCTCGTCGGTACCGATGAGACCGAGGCGAAGCTGCGTTGGCGCCTTCGTGTCGCCGATATCCAGTGGTCCGTACTGCGCAAGGCCGTAACGCATGTCAACATGCGTTCCGCCGCCGCCAAACTCCAGTTCCGGTTCCTTGAAGAATGTCAGCTTCATTGGCTAAACAGGTCCTCGAGGTCAGGCACATCGACCGCCGCCGCCTCCTGTGCCGCCTGCTGGCCGAAATCTGGATCATCGGACAGCCAGCGCTTGTCATCGATGCCCACAGGGCAATCGAGAACCGCCAGTTCACCGAAGCGGAGCGGTGGCGCGTGGCCCGCGAAGAGGTCCGTTCGCGGCCGCAGGTAATCGGCCCAGAACAAGACGCAGCTCAGAACGGCGCGGTTGCCCTCAAGCTGCTTGATGCCCTTGAGACGGTTCTCGTGGAACATGTCGAGCTCGAATCCATCACGAGTGAAGCGATAGGTCGGCGTGATTTCCAGAAACCACTCGCCCTCGAGTTGACGAAAGTAGCCGCGGAACGCCATGTGCCGGCGCCACTCAAAAACGCGTCCGTCGTCGGCCGTCTTCGAGAACTGCGAGACAACGGTGATGCGGCTCTTGCGGCGCAACGAGCCATAGGCAATCTTGCGCGGCTTGCCCGTCATGGCAAAGCACCCTTCCTTCGGCCAGTAGCGCACCTCGGGCCAGAGCTGCGCGCGCAAGGCCTGATTGAGGAGTTGGACGAAGGTCCGCTGGCGATCGGGATCGTTGGATTCAGACCAATCGGTCGACAGGAAACTCTCGACGGTGCCTTCCTGGCAGACTTCCGACCATAGCTCATCACTCAGGTCGTCGAAGGACAAGATCGCTTTGTCCCGGAGCACCCAGCCCGAGTCCGGGTTGCGCTTTCCTTTGCGCAGGAGAGGCCAGACGTCGCTCGGCCAGCGGCAGTCAGTGCGCGCCAGATGCAGACGTTCGGGAAAAGCGTCCACTCGCAGCAGGTTCGTATGCAGTTTCTCGGTCTTGCGGGCAGGCGACAGATGCAGCCCGCCGCGAGGCGCGCCAACCTTGATCAAATCCGCAAGTGAATGCTTGGTGAAGCGCTGTTTCGCTTTTGTGAACGTGACAGTCGTGGAAGCAGTTGGAGTCCAACCCCTGAAGTGATCCTTGACGGACACCCAATAGGCTTCGCTGCCGGCTGTTGCGGAAACAACGAGGATCACCGGCGTGTTTCCGCTCAGCCAGTACTCCACATCAGCAGGTTCGCAGCGATAGTCGAACGTGGGACCGGAGTCGACGATTGCGTTGACGACCTTGCTTTGCGCGGCGAGTGTCAGGCCGAGAGCCTTACGGCTCGCTGGATCAAATAGCTCGATGTAGCCGTCGATGCCGACTTCGTTCGGGCCGCTGGGCGTCCAGCGCGACTCCATTTCCAGGACAACGCGTTCGATTAGGTTGATGCCCTTCTGGCCGGTGACGCCGGTGGCGGAAATCGTCTTCGGGCGCCGGGAGCCGCGTCGGGATGCCATGGCGTAGTCGATAGGACAACCCAGCGTAGCAGGGAACGAATGAATAGCGAATGCGATTCGGCGGAAGCGGCGTTGATCCGCGGTGGGCGACCACCTCCTACAGTGCGAGTACTAGTCCGCCGGCAACCCGAGCTCGTCGGGGAACGCGCTCCACCGCCGCATCCGCCAGCCGATCGCAAGAAATCACGTCCATGTCGGCGCACGCGACGACAACCAATCCGCTGTGTCGTGCGCAAGCTTTTGCCACATTCCTGCGCTGTTGCGGGCAGGCTATGACCTGCCCCGCACGAAGCGACGAAGCCCGGAGATTCCTCCAATGTTGTCTCGAGTCAGGCGATTGGACGGGCCTTCTCATAAAGGGAGGCGACACAGGCGACGTCGCGCAACGCGTCGGCTCCGTGGCGTGGGCTTGCAGCGAGGGGGTGCAAGAGTGGTTGCGTGACCGGAATGCTGCGCGACACGCCGTGTTCGCCGGGGTGAACGCACTCGCCAGCGGAGCCCGGTCGCGAAGCAGTGCGAACGTCGTGGCGGTTCGCCACGTTTTCCTCGATGTCGACCGAGACGCCCGAACAGTCCTAGCGAGCCTGGAAGGGCGGTCGTCCTTCCCCGAGCCAAGCTACGTAGTGCACACTTCGCTCAACCGCGTGCACGTGCTATGGCGCGTGCGTGGTTTCGATGCCGCCGTGGTAGAGCGTGTCCAGAAGCGCCTCGCGCGTGACATCGGGGGGGATCCTGCAGCGACCTCAGTCGCCCAGATGACACGGCTTCCAGGGTTTTGGAACTACAAGTACCCTGAGCCGTTCCAAGTGTGGGTCGAGTACCGAGACGCAAAGCACATCTACACGCCGCGCGAGTTCCTTTGTCTTGACGATACCGAACGAGCCCGGCCGGAGTCGGTTGCGGCCAAGGAGCTCTTCGAGAGTTACTGCAGCCCAGCCGAACGTGCACGGGCTTACCTGTCACGCGTCCCCCCGGCAGTCGCCGGGCAACACGGGGACCTCCACACCTTCCAGACCTGCTGCCGCCTCGTCCGCGGCTTCGCCCTCGCCGACGACCAAGCACTCGCCGTGCTCTCCGAGTGGAACGCCCGGTGCCAGCCGCCGTGGACGGAGCGCGAGCTCCGCGAGAAGCTCCGCAGCGCCCGTCGCAACGGTCGCGAGCCCATCGGCGGCATGCTGTAGCCCGCCCCATCCCGCCATAGTCGGCGCGCGGTCTTTCCCGTCTCAGCTCCGCTAAGAAGGTTTCCGCCGAATCCTGCGCTCTGCAGGGTACGTAGACGGCCAACCCGTCACCACGTACGCGCCCACCGGGCCGTGCGTCCCACCCTCGTTCGCCAGCCGCAAGGCTGCGAACTCGGCACCGCCGTCGATCACCGATCCTCGGCCTGCCCCATCAGGAGGACATATGTCCAAGCAGAAGACAGAGTTGATGTCTGTCCGGATCCTTCCAAACACGTCGAGCACGCCCGCTGGCAAGCTCGCCGACGCGGAGGTGATCTTCGAAGCCGGCGCCGGCCCGTTCACCGGCATGAAGCTGGTCGGCTTCGCCATCTGGGAACGACGTGCTGGAGGGCGCAACGTCACGTTCCCAGCCCGACAGTACTCCGTCAATGGAGAACGTCGGAGCTTCGCGTTGCTGCGTCCCGCGAACGGGGACGTGAGCGCGCAGGAGGCGATCAGGGACGCCATCCTCGAGGCCTACTCGGGCCAGGAGGCTGCGTCCTGATCGAACCTCGTGCCAAACGGGCGGTCGGTCCTCGACTCTCCGCTCGGGAGTCACAGCGGCACCCCACCCGACGCCGGTCCGGCCCGGGTGGGGCCGCCACCATAGTCGGCGAACTGTGAACCGAACCGGCCCGCGCCACAGGCGCGATGAGGAAATGCGATGGACGCCGCGATGCCACACGTCAGCCGTGCAGAGTCCGCTCTCCACGTGGTCACGCCCGCTTCCGAGCCGCAGCGCACGTTGAAGGTGCGCGCCGAGTACCGACTCGACGAGGCGGGCCGGAAGGCATCGCTTCTCCAGGGCGGGAACGGGCAGGCGAGCCAGCGCGTGGTCCTCACCCTGCCGTCCACGCGGCTGCACCTGGTGCACGTCGCGAAGGACGGGTCGGCCCGCCTCAAGCTTCGCCCGCAATTCCGGCTGAACGACGACCAGCGCATCGTGCTCATCGACGCGCGGCCGACGTTCGACCACGTGCCAACGACGGACGAGTTGCTGCAGGAGGCCGCTCGCAATCATGAACTCGAGCGCGGGTTCTTCGGCCAGAAGACGACGTCCAGGGTGGCACGCCGCGAGGCGTTCGGCCAATGGCTCGAGCAGACGGCCCGCGAGTTCCTCGCCGACCCGAACCGCCGTGCCATCGTGCATCCGGCCCCGACTGCCCGCGTGTGCCAGCTCGCGACGTCCCGCGGCCCGATTCACTTCTACGCCTACTCCGGCTCCACCATCGTCCGCCAGGTGCCGCTCGAGGCATTCCGCCGCTTCCAGAACGACCAGCGCATTCGTCATGGCCAAGCCAACATTCAGCGCGAACGCGACGTGGCGATCAATGCCGAGCGCCGTCGCATGATGGAGGGGTGGGTCGCGACCCACGGCACGCCCGAGCAGCGGGAGCGACTGTCGGCCGGCGCGTTTCCGAAGTCCGAATGGCTGGCCGCTGTAGCGGACGCGACTTTCGCGCCACTTGGCGCCCTGCCGATGTACGACTCCAACGGCGCCCGCACGCTGCAGGACTTCCTCCGTCAGCTCCCGGCGCACCCGTCCATCGTCGTGACTCGGGGCAGCTACCGCGTGGTCACCAAGCCCCTGACGACAGCCAGCCAGGTGCAGTGGGAGTGGATGCAATGGGTGCGCCGACGTCTCCCGGCCGCGAACGTCCATCTCCGCGAGCGCGAGCTGATCTGGAACGGCGATGCCCGGGCGCCGCGGCATCGCACCACGACGCTCCTCGTGACCACCTCGGTCGGCGCGCTCAACGTCCGACGCGAATTCACCGTCCCCGAGGTTGCTCCGGCCGCGACGGAGCGAACGAAGGAGGAACTCTGCGCAACTGCGTAGGCGACGTCGACGTCGCCTGAGAGCTTCCCGCCGTGGCCATCCCGGCCACTCCTCCATGCCCGCTTCGCGGCGTGGAGCGCTACCTCCCTCGTTCGCCCTCCGGGCATCAGAAAGGAGCAACCACAATGAACGGTCAACGTGTATCGACAGCCAATGCGTACACCGCCCATCGGGAATGGGCCAGGCGGCCACCCGACGAGCGCTACGCGAGCGTGCAGCAGCTCTTCGACGCGGCCTGCGCCAGACGCAGCCGCACGGAAGAGCGGATCACCGAAACCGTGAAACTGCATGTGCGAGCCGAGGACTCCGACACGCTCGTTCTCGACGAACGAGCGGGCGACGGAGACAGCTCGGACCTGACGCACTGGAGCTTCGAGCAGCTCGCCGGCATCGCCGGCGCGCCGCCGAACTACCTCCGAACGCTGCCCGCGACGATCGCGGCGGACGCGATCAACTTCGGGCTGCAGCGGTGCCACCGCGGCGAGCACCAGCTCTTCGCGGATGCCACCGACCCGTGGACGCTTCACGCGATCACCTCTCCGAGGTACGCGCGCGTCCATCACGACGAGCTGGCCAGACGAGTGCTCCATCTCATGGACGCACACCCGTCCTGGCAACTACCGCTCGGATACAAGGACGGCGTCTTCGGTGCCGAACGCGTGCCGTCCGGCGCCTACCTGGGGGATCGAGACATGTTCCTGTTCTTGGTGGACGGCAATCGCGATCTCGACGACCCGACCGACGCGTCGCATGCCGGTCTGTTCCGGGGGTTCATGCTCCGGAACAGCGACGTTGGTGCCGCCGCCCTGACCCTGGATGTGTTCCTCTTTCGTGCCGTCTGCGGAAATCACATCATCTGGGGCTTTCGCCACATCGCCAGCCTGCGGCGGCGGCATGTGGGCGCGTCGATTCACGAGGCGTGGACGGCATCGCTCGACGCCGTCAGCACCACGCTCGACGCGACGCTCGCGGACGACCGGGCGATTCTCCTGCGGGCCACGTCCCAGGAGCTCGGCCCATCCCGCGAGCAGGTGGTCGAGACAGCCATCCAGCGACTCGAGTTGTCGCGGAAGCTGGCATCCGACGCCTATGGACTGGCAGAACAGCACGAGCCGAACCCGCGGACGGTCTGGGGCTACGTGCAGGGGCTGACACGTCTCAGTCAATGCACGCCCTGGCAGGACGCTCGGTTCGCACTCGACCGCGCTGCCAGTCGACTGCTCACCACGGTCCACTGACCTGGTGATGGCCGCCGTGGGGACTCCGGTCCCCACGGCTTTACGCTGACCCACGGCGAGGGCCTCCGGTCCTCACGTGCCCCCGCCCGCGACTGCGGTCGCGCACGCGGCTGCCTCCGCTCCACGAGCCCAGGCGCTCAACGGAGGTGTGCGGTGCGCGATCGATCCACGACCACTACGACCAGAACGCCCCCAACGCGCGGCTGCGCACGCGCGACACGGAGACGTGTGCCTTCGAGCACGTCTCGCCTCCACGCCGCTCGGCCATCACGCGCGGCGATTGTCGGGCGCCCTTCGGAGCCGTCAAGCCTCTTCGCTGCGCTCCGACCCTTCGGGCTGGCGGGCTTGACCGCTCCTCACGGGCGCCTCGGGACGGCACTTGCGTGATGGCCGGCACGCAGTCAGCGACGACATGCCTTCACGAATGGAAAGGAGGACTCCATGGACCGTTGCACACGAACACCGTGCATCGAGGTCGCGATCGGACGCGAGACGCGGCTGTATCACGCCTTCGTCACCACGGCACCAACGGCGCTGGATGCACCAGCGACGCTCACGCTCTATGCGGCACCGCTCTCGGACGTCTCGGGCATGGCGGCCGATCCGGTGGCGCTCGACGCGGCTCGGGCGCGCGAGCCCGCGCGACTCGTCCTCGTGACCAATAACGAGCTCGCCTGGCAGCGCGCGCGGTACCGCCAGGCGAAGCACCTCTTCACGCCGGCCGATCCCGTCCTGGTCGGCCTGGACACCTTGCAGCACTGGCTGTGGAGCCGTATCGGCGCCCCGCAGCTCGAGCCCGAACTCGCCCACGCGTAGACGACCACTTCAGGAGGACCGTCATGAGCATCGAAGTCAAGATTCTGTTGAACGAACAGGGCAGACCGGCCGGCAAGCTGGCCGACGCGGAGATCCACTTCAACGCCGGCGAGCTCGCGGGCATGAAGCTCGTGGGCTTCGCCATCTGGGAGCGGCGAGACGGACCGGGCTTCAGCGTCTCGTTCCCGTCGCGCCAGTTCATCGTGCACGGCGACCGCAAGAACTTCGCGCTGCTCCGGGCCATCGACGACCCAAGCGCACAGCAGCACATCCGGAGCCTGCTCCTGCACGCGTACGAGACGCATGTCCACGACAACGTGAGCGCGGAGGCGAGGTGAGAACGTCAGGAACCCCCGGTGCCGCCCGCGGAGGGGCGGTGCCGGGCACCGATCAGAGGAGAGCAACCATGCAGACCACCGATATCGAGACGACCACCGCCGACACGCCGGACGCGGAGAGGCCGAGGCTGCTGAGCATGCGTCAGGCAGCCGCGTACCTGGGCTGCAGCTTCTGGACGGCCCGCGACTATGTGCTCCAGGGCCTGATTCCGTCCGTGGACATGCCCCCGTTGGCGCCGCGGCCGGGAAGCCGGCGGCGGAAGACGCTCCGCCGGGTGCTCATCGACCGCGCCGACCTGGATGCGTTCATCGCGTCCCGGCGGCGGCGGGCGCCAGGGCCGATCGACTGAGCCAGTCGCCCTATGGTGCGACGCGAGTGACGGCGTTACCATAGACTCCTCATCCCACCACCGGCCCGCCGGCGCCATCCCGTGCGTCGAGTTGGCCACGCCAACCCCAGTCCAACCCCTGTTCTGTTCCACCCAAGGAGGAGTCTGTGGGCAGCGTGTATCTACGCAAAGGATCCAAGAAGTTCTGGATCAAGTACGTGCAGCACGGGCGCGTGATCCGTGAGAGCACCGAGACCACGATCATCGCCGACGCGCGTCGCATGCTGAAGACGCGCGAAGGCGACATTGTGAAGGGCATCCCCGTCGACCCCGACGCCGGGCGCATCACGTTCGAGGAGGCCGTCGTCGACCTCCTGAACGACTACTCGATGAACGGCAAGAAGACGCTCGACGACGTGCGACGGCGAATCCGGAAACACTTGGAGCCGTACTTCGGCAACCGGCGAATGATCGCCATCACGACGGCGGACCTCCGCGCCTACGTCGCGAAGCGGCAGGCCGAGGGCTCTGTCGTCCGTCAGCGTCGGAAAGGCAAGAGCGCCGTCGCGCCGGACACGCCCGAGGAGCGCCGCGCGGTGTCGGCGGGCGAGATCAACCGCGAGCTCACCGCGCTGAAGCGGATGTTCAGCTTGGCGATCCAGGCTGGGAAGCTGACACACAAGCCGCACTTCCCGATGCTGCGGGAGAACAACGTGCGCGCCGGGTTCCTCGAACACCAGCACTACCTGGCGATGCTGGAGCACCTGCCGGCGTGCATGCGCCCGGTCGTCACGTTCGCGTACGTCACCGGGTGGCGCATCAACAGCGAAGTCCTGCCGATGGAGTGGCGCCAGGTGGACCTGAAGGCCGGCGAGGTCCGACTGGATCCCGGCACGACGAAGAACCTCGAGGGGCGAGTGTTCTATCTGACGCCCGAGCTGAAGAAGCTACTCGCCGACCAGCGGAAGGCAGCGAACCGAATCCAGCGCGAGAAGGGCATGATCGTTCAGCACGTGTTCTTCCACGATGGACGGACCCAGGTCGGCGAGCCGGTATTCGAGGCCGGGCGGCGAATCGCGCCGAGCGGCTTCTACCACGCCTGGTGCCGGGCGCGGGTCGACGCCGGCCGGCCGGGCAGCATCCCGCACGACCTTCGGCGGACGGCTGTCCGGAACATGGTCCGGGCCGGGATTCCGGAGCGTGTGGCGATGAAGCTGTCCGGGCACAAGACGAGAAGCGTGTTCGACCGTTACAACATCGTGAGTGACGGAGACCTTCGAGATGCCCGGAGGCGATTGGAAACGCGGCGCGGCGTTCTTGGGCAATGACTGCAGCACGAGCGGACTGCGGCCGGGGCGTTCGGTCCGAGCGGCCGTCGGGTCAGGAGATAGGTAGACTGTGTTGAACCGACACGCCATTGCACCTGGCGATGGCCAGCTCAGGAGCGCGAACCTCGAAGACTGCACCCATTTTCGCGAAAGGGCGGGAGGGCACAGCGCCTTCCCGCATGGCGGGGGTGCCGTTGGCGCGGGTCCCCTGACACGGCGCTTGCGGCTGCCGACCGAGCCGTGCTAGGTTGAACCATTCTGGCCGTACCGAAGAAGCGGAGAGCCCAGTGGATCTGAAGGCCGACCACAAGCACTACGACTCGAAATCGCAAACAAGCGAGGCCGAGGCATACGACAGAGGTTTCGAGGATGCGATGAACGGCTTCTCCTGCCGACCGTCGAGCCTCTCCTACGTAGACGGTTACGAGCATGGCCGACGCGTCTCCCTCATCGGCTCCGCACGCGACGAGCATAGGAACCCCAGAAGCAGCAGCGACGATTGAGGCTCTGGAGCGCGAGATCGCGGAATTCAACCGCGCTCGCGACTGGGGACCGACGCACACGCCTGCGGCCCTCGCGGCCGCGCTATCAGTTGAGGCTGCAGAGCTAGTCTCGTGCTTCTTGTGGCAATCGCCAGAAGAGCAACTTTTGCGCCTTGGCTCGGCCGATACTCGCGAGCCGATCGAAGAGGAGCTCGCGGACATCGCAATCTATCTTCTGAATTTCACTTCTCGCTACAAGATTGATCTGCCCGCGGTTATTCGCAGCAAACTGAAGAAGAATGCCGCTCGATATCCGGCGCCATGACGGCGAAGGAAGACCTTGAGTCGATCGTACAGCGCTACGCGGAGCGCGTTGGCTCCCGAGCAGCTAGCTACGAGATTCGCAAGGATGGACAGGTTGAACTAGCCCGATGGCTAGGTGACCTTGCCAGCAAGGTCCTTCATGTAATCGTGATCAGCGAAGCGGCGGCGGAATCCGGAGCAGTAGCTCGTCTCGTCAGAAATCTGACTGACAAAGGAGTGTTCGTATACTGGCTTCATTCGCGATCTTTGCCATCGGCGGATTCGTCCACGCCGAAAAGACTTGTCCATCTGCTGCAGGACCCGGCCGACAGCAAAGGGCTGCTCACCCGACTTCGCGAAGATGGAATTCGGCCGAGCCAGATCATCTTGGTCGGACACTCCGAGGAAGACCCGTTTATTCCCCTGTTCGCGGCAGTTCGTGTCGGCCTTAACGTTGACAGGCCGCTGGTGCCCCCGCCCGTGCTGAGCGCTCCGAAGAAGCAAGTGTATGTGGGAGGCGGCGTCGCGTTCTTGCCAGCGGACCTTCGAGGTGAGGGTGACGACCTCACGACGTTCTTGTCAACGTTGCACTTCGGCGAGCGAATCAATGTGGCTGAGACGGCTCAGGAGATCCGCAACGGGTCGATTCTCGATCGGTTCAGCGCCGTTGCTGAAATCGCCGCGCGAAACCAACGGGAGGCGTCTCGTCTGCTGAAGGAGATCGCGGGCGTCGACGAGCCACGAGTGCGCCGCTTTTTTGATCCACGCTCGGGTGCAATTTGCCTCTCACCGCATGAATGGCGACAAGCCGGGGCTCGGAGTTCAGCGATCGCAAATGGCCGGCTGGTCCCCTACTTTCAGGCACGACTTCAAGACTTTTGGCAGGACGATCGGCCGTGCATGCGTCGGATCCTCTACACGCCGACTAAGGTGCTGCTGCGTGGGGAACAGTACTACGTCAACATGCGTAACGCCTCTGCCTTTTGGCGTCTTGAAAGCATGTGGGGTGAACTCGCTGAGAGCTGGAGTCCTGTCTGCGGGGCGCTGTTCGAGTGGCGGCCTCAGGACGATATCGAGTGGCAGTTGCTACTCGGATTCTTTGACCAAGTTCGCAGCGCAGCGCTCCAGCTTTATCTGTTTGTACACACCGGGCCAACCCAGATAGGTCAGTTCGAGTCCCGATTCAAAAGCCTCTGGGGTAATCAGGACGCCCGGATTCACGGTTTGTTATCGCACGCTGTGCGAGGTTACTACTCGTGCCTGCTTCGTCGATTCGATGAGATGCAGGCTTCCATGCAAAGGCTGCTGGCTATCATCAGCTCGGAAGGCGAGAGCGTCAGACGGCTTCTCCACGACTGCAGCCAATGCATTTCAGCCGCTCGAGAGGGAAAGGGGCTTCATGACGCGCCGCCGTACCCATCCCTTGTGCGGCGCTGGCGTGAGGCCGACCATCCTGGCGAGAACTTGCTAGTCGCCGCCCTCGCTTCCGAGGCGGCACAGTCTGACGCAACGATTCATGCCGTTGGGATCGGGTGGGGAGGGATTGAGCTGCCGCTGGTATTCGACTACGTGTGCTCGTTGCGAGCATCCCAGCAACGTCGGCTGCTTCATGTCGCTGTGTGGAGTCATTATCGGGGACCACACAAGAACGTCGCGTGGTACCACTTCCCAGTTCACACAGAGGATGAGCTGAACCTTGGCGGCAACCCCGCAATTCTCCTGGACGACAATACCTTGACGGGAACCACGTTGGAGCGGCTCCGCGACGAGCTCTTGCTTCGCTCCGCCGGGGACATTCGGATCTATGTGACGCGCTATAGCGGTGAACGCCGGCACGCACAAATGTTGATGGAGAGAAGCGGGGCCATTGATCCGGACTTCTTGTCGAATCACATAGGCGGCTACATTGCGGAGACGCCGTTTGCTCGAAGTTGGTCACGCGCCGAATACACCAACCCGATCGGAGTATTTTCGCTCTCGCGTCGACGTATTCTGGAGTGCATTCACAACAATTCAACCGTGGAACTGTACCAGCGCGAGGGGTTTTGATGCCGGGAGTCCAGATCTATTGCCGTCGCCCATCCCTCGGTGAAACGAAGGCACTTATCGAAATGGGCACAACTCATGTCGCATGGGATGTCCGCCCACAAGACAGAGAGCAGATGGTGCTGGCTGCGCAGATCGCCGACTTGGTACGTGAGGCCGGGCGCATCAGTACGCTCTTGATTCATAGTCGAAAGCGGAAGGTGCTGGCGACGATCGCGAGAATGGTGCGACCGGATTTTCTTCTGCTATCTTCGGATCGAAATGACGCTGAGATGTCGCTGCTTTCCGAAGAGATCGCTCCGGCCACAAGATTGATGATGTCGGTTCCTGTGCGGGTCAACGGCTCGTCTGCGATACTACCGTCGCTCGAGAGAGCGGTCGAGTACGCGCGCTATGCCGGCGCACTGACAGTCGATACCTGTGTCGATCCGTCGGCTGCGAACGTATTTGGGTGCACTGGACGAACGAACGATTGGCTCATCTGTGCGGAAATCGTCAGGAGCGTTTCGATTCCCGTCGTGCTCGCTGGCGGGCTTACGCCATCGAATGTTGGGCAGGCGATTCGGACTGTCCGCCCTGAGATTGTCGACGCCTGTACGTCTCTTGAACTCGCGGACAAGTCCAAGAATCTCGCAGTGTGTCGTGAGTTCGTGGAGGCGGCGCTCAAGGCTGACGCAACAGCGGTACCATAATGCGAGATTGTGTGGCGCAAACTCCGGGATTCATTGGCCCGAGCATCGCCCGGTGCGTGGCCGCATAGCGATGTCGCTGCGGTTGATGAGTGTTCGGGGCGGTGAGCGAGCCGCGCTTCGGAGGGGTTGGATTCCCGAGCGGCGCCTCCCAGCGGAGGACGCTCGGAAAGGCGGCGCCTGGGCCGAGGCCTTAGACCGCTATAATGTCAGCCAGCGAATGTGCATCCGGCGGTCGCCCTTTTGCCCAGTCTGGGCACAGTTTTGGGCACAGTCAGCGGTCAGCAGCTGAGCAGTTCGACGGAAATCGTCAGATTTCCTAGCGTTTTCGACACGGTGAGGTGGCCGAGAGGCTGAAGGCGGCGGTTTGCTAAACCGTTGTAGGGCCTTTAAAGTCCTACCGAGGGTTCGAATCCCTCCCTCACCGCCACCCCGTCGCTCCACACGGTCCCGACGGCTCGGGCGCCTCCAGTCGCCGCACCGCATGCTCGCACGCCGCGATGGGGGGCCGCTCCCCCCCGCGCCGCTCCCGCCCGACGCCCCCAGGCCGCCGCGCGCGCCGCCTAGTTCCGGGAACGCAGATCCGTGACCAGCACGTTGTCGAACTCCACAACCTGGTTGCTGACGTCGAACGCGACCAGGCCAGTCGCATACGTCTCGTCGGTTGCGCTGATGATCAGCTTCCCGTCTCGATACACCGAGATCGACGCGCCTCGAAACACGAGCCTCAGCCGGTGGAACCCGGTGTCGAACGCGACCTTCTCGGCCGCTCCAAGCTCCGTCCGGCCCGCATCGTCGATGCTCCAGCGGGGGACGCGGTAGAGCACGATCCGACCGCTGGCCGGGTACTGCCAGACCGCATAGCCGGCACCGGTCATCGGATTGAACCTGCCGCGGATGCCCCCGGGATAGCCCTCGAGCGCGGTCAGGCGCACGCCCACCTCGAACGCATAGTCGCTCCAACTCACGTCACCGCGAGCCGACTGGGTGTGGCCGCCGCCATCGTAGCGATACACGTGGTTGACCACGCTCCAGCCACTGGCGCGGCGCAACGGCGAGAACGGGGAAACCGCCCACCCGTCGGCCAGCGGGCTCGAGAAGTCGTCCACGAGCAGGGCCTTCGGCGAGCGCACGGCGAAGTCGACCGGCGCCGACGAGCCGCCGCCAGGCGGGGCGTTGTGCACGGCAATCCGGGCGGTGCCTGCGGTCGCGAGGTCCGATGCGCCAATCCGCGCCGCGAGCGCCCGCGAAGAGACGTACTCCGTTGGACGGTCCTCACCGTTCCAGCGTGCAACGCTGCCGGGCACGAAGCCGGCGCCGTCGATGGCCAGTCGGATGTCGCCGCTCCCCTCGGCAACGCCATCGGGGTCGAGCCGCGCAATCGCCGGCAGCGGATTCGCGACGCGGAGCGTCAGGGCATTCGAGACGCCACCGCCGGGACGCGGACTGAAGACCGTGATCGCGACCGACGCGCCCGTGGCGACGTCGGATGCCGGAATCTCCGCGTCGAGGCGGCCGGTCGATGCGAACGTCGTCGGCCGGTCGGCGCCGTTCCATCTGACCACCGAGCCTGGCACGAAGCCGCTCCCGGTCACCCGGAGCGTGAAGGCCTCTCCACCAGGAATCACGGTCGCGGGCTCGAGGGCCGAGGTTCCGGGCAGCGCATGGGCGCCAGCCGCATAGGTGGCCGTGTAGTCACCAGGGCTGGCTCCGAACGCGGCATAGGTGATGCCCTTGATCGTCTGCGTCGCGTAGGCTAGGGGTCGGCCGCGGAAAGTGAGGCCGGACAAGGTGCCCGCCACCGCCTCGATGGGCAGCAGGGCCTGAAGACGCCCCGCCGTCGACCGGGATCTCCCCGCAGGTGACACCACGGAAAAGCTCAGCGTGCTCCCGCGCATCGACAGGGCCCTGAACGACGAGCCGTCCCGCTCGTCGAGCCAGGTCAGCATCTGGCGGGCCGATACCACGGGCACTCCTCGCGCCCGCGCCGCGGCGATGATCGCGTCCGATGCGGCCGAGGCGGCCTGGTCCGTGTGGATGTTCGCGGTGAACACGCCGTAGTAGCCCTCCGGGCCCAGGGCGAGGTCCAGCAGCGCCTCCACGGTGGCGGGGTACGACTGGCCGGACTCGTCGGTCATCTGCGTGGCCGCCTGGTAGACGTCGACGGTCGTGCCGTCGGCGCGGGCAAAGCGCATGGGCATGCCGGACCCGGTGAAGAAGCCGGGCCGATCGGCAACCCAGGCCGCCGGGTAGTGGTAGTAGTTCGTATCGAGGCGGATCCCGTGCCTCAACTCGACCTCCGCCTGGGTCGTGTAGTCGCTCCACACCACGCAGTGCGTGCGGCTGGTTGCGGGAGCAGGCAGGCTCGGGAAGCGGGACGTCCACGAGGCGATCTGGTCGGCGTAGCTGGTTTCGAGCGAGTCCGCGGTCCAGTCCAGGCAGCCCGTGTTGACGTGCAGCGCCACTTCGAAACCATCGGCTGTGTACGCGGCGGCCTGTGCGTCGGTCAGCGGGGTACTCGGGTAGATGAACGACGTGCTGCGAACGCACTCCCAGTCTGCCACCGAGCAGTCGGCCGGGCTCTTCGCCCTGTAATCGTCGAACCGGCCCGCCGTCGCTCCAACACCATGGTCGTCACCCGTCATGACGACGACGGCCTTGTGGCCTCGGGGGAAGTACCAGAACCGCGGCAGGGGCGTTCGGCCCAGGCTCATCGTGATGATCATGTTGGCCAGCAGGCGCTGCTGCTCGTCGGCCCCCGGGATGGCGATCCGGCCCGTGTCCAGCCAGTCGGCGGCCGGATGAGTGTCTGAACGTCCGACGAACAGGTCATCCGATCGGATCGGGGGGATGCCGTCCCGCTCCTGGCCCGACCATGCTGGATTCCCCTGGCGCGTGTAGACAATCGAGCGGGCGAGGTCGAAGGCAAAGGCCGCCGCGTGGCCTCCGTCCGTACCCACGGGCATCAGCGTCACGGCCGGGCACAACGACGCGAGGCTGGTGCCGAGGTACAGGGTGGCAATGGCTCGCGCTCCTCGGAGAGGCAGACAGTCGGCGGAGCCGTGGAACTGGATCGACTGGGCCACCAGGCCGACTCCTGGCCCGGACGACGTGTCGATGAGCAGATAGCCATCCGAAATCGTGGCGGTCGGGTCGCCGAGCCCAAGCAGCCCCGCCAGCCTGGGGTCCGGCCGCATCGCGACCAGGTTTCCGCCGGCGCTCACCCACTCCGTGAGCATCTCGACCTGGGGCTCGGTCAGCGGCATGTGTCCGAGAAGGACCACGTCGTGCGATTCGAGCGTCGAGGCCGTCACCTGCGAGATATCCAGGACGGCAACGTGGTTGAGCCCTTCGGCTCGGAGGATCTCGACGTAGTAGCGACCGAAGGGATTGGACGCGTCGACGAGGACCAGTACAGGGAAGTCGCGAGGCGCCCTGGCCTGGCGGGCCGCCACGACGCCGGCATCGGGAGCACCCCCTGCGATTGACAGGATCCCCAGGGTCAGGAAGACGATCAGTCGGGACTTCATGTCTGGTGACGCCGCGGCCTCGGAGCCACTCACGGCCCTCCCAGACCCTGGCGCAGGCGAACGAACCGGGCGCCAGTCTAGCAGAGGGTCCTGCTGACGCCCGCAGGGCGGCTTCCCTGCCCGCTTGCGCCATCCCGTTCTCACCGTTACGCTTGCTCCGGCGTGTCCACGCGTTCACCCCTCGCAACCCGGTTCCAGGCGTGGTCGTCCGCCACTTCGACGCCACACCTCGTCCTGCAGAACGCCGCTGCCGCGCTCGGTTACGTACTCCTCAGCGAAATCGTTCTCCTGCCGCGGTTCGTCGGGGGATCCAGTGCCACGCCGGTCTGGCCCGCCTCCGGCCTGGCCGTCGCCGCCGTCTGGCTGCTCGGGCCGCGCGTCCTGCCGGGCATCTCCCTCGCCGCCGCCGTCGTCGTCGGGCTCCGCGCCCCCTGGCCCGTGGCCCTGACTGGCGGGTTCGCGGCGGTGGGGGAAACGCTGCTGGTGGTGCCGCTGCTTCGGCGGCTCCGGTTCGATGACCGGCTCGAGCGCCTCAGCGACCCCCTGGGGCTGTCCCTCGTCGCTGCTCCCCTTGGCGCGGCCGCCGCCGCCACCATCGGGACGACCGCCGCCTGGGCCCTCGGCACGCTGCCGACCACGGACCTGGCCTGGGGCTGGCTGCTCTGGCTGCTGCGCGACTGGCTCGGCATCGCGATGTGCGTGCCGCTGGTCTTCGCCTGGCTCAAAGCGCGTCAGGTCCCCAACAGTCCGCTTCGCGTCATCGAGGCCACGGCCTTGTTGCTGGGCCTGCTGGTCCTCGCGCTGCTGGCGTTCGGTCTTTTGCCGTCCGGCGTGCTGCCCCCGGGCGGCGTCGCGCTCCTCGCGCTGCCGCTGATCGCGTGGGCGGGGCTCCGCTTCGGCGCGCGCGGCGCGTCGGCGGTGCTGGCGCTCATGACCGTGGCGGCGATTGCGCTGGCCGTGTTCGGCCTGGGGCCGCTCCGGGGCCTCACCATCGAGGCGGCGCGAACCGTCACGGCTGTCTACCTGCTGCTCGCCTCGACTATCGGCCATCTGCTGGCGGCCATGAAGGCCGAGCGGGACGACATCCGCCAGAAGCGCGTGCAGCTCGAGGAGCAGCTGCGCCACGCGCAGAAGATGGAATCGGTGGGCCGCCTCGCCGGTGGCATCGCGCACGACTTCAACAACCTGCTGACGGCCATCATCGGCTACGCCGACATCCTGAGGGAATCGCTCGAGCCGCGGGATCCGCGCCGCGCCGACGCCGAGGAGGTCGAACGCGCGGCGCTGCGCGCGGCGGAGCTCACGCGCCAGATGCTGTCGTTCAGTCGGCGGGAGACCGCGAAGGCGAAGGTGCTGGACCTGAGCACGGCGCTCTCGAAGGTCGAGCCGATGCTCCGGCGGATGATCGGCGAGGACATCCAGCTCACCGTCTCGTCCAGGGCCGTGTCGCCGTTCGTCCGGGTGGACGCGGGCCAGGTCGAGCAGGTGGTGTTGAACCTGGCCGTGAACGCGCGCGACGCGATGCCGAAGGGCGGCCGCCTGGCGGTGGAGACGGCGGACGTCACGGTCGACGAGGCGGAGGCGGTGGAGCTCGGCGTGCGCCCGGGGGCCTACGTGGGCCTTGTCGTGTCGGACACCGGCACCGGCATGCCGCCGGGCGTCCGCGCACGGATCTTCGAGCCGTACTTCACCACCAAGGAGGCCGGCAAGGGCACCGGCCTCGGCCTCTCCACGGCCTACGGCATCATCCGGCAGGCGGAAGGGACCATCACGGTCAGCAGCGAGATGGGGGTCGGCTCGACGTTTCGCGTGCTGCTCCCGCGCGCCGAGGAGGAGCCGGCCACCGAACCGGACACGTCGGCCCAGAAGCTCCCTGGCGGTACCGAGCACGTGCTGCTCGTCGAGGACGATGCCTCGGTGCGACGGCTGACGAGGGAGCTGCTCACCCGCCTCGGGTACACCGTCACCGAGGCGGCGTCGGGCCGCGCGGGCCTCGCGCTCGGCACCGACGACACGCGGCACTTCGACCTGGCCATCTGCGACGTCATCCTGGGCGACATGAGCGGCACGGCCATGGCCGAGGCGCTGCTGGCGCTCCGGCCGGCGAGCCGCGTCCTGTATGTGTCGGGCTACACGGACGACGCCATCGTCCGAACGGGAGTGCTGGACGAGGGGAAGCCCTTCCTCCAGAAGCCGTTCACGCCGATGGAGCTCGCCCGTAAGATCCGTGAGGTGCTCCAGGAACGCGAAGCGGGCATGACCTGAACGCAGATCGTGCGCAGATGACGCAGATGAGCCGCAGATGACGCAGATGACGCAGATGACACAGATATCGGTCTCACGGCCGCCGAGAACGGCGGCCGCCTGCGGTGCGACGCGCCGCCCACCCATCGGCACAGCCGCGAGGCCCAGGAACCGGGCGTGGATCCTGGTTCTGGCCTGCCTCCTGTGCGCCTCGTCCGCGTGGGCGCAGGCGGTGCCGTTCGAGTACCGGCTGTCGTTCCCGACACCCGAGCACCGGTGGATGGTGGTCGAGGCGCGGTTTGGCGGGCTCCCGGCGGACACGGCCGAGATCCGCATGAGCCGCACGTCGCCGGGCCGCTACGCGCTGCACGAGTTCGCGAAGAACGTGTTCGAGGTGTCGATCACGGATGGCCGCGGGCGCGCGCTCGCGCCCGTGCGGCCGAACCTGCACCAGTGGAACGTCTCCGGGCACGACGGGACCGTGGTCATCACCTACAAGGTGTTCGGCGATCGGACCGACGGGACGTACCTCAGCGTGGACGCCGCGCATGCCCACATGAACATGCCGGCGACGGTGATGTTCGTGCGCGGGCAGATGGACCGGCCGGCGCGCGTCACCTTCGTGCAGCCGCCGGGCCGGACGTGGCGCGTGGCGACGCAGCTGTTCCCGACGCCGGATTCCCTCGTGTTCACCGCGCCCAACATCCATTACCTGCTGGACAGCCCGGCGGAGTTCAGCGACTTCACGCTGCGCACCTTCGCTGTGGACGATCAGACCGTTCGCATCGCGCTCCACCACGACGGGACCGATGCGGACGCGGACGCCTACACGCGCGACGTCGAGAAGATCGTGCGCGAGGCGGCGAAGGTGTTCGGCGAGATGCCGCGATTCGACACGGGAACCTACACGTTCCTGGCCGATTACCTGCCGTGGGTGGATGGCGACGGGATGGAGCACCGGAACAGCACGGTGGTGTCCAGGCGTGGGACGCTGCGGAATCCGGATCAGCGCCTGGGCATGCTCGGGACCGTGTCGCACGAGTTCTTCCACGCGTGGAACATGGAACGCCTCCGGGCGACGCGCATCGAGCCGTTCGACTTCGAGGCCGCCAACGTGTCGGACGAGCTCTGGTTCGGTGAGGGATTCACCAACTACTACGGCGGCCTCATCCTGGAGCGTGCGGGCCTGATGCCCCTCGAATCGCTGCTCGGCGGCTTCGCGGGCGTCGTCAACACGGTGCAGTTCAGCCCGGGTCGGCAGATCCGATCCGCCGTGGAGATGAGCCGCCTGGCGCCGTTCGTGGACGCGGCCGTGTCGATCGATCGCACGGCGTGGCCGAACCTGTTCATCTCCTACTACACCTACGGGCAGGCCATCGCGCTGGGCCTCGACCTGAGCCTGCGGGATCGGACCGACGGGAAGCTCACGCTCGACGACTACATGCGCGCCCTGTGGCGGAAGTTCGGACGAAGCGCCGATAAGACGCCGGGCATCGTGCCGGCCACCTACACCATCCAGGATCTGCGGGACACCCTGGCAGAGGTGTCGGGCGACGCGAAGTTCGCGGAGCAGTTCTTCGAGCGCTACGTCCTGGGCCGCGAGCTGGTGGACTATGCGAAGCTGATGGCGCGAGCCGGACTGGTCGTGCGGCAGCGCCAGGCAGGCAAGGCGTGGATGGGTGACGTGCGGCTGCAGGCCGGCGCCGGCGGCGCGCGCGTCCCCACGCTGGTTCCGTTCGGGTCCCCGCTCTACAAGGCGGGCGTCGCGCAGGACGATTACGTGGTGAGCCTGGGCGGCACGGACATCGTCCGGGACGGGCAGGTCGACGAGATCCTGGCCCGGCACAAGCCCGGGGACCGGGTGGCCCTCCGCTTCGTGCGTCGCGGCGGCGAGAAGGTGGACACCGCCATCACCCTCGAGGAGGACCCGCGCGTCGAGATCGTGCCCGTCGAGAGCACGGGGAGCGCGCCTTCCCCGGACCAGAAACGCTTCCGCGCGGCCTGGCTCGGCGCGCAGTAGCGGTCCACGGGAACACGACGAACACGAAGGAAGCCACGGCAGGCTCGCCGCTACAATACCCTGATGGCTCGCACCGCCTTCGTCGCGCTTGCCGTCGCCCTTCTCGTCGCGATGCTCACCACCGCCGATTCACTCGACGCACAGGCGTCGGAACCCATTCGCTACACGCTCCGGTTCCCGGCGCCGCAGACGCATTACGTGGACGTCGAGGCGGTCTATCCGACGGGCCGCCAGCCCTCCATCGAGGTGTTCATGGCGGTCTGGACGCCGGGGTCCTACCTGGTGCGCGAGTACCAGCGGCACGTCGAGGCCGTGACCGCGACCGCCGACGGCAGGCCGCTCGCCGTGGAGAAGTCGCGCAAGAACCGCTGGCGCATCACGACGGGCGGCGCCTCCTCGGTCACGCTGCGCTACCGCGTCTACTCGCGCGAGATGACGGTCCGCAACAACTGGGTGGAGGCCGGCTTCGCCATGCTGAACGGCGCGCCCACCTTCCTGACCCTGGCCGAGCGCGGGCCCCGCCCGCACGAGGTGCGCCTCGAGCTGCCCGCAGGATGGGCGAGCTCCGCGACGGCCCTGATGCCCATCGCCGGCAGCCCTCACGCCTTCCGCGCGGAGGACTTCGACACGCTCGTCGACAGCCCCATCGTCGCCGGCAACCCGGTGACCCGCGAGTTCACCGTGGAAGGCAAGAGACACGTGCTGGTGCTCGAGGGCGATCCCTCGCTCTTCGACGCGGACCGCGCCGCGGCCGATGTGCAGAAGATCGTCGAGGCCGGACGCAGGGCGATGGGCCCGCTGCTGTACCCGCATTACTACTTCATCAACATGGTGGTGGACGCCGGCGGCGGACTCGAGCACAGGAACAGCTTTCTCACCATGTCGAACCGCTTCACCACGCGCACGCACCGCAGCTACATGAACTGGCTGTCGCTCGTCGCCCACGAGTACTTCCACAACTGGAACGTGAAGCGCCTGCGCCCGGTCGAGCTCGGGCCGTTCGACTACGAGAACGAGAACTACGTCAAGACGCTCTGGGTGGCCGAGGGCTTCACCGACTACTACGCCGACGTCCTGGTGCGGCGCGCGGGGCTCTCCACGCTGGACGAGTACTTCGACGGCCTGTCCAACCAGATCGAGGCCGTGCAGACCCGGCCGGGCCGCCTGGTCACGCCGGTGAACATGGCGTCCTACGACACCTGGATCAAGCAGTACCGCCCCGACGAGAACACGCCGAACACGTCCATCGACTACTACCCGAAGGGCGCGGTCATCGCGTTCCTGCTGGACGCGAAGATCCGGAACGCCACCGAAGGCGCCAGGTCGCTCGACGATGGCATGCGCATCGCGCTGCAGCGCTACGGCGGCGACAGGGGCTACACGCCCGAGCAGTTCTACCTGGTGATGGCCGAGGCGGCCGGCATCGACCTGAAGGCATTCTTCCGCACGGCCGCGGAAACCACCGACGAGCTCGACTACACCGAGGCCCTGGAATACTACGGCCTGCGGTTCCGCCCCGTGGATCCGCGTGCCGCGCGCGCGTTCCTCGGCACGACCACCCGCACCGACAACGGCCGCCTCATCGTGTCCGGCGTGCGCCGAGGCACACCGGCCTTCGACGGCGGGCTGAACGTGGACGACGAGCTCCTCGCCATCGACGATGTGCGTGTGCGCCCGGATGGCCTGGCGGCGAGGCTGGAGCAGTATCGCCCCGGAGACAAGGTGCAGCTGCTCGTGGCACGACGCGACAAGCTGACCCGGCTCGACGTCACGCTCGGCGCGGACGCCGGCCGCCCGTGGCGCCTGGAACTGCGCGCCGACGCCACCGAACAGCAGAAGGCGCGAGTGCTGGCCTGGCTCGGGCAGGGGCAGTAGACACGATCGGGAGTCGGCAGTGTCCGATCCCGGACTTCCTACGTCTGCCCGTCGCCGGGCCTCGGCCGGTTGCCGTGTCCCGGGCTTCCGGCAAAGCGCCGGGGTGTCGTGCCCATCGCCTTGCGGAAGGCCGCCACGAAGGCGCTCGGTGAGCGGTAGCCAATCTCGCGCGCGACATCAGCGACGCGGCGCCCCCCTGAGAGCAGTGCGGCGGCGCGCGTCAGGCGCACCTGCTGACGCCAGCGCCCCGCGGTGAGCCCGACATCGCGGGCGAAGGCGCGCTCTACCGTCTTTCGACTCGTGCCCATCGACAACGCCAGGTCCGCGACCGAGGGGACGCGCCCCTCGGCCACGTGCGCGCCCAGCTCGACGACCGACGCCAGGCGCCCCTTCAGCGGCGCCCGTACGAGCAGCGGAAGGCCGCGCGCGACCTCGATGCGATCGAGGAGCACGGCGAAGAGGCGTCGGTCCCCGGGCGCGCCAGCCTCCAGGGCGGTCTGTCGCGTGGCGTGGCGCACGATCGCCTCCAGCACCTCGTCATCGCCCAGCACCGCGGACGCACGGGTGACCGCCCGGGCCCTGACCGGGTCCAGGAGCAGGGCCTCGGCGTGGACGGGCACCTCGGCCTGAAGCCGAAATCGCGTCCATGCCGTCAGCCACACCATTCGTCCCCGGGGAACGGCCCAGGCGCCGGCGCGGGTGTGGACCATCAGCGGCGCGTCGGCCCACAGCAGCAGCGGCCTGTCGTGGACGTGCTCGATGGCCGAGAGAGGGGGGAAGTGGCTGATTTTCAGGTGTTTTGACAGTGCACCCGCGATATCAGCCATCGGTCTCAAATTAGACATTTCATTGAAATATATCTTGAATCTTCCTCGCAAGAATCGCCGGGTCCCGTTTCGGCTTGAGCCAACCAACTGCGCGGCCACGCCGTCTACACGTGGCATGCGGATGGACCGTCGGGTGTGGCTCCCGATCGCGGTGCTGGCGGCCGTGGCCTGGGTGCCGGTCACTGCCCGAAGTGCGGCCCGGATGGTGGCCAGCGCTGCCGCCGTGCCGGTCGCCGAAGGCGAGCCCATGGTCATCGACGGGCGGATGGACGAGAGCACCTGGGAGCGCGCGGGACGCATCACCGACTTCATCCAGCGTGAGCCTGCGGAAGGGCAGCCGCCCAGCCACGCCACCGAGGCGCGTGTGGCCTTCGACGGCGCGGCGCTCTACGTCGCCATTCGCGCCTTCGACTCCGAGCCCGACCGCATCGTCGGCATCCTGACGCGCCGCGATCAGCACTCGCCGTCCGACTGGGTGAAGGTCATCGTGGACTCGTACCTCGACCGGCGCTCGGCCTACGAGTTCGCCGTGAATCCGGTCGGTGTGAAGCGCGACCGGTACTACTTCAACGACGGGCCGAGCGACGACAGCTGGGACGCCGTGTGGGACGTGCAGGTGGCGCGGGACCGGGAGGGATGGCGTGCCGAGTTCCGCATACCCTTCTCGCAGCTCCGCTTCAACGGCACCGAGGGCGGGCCCGTGGGCTTGGCGATCGTTCGCGAGGTGGGCCGGCTGAACGAGATCTCGACGTGGCCGCTGCTCTCCCGCAACGCGAACGGCTTCGTGTCGCAGTTCGGCGAGCTGCAGGGCATACGGCTGGGCGGCTCGCCCCGGCGGCTCGAGCTGATGCCGTACACCGTGGGCAAGCTCGACACGCACGCCGTGGATGCCGGCAACACGCTGGCGAGGTCGCCCGACCCGGGCGGGGCGCTGGGACTGGACCTGAAGTACGCGGTGACGCCCGGCCTCACGCTCACCGCCACGGTGAACCCTGATTTCGGCCAGGTGGAGGCGGACCCGGCGGTGGTCAACCTCGACGCCTTCGAGGCGTTCTTTCCCGAGCGGCGGCCCTTCTTCGTGGAGGGGTCCGGCACCTTCCGCTTCAACATGGACTGCAACGACGGCAACTGCACGGGCCTCTTCTATTCGCGCCGCATCGGCCGTGCGCCGCAGGGGTCGCCCGACGCCGGTGACGGGGAGTTCTCGACCTCGCCCGACACGGCCACGATCCTTGGCGCCGCCAAGCTGACCGGCCGGATCGGGCGCTTCTCGGTGGGCGGCCTGCAGGCGGTGACCGTGCGCGAGGACGCGGTCATCGCCGGGCCCGGCGGCATCGATCGCCGCCTGCAGCGCGTGGAGCCGCTGACGTCGTACAGCGTCGCTCGCGTCCGCCGCGAGTACGCCAACCAGTCGGCGCTGGGCTTCATGCTCACGTCCACCAACCGGCAGGTCACCAACGACGTGAGCTTCCTGTCGGACAACGCGTATGCCGGTGGCGTGGACTACGACTGGCGCCTGTCGCGCGCGTACAGCATCTCCGGGTTCTGGGCGGGGAGCCACCTGCGCGGCAGTCCCGAGGCCATCGCGCGGCTGCAGCAGAACGCCGTGCACTCGTACCAGCGGCCGGATTCCGACTACACGGACGTGGACCCGCTGGCGACGACGCTGAGCGGCCATGCCGGGTCGGTGTCGTTCGGCAAGATCGCGGGGGATCGCACGCGGTTCAACACCTCCGCCGGCTACAAGAGCCCCGGCTTCGACAGCAACGATCTGGGCTTCCAGCGCCGCGCCGACGAGCGCACGGTGAGCAACTGGTTCCAGTACCGCGACTTCGTCCCGGGTCGCTTCGTCCGCAACTGGAACATCAACGTCAACCAGTGGGCGGGCTGGAACTTCGGCGGGGACCGCCTGTTCTCGGGCGGGAACATCAACACGCACTGGACGTTCGTCAACCAGTACAACGTCGGCATGGGCGTCAACCTCAACAGCGCGCCGTTCCGGGATCGCATCACTCGCGGCGGGCCCGGCGTGCTCGGCAACGCCAGTCGCGGCGTCTGGTTCTACGCCAACACCGACCACCGGAAGGCGCTCTCCTTCAGCTACAACGGCTACTACGAGGCGGACGGCCAGGGCACGGCGCGGCGCCACATGAACCCGTCGATCAATCTCCGGCCATCCTCGGCGCTCGCGCTCTCCGCCGGGCTTCGCTACGAGCGCAACGAGGACGATGCGCAGTGGGTCTCGAACGTCGACGACGCCGACGGCGCGCGGCACTACGTGTTCGGCCGCATCGATCAGAAGACGGTGGCGATGACGCTGCGCTTCAACTACACGATGACGCCGAATCTGTCGCTGCAGACCTACGCCGAGCCGTTCGTGTCCGCCGGCGACTACTCGACGTTCCGCGAGCTGGTGGACGGCCGCGCCGCCCGCTACCCGGACCGCTACCGGCCGTACGACTACACGGGCCCGGCCGACTTCAACATCCGCTCGTTCCGGACGACGAACGTGCTGCGGTGGGAGTACAAGCCGGGCTCGCAGCTCTTCCTCGTGTGGCAGCAGGGCCGCTTCGATGACGTCAGCGACCACGGGACGTTCCAGTTCAACCGCGACGTCGGCGGGCTGTTCCGCTCGCCGTCCCGCAACGTGTTCCTGGTCAAGTTCACGTACTGGGTGAACATGTAGGGAACAGGAAGCCGGGATCCGTGCCTGGCGGTGCGCGGAATCTGCAGCACCTGCCAACCAGCACCGTGGCAATGTCCGCGATCCTCGAGGCCCTGATCCCCGACCCCCTGATCCCTGACCCCTTGGTCTATGATCCCCGGGTGCCCGTCGGCAGGAACATTCGCGACTTCGTGCACGGCATCGCGTACAGCCACTACGAGCGAGAGCTGCGGGCGCAGGCCAACGAGCTGAACGATCTGTTCCTGCTCCTCTGCTACATGGAAGTCGTCGGCCTGCCGAACCCGGCCACCCTCTACATGCTCGACCTCTACCCCTACCTGCTGGACCAGTTCCACCTGTGGCATCGCCGGATGGGGATGGATCGGTCGCCGCTCGGCAACCTGCCCTGCTGTTGATGGAGGACCCGGCGCGCCTGCTCGATCGGAAGGTCCTGTTCTTCGGCGGCAAGGGCGGCGTGGGGAAGACCACGAGCGCCTCCGCCACCGCGCTGGCGGCGAGCCGCGCGGGACGGCGCGTGCTCCTGGTGTCCACCGATCCCGCGCACAACACGGCGGACATCTTCGACCGCCCGATCGGCCCCGACATCGTCGAGGTGCGGCCGCGCCTGCACGCCGTCGAGATCGACGCCGCCCGGGAGTCGGCCCGCTACGTGGCCGAGGTGAAGGACCGCATCACGTCGCTGTTCGGGCACCGGATCCTCGCGGAGGCGTACCGTCAGATCGACCTGGCGGCGAGCATGCCGGCGGCCGAGGAGGTGGCGCTCTTCGACCGCATCGGATCGCTCATCCGGGGGGAGGACGACCGGTTCGACCTGCTGGTCTTCGACACGGCGCCGACGGGCCACACGCTGCGGCTCATCCGGATGCCCGAGCTGATGGAGGCGTGGATTCGCGCCCTGTCGCGCTCGAGGCGGGCGATGCTCGGTGTGGAGCAGGACGACAGGCACGACCCCATCCTGGAGTCGCTGGCCGAGCGGCTGACGCGGCTGCGCGAGTTCCGCGCGCGTCTGGTCAGTCCACGCGTCACGGCGTTCGTGCTGGTGCTGCTCGCCGAGCGGCTGCCCATCGAGGAGACGGCGCGCGCACTGGCGCAGCTGGACGAGGCGGGGGTGCGCGTGGGGGCGCTGGTGGTGAACCGCGTGCTGCCGACCGCCAGCGCGGACCCGTTCCTCGTGGCCCGCCAGGCTCAGGAGCGCGTCTACCTGGAGGAGATCGACCGGCGCTTCACGGACGTGCCGGTCCTGCGGGTGCCGCAGCTGCCTCGCGACGTGCACGGCCTCGAGACGCTCGGGACGATTGCGACCGCCCTGTTCCCCGGATAGAGTCCTTGTCATGCGCCACCGGCCCGCCCCCCCGATCGCTCTGCCCGACCCCGACGAGTTCGGGTTCTTCTACGCCGGCTACATCAACAGGGTCCCCGCGAGTGGGCCGCTGGCGGCGCTCGAGGCGCAACGCGCCGACATCCGGCGGTTCGAGGGGCTGAACGACGCGAAGGCCTCGTTCCGCTACCAGGAAGGCAAGTGGAGCGTGAAGGAGGTGCTCGGGCACATCTCGGACGCCGAGCGCGTGTTCGGATATCGCCTGCTGCGCATCGCGCGGGCCGACACGACGCCGCTGGCCGGCTTCGACGAGCGCCAGTGGGCCGCGGCGGCGCCGCATCACCACCGCCCGATCAAGCACATCGTGCACGAGCTGCTGGCGGTCCGCGCGGCGACGCTCGCGCTCGTCCATTCGCTGGACGAGGCCGCGCTCGCCCGCTCGGCCCTGGCGAACGACATGGCGGTCACGGCCCGGGCCCTCTGCTGGATCCTCGCCGGGCACAGCCAGCACCATCTCATGATCCTGTACGAGCGCTACGGTGCGCGCGACATGTGGGGCGCCACCGTGCAGCCCTCCTGGGAGCCCGGCGTCCTGGGCGGCTGACCCGCACGTCGCGAGAGCGAAGACGACGGGTTCGGGGGTTCTGGGGTTCGGAGGTTCTGAGGTTCTGGGGTTCTGGGGTTCTGGGGGCACGGCGCTGTGGCCGTGCGAACATCAGAACCGCAACGCCCGAACCCGGGAACTTGAGACCCCGGAACCTCCGAACCTCCGAACCTCCGAACCCCCGAACCTCCGAACCTCCGAACCTCCGAACCTCCGAACCTCCGAACCTCCGAACCTCCGAACCTCCGAACCTCCGAACCTCCGAACCTCCGAACCTCCGAACCTCCGAACCCCCGAACCCCCCGGAACCTCCGTGCCCCCCCTCGCTGCTGCGTGCTCGCCGGCGCCGGGCGCAGCTCGGTGACGCTCTCGGTCACCGACTCCACTTTCTTGCGAGAGTATGCGACGGGAAAGTAGCGTCCCTTCGCCCACAGGTCGAACAGGTTCCGGTAGAACGTGTTGTCAGGATCCCCCGACTGACCGGGCGTGTTGATTCCGATCGAATTGTCCCAGTCCTCGGTGTCGGCGATCAGCTTGAACGAGCCGCCGGAGGTCTGGTTGTCGCCGCTGCCCGTGGCGCTCACCGTGGTGCCGTCGCCGCCGCGCGGCGCCGGGCCGACGGTGAGCTTCGCGCGCGTGGCGTCGTTCACCGCGGCGGCGAGCGGGTGACGGATCAGGGCGTGGTGATAGCCCTCCTGGCCCCACGGCCACTTCGCCATGTCGGGCCCGAAGCGCTTGGTGAGTTCGGCTACAGCCTCGTCCAGGCTGCGCGCGACCAGCGCGTCGCGCGCGGCCGTCGGATCCGCGCCGAAGCGGCCGTCCGGGGCGTACAGCCAGTCGATGGCGCGTTTGAGCGAGACGGCCCCCTGGCCGAGCACGGCGCGCGCGGCCTCGGGGACCAGCCGTTCGCGCAGGTTGGCGAGCAGGCGCCGTTGCCACATGGCGTGGATACCCGCGGGCACCGAGCTCCTGTCCATCACGAAGTCCCACGCCATCAGCTGGTCGCGCGCCTTCGCGGACGCGGCGTTCGCCAGCGGCAGGTCCTTCAACAGCGGCACCAGGGCGCGCGCCGGGAGCGACAGGTCGTCGTTCTGCAGCCGCGCCATCTCGGCCACGCTGAACAGGCGGCCCGACCCCAGCACCTCGGTGATGCGCGACGCCCGATACGGGTCGGCCCACGTGTAGTGCCGGGCCTCGGGATACGGATAGTCGTTCGGGAACAGGTAATGGTTGGCGGTCGCCACGAAGCCGCGCGCGGGGTTCACTTCGTGCGGCAGCGCCGTGATGGGGAGAAAGCCGTCCCATTCGTAGCGCCCGTCGCCCGGCACGGGCAGCAGGCCGCTCCAGTTGCGGCGCAGCGGCTGGATGCCCGCCGCCTGCCAGCCGATGGTGCCGGTGCGATCCGCCCACACCATGTTCTCGGCCGGCATGCGGCTGTAGCCGCACGCCTCGCGGAACTCCTCCCACGTGCGCGCCTGGTTCATGCGGAGGCTGCCCAGGTACGGCGCCGAGCCCGGTTCCATCCATGCCGCGCGAACGGCGTACGCCTTG
Source organism: Acidobacteriota bacterium (assembly GCA_963169195.1). Lineage (GTDB taxonomy): Bacteria > Acidobacteriota > Vicinamibacteria > Vicinamibacterales > UBA2999 > VFZN01. Next base: position 31,940 of record CAUJDN010000045.1, on the reverse strand, counting down.
CGGTTCACCCGATCTTCGAAGATCACGGGGCCGTGGCGCGTGTACTTCAGTTCCACGGCTTCCGGCTTCTCGCCCTTCACCGGGACGGTGTCCGCGACGATCCGCATCGCTTCCCACCGTCCCTGGTGGCGATACTCGTTCGGATTACCCGGGTTCACGTCGTAGACGTAGAGGTCCTCGTTGTCGTTGCCGAAGATGGTGAGGCCCCACGCGCCGTACTCGTTGTGGCCGATGGAGACGCCGGGCAGCACGGGCTCGCCGCCGCCAATCACGTTCCATCCGGGACCGACCAGGTGCACCCAGTAGCGGAGCGACGGGGCGCCCTGCACGCGGTGCGGGTCGTTGGCCATGATGGGATACGTGCTCTGCGTGCGCGCGCCGCTCACGACCCAGTTGTTCGAGCCGATGTCGCGCGGGTCGATGGAGGCGTCGTCGGGCTCGCCCGCCTCCGCCGGCGCGGCCGCCGGGGCCTCGGCGCGGCGGAACTCGGCCGCCACGTCCTCCGGCCTGAACTCGACTGCGCTGCGGAAGGCGCTGTAGAGCTCCAGCACGTTGTCGGGGAAGACCTTCGGATCCAGCGCGGCGTCGGGCGCGAACACCGGCTCGCCGCCCTGGAAGTACATCAGCTCGCGCAGCGCCTCGGGGCTCATCGTCTTCAGGGCGCGCATGGAGCGCACCTCATCCGTGATGTTGGCCGTGAGGCTCTGGTGCCGCGAGATGACGACCGCCGGCGTCCATCGCCCGGGCGTGATGCCCAGCATCCTGAACTCCAGGGGCAGGAGAGACGGCGTGCGCTCGGTCTCGGCGATGTACGCGTTCACCCCGCGGACGAACGACTCGACGATGAGCTTCCCGCGCGGGTGATAGTGGTTGAGCTCGGCGTCCAGATCGCCGCGGAACATGTGCAGCCGTGTGCCCCGGTCGCGCGCCAGCTCGCGTCGCCCGAGGATCTCGGCCACCGTGCCGGTGGCCTGCCGGCGCCAGAGCTCGAACTGGAACAGCCGGTCCTTCGCCGCGGCATACCCCTGGGCGAAGAAGAGGTCCGCTTCGGTCTGCGCGGAGATGTGGTTGATGCCCCACCGATCGCGCCGGATCTCGACGGCACGCTCGAGCCCGGCGACCGCCAGCGTCGAGGCGGCCGGCGACTGGCCCGCCGATCGCGCGTCGAGGGCCGTCGGCCCCGACAGCGCCAGCGTGACGACCGCTCCCACGAGCGCCACCTGCCGTGTGATCCTGTTCACCACGTCACCTCCCACCTTCGCTTGCCTGCCCGCACCCGCCCGCACCCGGACTATATACTGCTAGGACTCCGCATGCGCTTCGCACCCGAATACGTCACCATCGTCCTCAACGAGAACTTCGAGGACGCCAAGGAGCTGCTGCTCGCCCCGCTGATGGCCATCCACTACGCCCACCTGGTGATGCTGACCGAGTGCGGCATCGTGTCCCGCGAGGACGCGCGGGTGCTCAGGGCGGCGCTGGACGGCATCTCGCTCGACACGGTCCGCGAGGTCAGCTACGACGGCACCTACGAGGACCTGTTCTTCTTCATCGAGCGCCTCGTGAGGAACGCCGCCGGCGAGGACGTGGCCGGCCGCCTGCACACCGCCCGCAGCCGCAACGATATCGACATGACGATGTACCGCATCCGGCAGCGGGAGTTCATCGCGGCCGTGGCGACGGGGGTCCTGGATCTCCGGTCGGCGCTCCTCAACCTGGCCGAGCGGCATCGCGAGACGGTCTACGGCGCCCACACGCACACGCAGCCCGCGCAGCCGACGACCATGGCCCACTACCTCCTGGCCGTCATCGAGCAGCTGGAGCGCGACACGGCACGGCTGACCGCGGCCTACGACGCCACGAACCTGAGCCCCCTCGGGTCCTGCGCCATCACCGGGACGGGGTTCCCCATCGACCGGCACCGCACGAGCGAGTTGCTGGGGTTCTCGGGCCCGACCGGCAACACCTACGGCAGCATCGCCACGGTCGACTATCTCCTGGAGAGCGTGTCGGCCACCAGCGTGCTGCTCATCGGGCTCGGCCGCGTCGTCCAGGACCTGCTCCTGTGGTGCACGATGGAGTTCGGCTACCTGCGGCTGGGGGAGGGGTTCGTGCAGGGCAGCAGCATCATGCCCCAGAAGCGCAATCCCGTGGCCCTGGAGCACGCGCGCGCGATAGCCAGCAAGGCGGTGGGACAGGCGCAGGCCATCGCGACGGCCGTGCACAACACGCCGTTTGGCGACATCGTGGACACGGAGGACGACCTGCAGCCGCTCGTGGCCTCGATGTTCCGCGATGCCGCACGCGCGGTCACGCTGGTCGCCGCGGCGATGCGCGGCGCGGACTTCGACGTGGAGCGGCTGGCCGCACGCGCCGCCGACGGGGGCACCACGCTCACCGAGCTCGCCGACACGCTCGTGCGGGATCACGGGCTGCCGTTCCGCTCCGCGCACGGCATCGCGGCGCTGCTGCTGAAGGCGCGCACCGAGGATTCCGCCGCGTCCCTGTCGGAGGCGCTGGCCAGCGCGTCGCAGGCCATCCTGGGCCACACGCTCGCCTACGCCGAGGCCGATCTGCAGACCATCATGAGCCCGCGCCATTTCGTCGAGGTCCGGACCACGCACGGTGGCCCTGCGCCCGGTGAGACCCTCCGGGCACTGCGCCAGTCGGCCGACGCCCTCGCGCGCGACCGCGCCGCCTGGCAGGCCCGCCGCGACCATCTCATCGACGCCGAACGCCTCCTCCGCGACCGGGTGAACGCGCTATGAGCGACATGTCCCGCGCCTACGCCCGCGTGCTGGTCGTCTGGGTGGTGACCCTGGCCGCGCTCTACGTCTTCCAGCGCGCGTTCTCCTGATCCCCGATCCCCGACCCCTGCCCATGCACTGGATCGACTGGACGATCATCGCGGCCTACCTCACCTGGATCGTCTGGGACGGGTTGCGGCTGACGAAGAAGTCCCACGACATCGAGGGCTATTTCCTCGCGAGCCGGAGCCTTCCGTGGTGGGCTGTCGGGCTCTCGGTGATGGCGACCCAGCTGTCGGCCATCACCATGATCGGCACGACGGGGCAGGGGTACGTGTTCGGGATGAGCCTGCTGCAGTACTACTACGCGCTCCCGATCGCGATGATCCTCGTGTCGCTGACCTTCGTGCCGTTCTTCCACAACGCGCGGGTGTTCACGGCCTACGAGTACCTGGAGCGCCGGTTCGACGCGAAGACCCGGAGCCTGACGGCCCTGCTGTTCCTGCTGTCGCGCGGCATGTCGACCGGCGCCGTCATCGCTGCCCCGGCGGTCGTGCTGTCGGTGATGCTGGGCGTGGACGTCACCACCACCTGCCTGCTCATCGGCCTGCCCACCGCGGTCTACACCATGTTCGGCGGTGTCCAGGCCGTCACGTGGACCGACGTCAAGCAGATGTTCCTCATCGTCTTCGGGCTGCTGGCCGCCGTGATCGCGCTCGTCATGGGGCTTCCCGAGTCGGTCGGGATCGGCGAGGCCCTCAGCCTCGCCGGCGCCACCGGCCGCCTCCAGACGATGGACTTCCGGGTGGACCCGACCATCACCTACACGTTCTGGTCGGGCACGCTCGGCGCGCTGTTCCTCTTCCTGTCGTACTTCGGCACCGACCAGAGCCAGGTGCAGCGCTACCTGACGGCACGGTCGGTGGACGAGGCGCGGACGTCGCTGCTGATGAGTGCGTACTGGAAGATCCCCCTGCAGGCGCTGGTGCTCGTCATCGGCGTCTTCATGTTCCTCTTCTACCTGTTCACGCCGCCGCCCATGCTCTTCAACCCGGTGCACGACCGGCGGGTGCGTGAGAGCGCCCGATCGACGGAGTACGCGGCGCTCGAGCAGCGGTTCACCGCTTCGATCGCGGAGCGGCGACAGGCCGCCGAGGCGGCCGCGGCGATGGACCGGGGCGGCGACGCGGTGGCGCGGGCGCTGTCGCAGGCGGCGTTCCTGAGTGCGGACGAGCGCGTGAAGCAGGTGCGCGCCGAGGCCGTGGCACTCGTGCGCGAGGTGTCGGGCGACCGCACCTACAACGACGTGAACTACGTGTTCCCGACCTTCGTGATGACCCACCTGCCCATCGGCCTCGTCGGGCTGCTGATGGCAGCCGTCTTCGCCGCGGCCATGTCCACCATCTCGGCGGAGCTGGCATCGCTCTCGACGGCCAGCGTCATCGACTTCTACCGCCGCTTCGGCGGCGGGAGCACGGCCGACGACCGGACACTGCTCCTCGTGTCGCGGCTGGCCACGGGCGCCTGGGCGGTGTTTGCCTCCGTCGTGGCCATCTACGCCGTGGAGATGGGGTCGCTCATCGAGGTGGTGAACCGCTTCGGGTCGTTCTTCTACGGGTCGATCCTGGGCGTGTTCCTGCTGGCCATCGGCTGGCCACGCGCCAACGGCACGGGCGCCTCGGTCGGCCTCCTGGCGGGCATGGCCACGGTCGGCTACGTCGCGACCACGACGTCCATCGGCTTTCTCTGGCACAACCTCATCGGGGCCCTGGCCGTGTTCGTCGCGGGTGCGATCGTCAGCGCCCTGACAGGCGGGCGACCCGCGCCCCCCGCGGAGTCGCGCTGATGGGTGGCCGGCCGCTGCTGCTGGCGCTCGTCGCCGTCATCGCCGTCGTGTTCGTCTCGTGGACGCTCGGCGAGCTGCTGCGCCAGCGCCGGCGCAGGTGAGCGCTGACCTGTCCATCGATGATTGGCGATTGTCGGCAATCACCAATGGGCGCACCTCACAGTCGGTCCAGCTCCTCCCGGCCGATGACGACGTTCCACGGCAGCATCTCGTACTGCGCGGCGCCCTGCCGGTAGAACGGGTCACCGTCGCGAATCCGGTCGAGGGCCGCCTGAGGGTCCTCGTCGGGGACCCTCAGCAGAAAGAGGCCGCCGTAGCGGGGATCCTGAGGACCCGCGGCGAGCAGCGTCCCCTCGGCTTTCAGCTGCCGCAGGTAGGCGCGGTGCGGCTCCTGGTGCACGATGACTTCGTCGAGCGGGCGGCGATAGCGCACAATGGCGATGGCATACATGGCGATCCGTATTTTCGTCACCGGCGGGACGTTCGACAAGGAGTACGACGAGATCCATGGGCGGCTGTTCTTCAAGGACACGCACCTGGGCGAGATGCTGACGCTGGGGCGGTCGCGCGTGGAGGTGAGCGTCCGCACGCTGATGATGATCGACAGCCTCGACATGACCGACGCCGACCGGCAGCTGATCGTCTCGAACTGCCGCCAGTGCGCCGAGCCGCGCATCGTCATTACCCACGGGACGGACACGATGGTGGAGACGGCTCGGTCGCTTGCCGGGGCCGCGCTCGAGAAGACCATCGTCCTCACGGGCGCGATGATCCCGTACGCCTTCGGCAGCTCGGACGGGCTCTTCAACCTGGGCAGCGCGCTGTCGTTCGTGCAGGCGCTCCCGTCGGGCGTCTACGTGGCCATGAACGGCATGGCCTTCCCCTGGGACCGCGTGCGCAAGAATCGGCAGACGGGGGTCTTCGAGAGCGCCTGAAGAGCGCGGGGGCGCGGGGCAGCCCCGAGGCGAGCGTGGACGACGGCGTCTTGACGATCCGCCCGGACGGCAGATTCTAGTACGATGCGTGGCCAATGGCGTCCCTGACCTTTCTCGGTGCCGCAGGCACCGTCACCGGTTCTCAGTACCTCCTCGAAGTCGATCATCACCGGGTCCTCATCGACTGCGGGATGTTCCAGGGACTGAAGCCGCTCCGGCTTCGAAACTGGGCCAAACTGCCGGTGCACCCGGGATCCGTGCAGTCGGTGGTGTTGACGCACGCGCACCTCGACCACACGGGCCTGCTGCCGCGGCTGGTGTCCCACGGCTTCGGAGGCCGTGTCTTCTGCACGGCGGGAACGGCGGATCTCTGCAAGCTGGTGCTGCCCGATGCCGCGCGTCTGCAGGAAGAGGACGCCCGGCGGGCCAACCAGGGGCGCTACGCGAAGCACACGCCCGCCCTGCCGCTCTTCACCGAGAACGACGCGGCCGAGGCGCTCAACCGGTTGCAGCCCTTCGGCTTCAACCGTCCCGCCCCCGTCGCGCCGGGCATCGAGGCCGAGTTCATCAACGCAGGGCACCTGCTGGGCTCGGCATTCGTGCGCGTGCGCCGCAGCCACGCGGACGGCGGCACCCTGCTCTTTGGCGGCGACCTCGGACGCTACGGCCGGCCGGTGCTGCCCGACCCCTCGCCCGGCGTCGCGTGCGACGTGCTCCTGGTGGAATCCACCTACGGCAACCGCGCGCATCCCCCCGAGGACCACGGTGCGGAGCTGGCGCGCATCGTCAAAGAGACCGCGGATCGCAACGGCAAGTTGATCATCCCATCCTTCTCGATCGGGCGCGTCGAGGAAGTGCTCTACTGGCTGAAGAAGCTGGAAGACGAGAACGCCATTCCGGTCCTGCCTGTCTACGTGGACAGCCCCATGGCCGTGCAGGCGCTCGAGTACTACCGCCGCCATGCGGCGGAACTGGACCAGGACGCGCGGCCCGCGCGCGGTGAGGTGTGCGCCTTCTGCACCGAGCGCTTCTCGCCGGTGGGGTCGGCCCGGGAATCGCAGCAAGTGGTGGACGCCAGGGGCCCGTACATCGTCATCTCGGCCAGTGGCATGGCGGTTGGCGGGCGGGTGCTGCACCACCTGGCGGCCGGTCTGCCCGATCCGAAGAACACCGTGCTCTTCGTCGGGTTCCAGGCTGCCGGCACGCGCGGCCGGGACCTCATCGAGGGGGCGCACCAGGTGAAGATGTTCGGCCAATGGGTGCCGGTGCACGCGCGGGTCGAGAAGCTGAACGCCATGTCCGCGCATGCCGACGCCGGCGAGGTGATCCGCTGGCTGCGCACCTTCCCGAAGGCACCTGGCATCACCTACCTCGTCCACGGCGAACCGCCCGCCCAGGTGGCGTTGAAGGCACGCATCGAGCGGGAACTCGGGTGGAATGTCCACATCCCCGAGTACCTGGAGAAAGTGGACGTGGCAATCTAGGGGTCAGGGGATCACCCGAGAACCCTGAGAACCTGAGTACCCGTGCCCGATCTTCTGACCACTCCCGATACCCGCCCCTACCTGTTGGAGCAGATCGACGACGCGGCCGTCGTGCAGCTGTACGCCGACGGCTTCCGCGCGCTGCCGCTCGGCGAGAAGGTGCTCGTCTGGCACCTTTACCAGGCGGCGCTGGCCGGACGCGACATCTATTACGACCAGCGCTACCGCCACAACCTGGCGATGCGGGCCATCCTCGAGGCCGTCATCACGCGTCCCGACGGGATACCTGAGGACGTGCTGGCGGAGATCACACGCTACACGAAGCTGTTCTGGCTGAACACCGGCCCCTACAACAACCTGACGGCCCGCAAGTTCGTGCTGCGTCTCGCGCCCGGCGCCTTTGCCGACGCGGTGGCTCGGGCGCACGCGAACGGCGCGGCCCTGCCGCTCCAGCCCGGCGAGTCACCCGAGGGCATGGTGGCGCGTTTCGCGCCGATGTTCTTCGACCCGGCGTTCGATCCCATGGTGACGAGCAAGACTCCCGGAGGCGGTCGCGACATCCTCGAGGCCAGCGCGAACAACCTGTACGAGGGCGTGGCGATGGCCGACCTCGACGGGTTCACCGAGCGTCACCCGCTGAACTCGCGCCTCGTCAAGCGCGACGGGCGCCTGTTCGAAGACGTCTACCGTGTCGGCGGCCGCTACGATGACCAGATCGTGCGCATCATCGGGCACCTGCGCGACGCCGCCGCGGTGGCGCCGGATGGCTTGCGCGCCGCGCTCGAAACGCTCGTCCGGTTCTACGAGACCGGCAGCGAGGACGATCGGGCGGCCTTCGACATCGCCTGGGTGGAGAACCACGACACGACCGTGGACACGATGAACGGCTTCATCGAGGTCTACATGGACGCGCGGGGCATCAAGGGCTCGTGGGAGGGCATCGTCTATTACAGCAACCCGGAGAAGACGGGGAAGATCCGGACGCTGGCGGCGCACGCGCAGTGGTTCGAGGATCACATGCCCATCGACGCGCGGTACCGGAAGCCCGTCGTGCAGGGCGTGACGGCCATGGCCATCGAAGTGGTGGTGGAGGTGGGCGATTCGGGCCCCATCACGCCCATTGGCGTGAACCTGCCGAACGACCAGCGCATCCGCGAGCAGTACGGCAGCAAGTCGGTCACCCTCTCGAACGTGCTCGAAGCCTACGACAGGTCACAGCCCGAGAGCTTCCGGCACGAGTTCACGTGGGACGACGCGGAGGCCGATCGGGCGCGCGACTGGGCGCCGTTTGCCAGCGAGCTGACGACCGAGATCCACGAGGTGCTCGGCCATGGATCGGGGCGCATGGCGGACGGCGTCACGGCTCAGCCGCAGGAACTCCTGAAGGAGCAGTACTCGGCGCTCGAAGAGACGCGCGCGGACCTCGTCGCCCTGTATTTCGTGGCAGATCCCCGTCTCGTCGCGCTGGGCCTGATGCCGGCCGACGAGCAGCCCATCATCGTGCGCGCCGAATACGAAGCCTACGCCCGGAATGCGCTCGTGCAGCTCCGGCGCGTGCGCGAGGGGACCTCGATCGAGGAAGATCACATGCGCAACCGCCAGGCCATCGTGCACTGGCTCATGGCCAACACCCGTGCCATCGAGCGACGCCTCCGTGACGGGAAGACGTACTACGTCGTCGTCGACACGGGCGCGTTCCACGACGGCGTGGCGGCCTTGCTGCGCGAGGTGCAGCGCATGAAGTCGGAGGGTGACTACGAGGCGGCGAAGGCGTTCTTCGACGAGTACGGCGTGCACTTCGATCCCACCCTCAGGGACGAGGTGGTCGCGCGCGTGGATCGCCTGAAGCTGCCGTCGTACACGGGGTTCGTCATGCCGAAACTGGAGCCGGTGCGGAACGAGGCAGGCGACATCGTGGACGTGGCGATCAGCTATCCGTGCGACCTGGCCCGACAGATGCTCGAGTATCGGGGACAGTCCCTGTGACAAATGTAAAGTGGCTACTGCTGACCTTGCCGGTGTGCGCGGCCATGGTCCCGGCCGCAGCCGTGGCACAGTCCGGCCCTTCCTCCCGGGCGCAGGCGGCCGAGCTGGCGCAGATCATCCAGGGCGAGGATGCGCGGAACGCGGAGATGATCCGCAACGCCATGGCGGGCGGCGCCCAGCGGCGTGCCGGCATCCGCGCGCTCGGCCGCCTGGAGCAGCCGGACCAGATCCGCTCTGTGGCGCCGGCGCTCGGTGACGGCGTCGGCATCCGCGCGGAGGCCGCGTGGGCGCTGGCGCAGCTGGCCCGGACGCCCGAGACGGTCGCCCGGGTGCAGGATCTGCTCATCGAGCGCGCGGCCATCGACGCCGTTGCCGGCCTCTGGGAGGTGTGGGGTGAGCTCGCAGCCGCGCTCGGCCGACTGCCGTACACCACCGCGGCGCAGGTGGCGCGCGCCGAGGCGGTGCTCGTGGAGCAGCTGCCATCGCCCGAGTCGTTTGCCGAGCCGGAGACACCGGCCATTGTCGGCGCGGTACGCGGGCTGGAGGCACTGGCTCGCGTCAGCCGCAAGGTGGCGATGCTCGCGCCCCAAACCCTGGATCGCCTCCGATGGTCTGCCACGGCGCAGCGGCCGCAGGCCGACGCGCGGTCTGCATGGGTCAGGAGGCTGGCCATGGCGGCCCTCGTCACCGCCGGCGAGGCCACGCCGTCGGTCATCGAGCGCGCGCTGACGGATCGTGACAGCGAAGTGCGCCGTCTGGGCGCGATTGCCGCCGGCGCCGACGCGACGATGGCCGATGGCGAGTCGCTGCTGCGCGCGGCGTTGAAGGACCCCGACGGCCCCGTGCGTCTCGAGGCGCTGCGGGCCTGGGGGCGACGGCTGCAGCCCACGTCGTGTGCGCCCATCCGTGCGGCCCTCGAGGACGCCAGCCCGCACGTGAGGCTGCAGGCCATCGACCTGCTGGGCACGCCCTGCCCGGAGGGAGAGAGTGCCGCCGCGGACCTGGCGGCCATCGTCGAGGGCCTGTCGGAGCGTCCGCGCGAGTGGCATGCGCCCGCGCACGCGCTGGTCGCCCTGGCTCGCCACGACGCCGACCGGGCCGGAACGGCGCTGCCGCGCTTCGCGTCGCACGCCACCTGGCAGGTGCGGATGTACGCGGCGCGTGCCGCGGGGGTACTCTCCGCGGTGGAAGTGCTCGCCACGCTCGGGACCGACGCGCACCCCAACGTTCGCGAGGCCGCGCTGGGGTCGCTCATCGAGTTGAAACGACCGGAGGCCGTGTCCGTCGCGCTCTCCGCGCTGGCGAGCGACGACCACCAGCTGGTGCTGACCGCCACGCGGGCCTTCACCGATCCTTCGACGGCCTCGACAGCCGTGCCCGCCCTGGTTGCCGCGCTCGGCCGCCTCACGAAGCAGAACAAGGACACCTCGCGCGACCCGCGCATGGCCATCCTGAATCGGCTGGAGGCGCTGGACGCGCGCGCGCGGGCTTCGGATCTCGAGCCCTACCTCACCGACTACGACGCGCGCATCGCGGCCCGAGCGGCCGAGATGCTCACCGCGTGGACGGGGCAGGCGCGCACGGCGGCGCCGCGGCCGCTGCAGGCGCCGATCGTGACGCTGGCCGAGGTCCAGGCGCTGCGCGGCCGGCGCCTGCGGGTGACGATGGCGGGGCGCGGCGCCTTCGACATCTCGCTGGACCCCGACTTCGCACCGCTCTCGGCGGCCCGGATCGCGCGGCGTGCGGGCGAGGGCTACTACAACGGCCTCACGTTCCACCGCGTGGTCCCCAACTTCGTCATCCAGGGCGGGAGCCCCGGCGCCAACGAGTTCGCCGGCGATGCGCACTACATGCGCGACGAGGTGGGCATCCACCGGCGCGGCACCGTCGGGATCTCGACCCGCGGGCGCGACACCGGCGATGCCCAGTTCTTCGTGAACCTGGTGGACTCGCCGCGCCTGGATCACCAGTACACCGTGTTCGGCGCGGTGGTGTCGGGCATGGACGTGGTGGACGGCATCCTCGAGGGCGACGTCATCGAGCGCATCGAGGTGGTGGAGCCGTGACGCCCGTGCACCCCGCATGATTTCCTCGCGCCTGCCACGGGACCTCGCCCCGAACGCGGTGTCGCGTGCGGTGGCCGCACGCCGTGCCTCCGGGGCGCCAGTCGTCGACCTCACCGAGTCGAATCCCACGCGCGTCGGCATTCCGTACCCGCCCGACCTGCTCGCGCCGCTCGCGGATCCAGCCGCGCTCACCTACGATCCCCAGCCGCTCGGGCTTCCCATGGCCCGCGAGGCCGTCACCCGCGAGTACGCCCGGCAGGGACTGGCCATCGACCCGTCGCGGATTGCGCTCACCGCGAGCACCAGCGAGGCTTACGCGCTGCTCTTCAAGCTGCTCTGCGACCCGGGTGATCACGTGCTCGTCCCCGAGCCCAGCTACCCGCTGTTCGATCACCTCACTCGCCTGGAAGGCGTGGCGACCGCGCCGTACCAGCTCGAGTACCACGGGACCTGGCGCATCGACCTGCCGTCGGTCGCCAGCGCGCTCACCCCCCGTTCCCGTGCGCTGCTCGTCGTCTCGCCGAACAACCCGACCGGGTCGTTCCTGCACCGCGACGACCTTGCCGCGCTGGCCGACCTGTGCGCGGCGCGCGACCTGGTGCTCATCGGAGACGAGGTCTTCGCTGATTACGCGCTCGAGCCCGCGCCCGATGCCGTATCGGTGCTGTGCCAGGACCTCGTGCCGACCTGCGCGCTCGGCGGGCTCTCGAAGTCCGGCGGGTTGCCGCAGGTCAAGCTGGGGTGGATGGCGTGGAGCGGCCCGGCCGCCCGCGTCGGCGAGGCACTCCACGCACTCGAGATCATCGCCGACAGCTACTTGTCCGTCTCGACACCCATCCAGGTGGCGGCTCCCGCGCTCCTGCCGGCTGTCGCGGTCGTTCGTGAGCGTATTCACCAGCGGGTCCGAAGAAACCTGCACGCGCTGGGCGAGGCCTGCGCGAACTGGCCGGCGGTGACCCGGATGCGCGTGGAAGGCGGGTGGTCCGCGGTGTTGCAGGTGCCCGCCGTGGTGACGGAACAGGAACTGATCGCCAGGCTCATCGGCGAGGACGGCGTGCTCGTCCACCCCGGATACTTCTTCGACTTCGCACGCGAGGCCTTCATGGTCCTCAGCCTGATCGTCGAACCCGAGGTCTTCGATCGCGGCGTCGGCCTGCTGCTGGCGCGCGCCGGCGGGGATCAGGCATGACCCGCACGAGCGGCATCAGCGTGCCGTTGTTCTCGCTCGTCACCTCCAAGAGCTGGGGCGTGGGCGACTTTCGCGATCTTGCGGCGATGGCGCGCTGGGCCGCCGATGCCGGTCAGGCGGTAGTCCAGATCCTGCCCATCCTGGAGCTGCCCGAGAGCGAGCGATCGCCGTACTCGGCGCTGACATCCTTTGCCCTGGACCCGACCTGCATTGCGCTGCCCGCCCTGCCCGACTTCGAAGCCATCGGTGGCGAGCTGGCGTTCGACTTCGAGGATCGCCTCAGCCTGGACGAGGTGCGGGCAGCACCGCGGGTGATGTACCGCGAGGTGCGGCGCCTGAAGCAGAAGTGGCTGCGCCGCGCATGGCAGCGATTCGTCGATCTCGAGCTCGCGCGCGGCACGCCACGTGCCAGGCAGTTCGAGGCCTTCTGCGCCCGCGAGGCGTGGTGGCTGGACGAGTACGCCGCGTTTCGCGCCGTCCTCGAGGCCGAGCGGAACCGGGCCTGGTGGGAGTGGGATCCCGCGTTTCGACCCGGAACCGACGATGTGATGGCGCGGGCGGCAGCCGGCCACCAGGCCGAGGTCGCCTACCGGAAGTACCTCCAGTGGGTGGCCGACCAGCAGTGGTCGGACGCGCGCCGCCTGGCCTGGCCGACGAGGGTCTTCGGCGACCTGCCGTTCATGATCAGCGGAAACAGCGCCGACGTCTGGCGTCGCCAGGAGCAGTTCCGGCTCGACGCCACCGTGGGGGCCCCGCCGGATGCCTTCGCGAAGGACGGCCAGGACTGGGGCCTGCCGCCCTGGCGCTGGCAGGCGCTCGTCGACACCCGCTACGCGTGGATGCGGCAGCGCGCCCGCCGCTACGCGGATCTGTTCGACGGGTTCCGCATCGATCACCTGGTGGGCCTCTACCGCGCGTGGCTGCGGCCGCTGGACGGGTCGGTGCCGCCGCACTTCGAGCCGGCAGACGAGGCGCAGCAGCGCGCGCTCGGAGAGGCGCTGGTCGGCGTGTTCGTGGCCAGCGGCGCCGAGGTCGTGGCCGAGGATCTCGGCACCGTGCCCCCGTTCGTCCGCGACTCCATCACGGCGCTCGGCGTGCCAGGGTTCAAGGTGATGCGGTGGGAGCGTCACTGGGACCAGCCAGGCCAGCCTCCTGTCGACCCGGCGTCCTATCCGGAACTCTCGGTGGCCACGACAGGTACGCACGACATCGACCCGCTGGCCAGGGAGCTGAGCCCCGAAGCCGTTGACCAGGCCGTTCGCGAACTCCTCACATCCGGCTCGTATCTGTCCCTCATCCCGCTGCAGGATGTCTTTGGCTGGACGGATCGCATCAACACGCCGAGCGTTGTCGACGACGCGAACTGGACGTGGCGCGTGCCGCGCCCGGTGGACACCTGGACTGCCTGGCCAGAGGGCGTCGCCCGTCGCGAGCGGTTGCGCACCCTGACACGCGCAGCCGGCCGGTAGTCGCTCTTTGCCGCACCCGTCCGCACCCGTCCGCACCGATGATCTCCCCTCAACCCTCCGGAGTACAATCACCGTTCATGGTCCGCCGCGCAGTCCCCACCGTGGGCGGCCTGCTCGTGCTGTTCCACGCGTGGCTGTTTGGCAGCCAGTGGTGGGGTGGCCAGCTGGCGGAACCCGCGCTCATCCTTCGGTGGCTCGTTGCCGCAGCGCTGGTTGTGGCCCTGGCGGTCCCTGGCCGCCGAGGCGCCCCGTTATTCCGGGGGCGCGGAGCGGTGACCCGCTGGCTGCTCGTGGCTCTGCTGCACGGTCCCGCGATCGCGGACCGGACGGCGCGCGCGGAGTCGCCGGCGTTACCAGAAGCCGTGGCGGTGCTGGTCGAGGTGGCCGCAGCTTCCGGCGTGCTCGGTTTCGGGCTGCTGGTCCTGGCGGCCATGACCCGCCGCAGCCTGCCGGGCACGCGGCTCGCCTCGTGGCTCGCGTCTGCGTGGCCCTCCGATACCCTCGATTCCGGCCGGGCGCTCCGCTTCCCCCCGAGGCCGCCTCCTCTCGCGCGCTCGCTCGTCCGCGCGTAGACGGCCCGGCGCTCCGTGCGCCCGGCGCGTGCGTGCTTTCCCACGGCAATGTGTCATGTACGGAGCGATGGCGATGGCGATTCGGACTGGATTCGTGGCGTTCGCGATGGTGGCGCTCTGGGGCCTGCCGGCCTCGGCCGCCACCATCCGCGGGGTCGTGACCGACACGAGCGGCGCCCCGGTTGCGGGTACTCGCGTGGTGCTGCGCGATGTGGCTACCCGGCAGGAGGTGGTGGTCGAGACGGGAACCGACGGCTCCTACGAGGTGGACGCGCCCACGCCGGGCACCTACATCGTCAGCGTTGCGCGGGAGGGCTTCTCCGAGGCGGCGCAGACGGTGATCGTCGAGCGTGCCGAGCAGCAGTTCGACGTGCCGTTGAGCCTGGAGGTGGGGGCCGTGACGGCGGCTGTGGTGGTGACGGCCGCGCGCGCCGAGCGCGACACGAAGCAGATCCCGCTGCACGTGGACACCATCACGAAGGCAGCGGTCGAGCAGACCAACCAGACCTCCACGGGCGACGCCCTCACGATGGCGGCCAACATCACGCCGGTCGGGAACGGCCCGTTCGGCGTGCGGCCCCGCCTGCGCGGGCTCGATTCGACCCGGCTGCTCGTCCTCGTGGACGGCGAGCGCCTGAACACGGCACGCCAGGCCACCGAGCGCACGGGCGCCGAGGTCGGGCTGATCTCACCCGACGCCATCAGCCGTCTCGAGGTCGTCAACGGCGCCGGCACGCTGATGTACGGCTCGGACGCGCTGGCCGGCACGATCAACATCATCACCAACGAGTCGGCCTTCACGCCGGACACGCAGTTCCTGTACGGCTTCAACGGCTTCTACAGCTCGAACGAGAACGGCATGCGGGGCACGGGCACCGTCGGGGTGACGTCGCCCGCCTTCGCTCTTCGCGTGCAGGCGGGCGCGGAGGACTACGGCAACTACAGGGCCGGCACGCTGGACGCGGAGGACACGCGCCCATTCTTCGAGTCCGGCGTGCTGGACCGGACCGACACCATCGACGACAACTTCGGCTTCCGGTTCAGGGCGTTTCCCGACCCCTTCAACGCACCCTACGTCCGCACCGACAACGAGATCGTCAACTCCCAGGCACGCGGGACCTTCGTCAACGCTTCGAGCCTCGTCAAGGTCGGCGATCGGCGCTCGGTGCGCATCCGTTACCAGCGCCGTCGGATGAAGAACGTCGGTTTCCCGGACTTCGCCGATCCCTACTTCTTCAACGCCACCTCGCTGCCGCACAGCAACCTGGACCGCGTGTCGGCGCGCTACGAGGCGCAGGCCGTCACGCCCTGGCTCGCCAACCTGTCGCTGACGGCGTACTACCAGCGCACCGAGCGCCTGCTGCGGAACCTGTTGCCGGTGCAGTTTCCGGCTCCGACGCCCGCCGTCTTCTTCCCCATCAGCGTGATGCGCCTGGACGTGCTCTCCGACACCGAGCAGCGCGTCTGGACGCCTGGCGTCGACCTTCAGGCGGTGCTCGTGCCCGCCCGGAACCACCTGCTCACCACAGGCTTCACCTTCTATCGCGATCGCAGCAGCGACCGCCGGACGACGACCACGACGACGTCGATGGTGGGCCAGGTCGTGATGGGGCCGCGGGGGCCGGCGCCGGTGGTGCTCCCCCTGCCCGTGCAGCTCGGCCCGCCCTCCGTCGCCAAGCCCGTGCGCGTGCCGAACGCCGCCTTGAGGGACGTGGCCGTCTTCGCGCAGGACGAGTGGCGGATCCGCCCGAACGTGTCGATCGTTGCCGGGCTGCGCGGTGACTTCTTCAACGTGACGACCGAGAACACGCCCGGCTACGAGGTGGCATCACTCGTGGCCGGAGCGCGGCCGGCCATCGACCCGTCCACGCTGCCCGACCCGGGTGGCGCGACCTACGCGCGGCGGTCGATCACTGGTGACATCGGCCTGGTCGCCAACCAGGGCGGCGCCATCAGCCCGTTCGTCCGCTTCGGGCGGAGCTACCGCCACCCCAATCTCGAGGAAATGCTCTTCGCCGGCCCCGCCACGGTCGGCAGCATCATCCCCAACGTGAAGGTCAGGCCCGAGACGGGCAACAACTTCGACACCGGGGCGAAGTTCGCGGCGGGCCGCATGTCGGGTGGCGTGTACTTCTTCGTCAACCAGTACCGCGACTTCATCGCCCAGGACCTCGTCGTGGCGACCTCGCCGTCCGGCGAGGCGCTGGCGCAGACGACCAATTACGCCGATGTGCGGATCACGGGCGTCGAGTTCTCGGCTGACGCGCCCATCGTCCTCGGGCGTGGCGTGCTGACGCTGTCGGCGTCCGGGGCCTTCACGCACGGCGCCATCACCGACGGGACCAATCCGCTCAACGGCGAGGCCCTGGACGACACGCCCGCCGACAACATCACGCCGTCGCGCGTGTTCGCCGCGGCGCGCTACACCGAGCCGAGCGGACGATGGTGGGTGGAATACGGTGTCCGCGCGCAGGGAGAAGTCTCGCGCGTGGCACAGGCGCTGCTCGACTCGCCCTTCCTCATCGCCCAGGATCTTCTGTCGCTCGACGGGTTCGTCGTGCAGCGTGTCGCCTGGGGCGCGAGTCTCCTGCGCGGGCGCGAGCGCCTCGGGTTGACCTTGGCCGTGGAGAACCTCACGAACAGGTATTACCGCGAGCACTTCCAGTTCGCGCCGGCGCGCGGCCGCAGCTTCACCGTCGGCCTGAGCGTCGGGGCGTTCTGACGGCGGAGGGCAAAGAGGCACGTCCACGCGGAGGTAAGGCCTGGCCGCGCGCCTGTAGACGACGTCGCGGGCGCCCAGGCGGCCATCCGCGATGCGGGCCAGGCTGGAACGCCCGGGAGGCGATCCAGCACCAGCGCGGTGTCCTTCAGCCAGCGATCGAGCGCGACGCCGGTGATGGTGAGGTGGACGGGCAGCCGCACATCAGCTTCAGTTGCTCCGCTTCGTTCGTCGCCTTCGTCACCGCGGCCATCGTCTCGTCTTCCTTGTCCCATTCCCCCAGCACGTCGCGGATGCCCTTTCGCATCTGCTCCTCGGTGTCGAGCATCGTGATCAGAAAGCACAGACACCTCTCGTGCCCCGAACGCCAGAAGACCAGGGAACCCCGAACCCCCGAACCCCAGAACCCCCGAACCCCCGAACCCCCGAACCCCCGAACCCCCGAACCCCAGAACCTTCCACCCCCTTCACCACGATCAGGTCGAGGTACGCCGCCAGATCCTCCGGACTGGTCTCCGGCGCAAGGGTCGCGTGGTCCACGCGCCGCCCGAACGACGACCGTGCCGGGGCGTTCGAGAGGATGGCCCCCTGTCCGGCCATGTGGGCTAGCATGGCCCGCCAGGGGGTGTGCCTGCCCTCACCATGACGCAATGACGGTGGCAAGGCGCCGAAGGCTTGCCGTGCGCTTTCATTCGTCGTGTCCCCGTGACAGGAGCCTGGCCGTGGCGGTATCGAGTCATCTCAAGATTGCCTTGAACGAATACGATGCACGCATCCGCACGTTCATCCCGGACTACGAGACCATGCTCGACGCTGCGGCCTCGGCGCTGGTCGCGGTGGGCCGCCCGGTGACGAAGGTGGTGGATCTCGGCACCGGCACGGGCGCCCTCGCGGCGCGGGTGGCCCGGACGATGCCTGGAGTCGAGCTCGTCGGCATCGACGAGGACGAAGGGATGCTCGGCATGGCCGCACGCCGGCTGACGCGGCATCGCGCGACGCTGATCGCCGGCAACTTCGTGCGCACCGCCATACCCCGGTGCGACGCCATCACGGCGTCGTTCGCGCTCCATCACATCGAGCGGCGACGGGCGAAGCAGGCCTTGTACACGCGTGCCCGGGCGGCCCTTCGGCCCGGCGGCCTCCTCGTGAGCGCGGACTGCCACCCCGCCTCGAACGGGGCCCTGGCCGCGGCCGGTCGCCAGGCCTGGCACGCACATCTGGCGGGGAGCTATGGACCGCGCCAGGCCGAGTCGTTCTTGCGGGCGTGGGCGCACGAGGACTTCTACGTGCCGCTGGACGCGGAGCTGACGCTGCTCCAGTTCGCCGGCTTCACCACCGACATCGTCTGGCGCCACGGCAGCTTCGCTGTCATCGCCGCCGTGGCCGGCCGCGGCCGCTGATGCGCGTCACGGGAACACGAAGCGCACGAAGGTCACGAGGAACGCCACGAAGTCATTCTGGTGAGGGGCCACGCGTTCGTCGTGCCTCTTCCCAGTCCCCCTGTTTGCCACGTGTGTGACTTCGTGCCCGCTACCTTCCCGCCGCCGGCCCCCTCAGGACGCGCCCCGGCCTTGCGCCCGTGTGCGCGCCGCTGTCGATGACCACCGTGCCGTTCACGAGCACGTGGCGCACCCCCTCCGGGTAGTGGTGGGGATCGGTGAACGTGGACCGGTCGGTGATCGCGGCGGCGTCGAAGATGGCGACGTCCGCCGCCATGCCCTCGCGCAGCAGTCCGCGGTCGACGAGTCCGAGGCGTGCGGCCGGGAACGACGTCATCTTCCGGATGGCTTCCTCGAGCGCGAGAATCCTTCGCTCGCGTACGTAGCGGCCCAGCACGCGCGGATAGGTGCCGAAGGCGCGCGGGTGCGGGGCGCCGTCGCCCAGCCGGGTCAGGCTGCCGTCCGATCCGATCATGCCGAATGGCGCCCGCATCAGGCGCTCGACGTCGGGCTCGTCGTACGCATGGAAGATGGCGCTGCAGCCGCCCTTCAGCTGAAGGTCGATGACGGCATCGGCCGTCGCCGACTGCGTGAGCGGCTGGCCCGCGGCCTTCAGCACGTCCGCGAGGGTCTTGCCCGACAGCGAGGGATCGAACGCGCAGCGCACCAGCTGGATGCGCGATGGGTCGTCCCCGAATCGCTCGTCGATGAAATCGAGCATCCCGCCCTTCACCTCGCTGCGTCCTTTCGGGTCGCGGAGCCGCGCGTGCAGCCCATCGTCGGCCATCGCCCATCGGGGGAAGATGAGGCTCAGACCGGTCTGGGACGCGGTGTACGGGTACTGGTCGAACGTCACGTCCACGCCGCGCGCGCGGGCCGCCTCGATGAGCGCGAGCGATTGCACGCTCTGCCCGAACTGGCGCCGCCCGCCTACCTTGTGGTGGCTGATCTGCGCCGGGATCCGTGCCTCCTCCCCGATGCGGATGGTCTCTCGCACCGAGTCGAGGACGCCGCCGCCCTCGTCACGCATGTGCGAAACGTAGATGCCGCCATGTTCTCGTGTCACCGCCGAGAGCGCAATCAGCTCGTCGGTGGTGGCGTAGTTGCCGGGGATGTAGGCCAGTCCCGTCGAGAGCCCGAGAGCGCCGTCGCGCATGGCCTGGCGCACCAGCGCCTTCATCTGGTCGAGCTCGCCTGGCGATGCCCGCCGGTTGGCCGTGCCCATCACCTGCTCGCGAATCGTGCCGTGCCCGGCGAAGAGGGCGAGGTTGGGCGCGAAGCGGGCGGCCTCCGCCTTGGCCAGGTAAGGGGCGAGTGGCAGCGGAGCGCTGCCGTCGTTGCCGTCCACCACCGTGGTGATGCCCTGCAGGAGGTACCCCTCGGCCGTCGGGAGTTCGAAGAGCCGCTCGCGCGCGTGCGCGTGAGGATCGACGAATCCCGGCGCGACGATCAGCCCCGAGGCATCGATGCGTCGTGTCGCCGCCGCGCCCGCCAGCGGCCCGACCCGCGCGATGCGCCCGTCGGCGATGCCGATGTCACCGGAAAACCACGGCGACCCGCTGCCATCGACAATGCGCCCGCCGGTGATGAGGACGTCGAACGCGGGCTGCGCCTGGTCCGCAGGCGTGCCCGCCGGCGCCGATAGCAGAATGGCTGCCGTCACGAGGCTGGCAACGCCGGGGCTGAAGCCCCGGCGCCCCGTGTCGAGTCCCGACGCTCTCAAGACCTCAAGACCCCAAGACCCCAGGACCTACTTCATCCTGGCCAGGTCCGCCTCGGCTGCGATGTAGCCGAACGCGTTCCATCCGCCGCCCGAGACGACCTTCTCGAACACCGCCTTCGCCCGGGCCGTGTCACCGGTGACGAAGTAGTAGTTGCCCACGCCGTATCCCTGCGTGGCAACCGTCGTGTCGTCGGCCGTGGCGGTGTCGAGCAGCACCTCGGGCTTCTCGAGGCCCTTGTACATGAGGAGGCGCCGGTGGTACGACTGGTTCTCGAGGATGTCCATCTTCGGCGTGATGCGTTCCAGCACCTTCGCCGCCTCTGCCTTGCGGTCCAGGCGCATCAGGGTCATCCACATCCAGTCGGACGTCGCCACGATCGAGTCGTCGTTGTTCGACACCTTCATGCACTCCGCCCACGCGTTGTAGGACTGATCGTACTGGCCCTGCAGGTAGTGGGCGAGCGCGAGGTGGTACCAGATGTTGAACTGCAGCGTGCTGCGGGGGATGCCGGCTGGATTGGGCGCGCCGTCGGGCTCCACCTCGTCGGGCTGACCCTTGACCAGCGACACGGCCTTCTCGAAGTCGGCCTGGGCCTTGTCGAACTGCCGCGTCGAGATGTAGCGGTGGCCGCGATGGCGGTACAACTTCGGATTGTCGGGGAACTGCTCGATGCCCTTGGTGAAGGTGGCGATGGCGTCCTGGTAGCGCCACAGGTACGCCTGGCGGCGCCCCAGCCAGATGAGCGCCTCGGGATCGGTCGGCGCGGCGGCGAGCGCCTTCTCGGCCTGGGCGAGGTCGGCCTCGAGCTTCTCGCGGTTGCCGATGGTTTCGGGCGGGAACAGCGGCGTGCCGGCCAGCGAGGTCGCCTCTGCCGTGCGGGCAGGCTGGGCGGGCGGCGCAGCCGGCGTCGGCTCGGCCGGCGGTGCGGGTTGTGAGCATGCCGCACACGCGGCCACGAGGATCAGGCTCAGCAGTCGATTCATAGAGTCTCCGGCCGAAGACTCTAGCACGCGCGCCCCGGCTGTCCGGGGCAGTCTGGGGACAGTCCCTGTCACGAGATGTCTCCGGGGACTGTCCCCGCCGGTCCCCCGGCCGGCTCTACGGGCGCTCTACCGTGTCCGGCAGGGGCTCCGCAGGCTCGAGCAGATCCGGCTGCGTCGCGCTCTGCAGCCTCCGGGATGCGGTGTCCACCGTGGCCGGCGGCTTGATCTCGTCGCCCGTCGCTGCGCCCAGTTCCTTGAACTTGCGCATCGACACCATCACACGCGCGTCGTAGGCCCCGACAGCATCGTTGAACGCGCGCACCGTGGCATCGAGCCGGTTGCCGACCGTCTCGAGCCGGTCGGTGAAGCTCCTGGCACGGTCGTACAGCTCGCGCCCGAGCCGGCTGATCTCCTCGGAGTTGATTGCCAGCCGCTCCTGCCGCCAGCCCAGGGCGGCCGTCCTGAGCAGGGCGATCAGCGTCAGCGGGCTCGCGATGAGCACGCGCTGCCGCACGCCGTAGTCGATGAGGTGCGCGTCCTGCTCGAGGGCGGCCATGAAGATGGCCTCGGCGGGCAGGAACAGGACGACGAAGTCCGGCGACGAGGGGAACTGGTCCCAGTAGGCCTTGGCCCCGAGTTTCGTCACGTGCTCCTTCACCTGACGCACGTGATCCGCCAGCCGGCCCGATCGCACACCATCGTCGGTGGCCATCTGCGCGTCGAGGAACGCCTCGAGCGGTACCTTGGCGTCCACGACGATGGTGTGGTGGCCCGGCAGATTGACAATGAGGTCCGGCCTGAGGCGGCCGGCATCGCTCGTCGTGGTGGGCTGCTCCTCGAAGTCGCAGTGCTCGAGCATCCCGGCGAGCTCGACCACCTTGCGGAGCTGCACCTCGCCCCATCGCCCGCGCACCCCGGGCGAGCGCAGGGCGCGCACCAGCGTCTGCGTCTCCTGCTGCAGCTGCTGCTGCGTCTGGCCGACGGCGCCGAGCAGGGCGCGCAGGCGGGCCGCGTCATGGACGCGAAGCCGGTCCGACTCGGCCAGCGCGGCCGCCACCTGCGTCAGCGTCTCGCGGATGGGCGCCACGAGGGCATCGAGCGCCTGCTGCCGCTGGCCGAGATCGGCCGCCGCCGTCCGATGGACGTTGCCGATCTTCTGGTCCGCCAGCTCGAGGAACTGCCGCGTGCTGACGTTCAGCGCGCTGGCGGCCAGCGCCTCGAACGAATCCCGGAGCTGCCCCTCCATCCGCTCGATGAGCGCGAGCTTCTCGGGAACGACACGGTCGCGGTGCGAGACCTCGGAGACAAGCCGCGCGTTCTCCTCGCGGAGCGCCGCGGCTGCCTCCGCGGCCTTCGCCCGCGCCACCAGCCACCCGAGGAGGACGCCCAGCGCGAGCGCCACCAGGCTGGTCCCTGCCATCAGCCCGACGGTGTCACTCATCATTCAGTGAAGGGCGCCTCCGCGACCCTTGATCCTTTCGTGCCCTTCGTGCGCCTGGTGGTCCCGGGTCACCTCGGCTGCGTCGTCGGTGCCGGCTTCGGCGGCTTCGGCAGCGCGCGCCGTGGCAGCATCTGATCCCGATTCGCCGCGTGGTACACGAACGACGCCGTGATCACGGCGTTCTTCATGAGGTCACCGGCGATCAGCTGGTCGTAGACATCGAGGTTCGAGTGGTGCGTGCGGCTGGAGTACTGCACGGGATCCTGGATGAACTGGAAGCCCGGCAGGCCGACGGCGTGGTACGCCAGGTGGTCGGTCCCGGTCGTGTTGCGGATGGTCAGATCCGTCATTCCCAGGTTCTCGAAGGGCGCCATCCACGCGCGGAAGATGGGTGCCACGGCCTCGTTCCCCTGGAGGTAGACGCCGCGATAGGCGCCGGTGCCGTTGTCCATGTTGAAGTAGGCGGCCAGCTTCGCGTGCTCCGGCTCGAGTCCCATCGTCTGCGGGTCGCCGAAATGGGCCTTGACGTAGGCGCGCGAGCCGATGAGGCCCTGTTCCTCGCCGGTCCACAGCGCCAGGCGCACCGTGCGGCGCAGGCGCACGCCCGACTGCTTGAGGATGCGCATCGCCTCCATCATCACGGACGACCCCGAGGCGTTGTCCACGGCGCCCGTCCCCGCGTGCCAGGAGTCGAAGTGCGCGCCGAGCATCACCACTTCATCGGCCTTGTCGGTCCCCGGGATCTCCGCGACGATGTTGAACATCCCGAGGTCGGCGTCGTGGAACGTGTTGCGCACGTCCAGCTCCATCGTGACGGCCTGGCCGCGCGCAATGAGACGGGCCAGCCGGTTGTAGTGCTCGGTGGCGACCGACAGCTGCGTCGGGGCAGGCGGGTCCTTGGGATTGCGGGAGCCTCCGCCAGCGGTCAGCACGCTGCCGCTGTCGCCGCGGCCGTTCCCGGGCTCGAGCACGGCTCGCGCTCCCTCGGCGAGCAGGAAGGCGTTGCGCTTGACGGCGAACGCCTGCGCCTGCGCGAAGTTTCCCTGCGGCCGGGGCGGTGCGACCGGCTGCTCCCGCATCTCCTCGAGCTGCTGCGGGGTGAACCGCCGCGCCGGTGCGGCCCAGAGGGGCTCCACCTCGCGGGCCT
This sequence comes from Acidobacteriota bacterium, assembly GCA_963169195.1. GTDB lineage: Bacteria > Acidobacteriota > Vicinamibacteria > Vicinamibacterales > UBA2999 > VFZN01. Next base: position 8,193 of record CAUJDN010000045.1, on the reverse strand, counting down.
CCTGGAGCAGGACGATCCGGTCCTTCAGCTTCCCACGGAACTTGTCGAAGTCCGCCTCCGTGGCGATCGGCGCCAGCACCAGATCCGCGGTGACGGGTCCGCCCGTACCGGGCGTCCAGGCGCGCGCATACGCCAGCACCGGCCACGGCGTCGGCTTCACGACGTGGACGACGGTGCGCTCGTTGCTCCAGCCGCGTCCGAAGTCCTGGCCCCAGGGCTCCTGTTTCACGTTGGCCAGGCCCCACTCGGACAGCCGCGTCACGGCCCAGGCGGCCGCCGCGCGCAACTGCGGCGAGTTGGTGAGCCGCGGACCGTGCACATCGGTCAGCCACCAGGCGGTGTCCATCACCCGGGAGCGCTCGAAGCCCTCCTCCTTGAGGCGCTGGACGGCTTCGAGATCGACCGGCTCAGCGACCTGGGCCGACAGACCCAACACACCCGCGCCCAGCAGCAGGGCGCACAGGACCGGCAACGTCGTGGAACGCTTCGACACCATTGGCCTCCTCATCATTCTCGACGCAGTGTAATGCAGGTCCGTGCACGACGCCCGGTTTCGGGCTTCGGTCCCCGATTACAATGATGTCGCCTCCCCTGGCACGGAATCCTCATGACTGATGGGCTTGGGCGCCGCGTCGCCGCGACCGACGCCGCCACGGGTGAACCCGTCGAGCACCTGGAACTGGTTCCGGAGCTCGTGCTGCACACGGCCTTTGCCACGGCACTGGGCGAGCGCGTGGCCCGCTTCGCGGCCGTGCGCCACGCATCGTACGTCCACGTCCTTCGCGTGGACCGCCCCGCCATCGACCAGCTCGTCGTGGTCTCCGACGCGACGCGCGGCAGCCGCCTCTCCGACCTGCTGGATGCGGCCGACGCCGCCGGTGCCCGGCCGGAGATCGACGCCGTGGTGGCGCTCGTGCGGCAGCTGTTGCCGGCCGTGGCGCTCTTCTCGCGCCACAACAAGGACAACGCCATCGGCACCATCGCGCCGGAACGCCTGTTCATCGTGCCGCCGGCCAGGGTCGTCATCGCCGACGCCGTGTTCGGCCCCGCGTTCGACCAGCTCCGGCTGACTCGGGAGGATGCCTGGCAGCGCTATCGAGTGGCGGCGCCGCCCACCGAAGGGTTCGTCACCTGCACGCCGCGTGGCGATGCGACGGCGCTGGGCGTCGTGGCGCTGTCGATGCTGCTGGGCCGCAGGCTGAGAGACGACGAGTTCCCGAATCAGCTCGCCGCCCTCGTCTCGGCTGCCCGCGAACGCCACGGCGGCGAGGACCACCCGCTCTCCGCCGTCTTCGCACGCTGGCTGCGGCGTGCGCTCCAGCTCGAGGGCAGCGGCTTCGACTCACCTCATGCTGCGCAGATTGCCTTCGAAGAGGTGCTCGCGAGCAACCGGCGCTACGTGACGGGCACCGGCGCGCTGGAGCAGTGGGGCGAGGAGCACGGAGGGGCAGGGCACGAGGGTTCGAAGCACGAAGGTTCGAAGCACGAAGGTTCGAAGCACGAGGGTTCGAAGCACGAAGGTTCGAAGCACGAAGGTTCGAAGCACGAGAGTTGGGTTGACGCGGAGGCGGCGGGCGTCGGGTTGGGGGATACCGGGCCACCCGAGGTGGTGCCGCTGTCGGCGCGTGTCGGGGTCGATGCCGGGCGTCGCGTCTTCGGCCTGCGGCCGCTCTGGGCGGCCGTGATCGTGGGCGTCCTGCTGATGCAGGCGGCGGTCATCGGGTGGTACTGGACGCGCCCGGTGGAAGGGCCGGTGGAAGGCGAGGGCGAGCTGGTGGTCACCTCGCGGCCCGACGGGGCGCGCGTGGTGGTCGATGGGCGCGAGCGTGGCGCGACACCGCTCACCCTCACCCTGCCGGTGGGCGCTCATGTCATCGAGGTGCGCGCCGGCACCGGCGAGCCGCGGGTGATCCCGCTGATGATCCGCGCCAACATGCAGACCGCGCAGTACGTCGAGCTGCAGGAGGCCAGGGCGGCCCCTCCGGCCGTCGAACGCCCGGCGCCCAGCTCGAAGGGACCGTCGCGCCGGTGACCAGGCCTTGCGGTGCAGAAATCCTCTGGCGCCCCCGCGTTCCGAGCTGCTAGCATGGCGCGTTCTCTCTGCTGACACGATGCGCGAGCGTCTACTCGTCGGTTTCCTCCTCGGTGTCGCCGCGTGCGGCACGGCGGCCTGCCAGCTGGCCGAGGCGCAGTCCTTCGGGGATTCGGCCGGCCCCCGGCGCACGACCGACATCGAGCTCGTCGCGGACTCCGAGCTCATCGCCGGGGCGATCCAGCCCGGCGTGACGCTGGACGGCATGTTCGCGCGCTACGACGTCGTCGAGGGCGACCGGCAGGCGCTCATTGCCGCGGTGCGGGCCGTGTTCGACGTGCGGCGCATGCGGGTGGGCCAGCCCTTCGTCATGGATCGGCTGCTCGACGGCCGCGTTCGCAGCTTCGAGTACGAGATCGACGGCGATCAGCGCCTCCGCGTCGGGGCCGACCTGTCGCGCTCGTTCACGGCCGCGATCGAGCCAATCGCCAAGCAGGTCACGGTCGATGCCGTCGAGGGCCGGATCTCGAGGGAGACACCCTCGCTCACCCAGGCGCTGGAGGCCGCCGGCGAACGCCTGGACCTGGCCCTCGCCCTCGCCGACGTCTTCTCCGGCGAGCTCGACTTCTCCTCCGAGCTGCAGCCGGGCGACGAGTTCCGCCTGGTCGTCGAGCGCAAGACCCGCGAGGGTGCCTTCGCCGGATACGGCGCCATCCTGGCGGCGGAGTTCGTGGCGAGCGGCCGCGCGCTGCGGGCCTACCGCTACGCCCCGCACGGCAGCAGGCCCGCGTACTACGACGAGGAGGGCCGCTCGCTGAAGCGGTTCTTCCTGAAGTCGCCGCTCAAGTTCGAGCCGCGCATCACGTCACGGTTCTCGTCCGCCCGCCGGCATCCCATCCTGAAGTACACGAGGGCCCACAACGGCGTGGACTACTCGGCCCCGACCGGTGCCCCGGTGGTGGCCGTGGCGCCCGGCACCGTGACCCTGGCCGGGTGGACCGGGGGCGGCGGGCGCACGGTGCGCATCAGGCACAGCAACGGCTACGAGAGCGAGTACCTCCACCTGTCGGCCATGCACGTGCGCGCCGGGACCCGCGTGTCGCAGGGCGACCTCGTGGGCAAGGTGGGCGCCACGGGCCTGGCGACCGGCCCGCACCTGCATTACGGCCTGCGGAAGAACGGCGCCTACGTCAACCCCGTCGTCGAGCATCGCAACATGCCGCCGGGCGAGCCGGTACCCGCCGTCGAGCTCGCCGCGTTCGTCAGCGCGCGCGCGCGCCTGCTCGGTCTGCTTCAGGCCACGGCCCTCCGCGCCGCCGACTAGAAACGGCACGTCCCCGTCCGGACAGCCGCGGCGTCTGCCCGCAGTCCGCACGGTTCAACCACTGCCGGCACGACTTCTGCTACCGCCCCGTTGGAGGGTCCTTATGCTGCCAATCCCGTCCTGGATGGCTACTCGCGTGAAGTTCTTACTCGTCGTATTGACGGTCATGGCCTGCGCCACACCCTCGGCGGCACAGGGACCAGGCGTGCGGGGCGGAGTCTCGGTGGATCCCGACCAGGTCTACGTCGGCGGCCACTACGAGACGTCGGCACTCGTCGACCGCCTGCACTTCAAGCCGAACATCGAGCTCGGGCTCGGTGACGACCTGGTGACCACGGCCCTGAACATGGAGTTCGTCTACAAGTTCCCCAGACGGTCGTCGTGGGGCCTCTATGCGGGTGGGGGGCCGGCCATCAACTTCTACGCCTGGGACAACGACGGCCGCGGGCGCGGCGATGGTTCGGAGACGGAAGGGGGCTTCAGCTTCGTCTTCGGCGCCGAGCACGAGGACGGCCTGTCCTTCGAGGTGAAGATCGGCGCCATCGACTCGCCCGACGTGAAGTTCGGCGTGGGCTGGACGTTCAAGTAGGCACCACTCGGGTGCAGGGGTGCTGGGTGCAGGGGTGCTGGGTGCTCGGCGCCCCGGCTCGGTCCTCCTATAATCCCCCTATGTCCCTCATCTATCCATTTGCCGCGCTGCGGCCGGTGCCGGAGGCCGCGGCGCGCGTGGCGGCGGTGCCTTACGACGTTGTCAGCACGGACGAAGCGCGCGCGCTGGCGGCCGGCAATCCCCTGAGTTTCCTCCACGTGTCCCGGCCGGAGATTGACCTGCCGGCTGGCACCGATCCGCACGGCTCGGAGGTCTACGATCGCGCCGTGGCGAACTTCGCGGCGCTGAAACAGGCCGCGCCACTGGTGCTGGAGGATGCCCCCAGCTTCTACGTCTACCGCCTCCACATGGGCGCGCACGTCCAGGCCGGCATTGCCGCGTGCTTCTCGGTGGACGAGTACGACCGCAACCTCATTCGCAAGCACGAGAAGACGCGCCCCGACAAGGAGGACGACCGCACCCGGCACATGCTGGCCATCGAGGCGCAGACCGGGCCCGTGTTCCTCACCTACAAGGCCTCGCGGGCCATCGATGCGGTCGTCGCCCGCGTCGTCCAGGCGGCTCCGCTGTTCGACTTCACCGCGCCCGACGGCGTCCGGCACGAGGTGTGGCGCGTTTCCCCTTCCGAGCACGCCGCCCTCGTCGGTGGATTCACCGCGGTGCCGGTCCTGTATATCGCCGATGGCCACCACCGAGCGGCCAGCGCGGCGCGCGCCCGTCAGGCGCGTGCCGCCGACGGGGCGGGCGAGTGGGACCGCGTGATGGCGGTCGCGTTCCCCGACGACCAGGTGCAGGTGCTGCCGTACAACCGCGTCGTGCGCGACCTGCATGGGCATGGCGCCGAGGCGTTCCTCGAGGCCCTGGCCGCGAGGCTCGACGTCCGCGAAGGCGGGCCACCCTCGCCGAGCCGAAAGGGGCTCGCCGCGATGCGGGTGGCGGGACGCTGGTACACGATTGACCTGGCGCGGTCCGGTGCCGGCGCGCCGGCCGCGCTCGACGTGGACATCCTCGAGCGCGAGGTGCTCGGGCCGCTGCTCGGCATCGCGGACGTCCGGACCGACACGCGCATCGAGTTCGTGGGTGGCATCCGCGGCACCGCCGAGCTCGAGCGGCTCGTGGACTCCGGCGCCTTCGCCGTGGCGTTCTCGATGTATCCCGTATCGCTCGACGACCTGATGCGCATCGCCGACGCCGGCGGCATCATGCCGCCCAAGTCCACGTGGTTCGAGCCGAAGCTGCGCGACGGCCTGCTGTCACACGTGATTGCCTAGCAGAGGGACCATTTCTTCATCGACACCGCGCGATAGACTAGACCCATCATGCCCACCATTTCCGCGCATCGTGTGTTCAACTTCTCGGCCGGCCCCGCCGTACTCCCGCTGCCCGTGCTCGAAGAGGCGCAGCGCGACCTCGTGGCCCTCCCGGACGTCGGGATGTCGGTCCTCGAGGTCAGCCACCGCTCGAAGACCTTCGAGGGTATCCTGGCGCGCGCCGAGGCCGATGTCCGGGCTCTCGCCAACATCCCGTCGGCCTACAAGGTGCTCTTCCTGCAGGGGGGAGCGTCGTTGCAGTTCTCGATGGTCCCGCTCAATCTGCTCGCCGAAGGGCAGTCGGCCGACTACATCATCACCGGCGGCTGGTCCCAGAAAGCCCTGAAGGAGGCCAGGCGCGTCGGCCCGATCAACATCGCAGGTTCAAGCGAGAGCGAGAACTTCTCGCGCATTCCGCGGCAGGACGAGCTGAGACTCGACCCGAGCGCTGCCTACGTGCACATCACGACGAACAACACGCTGTTCGGTACCGAGTGGAAGGCCGAGCCTGCGGTCGGGAACGTCCCGCTCGTGGCCGACGCGTCGTCCGACATCCTCAGCCGGCCGATCGACGTGTCGAAGTACGGCCTCATCTATGCCGGCGCGCAGAAGAACCTGGGGCCGTCGGGCGTCACGCTGGTCATCATCCGCGAGGACCTGCTGTCACGCTCGTCGAAAGCGCTGCACACGATGCTCAACTATGCCGTGCACGCCGAGAACGGCTCGATGTACAACACGCCACCCTGCTTCGGCATCTACCTCATGGGGCTCGTGACGAAGTGGGCGCTGGCCCAGGGCGGACTCGACGCCATGGCGGCGCGCAACGCGCACAAGGCCGGCAAGCTCTACGCGGAAATCGACCTCAGCGGCTTCTATGCCGGCACCGCCGAGAAGGACAGCCGCTCGATGATGAACGTGACCTTCCGGCTCCCGTCCGAGGAGCTCGAGAAGAAGTTCGTGAAGGAGGCGACGGCCGCCGGGCTCGACGGCCTGAAGGGCCACCGCTCCGTGGGCGGCATCCGCGCATCCATCTACAATGCGTTCCCCGAGGAGGGCGTGGACGCGCTCGTACAGTTCATGCAGGAGTTCGAGGCGAAGAACGGCTAGCCGTCAGCTCTCCCTCGGGCGTCGATGACGCCCCCCACGCCGGCGGCCGCCTCGGCGGCGCCGGCGGCGAGGGGCCTCGCCTGTCCCCGCAGCGCTGTCCCCCTCGCCGGCTGGCGCCGGCTGCGCGCCCATGGCCTCGACGAACCCGCGCCAGTGCTCCACGATCTCCGGCGCGCGGCCGTGAATCTCCAGCCAGGTCAGCGCATCCTGGAACGGCCCCCGCTGTGTCAACGCGCGTTTCGCCCGCGCGGACGATTCGAGATCGCGCAGCCGTCCCTGGAGCGCGAGGAGCTGGCGCAGCCGCTCCGAGTCGCGGCGCGCGATGGGCAGCAGGCCGATCTTCAGCACGGGGGGCTTCGGCCGCCGCTCGCGCCGGTCGGCCGCCCACGAGCGGCCCCGCGGGCGCCGCCGCGCCGCGATGTCCTCGTCCGGTGCAGTCTCCATGCCCTCGCCTTCGACGTCGGACCCGGTGAGCGACACATCATGGGCTCGGGGCATCACGCCAATGGGCAGCAGGAGCGATCCCAGCAGCAGCGGATTGGTCAGCATGGCAGGGGTCTCGGTGAATCGCTGTCGGTACGTGTCGAGCGCCTGCAGCGACTCCCAGAGCGGCTCGTGCACGGCGCGCCTCTGCAACTCCGGCGTCACGGGCTCCAGCAGGCCATGCTCCGCGAGCCCGCGGAAGGTCCGCTCCGCCGCGCCGGAACGCAGGATCTTGTAGTACTCCTCGATCATCCGCGCCGGGGACGCCAGCGCCATCAGGTGCCGCTGCCGCCGGATGGCGTCGACAATGGGCGGATCCAGCGCGAAGTCGAGGCGCGAGGCGAACGAGACCGCCCGGAGCATCCGGACCGGGTCTTCCTCGAAGCGCTGGACGGGATCCCCGATGGATCGGATGACACGCCGGCGCAGGTCCTCGAGCCCGCCCACGTAGTCGATGATCGAAAACGTGGCGATGTCGTAGAACAGGGCGTTGATGGTGAAGTCCCGGCGGAAGGCGTCCTCCTCCGGCGTACCGAAGGTGTTATCGTGGCGGACCACACTTCCGGGTGATCTCGCCTCCCCGGGCGGTTCCGCGGCCGGTGTCAGGTCGGGCTGCGAGGCCTGGTCGCTGCCCTCGACGCTCTCGTCGGCGGCCACGTGCCGCCGGAAGGTCGCCACTTCGATGGTCTTGTTGCCGAATCGCACGTGAGCCAGGCGGAACCGGCGGCCGATGATCCAGCAGTTCCGGAACAGCTTCTTGATCTGGTACGGGTGGGCATCGGTGCCCACGTCGAAGTCCTTCGGGTACCGGCCCAGCAACAGGTCGCGCACGCCGCCTCCCACCAGGTACGCCGTGTAGCTGAAGTCGCGAAGGCGGTACAGGACCTTGAGGGCATCCGGGTCGATATCTCGGCGTGAGATCGAGTGCTCGGCGCGGGGCACGATCACGGGAGCGGCCATGCAGCCCGACATTGTACCAGCGTGCTACGATGCCCCTCTGGACCCGTGGCAATCTCCTTCGTCTTCCTGCGGCGCGCGGCGTTTGGCGCAGCGATCGGCGTGGCCGCCCTGCTCACCACGGCCGGGCCCGTCCAGGCCAACCGCGCCGATCTGGCCCGGGCCCTGGCGCTCTACAACGAGCGGAGGTTCGACCAGGCCATCGAGGCCGCCACGATGGCCCGGAAAACCCCGGACACACAGGATGCCGCCGCCGTCGTCCTGGCGCGCGCGCACCTCGAGCGGTACCGCGAGAGCGCGGACCCGGCCGACCTGGGCGCGGCGCGGGAGGCGCTTGGCGCCGTCCGGGCCGGCGTGCTCGAGCCCCGCG
>CAUJDN010000044.1 GCA_963169195.1 Acidobacteriota bacterium | reverse complement strand
GCTGGGGCGCTTCAAGGAGGCCGCCGGCGCCCTGGCACTGGTGGACCAGGCGCTGAAGGTCGCGAGGCCCACCGACGCCATCGGCGGCCATCACGACGGCGACGCCATCGGGCGGGGCATCGGCCCGGAGTCGCTGCGCCTCGACCGCGGGTCCATGCGGGCGCGATACATCATCGAGAGCGAGCGGTGGGGCGAGATGAAGGGGCAGGGCAGCTTCGACGGGATTGACGAACTCTTCGCGCTGGGGATGAGCGCCGCGATGCTCGAGGATTCCGGGCGCGTCGAAGCCGTCATCGGAGAACTGCGGAAGGCCTCGGCACCTGGCCAGCCGGCAGAGCTGCGCGAGCAGGCCGAAATCATGCGGTACGAGATGCAGGCCATCCACCTGTTCGCACAGGGTCGCCATGCCGAGGCGTTCGGGGAGATGGATCGCGCCACCACGCTGCAGGGGCGGATGCCGAAGCCGATTGGCCGGCCCTACCCGGTGAAGGGGGCCGACGAGCTCTACGCCGAGCTGCTCCTGAAAGCCGGACGCCCGCAGGCCGCCATCGAGTGGTTCGACAAGGCGCTCCGGCGGACCCCGAACCGCAGCCGCTCGATCATCGGCCTGGCCCGGGCGAAGGCCGCCGCCGGTGACGCCGCGGGGAGCCGGAAGGCGTACGAGCCGTTCCTGCAGAACTGGCGCAAGGCCGATCCGAACCTGCCCGAGCTGAAGGAAGCCCGCAGCGCGCTCGGCCGGTAGGATCGCTCACCCACGCCCCACGCCCCAGGCCCCAAGGCCTACACTTCGTCAATCCTCACCCTGCGGGCGTAGAAGAACAGGTCGAGCCGGCGGGTGCGGACCGACGGGTCCGGGCACCTGAGCGTGATGTTGTAGATGCCGGGTTCGGGGGGTGTCCAGCGGTAGGTCCAGAGCGACCAGGCGCGCGTGGTCGTGGGCGGCGGGCAGATCTCGAGCGGCTTCCACGGGTCCCGCACGTTGAAGCGAATCTCCAGCCTCGACACGGGGGTCGAGCCGCCCCACACGATGCCAATCACGTGGTGCTGCAGGGCGCCGTCGACGCGCCGCCGCTCGACGCGAATGGGCGCGGCGGCCAGGTCGATGACCGGCGGCTCGTAGTCGCGTGCCTCGAGCGGGCGGCCCTCCTGGTGCGTGCGGCTGGCGTACTCCGCCATCTGCCAGGTGACCAGGGCGCCGGCGTCCACGAGGGCGATTTCCCGCACCCACTTGATCCACGCGCACGCATACCAGCCGGGCACGACCAGGCGCACGGGGGCGCCGTGATCCAGCGGGAGCGGCGCACCGTTCATCTCCGTCGCCAGGAACGCCCCGAGGCGAGGCAAGTCCGCCAGCGGGAGAATCCAGCTTGCGCCGGGCACCGAGAAGCGCGCCGAGGCCGCGTGGTCCTCGCCGGTGACCAGCACGCCCCACGCGTCGGGCCCCGGGGCGAGCCGGGAGACGATGTCGGTGAGCGGGACGCCGCTCCACTCGACCGCGCTCAGCAGGCCGAAGTTGTTGGGATCGGTGTTGCCCGCGCACTCGATCAGGTGCACACCCTGTGGCACGGCCAGGCGCCGCAGCTCGTCGATGGCCACTCGGCCGTTTCGCCCATCCGACCCCAGGGCGACCTGCCAGCCGGGCGCCCGGTCCGCGAGGCCTGGCGGCGCATCGGTCCGCAGGAACACCTGGCTGGACGGTGTGATCAACCGCCCCGGGCGCAGGTTCGAGATGTCCGTGAAACGGCGCCGTTCGAGGCCGGGCCCGCCAAGCAACTCCCCGTAGGCCGTGGCCCGGGGCCGGTCGCCCGTGACCGGCAGCACGTCCACCAGCGCGCCCGGGGGCGCCTGGGCCTCGCATCCGGCCTGGGCCAGCAGCCGGGCGACCGACGAGGCGTCCAGGCGCCAGGCCGCGGCGGCGGCCAGACTTGCGCTGAGGAACCGGCGGCGGGAAGACATGCCGACATTATGACGGGAGGTGAGCGGCGTTCGGGAGGGGATTAGGCGACCCCCGAACCCCCGAATCCCAGAACCCCCGAACCCCCGAACCCCCGAACCCCAGAACCCCAGAACCTTATAATGACCCGATGCGCGCAGTCCCAGCTCTTGCCGTGCTCTGTACCGCTGGCGCGGTGCTCTCCGCCCAGGCGCCGACACCGTCCCAGGCCCCACTCGCGGGCGTCCAGCAGCCCACGTTCCGGGCGGACATCACGCTGGTCACGACCGACGCCATCCCGCGCGACAAGGATGGCCGCTTCGTGGCCGACCTCACGAAGGACGACTTCACGGTCCTGGAGGATGGCGTGGAGCAGCGCATCGAGTCGTTCGTGATGGTCCACGGCGGGCGATCGTTCAACCTGCTCGCGCCTCCGCCGCCGCAGGCCCCCGAAGGCATCGTCCTTCCGCCCACCCGCCGCCCGGCGGACACGGCCGAGTCGGGGCGCGTGCTCATCATCTTCGTGGACGACCTGCACTTCGAGGCCGAGTTCACGCCCCACGTGCGCCGCATCGTCCAGCAGATCGTGGACACGCTGCTGCACGAGGGCGACATGGTGGCGATGGTGTCGAGCGGCCCGTCGGCCATCGAGATCGATCCCACCCTGGATCACAAGCTGATTGCCTCGGCGACCACGCGCATCCGCGGATCGGCCCCGACGGCCACCGAGATCTTCCAGATGCTGGAGACGTCGAGTGGTCCCGGCGACATCCGCTTCCGCGCGCAGGTGGCCTTCCAGACGATGTACAGCCTGGTGGGGTCGCTGGATCAGATTCGCAACCGAAGAAAGGCCGTGATCTACATCAGCCCCGGCTACGACCTCGATCCGTTCGCCGAAGGGCGGAAGGGCAAGGACCGGATCATGGGGGGGCGATTCGGGGATCCCATGAAGGAGCTGATCGACATGGAGAACCCGTATTTCCGGTTGAGCGGCGTCCGGGCCGACGCCGACCTGTTTCTCCTGATGAAGGAGCTGACGCTCACCGCCAATCGCACCAATACCAGCCTGTTCACCATCGATCCGCGTGGCCTGGCGGGTGTGGTGGACGCGGGCCAGTACGTGGATCAGAGCGAGTGGCGGACGTATCTGCAGAAGACGACGAGCAGCCTGCGCTATCTCGCGGAGGAAACCGGCGGCATCGCGGTGGTGAACGACAACGACCACGAGGCGGCGTTCAAGCGCATCGACGCGGAGACGAGCGACTACTACGTGCTCGGGTACTATTCGAACAACCCGGACCCGACCAGGCGCGTTCGCGGGATCGAGATCAAGGTGAACCGGCCCGATGTCACCGTGTCGGCCCGGAAGGACTACTCGCTGAAGACGCCGGGAACACCGCCCAGGGTGACGGCCCCGTCGGCGTCCCGGAAGCCGTGAGGAACGCGCGCCACTCCTCGGCGAGCGCGCGGTGGCGGCCGCCCGCCGCCACGTAGCGTTCCACGGCCTCGCCGAATCGCGCGCGGCCGTCCGCGGTCGTTCCCGGACCGTCTCCCGTCACGAAGCTTGCGAAGATGGCGTGGATGAGCAGCCACTGCGCGTCGGCATCGGCCGGGACGAAGGCCAGGTGCGAGGTCAGGCCGTCGACGGCCTCCGCGAACCGCCGAGCGGCGATGTCCGCGGCGGCGGCCACGCGCACCAGGCTGGGGTCTGCCGCCCCGGCGGCGAGTGCTTCGCGCGCCGTGCGTCCCGCCTCGTCGAACTGCGCGAGGCGGACGTGCGCTTCCGCGATGGGTGGGGCCGCCAGCGCCTGGGGCCAGCCTGCCGCGCGAGCGGCCTTCCAGGCATGGACGGCGTCCGCATCCCGTCCTTCGAGCGCGAGCGTGGCGCCCAGCCAGAACTGCGTGGCGCCTTCGGGGGCGCCGGCCTCCCGCGCACGGGCGAGCCGCACGCCGATGGCCCGCGGCGTGTCTCCCAACGCATAGGCGGCGATGCCCTGGAGCAGCATGGCCGTGCCGCGATCCTCGTCCGCCACCTTGCTGTCGGCCATGAGATCCACGAAGCGGTGCTGGCGGGTGAGCGACAGCAGCGGCGCGAGGCCGGGCGACGTGGCGAGCGGGGCCAGGGCATCGAGCGCGGGGTCGAACACGGCGGTCTCGAGCAGCCGTGCGCGGGCGAACGGCGCGGTGAACGCCGGCGCGCTGGCGATGAGCGCCGCCGCCGTCGGGGTGATCCGGAAGCGCGCTTCCGTTGCCGCGGTTGTGCGGGCCACGCGGTCCGTGGCGGCAACGGCCAGGCGGTACTCGCCGCGCGGCAGCGTTCGGAGGGGCGCCGCGAACGCGGCCAGCAGCGGGTGCCCCTGCAGCAGGTTGAAGTCCGGCGGCAGCGTGTTCTCGTTGTATTCGAGCGGCGCCAGGGACGCCGCCAGCTCCTCGCCCGCGGCCGTGCGGCGGTAGAGGCGAAGGGCGATGCCGACGTCCGGCTTGCCCGTGGCGGACGCCGCGGCGTTGAACACCTGGAAGGCCACCGAGAGGCGCTCGTCGTTGGTGAACGCGTGGTCGGGCGCGGGGTCGATCTCGGTGCCGCCGATGGCGTACGGGTGCGCCGTCTGCTGCTCCGCCGTGTACAGCTCGGCGCGGGCGCGGATCGCGTCGGCGAGGATGACGCTGCCGAGGGCCAGCCCCGTCGTCTGCACGGCCGGCAGGCTCATCGACTGGCGCCGGGCGCCGGTGCGCGTCGGCCGGTCCCGTCCGTCCACGACCGCCCAGGCCACGACGACATCGTAGTCGCCTGGACCGGCCGTGAGGGCGCGCTGGAAGACGGCGGATCCGCCCGGGCGGGCGAGCACGCGGGCCTGCACGTCGAAATCCTCGAAGGGCATGACGTTGGGCGCCGCGTCGCCCTTGCCCTCCAGCGCCTCGCGACGAGCCCGCTCGTGCGCTTCGGCTTCCTCGCGCGCCTTCTGCTGACGGCGCTCCATCAACGCGAGCACGGCGGAATTCTGGCCCGAGCCGTCGCGCGTCATCGTGGCGGCCGTGCCTCCCATCGGCAGCTCGCCTGTGGGAACCGTGACCACGCGTGCGGCCCGCAGGGGCAGCGGATCGCCGCGCTCGCCGCGCAGCCACTCCTCCACGGTGGAGCGTGGCCGGGCGGACGTGGACGGCGGCTCGGTGGCCTTCGGCTCGAGCCGCACGTACAAGACGAGGCGCTCGTCCGGTGTCAGGTTCGGGGGCGCCTCCATGCTGAACGCCACGTAGTGCGAGCCATCCGACGCCCGCAGCAGGTGCATCTGCCAGTGGTCGTCCGGGGCGAGCCGGGCGGCATCCCGGGCCGCCGTGACGGCAGCCAGGAGCGCCTCCTTCTGAGCCTTGGAGAGGTTGGGCGCCTTGGCCTGCGGCGAGGCAGGGCTCGGGGAGGCGAGGAGCGCGGCAACGAGCAGCGCGCGGGCGATTGACCGGGCCATGGCGCGTCTTCCCCTGATGCGGCTGACGATACCACGAGGACGCCGAGCCGGGGAAAGAGGATTGTCAGGGCGGCGGCCATCGGAATACACTTGCGGGACCCCCGAATCGCTCTCTCCATGTTCTCCGTCGCTCTCCATGCCACATTCAGCTGCTGTTGTTGAAAGCCGGTGGAAGGCCGCCGCTCTCCTGGCCTTCTGCCTCGCCGCTCCCGGGTTGGTCTTCGCGCAAGGCGCCCCGTCCCCACCGGTCGTCACCCCTGGCAAGCTGGCGTCGGGCCAGTCGCCACCCGTCATCGACGGGCGTGTGAACGAAGAGGTGTGGCAGGGCGTGACACCGCACACCACCTTCACGCAGCAGGATCCGCGCCTGGGAGAGCCGGCCACGGAGCGGACCGAGGTGCGGCTGCTGTTCGGGCCGAGCGCCGTCTACGTGAGCTTCGTCTGCTTCGACCAGGACCCGTCGAAGATCATCGTCTCGCAGGCGCGGCGCGATGCGTCCCTGGCCGAAACCGACTCGGTCATCCTCGTCTTCGACACCTTCAACGACAACCAGAACGCGTTCGTCTTCGGCACCAATCCGCTCGGCATCGAGTACGACGGGCAGGTGGCGCGCGAAGGGCAGACGTCGGGTCTCACCTTCGGCGGCGGCGCGGCGGGGACCCAGCGCGGGGGCATCAGCGCCTTCAACCCGAACTGGGACGGCGACTGGACCGTGCGCGCGCAGGTGACCGAACGGGGGTGGGAGGCCGAGATGGCCATCCCGCTCAAGACGCTGCGCTACGCGACGGGCGGGGACATGACGTGGGGCTTCAACGTCATGCGTAACATCCGGCACAAGAACGAGCAGGTGTACCTGGCCGAGATCCCGCGCGGGTTCGATATCTACCGCATCTCGCTCGCCGCCAAGGTGCCGGGCCTCAGCCTGCCCGCGCGCCGCGACATCAAGCTCATCCCCTATGCGCTGGCGTCGGCCAACAAGGACTTCACGCGGACGACGGATCAGCTGGACCGGAACGGCGACGTCGGGCTGGACCTCAAGTGGGGCCTGACGCCCAGCCTCACGCTGGACGGCACCATCAATACCGACTTCGCGCAGGTGGAAGCCGACGAGGAACAGGTGAACCTGACGCGCTTCGACCTGTTCTTCCCCGAGAAGCGGCCGTTCTTCCTCGAGAACGCGAGCACGTTCCAGTTCGGGCAGCCGCAGGCCGTCGACCTGTTCTTCTCGCGGCGCATCGGCCTGTCGGGGGCGGGCGGCTCGCTGCAGCCCATCGACATCATCGGCGGCGCGCGGCTCAGCGGCAAGGTGGGTGGGAGCTGGAACGTGGGCTTCCTCAACATCCAGACCAACGACGCGGAGGACTTCAGCGGCCGTCGGATGGCGCCGGACACGAACTTCAGCGTGGCGCGCGTGCAGAAGGAGGTGGGCCGCTCGAGCTACGGCGCCATCTTCGTCGGGAAGTACTCCACCGGGACCTCGGGCACCGCGTTCAGCCAGTGGAACCGCGCGTACGGCGTGGACGCGAACCTCCAGGTGTCCTCCGGCCAGCGCGTCTCCGCCTTCTTCGCGCGCACCGACTCGCCCGGCGCCACCGGCAGCGACCACGCCGGCCGCGCCTTCTACGACTTCCGCAACCAGTTGTGGCAGGTCTCAGGTGGGTTCACGCAGGTCGGCGAGCGGTTCAATCCCGAGGTGGGCTTCCTGCCGCGGCGCGGCTACCGGCGTCCTGAACTGCGGCTCTTCTTCCAGCCACAGCCCAGGAACAGCCGGTGGATCCGGCGGTTCGCGCCGCACCTGTCGTCGAGTGGCTACTGGGGCTTCGACGGCCGGCTGCAGTCGTCGTACACACACGTCCACCCCTTCGAGATCCAGCCCATGCAGGGCGGCCGCTTTGGCTGGTTCGCCGACTACAACCAGGACAATCCCATCGCCCCCTTCACGGTCTACAACCGCGACGGCCGGCGGGTGGTGATCCCCGTCGGTGAGTACAGCTGGTGGCAGAACGCCTTCGAGTACTTCCACAATCCGAGCGCGGCGGTCACCGGCAGCATCCGGTATCGCTTCGGCAGCTACTACGACGGCGACTTCAACGCCCTGGAACTCGCCAGCGAGTACCGCTTCACGTCGCGGCTCACCGCGAGCCTGGGCTGGACCCGGCAGGACGTCACCCTGCCGGGGGGCGCGTTCGTCGCCAACCTCGTGCCCTTCAAGGCCAGCTACGCGTTCACCAACCTCGCCAGCCTGTCGGCGCTGGTCCAGTACAACGGGCAGACGGGGCAGTACTCGTCGAACGTCCGCCTCGCCCTGCTGGACCGGTCCGGCACGGGCCTGTTCGTCGTCTTCAACGATCGCCGTGACGTGCTCGATTCCACCTCGTACGACGTCGTCGGTCGATCGTTCGTCGTGAAGTACACGCGGCTGTTCGACTTCTGATCGCGTCGGGAGCCGGGGATCGGAGCCGGGAGCCGGAGGAGGGTCTATGCGCATGTCACCGTGGGTGGTTTCGAGGCGGCGGCTTCTGCAGGCGATTCCGGCGGGCGCGGCGGCGGTCGGGGCGGCGGCCCTGGCGGGGGAGCGCTCCCTGCAGGCGGTGACGCGCGCGGCGCAGGCCGGCGGCACCGAGGAGGCATTCTGGCGCTCGGTCCGCGGCGAGTTCCTGCTCGACAAGGACTGGACCTACCTGAACAACGGCACGCTGGGGCCCACGCCCAAGCCTGTCTATTACACGCTGG
This sequence comes from Acidobacteriota bacterium, assembly GCA_963169195.1. Classification (GTDB taxonomy): domain Bacteria; phylum Acidobacteriota; class Vicinamibacteria; order Vicinamibacterales; family UBA2999; genus VFZN01. The sequence goes on along the minus strand of CAUJDN010000044.1, from coordinate 2,866 downwards.
CCGAGCGCTACCACGACCTGGCCCAGGATCCCGGGCAGCCCAACACCGACCAGGGCAACCTGGCGGAGGACGTCCGCCGCAAGGCCGCGGCCTTCCTGGGCGCGGACGTGGACGAGATCGCGCTCGTCCGCAACACCACCGAGGGCATGAACTTCATGCTGGGCGGGTTGGACCTTGCGGCCGGCGACGAAATTCTCACCACGTTCCATGAGCACGGCGGGGGCCTGAACCCCTGCCACCTCAAGGCGAAGCGCCACGGCGTGGTGGTGAAGGCCGTGACCTGGGCGGCGCCGGCCGAGGATCCGGACGTCATCGTCAAGGCGTTCGAGGCTGCCATCACGCCGCGCACGCGCGTGTTCATGGTGAGCCACGTGATGTACCAGTCGGGCTCGATGGTGCCACTGAAGGAACTGGCGGCGCTGGCGCGGTCGAAGAACATCGTCACGGCCGTGGACGGCGCGCACCCGCCCGGCATGCTGACGCTCGACATGCACGACCTCGGCGTGGACTACTACGCGTCGAGCTCGCACAAGTGGTTGTGCGCGCCGACCGGCGCGGGCATCCTGTACCTGCGGCGCGCGTCGCAGGAGCGGCTCTGGCCGACGGTCGTGGCGGGCGGATGGGACGATCCGAAGCGCGGCGCCGCGCGCTACGACCGCCAGAGCCAGCGCGCCCATCCGATTGTCGTGGCGCAGGGCGCCGCCATCGATTTCCAGAACGCCATCGGCCGCGATCGGGTCGAGGCGCGCGTCCGCGCGCTCTGCACCTATGCGCGCAAGCAGTTGAGCGGGCTGCCGGGCATCAGGTTCCACACCTCGATGAACCCGGCGCTCAGCAACGCGCTCCTCGCCTTCACGCTGCCGAACCTGAAGAACGCCGACATCGTGTACACGCTGAAGGCGCGCCACCGCATCTGGACCCGGACCATGGCGTACGACCTGAACGCCGTGCGCATCGCGACGCACATCTACAACACCGAGGCCCAGGTGGACGCCCTCGCCGACGCGCTCCGGGAGATCGTCAAGGGGCAGGTCCTGACCATGCCGACCGCCTGACCACGCTCTGACGGTCGGGTCGCCGGGGCCTCGACCGTGAGGATTCCGGGCATAATGGCACCAGGAGACGTCGAGCGTGAACATCCGGAATCTGGTTGCCTGGAGCCTCGTGACCCTCATGGCCGCCGGCGGCGCCCTGGTCTGCGCACAGCAGGCCGGCGTGGACCCGCGGCCGCCAAACGGTGTGGGCCAGACGCCGGCTTTCCCCGGCCAGACGCGCGCCCCGGAGCAGAAGCTGGGGGTCGCCTTCGAGGTGGTGACCATCGCCGGCGGGCTGCAGAACCCGTGGAGCGTGGCCTTCCTGCCCGGCGGGAAGATGCTCCTCACGGAACGGCCGGGCCGACTGCGCGTGCTGGGCGCCGATGGTACCGTCTCCGCGCCCGTGGCGGGCCTGCCCGCCGTGGACGCCCGCGGGCAGGGCGGGCTCCTGGACGTCGCCCTCGACCCGGGGTTTGCGACGAACCAGACCATCTACTGGAGCTACGCCGAGCCGCGCGAGGGCGGCGTGAACAACACCGCCGTCGCAAGGGGCAGGTTCGTGGACGGTGCGGCACCGCGCGTGGACGGCGTGCAGGTGATCTATCACCAGGCGCCCTCGCTCAACTCGCCGCTGCACTTCGGCAGCCGCCTGGTGTTCGGGCGGGACGGCACGCTGTTCATCACGCAGGGCGACCGTTCGATCACCGAGGGCCGCATGCAGGCGCAGAAGATGGACAGCCTGATCGGAAAGATCGTCCGGATCAACGTGGACGGGTCGATCCCGAAGGACAACCCGTTCGTGGGCAGGGACGGCATCCGGCCCGAGATCTGGTCGTCCGGCCACCGCAACATCCAGGCCGCCGCGCTGAACCCGGCGACGGGGGAGCTCTGGGAGGTCGAGCACGGCACCCGCGGCGGCGACGAGATCAACGTCGCCCGCAAGGGCAAGGACTACGGCTGGCCGACGGCCGCCTACGGCATCGAATACCGGGGCGGTCCCATCCTCGAGGGCAAGACGGCGAAAGAGGGCACCGAGCAGCCCGCCTACTACTGGGATCCCGTCATCGGGCCGAGCGGGATGGCGTTCTACACGGCGGACCTCTTCCCTGCCTGGAAGGGCAGCCTCTTCATCGGCGGCCACGCCACGAACGATCTGGTGCGGCTGACGCTGAAGGGCGAGAAGGTGGTGGGCGAGGAGCGGCTGCTGAAGGACCTGAACCAGCGACTCCGTGACGTTCGGCAGGGTCCGGATGGGGCCCTCTACATCCTCACCGACAGCAACACGGATGGGAAGCTGATGAAACTGATTCCCAGACGCTGAACGCCGATGGCGGGCCCGGGCCGCAGAGGCATCGCCGGGCGAACGACGGAGCCTGCTGCTCGTCTAACTCCACAGTCAGCGACTCGGCTGACAGGGAGGACACCATGACGAGACGTTCGATTCGCACATTCGCCGCAGGCGTGGTCGGCGCTTGGCTCGTTGCCACCGGCCTGTCCGCGGCGATGGCCCCGGGCGCGGCGGCGGCCGCCGCCGGTTCGGTCGCCATCACGGTGCACTACAAGGGCAGCGGTGCCGTGGACGAGAGCCACCGGCTGTGGATCTGGGTGTTCGACACGCCCGACATCGGCCCGGCGGCCATGCCGATTCGAGAGGAGTCGGTCGCGCAGAATGGCGGCGCGGTGACGATCCGTGGCCTCAGCGAGGCGCGCGTGTGGATCGCCGTGGCGTTCGACGAGCGCGGCGGCTCGCCGGGCAACCAGCCGCCGGCCTCGGGCTCACCCATCGGCATCTACAGCGTGGATGGCGGGCAGCCATCAGCGGTCGAGCCCGC
>CAUJDN010000043.1 GCA_963169195.1 Acidobacteriota bacterium | reverse complement strand
CGCACGCAGATCCAGTTGACCGACGAGCAGGCCGATGTGCTTCGCCGGCGCGCGAGGAGCGAGAACGTCTCCATCGCCGAGCTCGTCCGACGCGCCATCGACGCGTTCACCCGTACCGGCCCGCCGAGCGAGCGCGAGGTTCGCCATCGCGCCATGCGGGCGGCGGGCCGATTCGCGTCCGGGGTCGGCCACACGTCGAGCCGCCACGACGAGGCGCTCGCCGAAGCGTTCCGCTCGCGATGATCCTGGTCGACACCTCCGCGCTGTACGCGGTGCTCGACCGCGATGACGAGAACCATGCGGCGGCCAAAGCGACGTGGAATCGCCTGCTGGACCTCGATGAACCGTTGCTGGTGACCAACTATGTCGTCGTCGAGACGACGGCACTGGTCCAGCATCGACTCGGCATGGAGGCTGTTCGCGTGCTGTGTGGCGACGTGCTCCCGGCGCTCGCCCTGCACGTGATGTCCGAGGACGATCACCGGCACGCGCAGAACGCGCTGCTGGCGGCGGATCGCCGGAAGCTGAGTCTTGTCGATTGCAGCAGCTTCCACGTGATGAGGGACCGACACGTACGCACGGCGTTCGTGTTCGATCCGCACTTTCGCGAACAGGGCTTCGAGATGCTGCCGTCGCCGCCGTCAGGTGACGACGCCGGCTGACCCGACCCCTGTATCACACACGGCGAGGGATCCGGGCAGCGGCTGCCGTGCCGGAGCCAGCGTGATCGCGTGATTCGATGGATGGACGTTCGACGGATTGAGCCGGCGGCGCGCGCGGCCGGCCGAGCCCGTCATCACGTGGTCCGCATCGACGAGAACAGCTCGGTGTGCCGCCGCAGGATGCGCTCGCGCTCCGCCTCGTTGGGCTCGAGCGTCCAGACGTCGCGCTCCGACGTGCCGCCCAGGACGATGCCGTCGCGCCGCGGCATCATGTAGAGGAAGCCGCCCGGGCTCTCGATGTCGAGCTTGAGGCCGCCCGTCGTCGAGTAGTCCACGCCGGGCTGCGGAGCCAGCACGTGCAGCTGGCCCTTCAGCGGCACCAGCGCCATGTCGCCCATCAGATCGCGCGACCCGAGCCCCGTGCAGTTGACGATGGCCGGTTCGTCGAGCCGGCCGAGATCGGCCCTCGACTGGAAGCGGCGCACCTCGAGACGGCCGCCGAAGATCATGAAATCGCGCAGCAGCGCGTCGAGTGCGATCGAGGGCTCGAAGCGCATGTCGCGCCGGCGCACCGCATAGGTCGAGGCGAACGGGTGCTCGCCCGGGCCCAGCACCTCCCGCTCCCCCTGCACCGACTCGGGCAGCAGCGAGATGCCACCGCGCACCTCCGCATTCTCGGTCGGCGAGTAGTTGTGCACCCACGACACGCCCATGGCCGGGTTGGCCAGCAGCTGCCACTGCCGGTAGCTGATCTCGACCGCCCTCCGGAACTGCGCCTCCCACTCGGGGGTTCGCTGCGAGAAGTCCACCAGGCCCGATGTCGGCGTGAACGCGGCCTCGGCCATGTTCGAGGTCGTGTCGGGCGGGACGGCCGCCGCGTAGATCGTCGTCTGGATGCCCCGTCGCTGCAGCAGGCGGGCGCACGCGATGCCAACGATGCCGCACCCGACGACGGCGGCGCGCCGGTGCCCCGCCTCGCTCACCAGGTCGGCCGCCAGCGTGCCGGTGCCCCACGACAGCGACCAGCCGGCGCCGCCGTGGCCGTAGTTGTGGACGAGCAGCCGATCGTCGAGCTTCTCGGCATGCAGAACGAAGCCGTGCGGACGGTGCGGCCGGAGGCCGACCGTGGATCGGATCACGAGCTCCGGAGCCACGCGCAGCGGCGTCAGCCTGACGGGGGTACGGCGTGAGGCCGGCGCAGCCGCCCGTGCGGCGGGCGTGGTGCGCGCGGCGCAGCCGCCGACGGTGGCGCCGATGGCGCCGAGTAAGCCGGTTCTGAGGGCGCGTCGTCTGTCCATGCCGTCATCGTAGCGGAGTGCACGCCTCAATCCGAGGGGAAGCACCGGCGCCCCGCGGAATGGTGTGATCCTGCCGGACCGGGGGTGCGCGCGCACTCCGCGGTCAACCCACCCGGACGTACCCGCGCGCCTGCAGGTTGACCATGGTCACGAGCGCCCAGAGATCGGCCTGGACGCCTGGCAACAGCTGCGACGGATCGACCTTCTTTCCCAGGAGCCCCTGGCCACACACGCGCAGCTCGACGCCGGCCTCGTGCAGTTCCTTCAGCGCGGCGATATTGGGGTTGTCGACCCCGTTGTGTCGCGCCTTGTAGACCTCGTTGGAGAACACCGCGTCGCCGCCACCCTGATGGAACATGGCGGCGATGTGCCGATTCCCCGCCGGCACCCTACTGTTCGCGAGCGTGTTGAGGTACAGCCCGATCGTCTTCAACGTCGGGTGCACCTCGTCGTCCTTCACCTTCGCGGACACGGAGAACACGACCTTGTAGTCGGTCTTCGGATCCGGTCGCTCCGTGGCGCCGGGAAAGTCCTTCGCGGCCGCCGCGCTGGCGACCGGCAGCTTGTCGTCGGCCGCCGGCGCCGCGTGCGTGCGGCCCGCGTATCCGACGGCCACCGCGCCGCCGGCGAGCGTCGTCATCATCGTTCGTCTGTTCATGGCCCCTCCGTTCAGGACATAACCCTAACCCGGATGGCCCGCATTCGCGACCGGAAAGCGCCGCCGTGGAGCACCGGCCCCGGGGTCAAAACGGCCACGGGAGCCGTCCCGTGCCCCCGCGCCGATCGCCGCGATACTGGCGGTAGCCTTCTGCGTAGCCGGCCTCGAACCCGTCGCGGTAGACCAGCTTGTACTGGTCCTTCGAGCCATGGCGGCGGTCGTAGCCACGATCCGCGTTGCGGTAACGGCTGTGACGGACCGGATCGTACGAGTCGCGATCGCGCGCGTCCTCGACGCCCTTCTCGTAGCCGTCGCGGTGGCCGTTCTGCCAGGCCACGCTGTTCACGCCGTAGCCGCCGCCGGGGTAGCGGTTGTCGTACGGGCCGCGCCGCGAGTTGTCCGGGTAGCGATCGGGATAGCGATCGGGATAGCGGTCCGGGTAGCGATCCGGATAGGGATAGCGATCCGGGTAGGTTTGTGCGCCGTAGATGACGGTCGCATGGCGATTCCGCGACGCGATGCGTTCCGCCTCGCGGCAGCTCATCGGCGCGGGCTGTTGCCCCGGCGGACGGCCGTCGTACCACACGCGACACGACCCGGCCGGCGGCCGCTGCCCCGTCGGAATTCCCCGGGCGCTGCCGCCCCATCCGCTGCGGCCCTGCGCGCCGAGCGGCACGGTCAACGCTCCCATCATGACGACCGCGATGGCGATCTTCCGCATCTTCCTGTCCCCCCTGCGGAAGGACGGGGCAAGAAGCGGGCCAGCCGATTTGTCCTCGTGGGGGGACAGGGTGGACCTGGGACTTGGGGTCTTGAGGTCTTGGGGGCCCCAGTGATGCGCGACAATCCACTATGCCCAAGCTCTACGACGCCCTGGCCGAGTGGTGGCCCCTGCTGTCCGCGCCGTTCGAGTACGAGGTGGAATCGAAGGGCTGGCGCCGGTGCCTGGTGGACGCCGGCGACGAGCCCGCGCAGACGCTGCTCGAGCTCGGTTCGGGCGGTGGCAACAACGCGTCGTACCTGAAGCGCGACTTCGAGTTGACGCTGGTGGACCTCTCCCCGGGCATGCTCGCGCACAGCCGTCGCCTCAACCCGGAGTGCGCCCACCACGAGGGCGACATGCGCAGCGTCCGGCTGGGCGCGACATTCGACCGCGTCTTCATCCACGACGCGATCTGCTACATGGCCACGCTCGAAGACCTGCACCGGACGCTCGAGACCGCCTTTCTCCACCTGCGCCCGGGCGGCGGCATGATTGTGGCGCCCGACTTCGTGCGCGAGACGTTCCGGCCCGGCACCGAGCACGGCGGCTACGACGACGGCCCGCGCGGCCTTCGCTACCTGGAGTGGACATGGGATCCGGATCCCTCGGACCACACGTACATCGCGGACTACGCCTTCCTGCTGCGCGAGGCCGACGGCCGCGTCCGCGTGGAGCACGATCGCCACGTCGAGGGGCTGTTCAGCCGGAACGAGTGGCGGCAGGTCCTGGGCGAGGCGGGCTTCGAGGCGCGCACGGTGGTGATGAACCTCGAGGACGACGTCACGCTCGAGGTCTTCAGCGCGCGCCGGCCGGACGCGCTGCCCTCATGGTGAGGGCAGGTTCAGCTGCCACGACACCCCGAAACGGTCGCTGCACCAGCCGAAGCGCTGGCTGAAGCCGTAGTCGTCGAGCGGCATCATGACCTGTCCGCCCTCGGAGAGGGCCGTCCAGAGCGATTCGAGCTGCTCCCTCGACTCGCAGTCGACGAAGAACGAGAACGACGGCGTGAAAGTGAAGCCGTGCGAGATGGGACTGTCGCTGCACTCCACCGGCTGGCCGCCCACGGTGAACCGGGCCCGCATCACGGTGCCGTCCTTGCCGGGCCCGCCGGCGCCCCAGCGGGTGATCTCGAGGATCTCGCTCCCAGGCACCAGTGACACCCACAGGTTCATCGCCTCTTCGGCCCGGCCCTCGAACATCAGAAAGGGTCGCACGGTTGCACTCATCGCTCCTCCTCGACAAACGCCTTCAGGCGGCCGATGGCCGCGTCCCACTCCGCGGAGATCCGGTCGAGTTCGCGCCGCACGAGCTCGAGCCGCCCGGTCTCCAGTTCCCAGATCCGTTCACGCCCCACCCGGACGTCGTGCACCAGGCCGGCATCCGCCAGCGTTTCGAGGTGCTTGGTGACGGCCTGGCGCGTGACGCCCGCGCCCTCGCTGAGTCGCGTGATGGACAGCGGCCCCTCGGCGCTCAGCCGCGCCACCACGCCGAGGCGCGTCGGGTCGCCCAGCGCCGCGAAGATCAGCGAAGCTTCCGCCACCGCGCGCCGGGTGCGCTCACGCCGTCTCGACATAGTCGGTGATGTTCGTCACCTGGCCAGCCCAGCCGCCCTCGTTCATGCGATACGCCTCGGCGCGCCGGTGCGCCGGGATCTGGTCGAAGCCCGACTCGACGATGGTGAGGGCCGTGTGGGGCCCGGCGTCCTCGAGGGTGAACTCCACGAGCGTCGTGGGCTCGCCGGCATAGTCCACCGCGGGATCCACGGCGTACGGGTGCCACCGGTACGCGAAGTAGCGCTCGGGTTGAATCCGCACGATCTGGAGATCGCCGGCCACGTGCTCGTAGCCCGGGTAGGTGACGCGGCCGCGAACGGTCTGCCCTTCGATGAAGGGCCCGTCGAACGCCATGCGGAACCAGGTGCCGAACTCCGCCGCGTCGGCAATCGCGCGCCACACCCGCGAGCGGGGCGCCTTCAGTACGGCGCGCTTTTCAATGCGATCGGTGCTGGACGCGGTCATGTGCAACCTCCAGGTTGCTTATCCTATGACAGACGGATGTCGAGAAGCAACCGCGTCGCCGCATTGAGGGGGACCCAGGGGGGCAGGGGTGCAAGGGTGCAGGGTCCAGGGGTGCTCGGCCTCCGCACCCGCCCGCACCTGTTCGCACCTGCCCGCGCCCGTCCCATGAGCGGACACGCCTGGCGGGCCGCCGCGGGTGACGATGGTGATCGACCGGCATTCTCGCCGCAACCCTGGCGCCCGTCGTGGCCGTCGGGACCTGGCTGCTGGTTACCGACCCGGAAGTCGCGGCCGAGGTGGCCGCCGACAGCAGCGTCCTGCCCCTGGTCGAAGCGATCGCCGAGACGCTGGGTCGCGCGCTGGCCAGCCTGGTCGCGTACCTGTAGCCCTTACCGCGCGCGGATGCTGACGGCGCTTCCGCGGCCCGCTCCGGGCTCCATGCCCTCCAGGCGCGTCACCCGCCGTCCGTCCTTTCCCATCGTCGTCACTTCGACGTCCACGCGTTCATTGGTGCCCAGGCCCACGTGAACGGGCATGACGTTCTGCGAGCAGTATCCGCCGCCGCTGTCCACGAGGCCCATGCCGAGCAGCCGTTGCGTGCCCGCCGCGAACACACGCACCTCGGCGCCTGCCTTCGTGGCGCGCCCGCGGGCGTCCAGGACCCGCACCTGAACCGACCGCGATGCTCCGTCGGGGGAAGCAGATTGCGATAGAGCGAGTGCGTGCCGTTCGGGTTGTTGTTGGCCAGCGAGAAGTCCAGGTCGCCGTCGCCGTCGAAGTCCACCCACTGGATGCCGTGCGTGGCACCGCGTTTCAGGAGCAGTTCGGGGATCACGTCCACGAAGCGGCCGCCGTCGTTCCGGAAGAGGAAGTCGCGCTCGTTCAGGGGCTTGTCGATATAGGAGGAGACGTAGAGGTCGATCCTGCCGTCGTTGTCGAAGTCGCCCCAGCGTGAGGGCGTGGCCAGGGCTCCGCCGGCCAGGCCGACCGCAGCTGCAATCTCGGTGAACTTCCCGGGGCCGTCGTTCCGATAGAAGTAGTTGGGCCCGTAGCTGGCGACGAAGAGGTCCAGGTCCCCGTCGTTGTCGAAGTCCGCGACGCTGGGCCCGTTGCTGCCCGAGGTGGGCGCCCGGCCGGCCGCGTCCACGCCGAGTGGGCCGGCGACGTCCACGAAGCGCACGCCGTCGTTCCTGAACAGGCCGTTCAGATCGCCGTTCTGGTTGGCGACGAAGACGTCCAGATCCCCGTCCACGTCGAAGTCGAACCAGACGGCGCCGACGGTGCGGCGCGGATCGTCCACGCCGAGTTCCTTGCCCACGTCGGCGAATCTCGGGCCGTCGTTGCGGAACAGCCGGTTCGGCGCGTCGCGGAGGGCGACGAACACGTCCAGGTCGCCGTCGTTGTCGTAGTCGATGAAGGAGGGCTGCCGTGTCTCGCCGATCGACTCCAGTCCCATCGAGGCTGCGACGTCGGTGAACGGCCTGCCCCGGCCGTTGTTGCGATAGAGCTTCGCGGGCCGGTTCGACTTGCGCGTGAAGCCGACGAAGAGGTCCGCGTCGCCGTCGGCGTCGAAGTCGCCCCAGGCCGCCGCGCGCGTGTCGGCCACGTCGGCCACGCCCATCGCGAGGGCCACGTTGGTGAACCGGCCGCTGTCGTTCCGGTACAGCCGGTTCGGCGTGTCCTGGCGGAAGCCCACGAAGAGATCGAGGTCGCCGTCCCCGTCGAAGTCCGCCCAGGCATTCGGCTGGCCGCCGGAGGCCGCGAAGCGCTCCGGCTGCACCAGCTCGAACGGCGGCCGCTGCGCCTGCGCGGCGCCCGCCGCGACGGCCACGCCCAGCATCCCCATCGTCAACAGTCGCGCACGTGGCATCGCCCTCGTCCTTCCGCCTTCCGCTGTGCTGCCGGCCTTCGGGCCTCGGCACGGCTACCTGTCGCTGAGCGTCCTGCGCGGGAACACGTCCACGGTGTCGCCGATCACGATGGTCATCAGGTCGTAGCCGATGGCGAGCGGCCCTGCATACGTGCGGCGGGCGGGACCGACGAGGTCCTCCGCCGTCGTCGGCGACGGGACGATGTGCGAGAAGACGCCGAGGCGGGGCTTGATGCGCGTGAAGAGGGCGCCCACCTGCTCCGGGCTGGTGTGGTGGGCGAGGATGCGCTTCACCGCGTCCGGGTCCGGCACCTGGGCGCGCCGCATCTCCACTTCCGGGCTGATCACCTCGTGCACCAGCACGTCCACGCCCTTCGCGTGGTCCACGATGGGTTCGAAGTTCACCGTGTCGCCGCTCACGGCCACGGAGCGCCCCTGGTAGCCGATGCGATACCCGTACGCCGGCGTGGTCACGCCGCCGTGGTCCACCGCGAACGCCGTCACGCGCAGGCCGTCGCGGTCGAAGGCCACGCCCGGCTGCACGTTCCTCGCGGCCAGGCGTACGCCCTCGCGCGGGAAGCCTTCGTCCTTCGCGCGCATGGTGATGTCCCATTCGAAGGCGCGCTCCAGGTGGCCGCTCATCTCCGCCGTGCCCGGCGGGCCCACGACCTCGAGCGCCTTCGCGCGCCCGAACACCCAGCTGGTGAGCCACACGTCCGGCAGGCCGACCACGTGATCGGAGTGCAGGTGCGTGAAGAACACCGCGTCGATGCCCACGAGCGATTCCCGTGCGCCGATCTCGAAGAGCCGCTGCGCGGCGCCGCGGCCGGCGTCGATGAGGATGCGCTGCGTCCCGGCCTCCACCAGGATGGCCTGCCCGAAGCGCTCCAGGCTGGGACGCGGGTTGCCCGTGCCGAGGAGCGTCACCTGCAGGGTACCCGCGGGCTGTGCGGAGCCGGCCGTGCCGCACAGGGCGGCGGCCAGGAGGATCGCGAACGCGCATCGGCCTGTCATGGGCGGATCATAGTAGGTTCTCGGCTGAAACATTCCGCCGCCGGCGCCTGTCAGATGGCTCCATGACCTGGAAGGCCATCGCGTCGCTGGCGGGACTCTGGCTGGCCTCGCTCGCGGGGGCCGGCTATCTGGCGGGCTGGTACTTCGGACAGGGTGAGTACCCCGAGGGGACCATCGTCAGCACGCTCCGGTCAGGCGTCCTGAACGAGGATCGCGAGGTCCTGGTCCACCTGCCGGTGGGCTACGAGACCGATCCGGAGCGCCGCTACCCGGTCATCTACGTGCTCGACGGGTCCTCCCAGGACGTCCACACGTCATCAACGGCGGCGCTCATGGCGCGGATCGGCCTCATGCCACCGCTCATCGTGGTTGGCATCCCGAACGTGAGCGGCGAAGGCCGGCAGCGCGACTACACGCCGCCGACGATGGCGACGGACGTGGACATCGAGGACAGCCCGCGCGGAGGCGCGGACCGGTTCCTGGCGTTCCTGAAGACCGAACTGATTCCGGACATCGAGCGCCGCTATCGCACCACCTCGGAGCGGATGCTGGCGGGCCATTCGCGTGGCGGCTTGTTCGTCGCCTGGTCGCTGATGGCCGATCCGAATCTCTTTCAGGCGCGCTTCGCGCACAGCCCGGCGCTGTGGCGCGACGACATGGCCATGGCGGGGATGCTGGAGGACTACCTGGCCGCGACACCCGCGCTCGATTCGTTCTTCTACATGAGCCTGGGATCGAAGGAGAACGCGGAGATGGCCGGGGGCTTCTCGCGCGTGCGCGCGGTGCTGGCCGCGAAGGCGCCGGAGGGCCTGCGCTGGCGTGCGGATCTCGTGCCGGGGGCGGTGCACCGGAACAACGGCGAATGGGCGACGCCGCTCGGCTTCAGGGCCTACTACGGTGACCCGCCGCAGCGAGCGGGGTTCAGCGAGACGGCGCGGAACGCCCCCGCCGCTCGCCCTCGATGATCCCGGCCGCGAAGGTCCGGCACGACGGCCCGGCCGCGGCCTTCGCCCCACCCGCAAGGGCCCTCGATCACTCCGCCCGCAGGGCGTCGACCGGATCCACCGTCGCGGCGCGTCGCGCGGGAATCACGCTGGCGACAAGGGCCGCGATCCCCAGGGCCGCGAGCGCCGCGACGTAGGCACGGGGATCCGTGGCCTCGAGGCCGAACAGGAACGTCCTTGCCGTTGCAGACAGTGCCCAGGCGCCGGCGCTGCCGAGCACGAGCCCCAGGGCCACCAGCCCGCCCGCGGTCCTGAGCACCATGCCGACGACCGTCGAGCGCGACGCGCCGAGCGCCATCCGCACGCCAATCTCGCGCGTGCGCTGTGAAACCGTGTACGCGAGCGTGCCGTAGATGCCGACGGCCGAGATCACCAGGCCGAGCAGGCCGAACAGCCCGATCAGCAGCATGTTGAACCTGCGCTGCGCCACGCGGCGCTCCAGCACCTCCTCCATGGTCCGCACGTTGCGAAGGGGGACGTCGGGGAAGACCTGGCCGACGGCGGCCTTGACGGCGGGCAGTACGTCGTACGGGGTGCCGATCGTGCGGATCACGAGCTCGCCGGCCCCGCGGCCGCCCTGCAGCAGCGGGAGGTAGATCTCGGCGAGCGGATCGGTCTCGAGGCCGGTCTGATGGATATCGCCGACGACGCCGACGATGGTGCGATCCGCGCTGTTCACGATCACGGTGCGGCCCAGCGGATCCTGGCCGGGGAAGACACGCCGCGCCACCGACTCGTTGACGAGGACGACGAGCGGGGCGCCGAGGCGATCCGACGGCTCGAACAACCGTCCCGCGCGGAGCGGGATGCGCAGGGCCCGGTGATACTCGGGCGAGACACGCCGCACGCTGACCGCGCCCCTCTCGCGGTCCGGCTCGCTGCCGGGAAGGGCGAGCCTGGTAGAGCTCATGGCCGTGCCGAGCGGCATGCCGCCGATCACGTACGACGCGTGCTCGACACCGGGCGCGCCGGTGAGGCGATCCACGACCTCCTGGAACTTCGCGGTGTTGTCGGCCGGTGGCTGGTTGGGGTCGAAGCGCGGGAACACCTGCGCCGTCAGCACGTTCGACGTGTCGAAGCCGGGCTCGATGCGCATCAGCGTGACGAAGCTGCCGATGAAGAGCGCCGCGCCCACGAGCAGCACGACCGCGAGCGCGACCTCGGCGACGACGAGGGCCCCCCGGAGGCGCTGGCGAGCCGCGCCGACGGTGCCCCGCGCCCCTTCCTTCAGGGCGTGGGTGAGATCGGGCTTCGACAGGTGAAGGGCCGGGGCGATGCCGAAGAGCGCGCCGGTGACGATGGCCGACAGGGCGGCGACGGCCAGCACACGCAGGTCCAGCGCGATGGCGCTGACCCGCGCCACGCCATCGGGCATGGAGCCCTTCAGCGCCTGCACGCCCCACCAGGCCAGCAGCACGGCCAGCGCCGTGCCCGCCAGTGACAGGACGATGTTCTCGACCAGGAGCTGGCGGATGAGGCGCCAGCGCCCGGCGCCGAGCGCGGCGCGCACACCGACCTCGCGCTCGCGCGCGGTCGCGCGAGCCAGCTGCAGCGTGGCCACGTTCACGCACGCAATCAACAGGACGATGCCCACCGCGCCCAGCAGCATCAGCATCCATGCCTTCGTCCGCGCGCCGACGATGTGATCCCGCAGGGGGCGGACGCCGGCGAGCGAATCCTTGTTCCACTCCGGGTGCTCGGCCTGCAGCGACGCGGCGATCTGGTCCATGCGCGCCTGCGCCTGCTCGAGGGAGACGCCGGGCTTCAGGCGGCCGATGGTCTGCAGGTAGATGCTGATCCAGTCCGGCTTGCGCACGCGCTCGTCGGGGGGAACCACGTAGGGGACGTAGAGATCGGAGGCGCGCGCCGAGCCGATCGGATACGTGACGTCCGGGGGCATCACGCCGATCACCTCGTAGCGGTTCCCTTCGAGCGGGATGGTCTTGCCGACGATGGCCGGGTCACTTCCGAAGCGGCGGCGCCACAGCGAGTCGCTGAGCACGACCACGTGGTTGCGGCCCTCGACTTCGTGCTCCGCGGTGAAGCGCCGGCCGATGGCGGGCGCGATGCGGAGCACCCGGAACACGTCGGCGGTCGCGCGCAGCGCGCGGAGGTCCTCGGGCTCGGTGCCGGGCTCGTAGAGGGTGTAACTGGCGCCGGCGGTCGCGGCGAACGACTCGAAGACGTCCTGCCGGGCGGCCCAGTCCAGGTAGTTCTGGGGCGCGACGGTGCTGAGCGCGGACGGGTCGCGCGCCGGATCCGGCTCGGCCGGAGGCGGCCGCTTCTCGCCCACCGCCACGAGGCGGTCGGGCTCGTCGAACGGCAGGCCACGAAGCACCACGGCATCCACGACCGAGAAAATGGCCGTGCTGGCGCCGATGCCGAGCGCGAGGACCACGAGCGCGACGAGGGTGAAGGTCTTCGAGGCGTGCAGGGCGCGGATGGCGGCGGCGAGATCGGCGCGCATGGTGTGTTGGACGGTCGATCCGGGTGGCCGGTTG
>CAUJDN010000042.1 GCA_963169195.1 Acidobacteriota bacterium | reverse complement strand
GCCTACGTGTCCGACGAGACCGGCACGAACGAGATCTATGTGCGCTCGCTCCCGGACGGCAAGGTCGTGCGCCAGGTCTCTCACGGGGGCGGCATCGAGCCGCTGTGGCTGGCCAGCGGCGAAGTGTTCTATCGCGTCGGGCGCCGCTGGTACGCGACGCGGGTGCGGACGGAGCCTTCGCTCCGGTGGGATCCGGATCCGCCGCGGCAGGTCTTCGACACCGAGTTCGTGGACACGCCCGGCTGGTCGTATGCCGTCTCGCCCGATGGCCAGCGTCTGCTGGTGGTGAAGCCCACGGGGGCCCCCGTCGACCGCCAGCACATCGCGCTCGTCGTCAACTGGCCGGCGCTGCTGCAGGCGCCACGGCCGGGCGTCACGGTGCGAAGGGATTGAACACGGGCACGCGCGCCAGTTCGTACTCCCGGGTGTCGCGCGAGACGACGGTCAGCCCGTGATGCAGGGCCGTCGCGGCGATGAACAGATCGGGTTGCGAGAAGGTGTGCCCCGATGTTCTGCCGTCTTCGACCAGGAGCCGCCATTTGAACACGACATCCTCGCTCACGTCGAGCACACGCTGTGCGAACAGCGGTCGAATCTCGTGCGCCAGCCACGCCTCCAGCTCGGCCCGACGGCGGGCGTCGGCGACCAGTTCGATGCCGAAGCGGATCTCAGCGAAGGTGACCGTGCTGATGTAGAGCATCTCCAGCGGCTGCTCCTCGACGAACCGCACGACTCTGGCGTCGGGCTTCCGTCGCCGGAGCTCCGACAGCACGTTGGTATCCAGCAGCCAGGGCGTCACAGGTCGACCGCGCGAACCGGCATCGGCGTCCGCGCGCGCTCAATCCGGGGTGAGGGGTAGGGCGAGCGCCGCATGGCCTCGACGAGCGCCTGCCCGGTCCGCTCGCCCGCGAACCGCCGAAACTCGTCGGCACCCAGGACCACCACTTCCTCGCGGCCGTGGACCGTCACGACCTGCGGCCCCTCGTGCTTCGCGCGTCGTACCAGTTCGCTGAACCGGGCCTTGGCGTGCTGCAACTGCCAGCGACCCGTGCGCGGCCCGCGCCGCCCGCGACCTCCCCCCGGCACTTTGGTAGTACTGGTCATGCTGACCAGATTAGCACAGCCGGACCAACCATCCCGGGGGCCGTGAACTGGCAGGCGGCGATGGGCCAGTGAGCCCACCCCGAGGCGCGCCGGCGCGACCGCGGCGGACCCCCGCCCTTGCGCATCCCTCCCGCCCGGGAGACACTGGCGGCGCCATGACCTACGCACGCCTGGTGGTCGCCGGCGCCCTTGCGCTGGCCACGATCTCCGCAGCTCAGCGACCCGAGACGCCTTACGCGTTCCGCTACCACTCGTACGCCGAGTCCACGGCCCTGTTGCAGGGACTGGCGGCACGCTACCCGCGCCTGGCCCGCCTCTCCTCGCTCGGTCGCAGCGCCGCCGGCGACCGCGAGATGTGGGTGCTGGAGGTCGGCAACCAGGACACCGGCCCGTCCGCGGAGAAGCCGGCCGTCTACTTCGACGGCAACCAGCACGACACCGAGGTGATGGGAGGCGAGGTCACGCTGCACCTCGCCCACTACCTGCTCTCGCGCTACGGCACCGATGCCGACATCACGCGCCTCATCGACACGCGCGTCGTCTACATCGTCCAGCGCGCGAACCCGGACGGCGCCGAAGCCTACATGACCGGCCGCGTCGACTGGGACCCGGCGCGGGCGCCCGGGCAGCGCGACGCGGACGGCGACGGCCGCAAGGGCGAGGATGGCTCCGAGGACGTGAACGGCGACGGCCAGATCCTGCAGATGCGCGTGCCGGACCCCGACGGCGACTGGACGCCCTACGGGCGCGACGCGCGTGTGCTGGTGCGGCGCAGGCCCTCCGATACCGTGGGGCCGTTCTACCGCGTGATGGAGGAGGGCCTCGACAACGACGGCGACGGCCGCCTCAACGAGGATCCCCCGCACACCCGGTTCATCACCAACCGCAACTACCCGGCCTTCTGGGCCTCGGACGACGGCCGGTTCCGCGGGGAAGGCGATTATCCGCTCCAGGAGCCGAACAGCCGCCGGCTCGTGGAGTTTATTCTCGGCCGGCCCCACATCTCGATGGTCGAGTCGTTCCACACGACGAGCGGCGTGCACCTGCGGCCGTACGCCGCCCGGCCCGACGCCGGCTTCCCGGTGCAGGACCTGCACGACTACCAGGCGGTGCTGGCGAAGGGCGCGGCCATCACCGGCTACCCGGCCGCCTCGGTCTACAACGATTTCACCGACATCCAGCCCGGTCTGCCGCCCGACGAGCAGCCGGGCGTTCGCCATGGGGTCTTCATCGACTGGGCGTACGTGCATGCCGGTCTCTTCGCCGCGACGACCGAGCTCTGGACCATGGAGCCGTTCCTGAACGAGGCGGGATGGGACGACATCCCGCGCGACAAGCCGCTCTTCGCCATTCCCGGACGCTACAACCGGCCCGACGTGCAGGCGGCGGTGCTCCGGTGGCTCGACGCGCGCACGGGGCACCCCGACCTGGGCGGCGAGGGCTTCGTGCACTGGCGCGCCTTCGAGCACCCGACGCTCGGCCGCGTCGAGCTCGGCGGGTTCACGCGCTACTTCCCGCGCAATCCGCCGCCGGGCCCGTACTTCGAGCGGGTGGCCGTCGACCAGGCGCGCTTCGCGATCGTGCGGGCGCTGCTGACGCCGCACGTGAAGATTCGCGACGTGCAGGTGACGCCGGCGGATGGCGGCGCGTGGAAGGTGACGGCCACGGTCGTGAACGAAGGCTATCTCGACACCTCGACCGAGCAGGCCCGCCTGACGACGCTGGCCGTGCCGGTCACGGCGTCGCTCGAGCTGGCAGGTGGCGCCGGGACGCCCGCGCCGCCCGTGGTGCGCTTCCCGTTCCTCCGCGGCAATCGCGGCGGCCCGCACGAGAGCCTCTACCGCGCGGAGTGGCGCGTGGCGGCCCCACCCGGGACGAAGGCCACGGTCGTGCTGCGCGCGGAGAAAGGCGGTGTCGATCGGCGGCCGGTCGTGCTGGCCGCCTCCGGGCGATAGCCGCTGGCC
>CAUJDN010000041.1 GCA_963169195.1 Acidobacteriota bacterium | reverse complement strand
GCTGGCGAAACCGTTCTTTTCAAGGCCAAAGTAGCGTGTCGACCCATATCGGTGCTGATGATCCTGCCCCAGAAAGGGCCAACTTGGCAAAGTAGCTTTGGTAATGGACCCAAAACATCGGCTTTGGGTGCAGTACTCGCGGTGCGGGGCTCGTGGACTCAGGATCGGCGTTTCGAAACTAAGGCCGACTCGTGATGGGCATCGCCCCCCGCGCGACGCGGCCGTCGCCCGTGGCGTGTCACGGCGCGATGAACGGCTGCAACTGGAGGTTCCACCAGCCGGTGACCCCGCCGAGCAGGCCGGTGAGGCGGGACAGCGTGGGACCGGTACCCGAGAGCGAACACCGGCCCAGCGACCCGTCGTCGTCGTACGAATCCGTCGCCAGTTTCGTGCACGCCAGGATCACGTAGTCGCTGCCGCCGTAGTGCATCACGAGCATCGAGCTCCCGTTGACCTGACCGTTCGTGCTGTCGTCCCAGCGCGTGCGTGTGCGCAGGGGCCCCTGGGCCGTGCCGTAGAACGAGCCGACGCGGTGGCCCGAGGGCTGCACATAGGTCGTGAGCGGCTCCGGATCCGTGGCCGGCGGCGGCCCCGGGGGCCCGGGGAAGTAGGGCGCGATGGGCAAGGGTACGATGCCCTGGTACTGCGGCGTCCCGACGTGCACGACCCCGAAGACCATCAGGTCGCTGGCCGTGCCGCCGGCAATCCCCGCGCCGTTGCCAATGGCCCAGACGCCCGACAGTGCCGGATCGGGCAGCCCCGTATCGTGAACGACACCAATGGTGGTCTGCGGACCTGACGGCGTGTCGAACATCCCGAGGTGGGCCCGGAATCCGCCGAAGTCGAGGGTAATGAGGACCGACAACGGCCCCATCGACGCGAAGTACGGATCCGCGACCGATTGACTCCAGCCGGTCATGAGGGCCGTCCCCTGGACGGGGCCTTTCTGGCCGCTGACGATGGGGTGCAGGGCGCCAGTGGCCGACCAGCTGGTCAGCTGGTGATCGGTGCGGACGTACTGGCTGGCCACCAGGGACGGCCATCCGTTGTGGATCAGGTAGGCGAAGGCGATATCCGCGGCCCGTGCGGGGCTGGCCGC
This sequence comes from Acidobacteriota bacterium, assembly GCA_963169195.1. Lineage (GTDB taxonomy): Bacteria > Acidobacteriota > Vicinamibacteria > Vicinamibacterales > UBA2999 > VFZN01. The sequence continues at coordinate 96,992 of CAUJDN010000041.1, read as the reverse complement.
GGATGGCCACACGACGCAAAGTCCCGCGAGCACGATCCGAGCAATCGCCGACGGAGTGTAACGATGCATCGCAGAGTCCTCCAGGGAAGCTCGACCGACTATACACGGTGGGCGCACGTCGGGTCGGCAGGGGCCGGCGAGAGGGCGGCGTATGATCGGGTGATCCGCCCGTGAAGTTTCCCCAGCCCTTCATCGACGAGGTCCGGTCGGCCGCCGACATCGTGACGGTCATCTCGGACTACGTGTCGCTCCGGAAGGCCGGGACCAGCTACAAGGGCCTCTGCCCCTTCCACGGCGAGAAGACGCCGTCGTTCAACGTCAACCGCGATCGGGGGTTCTTCCACTGCTTCGGCTGCGGCGTCGGCGGCGACGTGTTCAAGTTCATCGAGCTGCAGGAGCAGCTCGGCTTCCAGGACGCCGTGCGGCACCTCGCGCAGCGCTTCGGCATCCCGGTGCCCGAGATGGAGTCGGGCGATGCGCGCGACAGCGCCGCCGAGCGCGAGTCGCTGCTGAAGATTCACGAAGTGGCGACGGCGTACTTCCGCGAGCAGCTCGCGCTGCCCCAGGCGGCGCGCATCCGCGAGTACCTCGCGAAGGACCGCGGCCTTTCCGATCAGACGGTGGAGCGGCTGCAGCTCGGCTACGCTCCGCCCGGCCGGGACGTCCTTCGGCAGCGACTCCTGAAGGCGGGCTTCGCGCCGGGCCTCGTGCTCGCCAGCGGCCTCGTCAGCCGCCGTGACGATGGGAGCGAGGTGGACCGGTTCAGGAACCGGCTGATGGTGCCGATCGCGAGGGACAGCGGATCGGTGGTGGCGTTCGGCGGCCGCGCCATGGAGAAGGACCAGATCCCCAAGTACCTCAACTCGCCCGAGACGCCCATCTACACCAAGGGGCGCACGCTGTACGGCCTCAACCTTACGAAGGCCGACATCCGCAAGGCCGGCTTCACCATCATCGTCGAGGGCTACTTCGACTTCGCGCAGGTCTTCCAGGCGGGTGGCCTCCCGGTGGTGGCCACCTGCGGGACCGCCCTCACGCAGGGGCAGGCCCAGCAGCTGCGGCGGTTCGCGCCCAAGGCTGTCCTCTGCTACGACCCCGACAGCGCGGGCCAAACGGCGGCCGAGCGCAGCTCGGAGCTGCTGGTCTCGGAAGGCTTCGACGTCAACGTGGTCCAGCTGCCGGCGGGCGAGGATCCGGACACCTTCCTCCAGAAGCGCGGCCGCGAGGGCTTCGTCCAGCAGCTCCGCCAGTCGAAGCCTTACCTCGACTACCTGCTGGAGCGCGCCGCAGCCGGCCACGACCTGAGCCGTGACGAGCCGCGGCGTGAATTCCTGCGCACGATGCTCGGCGTGGCGGCCCGCATTCCGGATCCGGCCGCGCGGGACCAGTTCGCCGACCGCCTCGCGCACAAGGCCAGGGTCACCGAAGAGGTGGTCCGGGCCGAGATCAGGAAGGCGGCGGCGGCCCGCAAGACCGAGCTGCCCGCGGCCCGGGTGCCGACGCTGTCCGGCCAGCTTCGCGGGGCCGAGCGCGGCCTGCTGTGGGGGCTCATCCACCAGCCGGCCGAGGTGCTCCCGTGGATTCGCACACTGGAAGACGATGACCTGGAAGGACTTAGCTCGTCCGGGCTGCTGCGCATGGCCCGCGGGCTCTCGGTGGCGGACCCGGCCGAGGCCCCAAACATCCTCATGGAGCGTCTAAGTATGGAGGAGGCCCAACGGCTCGCGGCCATCGCCTCGGAAGCCTCCGCGCCGGTCCTGAATGCGGAGTCGTCCGTGAGATCCCTGAAGCGCTTGAAGCACGAGCGCCAGCTGGCCGCGGTGCAGCGCGAGATCGACCGCCTGCAGGAACGCGGCGAACGGGGTGAGGATCTGCTCGCGCTGCTCCAGCGGAAGCTGGAGCTCGGCCGGCGGCTGGGCCCCGAGAGCCACTAATCCGGGCTACAATACATGGCTTCGCCTTTTTCCAGGCGTGCGCAGTCATCTCCGCAGGAGGGTGGACCCTTGTCCCTCGAAGATCGTTTCGACGAAGTACGGCAGCTCATCATCATCGGCAAGGAAAAGGGATACCTCCTGTACGACGAGGTCAACGATCTGCTGCCCGCGGATCTCACCGCGTCGCCGGAAGACCTGGACGAGCTCATGAGCGTGTTCGGGGCCGCCGGCATCGACCTGGTGGACTCCGAGAAGGGCTACCGCGAGCGCGAGGGGATGGAGCGCAGCGAGGGCCCGGCCGCCGGCGAGGAGGGCATGGAGCTCGACCTCACGCCGGGCGCCCTCGACAAGACGAACGACCCGGTGCGCATGTACCTGCGCGAGATGGGCACGGTGCCGCTGCTCACCCGCGAGGGCGAGGTGGCCATCGCCAAGCGCATCGAGCAGGGCAAGCTCTCGGTCATCAAGTCCATCTCGCGCATGCCGGCCATCGCCAAGGCGGTCATCCGCATGGGCGAGGCGCTCAAGAACGGCGAGCGCACCATCCGCGAGCTGGTCATCTTCAACGACGAGGAGATCACCGACGATCGCATCGAGGAGCGCGCACAGAAGTTCCTCCGCGAGGTCGACGGCGTGCGGAAGGCGCGCCTGACCGTCGAGAAGCTGGACGAGAAGCTGGCCGCGGTGCCGAAGTCCGAGAAGCGGAAGTACCGCCGGGCCCGGTGGAAGGCCATGCGCGCGGAGGTGGAGCTCTCGCGCCTCATCCGCAGGATCGAGTTCACCGAGCCGGTGAAGCGCCGCCTCGTCGAGGAGGTCAAGGAGATCGTCGAGCGCGTGTCGAAGATGCAGCGCGAGCTCGACAACCTGAAGAAGACGCTGGCGGCGAAGAACCGCCGGCCGAAGCTGAAGGAAGAGGAGCGCAGGACGCTCGAGAAGCGCCGGAAGGACCTGGCCGCCGAGATCAAGCAGAAGACCGACGACCTCGAGGAGAGCGTGGATCACCTGCGCCACACGCTCGAGGTCATCATGCGCGGCGAGGCGCAGGCCGAGCAGGCGAAGAAGGAGCTGGTCGAGGCGAACCTCCGCCTCGTCGTCTCCATCGCCAAGAAGTACACGAACCGCGGCCTGCAGTTCCTGGACCTCATCCAGGAGGGCAACATCGGCCTGATGAAGGCCGTGGACAAGTTCGAGTACCGGCGCGGCTACAAGTTCTCGACCTACGCGACGTGGTGGATCCGCCAGGCCATCACGCGGGCCATCGCCGACCAGGCGCGGACCATCCGCATCCCGGTCCACATGATCGAGACCATCAACAAGCTGATTCGCACCTCGCGGGCGCTGGTGCAGGAGCTGGGCCGCGAGCCGACCTCCGAGGAGATCGCGCGGCGGATGGACATCCCCGTCTCCAAGGTGCGCAAGGTCCTCAAGATCGCGCAGGAGCCCATCTCGCTCGAGACCCCGATCGGCGAAGAGGAGGATTCGCACCTCGGCGACTTCATCGAGGACCGTTCGGCGGTGTCGCCGTCGGAAGCGGTCATCAACCTCGACCTGAAGGAGCAGACCGAGTCGGTCCTGAAGACCCTCACCCCGCGCGAGGAAAAGGTCATCAAGATGCGGTTCGGCGTGGGCGACGGCAGCGAGCACACGCTGGAGGAAGTGGGCCAGAACTTCGCGGTCACCAGGGAGCGCATCCGCCAGATCGAGGCCAAGGCGCTCCGGAAGCTGCGCCACCCTTCGCGGAGCCGCAAGCTGCGCGCGTTTCTCGAGGGCCGCTCGTAGGCCACCTCCGGCGGGCGTGCCCGCCGTGGCGGCGACGCAGCGAAGGCGGGCCCATAGCTCAGCGGTTAGAGCGGCCGGCTCATAACTGGTTGGTCCCTGGTTCGAATCCAGGTGGGCCCATTCCCCCTTCGCGGAAGTGAGAAGCGAGAAGTCCGACGTGAGAAGTCGGGAGTGGGAAGTGCGAAGGCGGAAGTGAGGCGGGTGCCGCTCGGGCGGCGGCCGCGGGCGGGCCGCCCTTTTTGCACTACACTCTGACCAGATTCCCGCATGCTGCCCGACCTCGAGCGCCTCATTCACCTCCAAGACATCGAAACGCGCACCGGCGCGGCCCGGCGCGTCGTCGCGGCGGCCCCCGAGCGCATCGCGGCGCTCGACGCCAAGCTCGCCGACGCGCGGGCCGGCCTGGAGGCCGCCAAGGCGGCCGCCGCCGACAACCAGGCGGCCAGGCGGACCGCGGACAAGGACCTGCTCGCCTCGCAGCAGCGGCTCGAGAAGTACAAGGAACAGTCGATGGCCGTGAAGACCAACACCGAGTTCCATGCCATGCAGCACCAGATGGCGGCGGTGAAGGCCGAGATCGACCAGTTCGAGAGCCGCACGCTGGAAATCATGATGCGCGCCGACGAGCTCGCGGCCGCGCTGAAGGCCGCGGAGGCCCACCTGAAAGCCGCCGAAGGGGCCATCGCCGCCGAGCGCAGGGCCATCGAGGCCGAGCGCGCCGCAGGCGAGGACGCCCTGAAGGCCCTGGCCATCGAACGGGCGGCCCTGGTCGGGCAGATCAGCCCACGGCTCGTGTCCACCTTCGAGAAGGTCGCGCGGGCCCGCAACGGCCAGGCCATGGCCCGGGCCGAGAAGGAGCGCTGCGTGGTGTGCCAGGTGCGGCTGCGCCCGATGGTCTTCCAGTCCGTCGTCCGGAACGACGATATCGTCCAGTGCGACTCGTGCCAGCGCATTCTCTACTTCGTGCCGCCGGAGCCCGGCGAGCACGCGTCCACGACCAGCGCCCCCCAGTCGCCGGCCGCCTCCGGCCACTCGTGATCACCGCCTACTTCGACGGGGGGGCCCGCGGCAACCCCGGGCCCGCCGGATGGGGCGCCTACATCGTGGGTGACGCGGGCGACGTCCTCGCGGAGCTGCACGGCGCGCTCGGCCGCGCCACCAACAACGTCGCGGAGTACCACGGCCTCATCGCCGCCCTCCAGTGGGCCGTGGATCACGGCGCGGACTCGCTCCTCGTGCGCGGCGACTCGCAGCTGCTCATCGAGCAGATGCGCGGCAACTACCGCGTCAAGAACGAGGGCCTGCTGCCGCTCTACAAGCAGGCGTGCCTGCTGGTGATGCACATCGGCCACGTGCGCTTCGAGCACGTGCGCCGCGAGCAGAACAAGGAGGCCGACCGGTTGTCGAACCTCGGCATGGACCTGAACGGGGCTACGGCACGATGATGGCCGCCGCCATGCGGCCCGCGCGCGCGCCGTCCCGCCGGTAGGACTCCAGCCACGCCGGGTGGCGGAACGTGCTCAGCCCGCACGCGTGGACGTTCGCCGCGCGCACGCCGGCGGCGACGAGCTGATCCAGGTTCGCCTGCCAGAGGTCCAGGTGCCACCGCTCGCCCGGACCACCTCGGCGGAACCACCTCGCACGGGTGGCCTCGCCGTGTCCCGCCGCCGCGAAGTCGGCCAGCAGGGCCTCCCCGATCTCGTAGTCGTCCGGCCCGATGCTCGGGCCAATGGCCGCCACCAGGTCCGCGGGCCGCGTCCCGAAGCATTCGGCCATGCGCGCGACAGCCGCCGCGGCAATCCCCGCGCACGTGCCCCGCCATCCCGCGTGGACGGCCGCCGCCGCGCCGCTTCGCGTATCGGCCATGAGAATGGGCACGCAGTCGGCCACCAGCACCGCCAGCACCAGGCCGGAGGCGTTGGAAACCAGGGCATCGCCGTCGGGCCTGGCATCCGGGCGCGCATCCCGCCCGGCATCCCGTGCCAGCACGCGGACGAGGTTTCCGTGTACCTGCCGGACGCGCCGGACCTTCGCCGGTGCCGCCCCGACCGACGAGGCCACGAGCGCCCATGCCTCGTCGCTGTCGCGCGCGACGGCGGCTCCCGGACTCGCACGATCGGCGGGGCCCAGCGGTAACGCCGGTTGCGCGGACGTAAACACGTGTTGCGCGCTCCCGACAAGCGGCACGCACCGCAGCACGTATCCCCAAGTCTCGCGGGCCCAACGAAATACAGGAGCCGGCGCCGGAGGCTCCCCCGGGGGCGGCGCTGTCGCCTGGAAACCGCCGTTGTCATCGCCCATCACGTCTCCTCGCATGATCGCCGAAAAACGGGCGCCTCAGGCTGGTACCGCTCTTGATGCGGGAAGCGGTGGGCCCGCGCGAGGGCCCGGTCACGAACGCTAACGGGCGCCGCGTCGCGCGGCGCCGGACTGGAGAGCCGCATCATGGTGGTCAAGATCACACCGAACGACAAGGGAAACCCCGCCGGCAAGCTGGCCGACGCCGAACTGCACTTCGAGGGGGGCGACCTGCAGGGGATGAAGCTCGTGGGCTTCGCGGTCTGGGAGCGCCGCACCGGCACCGGGCGCAACGTCACCTTTCCGTCACGGGCCTACTCGGTGAACGGCGAGCGCCGGACCTTCGCGCTGCTTCGCCCGATGGACGACTCGGGCAGCCAGGATCGCGTGCGCGACGTCATCCTCCACGCATACGCGGAGTTCGAGGCGCAGGTGGCCGTCAGCAGTTGACTGGCCGGCCGGCGGCGGGTGCTCAGTTGCCGGTAGGCGACAGGTGCCCGGCCGCGCGGGGGATACGGAGGAACCGGGGAGCGGCGGGGCGTCGACCGGCCCGCCGCCCCGCGCGCTCACGACACCGGTGAAAAACAATGCCCTCAACTGATCAGCGTGAGCAGCCGAGTGTTGTCCTTCGCGCGCTTCGGCGGCAGGGTCCACTCGGCGCGGGCGCCCTTCTCCAGCTCGGCCCGGAAGAAGGCTGCCTTCATGCCGCCGTCGATGATGTCCCACGGCAGCACCGCGTCCTTCGACCGATCGCGGTGGATGTAGAAGTCGCCGTCGAGCCCGGCCTCGCTCACGGCCTGGCGCCATTGCCCGCCGTTGCGCTCGGCCAGCTCGAGGGCGGGCGCAAGGCGGCGGTCGCCCAGCGACAGCAGCGCCTGGTAGTAGGAATGCCGCTCGCTCTTGAGGGTGAAGTAGACGTTGTCGAGGCCGGACACCAGCGTGCGCAACCGCTTCATCTTCCGCTCGATGGCGTCGGCCCGCTCCATGGCCGTCCACTGGTACGCGGTCCCGGGCTTGGGCACCAGCGGGTTCACGCTGCCCACGATGCGGCCGAGACGGCCTCGCGTCCGGGCATGCTTCACCATCACGTCCCGCAGCCGCACGGTGAGGTCGCGGATGGCCACCAGGTCCTCGTCCGTCTCGGTCGGGAGCCCGACCATGTAGTAGAGCTTCAGGTTCTCGATGCCGCTCTCGAAGATCAGCTCGGCCGCCGCGAGGATCTCCTCGTTGGTCATCGTCTTGTTGATGACCCGCCGCAGGCGGTCCGATCCGGTTTCGGGGGCGATGGTCAGCGTTCGCTCGCCGCTGTCCTTCAGCAACGACACGATCGTCGGCGTGAGGTCGTCCAGCCGCAGCGAGGCGGGGCTGATGGAATAGCCCATCGCCTGCAGGCTGCGCAGGATGCGCTCGATCTCCGGGTGATCGCACAGGGCGATGGACACGAGGCCCGCGCGCGAGGCATGGGGGCGCGCCTCCCGCGCCAGCTGCAGGATGCGATCGGCCGGGAACGCGCGCACCGGCAGGTAGTTGTAGCCGGCCCAGCAGAAACGGCAGAGGTTCGCGCACCCGCGCACCACCTCCACCAGGAAACGCGACCCGAACTCGGTGTCGGGTGTGAAGATGCTGGTCGCAGGCGGGTCGCACGCCTCGGTCGTCTTGAGCGCGGCCTTCCGCACGGTCGCCGGCGCGCCGGTGCCCTCGCGTGGGACATACCGCGTGATCGTGCCGTCCGCGCCGTACTCCACGTCGTAGAACGAGGGCACGTAGAAGCCGCGCTCGCCGGACAGGCGCCGCAGCAGCCCGCTGCGGGACGGCGTGCCGCAGGCCTCCACGAGCCGGGGCACCAGTACCTCGCCCTCGCCGGCGGCAATCACGTCCGCGAACGGCGCCAGCGGCTCGGGATTCACGAACGTCACGGCGCCGCCGATGACGACCAGCGGATAGGTGTAGTCGCGGTCTGCCGCCCGCAGCGGCAGGCCGGACAGGCGCAGCATCGTCAGGACGTTCGTGTAGTCCCACTCGAACGACACGGAGAACGCGAGCACGTCGAAGTCGCGGACCGGCGTCTGCGACTCGATCGTCACCAGCCGCGTACCGGACTCGAGCAGCGCTGCCAGCTCCTGCTTCGGGGGCAGCAGGACGCGCTCGCACACCGTGTCGGGCCGCTGGTTGAAGAGCCGGTAGAGCGTCTGGAAGCCGAGATTCGACATGCCCACGAAGTAGGTGTTGGGGAATGCCAGGGCCACCCGCAGCCGGTTGGCGTGCGGCTTGGCGATGTAGCCCACTTCGCGTGAGAGGGTGCGTTGTGCGTTGTCGCGCTGCTGCCGGAGGTTCATCAACAGATCAGGGGACCATCGAGCTGGCGCTGAACCGGCGCCGCAGCTCGCAGGTCCCCTGGCTGTTTCTACTGTATCACCGCCCTGTCCGGCCCCCCGGTGCAGGCTACCCCTCACCCCGGCGAAGGAAGGCCGGCACGTCGAGCGGGCTGTTCAGCTCGAGGTCGTCGTGGCCGGGGGCGGCAGGCGTCCCGGCCGACTGGCCGACCGCCGGGGCCAGAGGCCGGCTGGGCGGCAGGTCGAGCCCGGGCCGGCGCGCGATGGTCAGCCTGGAGGACAACGACGGCGTCGGCTCCGCGGCCGGGGGGCCGGTGACGCCACGGGCCGGCGGCGCGTAGGCACTCATGTCCACCGGCGTCGGGAGCGTCGAGGCCGACTGCACGGACCGGTCGGCTTCCCTCTGGTCGAAGCCCGTGGCAATCACGGTGATCTTCACGCGGCCGTGCAGCTGCGGGTCCACCACGGCGCCGAAGATGATGTTGGCGTCCTCGTGCGCGGCCTCCTGGATGATGGTGAGCGCGTCGTTCACCTCCATCAGGGCCATGTCGGGACCGCCCGTCACGTTGATGATGACGCCGCGGGCGCCTTCCACCGAGGCGTCCTCGAGCAGCGGGCTCGAGATGGCGCGGTTGGCGGCGTCGGTGGCGCGCGTCTGTCCCTCGGCCTGCGCCGTGCCCATCATCGCCACGCCCATCCCCGACATGATGGTCTTCACGTCGGCGAAGTCGAGGTTGATGAGCCCGGGCACCAGGATCAGATCCGAGATGCCCTGGATGGCCTGTCGCAGCACGTCGTCGGCGGTGACGAAGGCGTCCAGCATGCTGGTGCTGCGGTCGATGACCGAGAGGAGGCGCTCGTTGGGGATCGTGATGACGGTGTCCACGGCCTCGCGAAGCTGTTCCAGGCCGGCCTCCGCCTGCTTCTGGCGCTTCTTGCCCTCGAACTTGAAGGGCCGCGTCACCACCGCGATGGTGAGGGCCCCGAGCTCGGTGGCGAGCGACGCGATGACCGGCGCCGCGCCGGTGCCCGTGCCGCCGCCGAGGCCCGTCGTCACGAACACCATGTCGGCGCCGGACAGGGCCTGGATGAGGCCGTCCGTGTCCTCGAGGGCGGCCTGGCGGCCGACCGTCGGGTCCGCGCCGGCGCCCAGCCCCTTGGTGAGCTTCGCGCCGATCTGGATCTTGATCGGCGCCGGGTTGGCGCGCAGCGCCTGGGCGTCGGTGTTGGCGACGATGAACTCGACGCCCGACAGCCCGGCCTGCACCATGCGCGTGACGGCGTTGCTCCCGCCGCCGCCGACGCCCACCACCTTGATGCGCGCGCCCGCGCGCTGGCCCTCTTCGAGCGTCAGCCGCAGCGCGTCGTTGTCATACAGGTCCGCCATCGCGCCTCCTCAGAAGAACTCCCTGAACACCGTCCGCAACCGCCCCATCACACGCGTGAGCGCGCCGCCGCCCGTGCCGGCGGCGGCCGGCGCCCGGTGTCGCTCCGCGTACCGCACCAGGCCCACTGCCGTCGAGTAGCCCGGATGCGCCACGTGGTCGGCGAGGCCGCCCACGCCGGCCGGGACCCCCCGGCGGATGGGCAGGTCGAAGATCTGCTCGGCGATCTCGGACATGCCCTCGAGCACGGCGCCGCCGCCGGTGAGCACGAGGCCCGAGTTGAGCGACTTCTCGTAGCCGGCCTTGCTCACCTCGTCCCAGATGAGGTGGAACAGCTCCTCGGCCCTGGGCTGGAGGATGTCGGAGAGGATGCGGCGCGCCATGACGCGGGGGCGCCGGCCGCCCACGCTGGCCACCTCGATGGTTTCGTCCTCGTCCACCATGCCGGACAGCGCGCAGCCGACGCGCCGCTTCACCTTCTCGGCCTCGGGGATCGGCGTGCGCAACCCGACGGCGATGTCGTTGGTGAAGTGGTCGCCGCCGACGGCCACGACCGCCGTGTGCCAGAGGCTGCCGCGCTCGAAGATGGCGAGGTCGGCCGTGCCGCCGCCGATGTCCACCAGCGCGACGCCCAGCTCCTTCTCGTCGGGCGTCAGCACGGCCTCGGCCGCGGCCAGCTGGCTGATGACCGTGTCGCTCACCTCGACGCCGGCGCGGTTCACGCACGCGACGAGGTTCTGGGTCGCGGTCTGGCTGCCGGTGACGATGTGGACGTTGACCTCGAGGCGCGCACCGGTGAGCCCGACGGGGGCGCCAATGCCCTCCTGCTCGTCCACGACGAAGTCCTGCGGCAGCACGTGGATGATCTCGCGTCCCGCCGGCAGCGACACGGCGCGCGCGGCGTCGATGGCGCGCCGCACGTCGTCGCGAGACACCTCGCGGTTCTTCCCGGCCACGGCGACGACGCCACGGCTGTTGAAGCCCTTGATGTGCGGGCCGCTGATGCCGAGGTGCACCGACCCGATCTCGACGCCCGCCATGAGCTCGGCCTCCTCGATCGACTTCTTGATCGAGTCCACGGCCGCCTCGAGATTGACGACGACGCCGCGCTTCAGCCCCTTCGACTCGGCCGAGCCGATGCCGATGACGTCGAGGCCGCCCTCGTCGGTGGTCTCGCCGACGACGGTGCACACCTTGGACGTGCCGATGTCCAGTCCCACCACGTAGCGATCACGCTGTGCCACGTTGCCTCCGTTCCATCCCTACCGACGCGCCGACGCGGGCGCGGTGGCCGCGCCCTTCGCCGGCCGGACGTACAGCCGCTCCGCGAACCGCAGGTCCACGTAATCGATGTCGGCGACGCGCTCGCGAAGCGCGTCGCCGAGTTCCAGGTACTGCTGCAGCCGCTCGACGAAGTCCTCCTCGCCCACGTGCAGCAGCGCGCGATCGCCCTCGAGCATCACGACCGCGTCGTGCGCGTCGCTGACGTCGATCTGCGACACGCGGCGGGCCAGATCCGGCTGCCCGCCGAGCGCCGCGATGACCCGCGCCGCCAGGGCGGCACGCACCTCGTCGACCAGCCCGTCGTGGCCCTTCGGCGCGGCCAGCCCGTCCACGATGGGCAGGTCGACGTCGGCGTAGGCGGGGCCGTACTCGTCCAGCACCACGCCGCGCGCGTCGACCAGGTAGAGCGCGCTGCCCAGGCGGCCGATGGCGATGGGCCGCCGCTCGCGCACCGTGACCTCCACCGTGGAGGGCAACACGCGCCGGAGCGCCGCGTCCTCCACCCAGGGCGACGAGCGCAGCCGATCCCGCCACTCGTCCAGGTCGAGGCCGATGATGTGGCGGCCACGCAGGCCCTCGACGAGCGCGAGCACTTCCCCGGCGGACAGGCGCTCGTGACCCTCCACCGCGACGTGCGCCACCCGAAGCGCCGGCGAGCCGGACACCAGCGAGACCCCCCGCCAGGCGGCGTAGGCCCCCACGACCGCCAGCGCGACGACGCGGACGGCCAGCCAGGCGTGCCGCAGGCGCGCGCTGCGCCGGCCGGACGGCTTGACGTGCGATCGACGGAAGCGCTTGTCCGCGGGAGCGGCGACAGGCACGGCTCAGCCCTCTCCCCTTCCGGCGCGCCGCCGCTCGAGCTCGGCGACGAGCCTGCCGGCCGCGCCGCCAATCGAGCCCGCGCCCAGCGTCAGCACGAGGTCACCCGGCCGTGCCAGGTCGGCCACGGCTGCAGGCAGGTCGGCCACCGCACGCACGATGCGCGCCGGGGTCGGCCGGTGCTCGTCGACGGCGGCGGCCAGCGCCTCGACGGTCACGCCGGGAATCGGGTCCTCGGAGGCCGCGTAGATGTCGGTCAGCACGACTTCGTCCGCCTGGGCCAGCGCGACGCCGAACTCCCGCATCAGGTCGCGCGTGCGCGTGTAGCGATGGGGCTGGAACGCGACGACCAGGCGCGCGGGCCGGCTGGCGCGGGCCGCCGCCACGACCGCGGCAATCTCGGTCGGGTGGTGGCCGTAGTCGTCCACCACGGTCACGCCGCCGACCTCGCCGACGCGCTGGAACCGGCGCTCCGCGCCCGGGAACTCCGCCAGCGCCGCGGCGATCTTCGCGAAGGGCACGTCGAGCTCGAGGCCGACGGCCACAGCAGCCAGGGCGTTCAGCACCGAGTGGCGCCCCGGGACCTGCAGCGCCAGCGGGCCCAGCGCCTCGGGCGCGCCGCTGCGATGCGGATCGCGCCGGCGGATGGTGCAGCGCGCGCCGAAGCCCTCGAGCACGACATCGGCCGCCGACACCTCGGCCCACTCCGCGTCGATGCCATACGTGATGGTGCGGCGCGTCAGGCGCGGCAGCACGCGGGCCAGCTCGGCATCGTCGGCGCACGCCACCACGGCGCCGTAGAAGGGCACCTTGTTGGCGAAGTCGACGAAGGCCTGCTGCAGCTCGGCGTAGCTGCCGTATGCCTCCATGTGCTCCCGGTCGATGTTCGTCATCACTGCCATCGACGGCGACAGCTTGAGGAACGAGCGGTCGCTCTCGTCGGCTTCCACCACCATGCACTCGCCCCGGCCCAGCCGGGCGTTGCTGCCAAAGGCGCTCAACCGCCCGCCGATGACGGCGGTGGGGTCGAGGCCTGCCCGCTCGAGCACGAGGGCAATCATCGACGTCGTGCTCGTCTTCCCGTGCGCGCCCGCGACGGCGATGCCGAAGCGCAGGCGCATGAGCTCGGCCAGCATCTCCGCGCGCGGGATCACCGGCACGCGGCGCCTCCGCGCCTCCACCAGCTCGGGGTTGTCCGCGCGGACGGCCGAGGAATAGACCACCACGTCGGCCTCCCCCACGTTCTCCGCGCGGTGCCCCGCCTGCACCGTCACCCCCAGCGCCTCCAGCCGGTCGGTCACCTCCGACCGCTTCTGGTCGGAGCCCGACACCGCGTAGCCCAGGTTCGCCAGCAGCTCGGCGATGCCACTCATGCCGATGCCGCCCACCCCGACGAAGTGGATCCGCCGCGTCTTACCGAGCAAGCGCGTGCACCTTGTCGGCAATCCGCTCGGCCGCGTCGGGACGCGCCAGCGTCCGCGAGCGCGGCCCCATCTCCGCGAGGCGCGCCCGGTCGGCGGCCAACGCCAGGACCTCGCCGGCCAGGCGATCGCCGGTCAGCTGCGTCTCATCGATCACCACCGCACCGCCCGCGCGGGCAAACGCCTCGGCGTTGCGGCGCTGGTGATCGTCGGTCGCCGTCGGCAGCGGCACGAGAATGGCCGGTCGCCCGGCGGCCGCCAGCTCCGACAGCGTGGTGGCGCCGGCGCGCGCCACCACCAGGTCGGCCTGCGTCATCTCGTGGTCCATCTCGTAGAGAAAAGCCTCCACGCGTGCGTGCAGCCCCGCCCGTTCGTACGCGTCCCGCACCATGGCCAGGTCCCGCTCCCCGGTCTGGTGTGTGATCGCCAGTCGAGCCCCGGCGGCAGCCAGTTGCGGCGCTGCCTCCACCAGGGCCAGGTTGATCGCGTGCGCGCCCTGAGAGCCGCCAAAGATCAGGACCCGTGCCGCACCCGGCGGCGTGCCTGCTGCCCCCGCTGTCCCTGCGTTCCGTTCATGCGCCTCCCGTGGGGCCGGCGCGAAGAACGCCGCCCGCACCGGATTGCCGGCCACGAAGCCGGTGCGCGGGAAGAACCGCAGGGCGTCCGGGAAGTTCACGGCCGCCGCCCGCACGACGAACGCGAGCAGGCGGTTGGTCAGTCCCGGCAGCGCGTTCTGCTCGAGCAGCAGCGTCGGCGTGCGCCGGAGCGCGGCCAGCGCCAGCACCGGCCCGGAGGCGAACCCGCCCACCCCCACCACGACCGACGGCCGCCGTCTCGAGATGATCCGCCAGGCGTCGAACGCCGCCCGCGGCAGCAGCAGCAGGCCGCGCAACCGCTTCAGGGGCGACACGCCCTTCAGCCCCGCCACCCGGATCAGGTCGAGCGGAAAGCCCTCGCGCGGAATCACGCGGGCCTCGATGCCGCGGGCCGTCCCGACGAAGGCGATCTCCACCGACGGATCGCGCCGCTGCAGCTCGCGGGCGAGCGCCACGCCCGGGTAGAGGTGCCCACCCGTCCCCCCGCCGGCGATGAGGACACGCACCCGTCACGCGGCTCCCGTCTCCGTGTCCACGTGCTGGGAGATGTTCAGCAGCACCCCGATCCCGAGCAGGCTGATGAGCAGCGACGATCCGCCCGCGCTCACCAGGGGGAGCGGGATCCCCTTGGTCGGCAGCAGGCCCAGGACGACGCTGATGTTCACGAACGCCTGGAGGACCAGCATCATCGTGAGGCCGAGCGCCAGGAACGCCCCGAAGCCGTCCGGCGCGCGCAGCGACGTGCGCAGGCCGCGCCAGGCGATCACGCCGAAACAGGCCAGGATGAGCACCGCCCCGACCAGGCCCGTCTCCTCCGCGATCACGGCGTAGATGAAGTCGGTGTGCGGCTCGGGGAGGTAGAACAGCTTCTGCACGCCCGCCATCAGCCCCTTGCCCAGCACGCCGCCCGTGCCGACGGCGATGAGCGACTGGATGATCTGGAAGCCGTCGCCCAGCGGGTCGGCCCAGGGATTCAGGAACGTCGTGATGCGCTTGACGCGGTACGGCGCCTGGATCAGCACGAACGCCACCACCGGGACCATCAGGAGTCCGGCGCCAATCAGGTACGTGTAGCTGAGCCCGGCAGCGAACACCATGATGCCCACCACCGCCAGCAGTGACACGGCCGTCCCGAAGTCCGGTTCCAGCAGGATGAGGGCGAGGACGGGACCCAGGACCAGGAGGATGGGCAGCAGCGCGTAGCCCACGTCGTTGATGCGGTGCATGCGGCGCTCGAGGACGAGTGCGGAGAAGAAGATGACGGCGATCTTGGCCAGCTCCGAGGGCTGGATGCCGAAGCCGCCGATGCCGAACCAGCGCCGCGTGCCGTTGACCTTCCCGGAGAAGAGCACGGCGATCAGCATGAAGCCCACGACCGCGAGGAGCGCCCAGATCAACCGGTCGTCCCGGTACACCCGGTAGTCCACGCGCATCACCAGCGAGACCAGCGCGACGCCGAACGCCGCCCACATCACCTGCTTGGTGACGAAGAGGTACGGCTGCTGGAAGCGCTCGAGCGCCACCAGTGCCGACGCGCTGTACACCATCACCACGCTGATGCAGACGAGCGCCAGCGTCGCGAGGAACATCCACTTGTCAGACTGCAGTTTTCGAGCCATACTCTGCGGCCCTGTGCCTTTCGCCCACGCCGCGGGCGTGGGCCCTAAAGTCCGGCGGCCTCGACTCGATACGACGGGGGTCGGCGGCGATGGGACCTCCCCCAGCTCGCCCACCCGGCGCCCCGGAACGGGTTCGCACCCGCCCCGGTGTCGGGTCGAAGCAGTCAGCAGTCGTCAGTCAGTGGCGGGAATGGGACACCAGTCTCGCAGACCGGGGCAGCCTGCGTTCCCAGCGACCGGCTCCCACTCGCCTCCCACCGGCTGACGACTGCTCACTGCTCACCCGTGGCGCCTGTCTCCCGCGCCAGCCGCCGCACCTCCTCCTTGAACTGCCGCCCGCGATCCGCGTAGTCGGCGAACATGTCGAAGCTCGAACAGGCGGGCGCGAGCAGCACCACGCCGCCCGGCCGCGCCAGCTCCCACGCGCGCCGCACCGCCTCCTGCATCGACGAGGCCTCGACCACCGGCAGGGTGGCACCGAGCGCCTCGCGCACGAGCGGCCGCGCCTCGCCAATGGCCACGACCGCGCGCCCGTGCGCCGCCAGGGGCGCGGCGAGGTCGCGCAGGTCGCCGCCCTTGAACTTCCCGCCGACGATCGCGACGACGCCGTCGAAGCTCTCGATCGATCGCCCGGCCGCGTCCACGTTGGTCGCCTTCGAGTCGTTGACGAAGCGCACGCCGCCCATCGCCGCCACCGGCTCCATCACGTGCTCGAGGCCGGTGAACCCGTCCAGGGCCCGCGTCGCGGCGGCGCCATCCGCCCCGGCCAGCGTCGCGATGGCGATGGCAGCCACGACATTGCTCAGCAGATGGCGGCCCGACAGCGCCACCGCCGCCAGCGGCACCAGGGGCACGTCGCCCTCCGAGGTCCGCTGCCAGATGACGCCGCGGTCCGCGAACACCGACGCACCGGGCGT
Source organism: Acidobacteriota bacterium (assembly GCA_963169195.1). GTDB lineage: Bacteria > Acidobacteriota > Vicinamibacteria > Vicinamibacterales > UBA2999 > VFZN01. The sequence continues at coordinate 80,607 of CAUJDN010000041.1, read as the reverse complement.
GGCGGGGTCGACCGCGTAGCGGACCTGCCGCGCCCGGCTCTGCCCCGCGAGCGCGATGGCCTCTGGGCTCTCCGCGTTCACCACCGTCCAGTCCTCCGGCCCCTGGTTGGCGAAGATCCGCGCCTTGGCCCGGGCATAGCTCTCGACGTCGGGATGGCGATCCAGGTGGTCCGGCGAGACGTTCAGGAGCGCCGCGATCCACGGGTGGAACGTGTCGGTGGCCTCGAGCTGGAAGCTGCTCGCCTCGATCACGTGCACCGTGTCGGCGGTGGAGTCGTCCACCTGCGCCGAGAGCGGCACGCCGATGTTGCCCCCCACGAGGACGCGCCGGCCGGCGGCCTCGAGCATGCGGCCCACCAGCGTCGTCGTGGTGGACTTCCCCTTCGTGCCCGTGATGGCCACAATCGGACCCTGCAGCCATCGTGACGCCAGCTCCAGCTCGCCCACCACCGGCACGCCGGCCGCCCGCGCGCGCGCGGCTTCGGGCAGTTCGATCGGCACGCCCGGGCTCAGCACCACCAGGTCGGCGCGCTCGAAGCTCTCCGCGCGGTGGCCGCCCAGTTCGAGCGCGATGCCGGCCTCCCGGAGCACCTCGGCATCCGGGATGGCCTCCCGGCGGTCGGTCAGCGTCACCACGGCGCCGCGGCGCGCCAGCAGCCGCGCAGCGGCCACCCCGCTTCGGGCGGCCCCGACGACCAGCACCCGCTGGCCCCTCACGGAGAAGGCGCGCGTCGTCATCTCAGCTTCAGCGACGTGAGGCTCATGAGCGCGAAGAGGATGGCCACGATCAGGAACCGCGTGATGACCTTCGGCTCCTCCCAGCCAAGCAGCTCGAAGTGGTGGTGCAGCGGCGCCATCCTGAACACGCGCTTCCCGCGCAGCTTGAACGACCCGACCTGGATGACGACCGAGGCGGCCTCCAGCACGAAGACGCCGCCCACGATGACGAGCAGCAGCTCCTGCTTGATGAGGATGGCGACGATGGCCAGCGACGCGCCGAGGGCGAGCGAGCCCACATCGCCCATGAAGATCTCGGCGGGGTGCGCGTTGTACCAGAGGAACCCCAGGCTCGCCCCGACCAGGGCGCCGCAGAAGATGGTCAACTCGGCCGCCGGCGCGAAGCGCACGAGCAGCAGGTACTCCGCGAAGACGCGGTGGCCCGTGACGTAGGCCAGCGCCGTCAGCGCCGCGGCGGCGACGCCGAACGTGCTGATCGCCAGGCCGTCGAGCCCGTCGGTGAGGTTCACCGCGTTGCTCCAGGCGACGAGGACGAACACCGCGAACGGCACGTAGAACCAGCCGAGATCGGGGATCAGCTGCTTGAAGAACGGGAAGATGAGCCGCGTGTTGTACAGGTCGAGGGCCGCGAGCCACATGAGGACCAGGCCGACGGCGAGGCCGGCGACGATCTGCAGGCCCATCTTGTAGCGCGGCGCGAGCCCGCCCGACGACCGCCTCGTGATCTTCAGGTAGTCGTCCAGGAACCCGATGCCGCCAAACGCCGCCGTCGTCGTCACCGCCATCCACACGTAGACATTCGCGAGGTCCGCCCACAGCAGCGTGGGCCCGAGGGCCGCGGCGAGGATGAGCAGCCCGCCCATCGTGGGCGTGCCGGCCTTCGCCTTGTGCGACTGCGGCCCTTCCTGCCGGATCACCTGCCCGATCTGGAACTCGCGCAGGCGCCGGATGAGCCATGGCCCGAGCACGAGGCTCACGGCCAGCGCCGTCATGCTCGCCGCCGCCGTGCGGAACGTGATGTAGCGCACCACGTTCAGCGCGGACACGTCGGGGATGAACGGGACGAGGAGGTGGTACAGCATCGTCAGCCACGCAGCGCCACGAGTCGATCCACCACCTGCTCGGTCCTGATCCCGCGCGAACCCTTCACCAGCACCACGTCCCCGTCGGCCACGAGCGACGCGACCAGATCGGCGGCCGCGGCGCTGGTGGCCGCGTGCGCCACCGCGCGGCGGTCCATGCCCGCGGCCACGGCCGCCTCGCCCAGCTTCCGGGCCGGCTCGCCGCCCACCGTCACCAGGGCGGCCAGGCCCGAGGCGGCGGCCGCGCGGCCGCAGGCCTCGTGCAGCGCCACCGACTGGTCGCCCAGCTCGAGCATCTCGCCGAGCACGGCCACCCGCCTCGCGGCGTGACGCTCGCGGGACAGCATCTCGAGCACCCGCGCCAGCGCGGACGGGCTCGAGTTGTAGCTGTCGTCCACCACGCGCACGTGGCCGCCGAGCGCCAGCACCTCGCCCCGGCGGCGCGCCGGCCTCAGCGCGGCTGCGCGCGCCACGACCTCGTCGATCGGCACGCCCATCTCGATGGCCACCGCCGCCGCGCACAGCACGTTGGCGAGGTGGCCGCGGCCGAGCAGCGGCACCTGCAGCGCGCGACGGCCCCGCGCGGTCACCAGCGTCGCCCGCATGCCCGAGAGCCCGAGGTCTTCCACGTCCACGGCGCGCACGTCGGCGCCTTCGTCGTACCCGAAGGTCACCGCACGGCCGGCGAAGCCCCGCGCGCGGGCCATCACGCGCGGGTCGTCGGCGTTGCCCACGAAGAGCGCCCCGGGGCCGGCGCCCTCGAGGATCTCGGCCTTGGCATCGGCAATCGCGTCGGCGGATCCGAAGTGGCCGATGTGGGCGTCGCCCACGTTCGTCCACACGCGGACGTCGGGCTCGGCGATGCCGACGAGCACCCGAATCTCTCCCGCGTGGTTCATGCCCAGTTCCATCACCGCCACATCCGCTCCATGCCGCATCTCGAGCAGCGACAACGGCAGGCCGAGGTGGTTGTTCAGGTTCCCGGGGTTCTTCACCACCGTGAACGCCGCCTCGAGAAACGCCGCCGTCGCGTCCTTCGTGGTGGTCTTGCCGGCACTGCCGGTAATCGCCACCACCGTCGCCCCCGACCGCCGCCGCACCGCGCGACCCAGGTCCTGCAGCGCGCGCGTCGTGTCGGCCACCTGCACCACCGCGGGCCCCGGCGCCGGGAGATTCACCGCCCGGCTGACCACGACGACCGCCGCACCCCTGGCGGCGGCGTCGCCGACGAACGCGTGGCCATCGCGCTCCGCCACGATGGCGAAGAAGGCCTGCCCGGGCGCGAGGCTCCGCGAGTCGATCGAGAACCCGCCGGGCACCCTCGCCGGGTCGCCCGACACGATGCGCCCCCGCATGGCCGCCGCCATGTCTGCCGCGGCCAGCGGCACGACCCGTCCCGCCACTACACCGCCTTCGACCGCGCCCGGCGCCGACGGGCCAGGGCCTCGCGCGCCACGGCCACGTCGTCGAACGGCAACACCCGGTCGCCGATGTGCTGGTACTTCTCGTGTCCCTTGCCGGCGACCAGGATGAGGTCGGCCTCTCCAGCCAGCGCCACGGCCCGCTCGATGGCCTCGGCGCGGTCCACCACCGCGACCACCTCGGTGGACCGGCCGCCCTGGGCGCCGGGTGTGATCCCCCGCCGGATGTCCTCGACGATGCGCGCCGGATCCTCGCTGCGCGGGTTGTCCGACGTCACGATGACCACGTCGCTCAGGCGCGAGGCCACCATGCCCATCAACGGGCGCTTGGTCCGATCGCGATCGCCCCCGCAGCCGAACACGGTGATGAGCCGCCGGGGGGCCAGCGGCCGCGCCGTCTCGAGCAGGTTCCGCAGCGCGTCGTCGGTGTGGGCGTAGTCCACCACCACCGTCACGTCGTCAGGCGGCGCCGAGACGACCTCGAAGCGCCCCGGCACGCCAGCCAGCGCGCCCACGCCGGCGGCGACGGCCTCGAGCGGCAGGTCGAGGGCCACGGCGGCCGCCGTCGCTGCGAGGACGTTGTAGACGTTCGGACGCCCCACGAGCCGGGAACGGAGGGCCACGCGGCCCTGCGGCGTGCGCACGTCGAGGGACAGGCCCTCCAGCGCCAGCTGCACCGGGCCGGGCGTCACGTCCGCGGGCTGCGAGATGCCGTAGGTGATCGACCGCCGGCAGACCGCGCGGAGCGAGGCCGCCCGCGGATCGTCGGCGTTGATCACCGCGGGGGCGTCGCCCTCGAGCATCTCGAAGAGCCGCCGCTTCGCCGCGAAGTACGACTCCATGTCTCCGTGGAAGTCCAGGTGATCGCGGGTGAGGTTGGTGAAGACGGCGGCGGCGAACCGCATGCCGTCCACGCGCCTCATGGCGAGCGCGTGAGACGAGACCTCCATCACCGCCGAGCGGCACCCGGCGGCGATCATCTCGGCCAGCAGCTGCTGCACGTCCGGCGCCTCGGGCGTCGTGCGTGCGGCATCGCGCTCCTCGCGCCCGACGCGGTACGAGACCGTGCCCATCACGCCGGCCGGGAGGCCCGCTGCGTCGAGCACCGAGGCCAGCAGGTAGGCCGTGGTGGTCTTGCCGTTGGTCCCGGTCACGCCGATCACCGGCATACGCCGGCTCGGGTGGTCGAAGAAGCGGTCGGCCAGCAGCGCCAGGGCCAGCCGGGCGTCGTCGGTCTGCAGCCAGGGCACCGCGAGGCCCTCGGGCCTCGGCGTCTCGGCGACCACCGCGATGGCGCCGCGCGACACCGCCTGGGCCGCGAACGCGGCGCCGTCGGCCTTCAGCCCACGCAGCGCCACGAAGACGGCGCCCTCGTGCACGCGCCTCGAGTCGTAGGCCACTGACCACACCACCTGGCTGGCGGGCGGGCCCTCGAGGGCCGGCTCGCCGCCCGCCGGCCCGACGATCGCGATCACGTCGCCCAGGGTCACGGCTGCGACACCCCTCCCACGACGTCGGCCCGTGGCCGCGGATCGCGGCCGAGGACAATCGTGCTCACCGCGCCCGGCTCGAGCGGCGTGCCGGCGGGCGGCTGCTGATCGATCACGACACCGGTACCGCGCACGCGCGGCGTCAGGCCCAGCCGCACCAGTTCGTGGCTCGCCTCGCGCGCGCCGAGGCCGGTGAGGTCGGGGACGACGTCCGGGCCCCCGACCAGCGACACGCGCAGCGGGCGCGGCGCCGCGGGCGCGGGTGCGGCCACGTGCCGGGGCCGGTGCACCAGCACGGGCGGCGGCGCGTTGATGTTGGGCGGCACGCCCAGGTGCCGCAGCGCGTCCTCGGCGATGCGCTGGAAGATCGGCGCGGCCACCACGCCGCCGGTGTCCGCGCCGTCGCGCGGGGAGTCCACCATGACGATGATGGCCAGCGCGGGATTTCGCGACGGCACGAAGCCGACGAACGAGACGTTCTGCTGCGTGGCCGAGTAGCGGCCGTTCACGAGCTTGTCGGCCGTCCCGGTCTTGCCGGCCACGGTGTAGCCCGGCACCTTCGCGCGGGTCGCGGTGCCGCGCTCGACGACCGCCTCCATGATGGCGGTGAGCGTGGCGGCGGTCTCCGGCGTGATCGCCCTCCGCACCGCGTTCGGCTTGATCACCGTCCGCACGCCCTCCTGCGTGACGGCCCGGACAAGGCGCGGCTCGTAGAGCGTGCCGCCGTTGGCGACGGCACTGGCCGCGGTGACGACCTGCAACGGCGTCACGCCCACCTGGTAGCCCATCGACACCGACGCCAGGGCGCTGTCGTTCAGGCTCGACCAGACGATGCCGGGACTCTCGCCCTGGAAGTCGCGCGACGTGGCGCGGCCGAAGCCGAAGCGGCGCACGTACAGGTTCATCCGATCCGCGCCCACGCGCGCGCCGATCTTGATGGCGCCGACGTTGCTCGACTTCACCAGCACGTCGGTGAACGACAGCGGCGCGTACCGGTGCATGTCGTTGATCACGCGACGCCCGAAGCGGATGAGCCCCGCGCTCACGTCGATGATCTCGGCGGGATCGAACAGCCGCTCCTCGAGCGCGGCCGACGCCGTCACGATCTTGAACGTCGACCCGGGCTCGTAGAGATCCTGGATGGCCCGGTTGCGGCGTGCGTGCTCGGGCGCCTCGCCGTAGTCGTTCGGGTTGAACGTCGGGTAGGTCGCCATCGCGAGGATCTCGCCCGTCCTCGGATCCATGACGACGGCGGTGCCCGCGTCGGCGCGGTGCTGGCGCACGCCGGCCGCGAGCTCCCGCTCGGCGACGTGCTGCAGCTGCTCGTCGATGGTGAGCTCGAGGGACCCGCCCGCCGTCGGTGGCCGCTCGAGCCGGCTGAACGCGCGGCCGCGCGCGTCGGCCTGCACGAGGAGCGTGCCCTCGCGCCCGCGCACCGCCTTGTCGTGGGTCGCCTCGACCCCGCTCAACCCGATGTTGTCGAGCCCGGCGTAGCCGAGCAGGTGCGCCGCGAGCTCGCGGTTCGGGTAGAACCGCTTGTTCTCCTTCATGAAGCCGACGCCGTCGATCGCGAGGGCGGCCACGCGGCGGGCCTCGGCCGGGGTCACGCGACGTTTCACGTAGGCGAACGCCCCGTCGCGGGAGAGGCGGGCGGCCAGCGCCTCGCGGAACCGGCGGTCGCAGCTGTCGAGCGCCCCGCACAGCGCCGCCGCGGCCTTGCGCGCGTCCGCGATCTCGCCCGGCACGGCGTAAATGGTGTCGGCGTCCACGCTGTAGGCCAGCAGGCGGCCGTTGCGGTCGAAGATATCGCCGCGCTTGGCCGAGACGGTGATGGTCCGCCGCTGCTGCCGCTCCTGGCGCGCGAGGAGGTCCTCGTGCGACACCACCTGCAGGTACACCAGCCGCAGGACGATGGCGGCGGCCCAGAACACGAACAGCCCCGCCAGGACGGCGAGGCGGCTCTGCAGCAGGGGGCGCCAGCGGAACAGGGGCTGTTCGGCCACGGGATCCTCTCCCCGCGTCAGCGGGCCGCCACCACCGAGGCCGCCGGCGGCGACGGCGGCACCACGCGCTCGAGGACGATCGCGTCCCCGGGCCCGGGCTCGACCATGCCGAGCCGGCGGATGGCGAGCTTCTCGATCCGCTCCGACGCGCGCAGCGTCTCGACCTCGAGGCGCAGGTGGCGGTTCACTTCCGCCTCCACGGCCCGCTCGCGCTGCATCCGGTCGAGCTCGTAGCCGTGCCGCAGCAGCTCGAAGTGCTGCCAGGCCGAGACGAGCGCCACCAGCACCAGCAGGGCGGCGATGGCCGTGGACTGCCACAGCTCCCGCTGGCGCTGCTCGTCCACCTCGCGGACAATCGGGTTGTTCCGGACGTCCTTGCGGATGGCGTATTCGAATGCCTCGGTCTGCTCCATCCCGCCCTCCTCCCCTGCCGCCGTCACAGGCGCTCCACCGCGCGGAGCTTCGCGCTCCTGGCGCGGGGATTCGCCGCCACTTCCTCGTCGCCCGCCACGACCGGCCGCTTCGTCAGCAGACGCACCGTGCGGCGGTCCCCGTGGGCCAGCGCGCGGAACGCGTGCTTCACGACGCGATCCTCCAGCGAGTGAAACGCGATCACCGCCATTCGCCCGCCTGCCGCCTCACCCGCGGGCTGCAGCCGCTCCACGGCCCGCCCGATACACGACTCGAGCCCGTCCAGCTCCCCGTTCACCCAGATCCGCAGCGCCTGGAACGTCCGCGTCGCCGGATCGATCCGCTGCCACGGCCCGCCGACCGCCCGGCGCACGATGCCGGCCAGCTGGCCGGTCGTCGCGATCGGCGACACGCGGCGCGCCTCCACGATGGCGCGGGCGACGCGGCGCGACTTGCGCTCCTCGCCGAACCGGTAGATCACGTCGGCGAGCTCCGTTTCCTCCACCGTGGCCAGCCGCTCGGCCGCCGTCTCGCCGCGCGACCGATCCATCCGCATGTCCAGCGGCTCGTCCCGCCGGAAGCTGAACCCGCGCCCCGGCCGATCGATCTGCATCGACGACACGCCGAGGTCCAGCAGGATCCCCGCCACGTGCCCGATGCCCCGCGCGTCGAGCACCGCGTCGAGCGAGCGGTAGTCCGCGTGCACCAGCTCCACGCGATCGCCGAACGCCGTCAGCCGGCCGCGCGCGATGGCCAGCGCCTCGTCATCACGGTCGAGCCCGATCAACCGGCCCGCGCCACCCTCGAGCAGCACGCGCGCATGGCCGCCGAGCCCCACCGTGCCGTCCACGAAGACGCCGCCCCGCGCCGGGTCGAGCAGGGAGCGCACCTCGTCGACGAGGACCGGAACGTGCTCGGCTCGCTCCTCCACCTAGATCCCGTAGTCCGCCAGCGCCTTCGCGTCGTCCTCGGTGAAGTCTTCCTTCAGCCTCGTGAGGAACCGGTCGTGGTTCCAGACCTCGAGGTAGTTCTGCTGGCCCAGCACGTCGACCTCGCCCGTCATGAGCGCGCTCTCGCGGAGGCGTGGAGGGATGAGCACGCGCCCCTGCGGATCGAGCTCCGTCACCTGGCCGTAGAAGTTCACGCGGTCGAGATACTTCTGGCGGGCCGGGTGCGTGGATGGCATCTGCGCGAGCCGGCGCTCGATCTCGATCCAGACCGGCATCGGGTAGATGCGTACGGACTCCCCCTTGAGGCTCGTCACGAACAGCTCGCGGCCATGTCCTTCCTGGATGGCGACACGAAAGCCGTTCGGGACCTTGAGCCGGCCCTTTTCATCGATTTTTGCCGGCGCGTTGCCCCGGAGCACTTATTTACTCCACTTCACTCCACTCAAGACCACTCGGATGGTAGGTGAGGGGTTGCACCTTGTCAACGCTTAAGTCCTGCAACTTGTCTGCTGTCTGTGATTTACGCCTTTGTTTCGCCAGTTCTTCGGGCATGCGCCAAAACATTGACATATAGGCTGATTGCCCGAAGCCTGGGCCGCTGCGCCTGCGTGCTACGATCGCGCCGCACCGAGCCCCGCCCGCCGCCATGAGCATCCGCACCGTCCTCGTCTGCGAAACACAGGTGCCCTTCGTGCGCGGCGGTGCCGAGCTGCTGGTCCGGCAGCTGGTGGATCAGCTGCGGGCGCGAGGGTTCGAGACCGACCGCGTCTCGCTGCCCTTCAAGTGGTACCCGAAGGACGAGATCCTCGCGCACGCCGCGGCGTGGCGCCTGCTGGATCTGACCGAGAGCAACAGCCGCCCGGTGGACCTGGTGATCGGCACGAAGTTCCCGAGCTACTTCGCGCGCCACCCCCGCAAGGTGTGCTGGCTCGTGCACCAGCATCGCGCGGCCTACGAGCTGGCCGGCACCATCTATAGCGACTTCGGGCACGACGAGCGCGACGTCGGGCTGAAGGAGCGGCTGATGGCCCTCGACGAGCAGATGCTCGGCGAGTGCGTCGGGCGCTACACCATCTCGCGCACCGTGACGGATCGGCTGCGGCGCTTCAACGGGCTCGACTCGACGCCGCTCTACCATCCCCCGCTCATCGCGCCGCGGCTGGCGCCGGGCGAGTACGGGCCGTACGTGCTCTCGGTGTCGCGCCTCGAGGGCAACAAGCGCGTCGATCTCATCGTCCGTGCCATGGCGCACGTGCCGGCGCCGCTCTCGCTCGTGGTCGTCGGCGAGGGCAGCCAACGCGCGCTCGTCGAGCGGGCCGCGGAGGAGGCCGGCGTGACGGATCGCGTGCGCTTCACCGGGGCGGTGGACGACGAGGCGCTGGTCGCGCTGTACCGGGGGGCGCTGGCGCTCGCGTACGTCCCCTTCGACGAGGACTACGGGCTGGCCACGCTCGAGGCGTTCCTGGCCGCCAAGCCGGTGGTCACGGCCCGCGATTCCGGCGGCACGCTCGAGTTCGTGCGCGACGACGTGACGGGGGTGGTGGCGGAGCCCGACGCCGCGGCCATCGGCGAGGCCCTGGCGCGGCTCGACGCCGACCGCGCCCGCGCGCGCCGCCTGGGCGAGGCCGGCCGCGCCGTGGCATCGGCCGTTACGTGGGACACCGTCATCGAGCGCCTGGTCAGCCATGGCTGATCCCGCGTCCATCACCGTGGCGATCCCCGCCTTCAACGAGGCGGCGGTCATCGGCTCGGTCGTGCAGGCCATGGCCCTGGCCGCGCCGTGGCGCGAGGTCCTGGTCGTGGACGACGGGTCCACCGACGCGACCGCCGGCGCCGCGGCGGCAGCGGGCGCGCGCGTCGTCTCGCATCCCTACAACAAGGGCAACGGCGCCTCGGTGAAGACGGCCATCCGCGCGGCGGCCGGGGAGTGGCTCGTCATCGTGGACGGCGACGGGCAGCACCGGCCCGACGACGTCCTCGCGGTCACGGCGAAACTCGGCGAGTACGACCTGGTGGTCGGGGCACGCGCCCCTGCGGCGCAGGCCACGCCCGGGCGGCGGCTCGGCAACGGGCTGCTGAACGCGCTGGCGTCGTACCTGACCGAGCGCCGGATCCCCGACCTGACGTCAGGGCTCCGCGGAGCCCGGCGCGAGCTCCTGCTGGAGTTCATCCACCTGCTGCCGAACGGCTTCTCGACCCCCACCACCACGACGCTCGCGTTCATCAAGGCGGGCTACAATGTCGCCTTCGAGCCGGTGCAGGTGCAGCCGCGGGTGGGCACCTCGAAGATCCGGCTGGCCCGCGACGGCGCGCGGTTCTTCCTGATCCTGATCAAGATGATCACCATCTTCAGCCCGCTGCGGATCTTCGTGCCGCTGAGCGCGCTGTCGTTCCTCGTGGGCGTGGCCTACGGGCTCTGGACGGTGGCGCACCAGTCACGCATCCCGAACGGCGCGGTGCTGCTGCTGATGTTCTCGGTCATCGTCTTCCTGGTCGGGCTCGTCTCCGAGCAGATCGCCTCGCTGCGGCTCGAGGGCCGGCGCTGACGACGCACGCATGAAGTCGCTGGTGGTCGTGCCGACCTACAACGAGCGCGAGAACCTGCCGCGGCTCGTGCCCGAGATCCTGGCGGTGCCCGGGACCGAAGTACTCGTCGTGGACGACCAGTCGCCGGACGGCACGGGCGCCATCGCCGACGCGCTCGCGGCGGCGCATCCCGGCCGCCTGCACGTGATGCACCGCACGGGGCGCCGCGGACTGGGCGTCTCGTACGTGGACGGCTTCACGCGCGCGCTGCAGACCGACGCGGACGTCGTCGTGCAGATGGACGCGGATCGCTCGCACGATCCGCGGCACCTGCCCGCCATGATTGCCGCCGCGGCGGCCGGCGCCGACCTCGTCGTCGGGTCGCGCTACCTGCGCGGCATCAGCGTGGTCAACTGGCCGCTCCGGCGCATCGTGCTCAGCCTGTGCGCCAACTGGTACATCCGCGCGGTGACGGGCCTGGGCGTGCGGGACTGCACGGCGGGCTACCGGGCCTGGCGGCGCGACGCGCTGGCGCGCCTGCCGCTGGATCGGATCCGGTCCGAGGGCTACTCGTTCCAGGTGGAGATGACCTTCCTGGCCACGACGCTGGGGCTCCGGGTGGTCGAGTCGCCCATCATCTTCATCGAGCGGCGCGAGGGCGCCTCGAAGCTCTCGTCGGGCATCCTGATCGAATCGCTCCTCGCCCCGTGGCGGCTGGTGCTCCGGCACGGGCGCCAGCGCTCGCACGCCGACGAGGCGGCGGAGTACAATCCGTAGGTTTCGCCATGACCGCCCAGCCGGCGCCCGGCCTCAGCGTCTTCTTTCCCGCGTACAACGACAGCGGGACGATTGCCAGCCTGGTGATCAGCGCCGTCAAGGCCGCCTCCGCGCTGACGCCGGACTACGAGGTGATCGTCGTCAACGACGGCAGCCTGGACGACACGCCGCAGATCCTCGACGAGCTCGCGCGCGTCTACCCCGATCACGTCCGCATCGTCCATCACGCGAAGAACCGGGGATACGGCGGGGCGCTCCGTTCGGGGTTCGAGCACGCCACCAAGGAGCTGGTCTTCTACACCGACGGCGACGCGCAGTACGACCCGTCCGAGATGGCGCTGCTGTGGCCGGCGCTGACGAAGGACGTGGACTGGGTGAACGGCTGGAAGATCAGCCGCTCGGATCCGCTGCACCGCATTGTGATCGGCCGCCTGTACCACCACGCCGTCAAGCGGCTCTTCGGCCTGAGGGTGCGCGACGTGGACTGCGACTTCCGCCTCGTGCGGCGGCGCATCTTCGACGTGGTACGACTCGAGAAGAGCAGTGGCGTCATCTGCCTCGAGATGATGAAGAAGTTCCAGGACGCCGGGTTCCGGGTGGCGGAGGTGCCGGTGCACCACTATCACCGCGCCTACGGCAAGTCGCAGTTCTTCAACGTCCGCCGCATCGCGCGCACGGGCGTGGACGTGCTGACCCTGTGGTGGGCGCTGGTCGTCCGCCGCGAGCACCTGGCAGCCCAGCGCGCCCGCGCGCAGGCGGTCGGGGCACGCCAGCCCTCATGACCCCCGCGGACTTCTACCGCGGCCGCCGCGTGATGGTCACCGGCGGCCTCGGCTTCATCGGCAGCAATCTCGCGCATCGCCTGGTGGCCCTCGGCGCCGACGTCCTGCTGGTGGACTCGCTCATCCCGGACTACGGCGGCAACCTGCACAACATCGCCGGCATCGAGGACCGTGTGCGGGTGAACGTGGCCGACGTGCGACAGGCCAGCACGATGAACTACCTGGTGAAGGACCGCGAGGTGATCTTCAACCTGGCGGGCCAGGTGAGCCACATCGACAGCATGCGCGATCCGTTCACGGACCTCGAGATCAACTGCCGCAGCCAGCTCACGATCCTCGAGGCGTGCCGGCACCACAACCCGGACGCCAAGGTCGTCTACGCGAGCACCCGTCAGATCTACGGCAGGCCCGAGTCGCTGCCCGTCACCGAGCGTCACCTCGTCCGCCCGACCGACGTGAACGGCATCAACAAGGCCGCTGGCGAGTACTACCACCTGGTCTACGACCACGTGTTCCACGTGCGCGCCTGCGCGCTGCGCCTCACCAACGTCTACGGGCCGCGCCAGCTGCTGCGCCACAACCGGCAGGGCTTCATCGGCTGGTTCATCCGCCTGGCGATCGAGGACCGGGAGATCCAGGTCTTCGGGGACGGCTCGCAGGTCCGCGACTTCGTCTACGTGGACGACGCCGTCGAGGCCTTCGTGCTGGCCGGCGCCACCAACGAGGTGAACGGCGAGGTGTTCAACGTCGGGGGGGACGAGCACTTCGCGCACCGCGACCTCGTCGCCCTGCTCGTCGAGGCGGCGGGTACGGGGCGCCACCGCTTCGTCGCGTGGCCGGCGGAGAAGAAGGCCATCGACATCGGCAGCTTCTATGCCGATTCGTCCCTCTTCAAGGCGCGCACGGGCTGGGCGCCCCGCGTCGGCCTCGCCGAGGGGCTGCGCCGCACGCTCGAGTACTACCGACCGCGGATGGCCCACTATGTCTGAGGTGACGCGCGTCCCCTTCAACGCCCTGGCGCCGGGCGAGGACCGCCCGGAGATCGAGGCCGCCATCCGCCGCGTCATCGACGCGGGGTGGTTCGTGCTCGGCCCCGAGGTCGAGGCCTTCGAGGCCGAGTTCGCCGTGGCGTCCGGGGCCCCGCACGCCGTCGGCGTGGGCACCGGCACCGACGCCATCACGCTCATCCTGCGCGCGCTCGACATCGGCCCCGGCGACGAGGTGATCACGCCGCCGCTCTCGGCCGCCTTCTCGGCGCTGGCCGTGATGATGGCCGGCGCCCGGCCCGTGTTCGCGGACATCGATCCCGCGCGGCTGACACTGGACCCGGCGGCCTGCGAGGCGGCCATCACCCCGCGCACGCGCGCCGTGCTGCCCGTGCACCTCTACGGCCAGCCCGCGGACATGACCGCCATCCTGGCCATTGCCGCCCGCCACCGCCTCGCCGTGGTGGAGGACGCCGCGCAGGCGCACCTGGCCACCTGCGAGGGCCGCCCCGTCGGCACGATGGGTGTGGCCGGGGCCTTCAGCTTCTACCCGACCAAGAACCTCGGGGCACTGGGCGACGGCGGCGCGGTCGTCACCCGCGACGGCGAGCTGGCCGCGCGCGTCAGACGCCTCAGGAACGGCGGCCAGACGACCCGGTATCACCACCAGGAGCCGGGCACCAACAGCCGCCTCGACGAGATGCAGGCGGCCATCCTGCGCGCGCGCCTGCCGTACCTGCGGAGATGGACCGACCGCCGTCGCCAGATTGCCGCCGCCTACCGTGCCGGCATCGACTCGCCCGACATCCTCGTGCTCCCGCAGTTCGACGACGGGCACGTCTACCACCTCTTCCCCGTCATCGCGCGCCACCGCGCCGCCCTCCAGGCGGAGCTGGCCGCACACGGCGTCGAGACGCTCATTCACTACCCGGTGCCCATCCCCCGGCAGCCGGCCCTGGCCGCCACGCTCCCGCACCAGTGCCCCGTGGCGGACCGCATCTGCGGCGAGGTGCTCTCGCTGCCGATCTATCCTGCCCTGACCGACGCACAGGTCGGCCAGGTCATCACGGCGGCGAACCTCCGAACCTAGAACCCCAGAACCTCCGAACCTCCGAACCTCCGAACCTCCGAACCTCCGAACCTCCGAACCTCCGAACCTCAGAACCTCAGAACCTCCGAACCTCAGAACCCCATGCGCATACTCATCACCGGCGGAGCCGGCTTCATCGGCTCACACCTGGCCGAGGCTCTGCTGGCCGACGGCCACGAAGTCTTCGTGCTCGACGACCTGTCCACCGGTTCCATCGACAACATCGCCCACATCAAGGCGCACGACCGGTTCCACTACACCATCGACAGCGTCTTCAACGAGCCGCTGGTGGCGGAGCTCGTGGACCGCGCGGCCGTCGTCTTCCACTTCGCCGCCGCCGTCGGCGTGAAGCTCATCGTCCAGGAGCCGGTGCACACCATCGAGACCAACGTGCATGGCACCGAGGTCATCCTGCGCCACGCGGCCAAGAAGAAGAAGCTGGTCTTCATCGCCTCGACGTCGGAGGTGTACGGCAAGAGCGCCGACGTGCCGTTCCGCGAGACGGCTGACCTGGTGCTCGGCGCGACCACGCGCCATCGCTGGGCCTATGCCTGCAGCAAGGCGCTGGACGAGTTCCTCGCGCTGGCCCACTGGAAGGAGCGCAAGCTGCCGGTGGTCATCGTCCGCTTCTTCAACACGGTCGGCCCGCGGCAGACGGGCCAGTACGGCATGGTCGTGCCCACCTTCGTCCGCCAGGCGCTGGCGGGTGAGCCCCTCACGGTCTTCGGTGACGGCACGCAGTCGCGCAGCTTCACCTACGTCGGCGACGTGGTCGGGGCCCTGATGAAGCTCATGGTCGAGCCGCGCGCCGTCGGCGAGGTGTTCAACATCGGCAACATCGAGGAGGTCACCATCCGCGGCCTGGCCGAGCGCGTGAAGGCCATTACCGGCAGTGCGTCCGAGATCGTGACCATTCCGTACGATCAGGCCTACGAGGCCGGCTTCGAGGACATGCCACGCCGGGTGCCGGATCTGGGCAAGATCGAGGCCCTGATCGGGTACCGGCCAGAGGTCGGGCTGGACGAGATCATCCGGCGGGTGGTGGAGAGCCAGCGGGGCGTATAATTCATCTCGAGAGGTGATATGCGGACGACCTGTGTCGGCGTACTCGTGCTGGCGCTCTCCGCGTCGGCCTCTGCCCAGCAGCTGACGCTCGAGTTCCAGGACGGACGGGTCACGGTGGACGCGGCCGCGGTGCCGGTGCGCACCATCCTCTCCGAGTGGGCCCGGCTGGGAGGCACCCGGGTGGTCGGCGGTGACAAGGTGGCCGGCGCTCCCGTCACCATCCGCCTCGAGAACGTCCCCGAAGCCCAGGCCCTCGAGGTCATCCTCCGCAACGTGGCCGGCTACATGGCCGCACCGCGGCGCGCGCATGCCGCCGGTGCGTCGGCATTCGACCGGATCCTCGTGCTCCCGACCAGTTCGGCGCCTGCAGCGGCGAGCGCAAGCGCCGGCACCCGGGGGGCCGGCAACAACGCCAACCCCATGAACGGCACGCAGCGGGGCGTCCGAGGCGGGTTCAATGTCCCGCCTCCCACCGAGGACCAGCCGGCCGTGGCAGACGAGGCGGACCCGGGCGTGAACCAGCCGCCCTTCTCGTTCCCGGCTCCGGGCCAGAACCCGTTCCAGGGCGGGGGGCAGCCCACGCCGTTCGGCACGCCGGTGTCGCCAGGCGCCGAGCCGCCGGCCGTGCAGTTCGGGCCTTTCGGCGCACCCGCCGGGCAGGGCGGCCAGGCGGTCACCGTGAACCCGACGCCCCAGCAGCCCACGCCGGTCCTGCAGTTCCCGGGCATGCCGGCTGGCGGCCCGGTCCCGGGCACCGGCGGCGGGTTCGGCATCATCGGCGCGCCGACACCCGGCGTGGTCACGCAGCCCGCGTCGCCCGGCCAGCCCGTGCGTCCGCCCGGCGGGAACTGACGCGCGCAGGGCCGTCATACAATGACGAAGGGCGCGCGCGTGCGCCCCTTCGTGTTGTCCATGGCGGACATTGAACCGTACTCCCCCGACGATCGGCGCGGGCTCGAACAACTCTATCGACGCACGTTCGGGCACGAAGCCGTGGATCGGCTGCGCTTCCTCTGGGACTGGTCGCGCCGCAACCCGGCCATCGGCACCGAACCGCCGTACCTGGTCGTCCGCGAGGGCCCGACCCTCATCGCGGCCTGCCCCATCACGCCGGTTCGTGTGACGGTGCGGGGTCATGAGGTCCCGGGCGCGTGGAGCGCGGGGCCGCTCGTCGTGAGCGAGCGCCAGCGCCAGGGCCTGGGCGGCTCGCTCCTGCGGGCGTGGGACCGCGGCACGGGCGTCGCCCTGGGGGCCGGGTTCTCGGAGGCCACGCGCCAGCGCCTGGACGAGCTGCGGTGGCCACGGGCCTTCACGCTGCCCTGCCTGGTCAAGCCGATCAGCCGTCGCGCGCTCAGGCGACCCACCTGGCCGGTGGCGGCCAACCGTCTCGTCTCGGCCCTCTCGCTGCCGGTGGTGCGCTACGTCTCGCGCCCGCAGCCGCTCAAGGAGGAGATGCAGGTGGTGCGCCGTTTCGACTCGGACGTGGATCGCCTGTGGGAGTCGGTGGCGCCGTCCCTGGATCTGGCCGTGCGGCGCGATGCCCGGTACCTCAACTGGAAGTTCATCGAGCCGCCGCACGTGCGCTACCACGCCGCCGTCCTCCGGCGGGACGGCGCGGTGGCCGGATACGTGATCTACCGGCACCTGCGGGAGCCGCAGGGACGCGTCACGCAGATCGTGGACTTCCTGGCGCACCCCTCCGACGAGCACGCCATCGCCACGCTGGTCCGCTGGGTGGACCGCGAGGCGCGGAGCGATGACGCGGACAAGATCCGCTGTTACGCCACGCACGCGGCCTTCCGCCGCGTCCTGCGCCAGAACCACTTCTTCGTCGTGAAGTCGGACATCGACGTCATCGTGAAGGTGAACGGCGTGGACGTGCCGAAGGACTTCTACGCGTCGGGGAAGGACTGGCACGTCACGCTGGGGGACGGGGCGTTGGATCACTGAGGAAGAAGGGGAAGAGTCGAACGACGAACGAGAAGAGAGCCAAGAACAGTGAGACGTGACATGTCACTCGAACAACGACTGAACACCGACATTGCCGCGGCGATGAAGGCGCGCGAGGCGACCAGGCTGGCCGCGTTCCGCATGCTCAAGACGGCGCTCACGAACAAGAGCATCGAAAAGGGCCGGGCGCTGGAGGAGGCCGAGGAACGGCAGGTGGTGGCGTCGCTGGTGAAGCAGCGCCGCGACTCGATCGAGCAGTTCACCGCCGGCAACCGCCCGGACCTCGCGGCGAAGGAACAGGCCGAAATCGAGGTGCTCGAGACACTGCTCCCGCCCGCCGCCTCGGCCGACGACATCGCCGCCACGGTCGAGCAGGCGGTGACCGACACCGGCGCGACGGGGCCGAAGGACATCGGGAAGGTGATGAAGGCCGTCATGGCCGCCCTGGCGGGCAGGACGGTGGACGGCAGGAAGGTGAACGAGGCCGTCCGCGCGCGGCTCAGCCGCTGAATCCTCACGGGACGAACCGGCAGAACCAAGTTCCGGGGTGGTCCGTCTATCTCTGTGAGGCCTAGTCAGCCTCGCACCATCCTCCTAGGGGCCCCGGCCGCCCGGCCGGGGCCTCATTTTTCTTGCACGTGCTACGCTTTTCGGGCCCCGATGCCCGAATCCGCGCCCCGACTGGCCCGTTCCGCGGGCGTGATCGGGCTAGCCACCATGACCAGCCGTATCCTCGGGCTGGTCCGCGAGCAGGTCCTCGCCTACTACTTCGGCGCCGGTGACGCGATGGACGCCTTTCGCGTGGCGTTTCGCGTCCCCAACCTGCTCCGCGACCTGTTTGCGGAAGGCGCCATGAGCGCCGCCTTCGTCCCTACCTTCACGAGCCACCTCACCCAGGGCGGGCGCGATCGCGCCTGGCGGCTCGGCAACTCGGTGGTGAACGGCCTCATCGTCGTCACCGGGGTGCTGGTCATCGGCGGGTTCTTCCTGGCCCCGGCGCTCGTCCATGTCTTCGCGGCCGACTTCGCCGAGGTGCCAGGCAAGCTGGACCTCACCATCCTGCTGGCCCGCATCGTCCTGCCCTTCCTGACGCTGGTGGCGCTGGCCGCCGCGTTGATGGGCATGCTGAACGCGCTCGGTCACTTCTTCGTGCCGGCCGTGTCGCCGGCCACGTTCAACCTGGCGGGCATCGTGATGGTGGTGGCGCTGGTACCGCTGGCGCCGGCGCTCGGGGTGGATCCCATCATCATCGTCGCGGTGGCCACGCTGGCGGGCGGGCTCGCGCAGGTGGCCATGCAGTGGCCGCCGCTGGCGCGGGAAGGCTTTCGATACCGCCCCGTCATCGACGTCCGCGACGAGGGGCTGCGCCGCGTGCTGCTGCTGATGGGGCCGGGGACGATTGGCCTGGCGGCGACCCAGATCAACGTGTTCGTGAACACGGTCCTCGCCACCGGACAGGGCACCGGGGCAGTGTCGTGGCTCGACTACGCGTTCCGGCTGATGTACCTCCCCATCGGGCTCTTCGGCGTGTCGGTGGCGACGGCATCCACGCCGGCCGTCTCCCGCCTGGTGGCCGAGCAGGCGTTCGACCGGGTCCGCGCCACCATCGCGCGCGCCATCGGGCTGATGATGCTGCTGAACGTGCCCGCGACGCTCGGCCTCATGGTGCTGGCCGGGCCCATCGTCCGGGTCATCTTCGAGCACGGCAGCTTCACGGCGGCCGACACGGCGGCGACGGCGTCGGCGTTGCGCTTCTACGCGCTGGGGCTGCTGGGATACTCGGTCGTGCGCATCGTCTCGCCGACCTTTTACGCGCTGGGCCGGAGCCGTATCCCGGTCGGTGTGAGCGTCGGGTCGGTCCTGGTGAACATCGCGCTCAACCTCGCGCTGGTCGAGGTGCTGGGTTACCGCGGCCTGGCGCTGGGCACGTCGATCACGGCGCTGCTGAACGGCGCGGTCCAGCTGCTGCTGCTGCGCCGCGAGCTACGGGGCATCGAGGGCGGCGTCATGGCCGGGACGTTCGCGCGCGTGCTCGCCGCGTCGCTGGTGATGGCGGCGGTGGCCTGGGGCGCCAACCGCGTGCTCCTCGAGGCGATGCCGGGTGACGCCCTGATCCTGCAGGCCCTGCGGCTCGCGGCGGCCATCGGTCTCGCGCTCGCGGCGCTGGGCGTGGCGGCCGCGGCGCTGCGGATTCCCGAGTTCCACGAGGCCGTGGGCCTGGTGGTGCGACGGTTCCGGCGGCCTCGGTCATGAGCGTGCGCGGCTGGCTCGGGCTGGACACGCGGATCTGGAAGGTGGCCTCCACGCACCTCGTGGTGGACGCGTACACGAACATGTACGCCCCGCTCCTTCCGCTGCTGATTCCCCATCTGAACCTGTCGCTGGCGGCCGCCGGCATGCTGGCCATGGCGTTCCAGATGGCGAATTCCGTCTCGCAGCTCGGGTTCGGCGCGCTGGCGGATCGGTGGAAGCCACGGGTGCTCATCCTCGGCGGGCCGCTGCTCGCGGTACTCGTCCTCAGCTTCGTGGGACTGGCCACCTCGCCGCTGATGCTGGGCGCCATCCTCGTGATCGGCGGGTTTGGCGGCGCGGCGTTCCACCCGCCGGCGGCGGCGCTGGTCTACCGGCTCGCGGATCATCGCAAGGGCCTCGCGATGTCGGCGCACATCTCGGGTGGCTCGCTCGGTTTCGCCCTGGCGCCGCTGGTCTTCGTGCCCGTCATCGCGCGGCTCGGGCTCGTGTGGTCACCGGTCATCATGATCCCGGGCCTGCTGGCGCTGTCGTGGACGCTGCGGCAGGTGCCGCCGATGCGGCGGCCCGAAGCGCACGAGCGGTCGAGCTGGTCCTCGCTGCGCCCGGCGGCCGTGCCGCTGGCGCTGCTCTACTTCACCGTCGTGCTGCGGACCGCCACGTCCTACGGCTTCATGACCTTCGCGCCGACGCTGCTGACCAGGCGTGGTCTCTCCATCGACCAGGCCAGCACGGCCGTGTTTCTCTACCTGCTGACGAGCGGCATCGGCGGATTCTTCGGCGGCCCGCTCGCGGATCGGTACGGGCCGCGGCGGGTGATGGTGGCCACGCTGGTGGCGTCGGTCCCGTTTCTCGCGCTGGCGCCCGTGCTGCCGCCCTGGGGCTTTGCGGCGATGCTCGCCATCGGCGGGCTGCTCCTCCAGTCCACGCTCCCGGTGAGCGTCACCTTCGCCCAGGCCGTGGCGAAGGCCGGGGCCGCGACGGTGTCGTCGCTGATGATGGGCTTCGCCTGGGGGATGGGCAGCCTGGCGGTGCCGCTGATCGGGATGGCCGCAGACCGCTTCGGCATCAACGCGGCGCTGGTGGGGCTGTCCACCGTGCCCCTCCTCGCGGCGGGGCTGGCCTCGGCACTGCCCTCGGGCCGGGATCGATCGGAGGCGCCCGCGCCGGCCGCGTCGTAGTACGATCCGCTCGTGGCGCGATACGGATCCCAGTACTCCTACCAGTTCGGTCCCGGCCCGCTCACCCCGGCCGTCAGGATCCTGCTCATCGTCAACGTCGTCGCGTTCCTCCTCAATCTGATCGTGCCGGCCGTGACGCTCAGGCTGGGCCTGTCGCCGCAGGACGTGTTCGAGCACCTCGCCGTCTGGCAGCCGTTCACGTACATGTTCCTGCACAGCACGAGCGGGTTCAGCCACATCCTGTTCAACATGCTGGCGCTCTGGATGTTCGGCGTCGAGCTCGAGCGCACGTGGGGCACGCGCTTCTTCACGAAGTATTACGTGGTCACCGGCGTCGGCGCCGCAGCGACCACGCTGCTGATGGCCCTCGTCTCGACGAGCGTCTACTACTCGCTCACGGTGGGGGCGTCGGGCGCCATCTACGGGCTGTTGCTCGCGTGGGCGATGTACTTCCCGCACCGCACCATCTATTTCTATTTCCTGTTCCCGATCCCGGCGCGCGTCTTCGTGCTGATCATCGGCGCCATCGCGTTTCTCTCCTCCTTCGGCGGGACGGGGAGCGGCATCGCGCACGTGGCCCACCTGGGCGGGCTGGTCGTCGGGTACCTCTACCTGAAATCGCTGCGTGCCCGTCCGCTCGACGAGCTGCGATACCGTTGGCTGCGCTGGCGCATGGGCCGGGCGCGCAGCAGGTTCGACGTCTACTCCGGCGGCAAGGCGACCGACGAGGAGTGGAAGCGGGAGTGGAAGAAGCACATCCACTGACGAGGGGCGCGCCTGCGGCGCGTGGGCCGCGCCGCGCGGTAGGCCGGGCGGATCGCCGACCGCCCGGCAGGCGCACGCTCCGCGCGCGTGAGGTATCCCACCACAGGCCCACGACGCGATAGCGCCGCCTGCCGAGCCGAGCCGAGCCGCGGTGAGGCCTCTACGGCCCGAAGGGCCGCCCACCGAGCGGCGCCGCCGCGAGGCCTCCACGCCGCATAGCGCCGCCCGACTGGAACGCCATCCCCCTGAGCGCCGCGATGCGCTTGCGCATCGGCGGGTGGGACGCGAGGAGGTCCGCCCAGCGGCCGTCCCGATCGTTGACCGGCCGGCCCAGTGGATCCGCGATACAGAGCTGTGCGCTCCCCTCGTGAATCGCCTTCGTCGGCTCGACACGCGCCTCGATGACCTCGAGGGCGTCGGCCAGCGCGCCCGGGTTGCGCGTCAGCTCCGCGCCTGACGCATCGGCCAGGAACTCTCGCTGGCGGGACACCATCATCGCGAGGAGGCGCGCCACCAGCAGCGCCACGATCATCGCGACGAGCCAGATCGCCAGCAGCACAATCCCCGCGATGCTGCCGCCCTGCTTCCTTCCCCCGCCTCGTCCCGAGTCTCCCCGTCCCCCGATCGACCCGTACCGCCAGCCGCGCGCGGCCCAGTCGGCCAGCAGCGCCACGGCCCCGATGAGCGCCGCCACGATGGTCATCAGGCGGATGTCGTAGTTCCGGATGTGCGACATCTCGTGCGCGACGACGCCCTGGAGCTGCTCGCGCGTGAGCAGACCCAGCAGGCCCTCGGTGACCGCGATGGCGGCGTGTTCCGGGTCCCGGCCCGTCGCAAACGCGTTGGGGTCGGGGTCGCCGACGACGAACACCTTCGGGCGCGGGAGGCCGGCGGCAATGGCCATCTCGTCCACGACGTTCGCCAGCTGCCGGTACGGCAGGTGGTGTGGGTTGGCGGCGAGGGCCGACTCGAGGCTGACGGCTCGCGTGGCTGCAATGACCGCGCGGTCGCCGTTGAAGTACGAGTAGGCGGCGGTACCGCCGCTGTAGAGGAGCGCCGCGGCCGTGCCGATCGGCACGAAGGCGCCTTGCGCCGATGAAGTCGCGGCGTCGAAGCCGAGCCCGAGGAACAGCACGAACCCGACGAACGCGGTCATCACGAACCACGTCCGCCGCCGGTTGCTCGCCTGCTGATCGTAGAGGTTCATCGTGTCACGGGAACACGAAGGGCATTCTGCGAGTCCTTCGTGTCCTTCGTGTTCCCGTGGACGCCTAGCCTCTGCGCGTGGAGAGGTCCACGGTCGGGACCGCGCGCTCCGCCTCGTTCGCGATCTCGAAGAGCTCCGCGCTCTTGAAGCCGGCGACACCCGCGATGAAGTTGGTGGGGATCACCTGCGTGGCGGTGTTGTACTTCGTCGCGATGTCGTTGTAGAACTGGCGCGCGAAGCCGACCTTGTTCTCGGTGGCGGCCAGCTCCTCCTGCAGCATGCGGACGTTCTGGTTGGCGGTGAGCTGGGGGTACTGCTCGGCGAGCGCGAAGAAACGGCCCAGCGCGGCGGTGAGCTCGCCTTCCCGCCGGCCCGCGTCGGCGGGCCCGGTGGCAGCAACGGCGCGGTTGCGCGCCGCGACGACGGCCTCGAGCGTGTCGCGCTCGAACTCCATGGCGCCCTTCACCGTGTTCACGAGGTTGGGGACGAGATCGTGGCGGCGCTTCAGCTGCACGTCGATCTGCGTCCACCCGTTGGTCACCTGGTTGCGCAGGCCAATGAGCCGGTTGTAGCGGCCGACCAGCCAGAGGCCGACCAGCGCCAGGACGCCCATCGTGATCAGCACGCTCATGTCGACTCTCCGCTGACCCGGGCTGGGGACAGTCCCCGTCTCCAGTTGTCTCCGAATCGGTGACGTCTGGAGACGGGGACTGTCCCCGTGTCATCGCTTGTGGAAGTACGTATCCGTCCCGTCGATCCAGTCCTGCCGGATCGGGCTGAAGATGTCCATCTCGAAGGTGTCGTCGAGGGCCTCGGCCTGGTGCGGCACCCACGAGGGAATGTGCAGCACCTCGCCTTCGCGGACGGTGATCTCCTCGCCGCCGATCAGGAACTTGAGCGCGCCCTGGAAGATGTAGGTCATCTGCTCGCTCTCGTGCGAGTGCATCGGCACGAGCGCGCCGCGCTTCAGGTGGATGTGCGCGATCATCTCGCGCTCTCCGGTGATCAGCTTGCGCGAGATCATCTCCGTGACTTTCTCGAGCGCGATCTCGTCCCAGCGATGGAGGCGAACAGAGGGTGAATTCATGCGTGTTCCGGGTGGCGTGGCGCGGATTATAGCATCGACCCGGATGGTATAATTTCGCCCGTCATGAAGGCATCCGCCCTGGCTCCCGCCGCCGACGCCCGCGCCGAGAAGGCGCGTGCGAAAGACTGGGATGGACTGACGCGCGAGGACCTGGTGCGCGCGTACCGGACCATGCTCCTGTCGCGACGTCTGGACGACAAGGAGATCCAGCTCAAGAACCAGAGCCGCATCTTCTTCCAGATCAGCGGCGCCGGTCACGAGGCCGTGCTCACCGCGGCGGGGCTGCACCTGCGCGCGGGCTACGACTGGTTCTACCCGTACTACCGCGATCGGGCCTTGTGCCTCACGCTCGGCATGACGCCGCTCGAGATGCTGCTCGGCGCCGTGGGCGCCCGGGACGATCCGAACTCCGGCGGCCGCCAGATGCCCTCGCACTGGGGCAGCAAGACGCTGAACATCCCGTCGCAGAGCAGCCCCACCGGCACGCAGGCGCTGCAGGCCGTCGGCGCGGCCGAGGCCGGCCTGATCTACGCGCGCGTCGAGGACATCCCGGATCGCGAGGCGCGCTTCCACGGCGACGAGGTCGTCTACATGTCCGTCGGCGACGGCGCCACCAGCGAGGGCGAGTTCTGGGAGTCGCTGAGCACCGCCTGCACCCGGCTCGCACCGGTGCTCTTCATGGTGGAGGACAACGGCTACGCCATCTCGGTGCCCGTCGAGGTGCAGACCCCCGGCGGTGACATCTCCAGGCTGGTCCAGTCGTTCCCGCACCTCGAGGTCATCCGCTGCGACGGCACCGACTTCCTCGAGAGCTACCGCGCCGTCGGCAGGGCGGTCTCCTACATCCGCCGCGAGCGCAAGCCCGCGTTCGTGCACGCGAAGGTCATCCGGCCGTACTCGCACTCGCTCTCCGACGACGAGCGGTTGTACAAGACGCCGGAGGAGCGCGAGGCCGAGGTCGAGCGGGACCCGCTCGCGCGCATGCGCGCCCTCCTGCTCGCGGAGGGGCTCGCCACCGAGGCCGACTTCGCGGCCATGCTCGCGGACGTGGATCGGGAGATCGTCGAGGCCACCGACGCCGCGCTCGCCGCGCCGAAGCCGGCCGTCGAGACCGCGGACTGGTACGTCTTCTCGCCGGACGTGGACCCCACCTCCTCCGCCTTCGAGACGCCGGAGCAGCCCACCGGCAGGCCCGACACGATGGTCGCCGCCATCAACCGCACGCTCAAGGCTGAAATGGCCCACAACCCGCGCATGGTCGTCTTCGGCGAGGACGTGGCCGACGCGAGCCGCGAGGCCGCGCTGGCGAAGGTGCCGGGCAAGGGCGGCGTCTTCAAGGTGACGCACGGGCTGCAGCGCGCCTACGGCAGCGACCGCGTCTTCAACTCGCCACTCGCGGAGGCCAACATCATCGGCCGCGCGGTCGGCATGGCCACGCGCGGCCTCAAGCCCGTGGTGGAGATCCAGTTCTTCGACTACGTCTGGCCCGCCATGATGCAGTTGAAGGACGAGATGTCCATGCTCCGCTACCGCTCGAGCAACAGCTTCTCGTGCCCGATGGTCGTGCGCGTGCCCATCGGCGGCTACATCACCGGCGCCCCGTACCACAGCCAGTCGGGCGTCAGCATCTTCGCGCACTGCCCAGGCATCCGCATCGCCTTCCCGAGCAACGCCGTGGACGCGTCGGGCCTGCTCCGCACCGCCATCCGCTGCGACGACCCGGTGATGTTCCTGGAGCACAAGCACCTGTACCGCCAGACGTACAACAAGGGCGCGTACCCGGGCGACGACTTCATGATCCCGTTCGGCAAGGGCTCGCTCCGCCGGCCCGGCACCGACGTCGTGGTGCTCACCTGGGGCGCGCTCGTCCAGCGCTCGCTGCTCGCCGCTCAGCAGGCCGAGAAGGACGGCATCAGCGCCGCCGTGTTCGACCTCAGGACGATCATCCCCTACGACTGGACAGGCATCGCGGATCTCGTCCGCCAGACCAGCCGTGTCGTCATCGTGCACGAGGACACGCTCACGTGCGGCTTCGGCGCCGAGATCGCCGCGCGCATCGCCGACGAACTGTTCGGCCAGCTCGACGCGCCGGTGCGCCGCGTGGCCGCCGTGGACTGCCCCGTGGCCTACGCCCCGGATCTCGAGAAGGCCATCCTGCCGCAGTCGGCCGACGTGCTGAAGGCGATCAAGGAGACGGTGGCGTACTGATCGCCGCCGGGAGTCGGGAGTCGAACGTCGGGAACGGGGCGTCGCGAACCGGCTGTGAACAACCGCCTCGGCACCTCCATCGTGGCGATGGCCGTCGCGGCCTCCCAGCCTTCTCCCGGCCGCCTCGAGATCCTTCCAAGCGTCGCCGCCCTGCCTCCCGACATCGTCGGACGCTTCCGTGAGCCGGCGGGCTTCGAGAAGGTCCCGCGCGGCCCCTACTACGTGTTCGACCGGCGTGGGCACTCGGTCCACACCGTCGGCGAACGGGGCGAGGACCTTCGCACGCTGGTGACGATTGGCGGCGAGGAGGGACGCCTCCTCGACCCTGGCGCCTTCGACGTCGCGCCTGACGGGTCGTTCGCCGTCGCCGACGCGCCCGGCGGGCGCGAGCGCATCCAGGTGTTCGGCCCGGCGGGCATCCGGACGGGCGGCTTCACGCGTGCGGGCACGATGGCGCCCCGCGTCACGATCGGGCCGCTGGTACTGAGCGGCGTGGGCAGCCTCGTGTACACGGGGAAGACCGTCATCCTGAGCGAGCCCGACACGGGCTGGCTCCTGACCGAATACACGCCCATGGGCGCGCCCCTTCGCAGCATGGGCCTTCCGCGGCGTACCGGGCAGGAGGCGGACGCCGAGGTCCACCTCGCGCTCAACGCCGGCCTCGCGCTGCCCGAGCCCGACGGCGGCTTCTATTTCGTCTTCCTCGCGGGCGTGCCGGCCTTCAGGAAGTACAGCGCGAAGGGCGACCTGCTGTTCGAACGCGTCATCCAGGGCCGCGAGATCGACCCGGTGGTGGCCGCGCTCCCCGAGCGATGGCCGCGGCGGCGCGTGGGCGATCGCGAGTTTCCCCTGGTGCCGCCGGTGATTCGCACGGCCGCCGTGGATCCCCACGGCCGGCTGTGGGTGTCCTTCGTCGTGCCGTTCACCTACGTCTTCGACGCCGATGGCGAGAAGGTTCGCACCGTGCAGTTCCGCGCGGCGGGCATCATGGCCCCCTCCAGCCTGTCGTTTCCCGGCGGCAACCGGGTGCTGGTCACGCCCGGCTGCTACGAATTCGCCTTCTGAACCGGCACGAGGCGCCACGCCGGGGCCTGGTCCGCGTGCGGGGTAAAATCGACGGCTGAGCTGAATGAAGGCGCGACTCACCCCCCTGATCGCCGCGTTGCTGGCTGTGTCCTGCGGCGGGGCCGACTCGCCGACCTCCCCGACGCCCACGCCGACGCCGCCGGGGGCCTTCGCGATCACCTGCCCGGCCGGCATCGTGGGCTCGACCACCGGCACGAGTGTCGCGGTCACGTTTCCACAGCCCACCACGACCGGCGGTGTGGCGCCCGTCACCGTGACGTGCTCGCCCTTCTCGGGTTCCCTGTTCAACGTCGGCACGACGAACGTCTCCTGCCAGGCGCTGGACGCACGGAACACGGCGGCGGCGTGCTCGTTCACCGTGGTGGTGAGCCGCATCCCCACGCTGACGCGCACCCGATTCCTGGCGTTCGGCGACAGCACCACCGCGGGCGAGGTCACCGTCCCGGGGGCGTCAGGGGCGTCTGGCCAGGGCATGGCCTGGGCCCCGCTGCGCCTGGTGCCCGAGGCCTCGTATCCGACGCAGCTGCGCACCTTCCTCGTCGGGCGCTACACGGCCCAGGCCTCGACCGTTCAGGTCACCAATGCCGGCAGCAGCGGCGAGGGCGCCCTCGACGGCGCGTCGCGCTTCCCCGGCGTCCTGTCGTCCACCAACGCCGACGTCGTGCTCCTGCTCGAGGGCTACAACGACCTCAGCCTCTACGGCCGGCGCGGCATCAACGTCGGCATCGCGGGGCTGGACACCATGGCGAAGGAGGCCCGCAATCGCGGCGCGCGGGTGTTCATCGCGAGCCTGACGCCGTCCAGGCCGGGCGGCATCAACACGCTCGACCAGGAGCTCATCGTCGAGTACAACAGCCGCGTGCGGACGCTGGCGGCCGGCGAGGGCGCGGTGTACGTCAACCTCTTCGACGCGTTCCTCCCGTCGCTGACGACGTACGTCGGCGTGGATGGCCTGCATCCCACCGAGGCCGGCTACCGGCGCATGGCCGAGGAATTCTTCACCGCCATCCGGACGACGCTCGAAGCGCGCTAAGCTGACGCCGTGGTCGAGACGCGCGCGCTCACGAGGCGGTTCGGCGATCGCCTCGCGGTGGATGGCCTCACGCTCGACGTGCGGGCGGGCGAGGTCGTCTCGCTGCTGGGCCCGAACGGCGCGGGCAAGACCACCACGTTCCGGATGCTCGCGTCGCTGCTGATGCCCACCTCAGGCGAGGCGACCGTTGCCGGCACCCGCCTCACCGCCTCGACGGCCGGCGCGATGCGGTCGCGCGTCGGCCTGCTGACCGAGGCGCCCGGGCTCTGGGAACGGCTCTCGGTGCGGCGGAACCTCCTCACCTACGCCGACCTGCACGGCGTCGCCGACCCTGGTGCGCGTGTCGCGGCCGTGATGGACGCGGTGGGCCTTGCCGATCGCGCGGACGACCGCGCGGGCGCGCTCTCGAAGGGGCTGAAGCAGCGCGTGGCCCTCGCGCGCGCGGTCGTTCACGATCCCCAGGTGGTGCTGCTGGACGAGCCCACGTCGGGCCTCGATCCCGCCGGCGCCCGCCAGGTGCGGGACCTCATCCGGCAGCTGCGCGAGGACGGGCGCGCGGTGCTGGTCTCGACCCATAACCTCGCGGAGGCCGAGGAGCTGTCGGATCGCATCGCGGTCCTCGACACGCGCCTGCTCGCCTTCGACACCCCGCGGCGGCTGCGCGAGGAGCGCCGCGCGGCCGTTGTGGCGATTGAGGTGGATGGCGATGCGGCGGCGTGGCTGCGCCTGGTGGAGCGGCTGGCGGGGGCTTCGGCCTCGGCGGACGGCGCCGTGCTGACGCTGCGCGTTCCCGATCACGACACCGTGCCGGACCTCGTCGCCGCCCTGGTGAACGCGGGCGCGCGCGTGCGGCGGGTCGAGCCGAAGCACGCCACCCTCGAGGACGCGTACCTCGCCCTGGTGAGAGACGATGGGTGATCGGTGGCGGCGCATGCGGGCGATCGCGCGGAAGGACGCGGAGGAGGTGCGGAGCCAGCCGGCCCTGCTGCTCCCGGCAGCAGCCATGGTGCTGGGCCTGGCGATCCCCGCCCTGGTCGTGCTGCTGGCCATCCCCCGCCTGACCGGCGAGTCCCTCGCCGAGGCCGGCTTCACGGATGCGGGGGACGCGGCGGCGGCAATGGGCTTCGAGGCGGGTCGCCTCACGGACGAGGGCCTCGCGCAGGCGTTCCTGCTGCAGCAGTTCCTCGTCTTCAGCCTGCTCGTGCCCATCATGGGCTCGCTCTCGCTCGCCTCGCAGGGCATCATCGGCGAGAAGCAGGCGCGCGCCCTCGAGCCGCTGCTCGCCACGCCGATCCGGACCGGCGAGCTGCTCGCCGGCAAGGTGATGACGCCCTTCGCGCTGTCGATGGCGCTCCTGGCCGCGACGTTCCTGCTCTACCTGGTCGCGATGCGCGTGTGGGGCCAGCCGGGTGTCTGGCTCACGTTGCTCGGGCCGCGCACGCTGCTCCTGTTTCTCGTGCTCGGCCCGCTGGTGTCGTTGATGGGGCTGCTGGCCGCGGCCATCATCTCGTCGCGGGTGAACGACGCGCGCACGGCGCAGCAGTGGGGTGGGCTCCTGGTGCTGCCGCTCACGGCGCTGTTCGTCGTCCAGCTGACCGGGCAGTTCCTGCTGGGCATGGGCGCCCTTCTGGTCACGGCGCTGGTGCTGGCAGGAGCCTGCGCGGTGCTGCTCGCGGTGGGCGTGCGGGTGTTCCAGCGGGAAACGATCTTGATGCGGTGGAAGTAGCGATCGCGTCGGGAGTGGGAAGTCGGGAGTCGGGAGTCGGTCACCGATTCAGTGAGGAGTATCGAATGACGACGGCAGCGCGCGTGCACGGTGGCGTTCACTCGATCCTGGAGCAGGACCATCCCTGGATCTTCATCGACTCGTGCATGCAGATGTGGCCCGATGCCGACTTCGCGAACGCGCACCGGCACGGGGTGACCGCGTACGGGGTGACGGCCTTCGAGCCGAACGACCCGTTCGACACGGCGCTGGAGCAGCTGATGTTCTGGCACCTGGTGGCGCGGCGACACCCGAACCTGCTGGTGGCGTTGACGGCCGACGACATCCGGGCCGCCAGGGGCGACGGCCGCGCGGCGCTGGTCCTCTTCGCGCAGGGCGGCGACTTCATCGACCGCAGGCTCCACCGCATCGAGGCGTTCTACCGCCTGGGCCTGCGCGTGATGATCCCCGCCTACAACCGCACCAACACCATCTGCGACGGCCTCCTGGATCGCACCGAGGGCGGCCTCTCCCGCTTCGGCCACCGGGTCGTCCAGGAGTGCAACCGTCTGGGCCTGGTGCTGGACTGCACGCACGTCGGCAGGCGCTCCACGCTGGACATCATCGAGGCCAGCGCCGCGCCGGTCATCTTCAGCCACTCGAACCCGAAGGCCCGCTGCGACAACCCCCGGAACATCGACGACGAGCAGATCAGGGCGTGCATCGCGAAGGGCGGCATCATCGGCACGGTGCCGTGGGGCCCGCTCGTGATGCCTCCGGGCGGCACGTCGCGGCCGACGCTCGACATGTTCCTGGCGATGATCGACCACGTGGCGCAGCTGGCAGGCAGCGCGCGCCACATCGGCATCGGCACGGATCTTTCGATCGGGTCGTATCCGCCGCACCACGCCGACGCGTGGGGTGACGCGGAGTACCCGAACCCTTCCTCGGAGTACAACCGGGTGGTGACGCCGGACACCCGCTCGGAGAGGCGGATGGTGGAGGGCTTCGACGACTACCCGCAGGTGGTGGACGTGGCGAACCGCCTGCTGCAGCGCGGGTACAGCGAGGACGACGTGAGCGGGATCCTCGGGGGGAATTACCTCGGGCTGTTCGAGGCTGTCTGGCGCTGATCACGGGAACACGAAGGGGCTTCATCGGTGGCGCGGCCTCGCGTGGCGGCCCGGGCCTCCGCTCGTGACACACTACTTCCGCCCGTAGGCGCCGCCCTTCGCCAGGCGATCGAAGTAGCTCCACGCGGCCGCCGCGATGTCGCGCACGGCGCGCGTCCCCTCGTCCGCCGTCGCCAGGTAGGTCGTCATCACCGCGATCGAAAACGGCCGCCCCTCGACGTCCACCACGCCCGCCTCGCTGATGACGCCGTCCAGGCTGCCGGTCTTGGCGTAGACGGGCACGCCTGCCGGCACGCCGCGGCGAATCGAGCCGGACACCAGCTTCAGCATCCCCATCGCCGTCTCGCGGCTCTCCGGCTTCAGCCCTTCGCCGCGCCACAACAGCTCGGCCATCTTCGCCAGTGACGCCGGCGAGGCGATGTTCTCGTCTCCGCGCTTCACGGCCGCCGCGTCCATCATCAGGCGCCGCAGGCGGATGTCGCCGACGCCCAGCGCGGCCATGCGCGCGTTCACCCTGTCCATGCCTACCGCCTGGATGACGACGTTTGTGGACGAGTTGTCGCTGACCATGATCATCAGCGTCGCGTGATCGCGGAGGGACAGCGACGGCGTCGTCAGGTGCTGGAGCACGCCGCTCCCGCCCACCAGCTGCGCGCGGTCCACGGGTCTGGGCGCATCGAGCGGCAGCGTCCCGGCCTCGGCCTGCTTCAGCAGCTCGTAGAGGATGGAGAGCTTGATGGCCGACGCCGTCGGAAACGGCTCGCGCTCGAGGCGGGCTGCCACGCGCTCGTTGGTCGTGAGGTCCGTCACGACGTAGCCGACGACGCCGTCGGTCGCGGTGGCGATCTGGTCGAGCGACCGGACGAACCGGGCCTCGAGATCGGCCTGGAGGGGACCGTTCGGGGCCTTCCGGGAGGCCGGCGCGCCCTGGGCGTGCACCAGGGTGCCGGCGGCGAGGGCGGCAAGCACGATGAGGGCTCTCATGACGGGCCGAATCATATCCGGTTGGCGCGTGTTGCGCCTTCGCGTGATAATCATCGTGCCGCACGCAAGGGAGGCGGCCCGCATGACGCCACGACACCGCCGGCTCCTGGGCCGGTTCACGTTCGCGCTTGCCGTCGCCGGGGTCCTGGCGTCGACGGCGCTGCCCGCGCAGCAGTTCGGGACCCTCTCGCCAGCCGAGGTGCAACGGCGCAAGGATGTCGAGGCCGAGCTGCAGTCCCTCGCCATCGTCGAGCGCAAGGTCATGATGCCCATGCGCGACGGCATCCGCCTGGCCACGGACATCTACCGCCCGAAGGATGCGAAGGGCCCGGTGCCCATCGTCTTCTCGAAGACGCCCTACAACTTCAACTACTGGGACGTGCGCAACCGCGTCCCGGCCGACATGTCCACGCCGCTCGCCTGGGTGAAGCGCGGCTACGCGTACGTCGTGCAGAACGAGCGCGGGCACTTCTACTCGGAGGGGAACTACGACATCCTCGGCGCGCCCGTCACCGACGGCTACGACGCCGTCGACTGGATGACGCGGCAGGCCTGGTCCAACGGCAAGGTGGGGACGACGGGCTGCTCGTCCACGGCGGAGTGGCAGCCCGCGGTGGCCTCGCTGGGGCATCCGGGCTTCGCGGCGATGAACGTGCAGGGCTTCGGCGCCGGCGTCGGGCGCGTCGGTCCCTACTACGAGCAGGGCAACTGGTATCGCGGCGGCGCCACCCAGATGCTGTTCATCGCGTGGCTCTACGGCGAGCAGAACCAGGTGCGGCCGCAGTTCCCGATGGAGACGAGCCGCGAGGACCTGGTCGCCGCGGCGCGCCTGTTCGACCTGGCCCCGCAGATGCCGCCGGTGGACTGGAGCAAGGCGCTGTGGACGCTGCCGGTGCAGGACATCATGAAGGAGGCCGAGGGGCCGCGTGGAATTTTCGCGGACAAGATGGCGGTGCCGACGGGCGGCGCGATGGTGCGGCGGGCGCCCAACGACCCGGCCTGGTACAAGGGCGGGTTGTGGCACGACGACATGCCGCTCAACCTGCCGGGCCTGTGGTTCATGTCCTGGTACGACGTCTCGGTGGGACCGAACCTCGAGATGTTCAACCACGTCCGGAAGACCGCGAAGCCGGACGTGGCCAATCAGCAGTGGGCCATCATCGCGCCGGTGGCGCACTGCTCGTTCCTGCGCGCAACGGCCGACACGGTGGTCGGCGAGCGCAGCATGGGCGACGCGCGGCTGGACTACACCGAGATCCTCAACGGCTTCTTCGACAAGTTCCTGAAGGGCGAGAGCCTCACGCGCATCGACTCGCTCCCGAAGGTCACCTACTTCACGATGGGCAGCAACCGGTGGCAATCGTCCGAGACATGGCCGCCCCAGGGCGCCAGGCCGATGACGCTCTACCTGTCGAGCGGCGGCCGCGCGAACTCGCTCTACGGCGACGGCGTGCTGGCAGCGGCGCCACCGGCGACGGACGCGCCCGACGCCTTCACGTACGACCCGCTGAACCCGGTCGTCTCCTACGGCGGCAACGTCTGCTGCACGGGCAACGCCATCCAGGCGGGCTCGTTCGACCAGCGCCGGATGGAGGCGCGGTCCGACCTGCTGGTCTACACGTCCGAGCCCTTCAAGGAGGGCATGGAGCTGACCGGGCCCATCACGCCCACGCTCTACGTTTCGTCCGACGCGAAGGACACGGACTTCACGGTGAAGGTGCTGGACGTCTACCCCGACGGCCGCGCGTACAATCTGGACGAGTCCATCCAGCGGATGCGCTACCGCGACGGCTATGACAAGCCGCCGGTGTTCATGGAGAAGGGGAAGGTCTACAAGGTGGCGCTGCAGCCGCTGACGACGAGCAACTACTTCGCGCCCGGGCATCGGCTCCGCATCGAGGTGTCGAGCAGCAACTTCCCGCGGTTCGATCGAAACCTGAACACGGGCGGGAACAACTACGACGAGAGCCAGCCCGTCGTCGCGCGGAACGTGGTGCACCATTCGACGCAGTATCCGTCGAGCGTCACGGTGACGGTGGTGCCGGCGAGGGGCGGCACGGGGGCGGGGCGGCAGTAGCATCGGGCGGGAGTCGCGCCGGTTCACGCGGCGGCACGTGCGGCGTCCCCAGTCGGCCGGCGGACCGGTGGGGGTCGCCGTGACACGCCCCGTGCTCCGGCAGACCGGTCGGCAGGCCGGTCAACCTCGCCTCCGGCGGAGCCTCCAACGGTCTGTCGGACCACGGGGCGTGTCCCGGCGACCGGTCGTGGACTTCGCTGTCACCAGCTCCGAGCGGCGCCGGCGCGCCTTCGACCCTCGCTGGCGCCCGGCCGTTGGAATGCGGAACAAAGGTGAATGTCGGCTGACCCGATGGATTGCACCACTTGTCACTGGCCGAGGTGAGGCAGGGGCTGGACGATGTCGCCCGACTCGCGCAGCCGACGTTCGGCAGCTTCGACGCTCGACCGCTGAACTGGCAGCCCGACGGCTCGCGATGGAGCGTCGCGCAGTGCTTCGAGCACCTCGTCATTGCGAACCGTGTGATGATGGGCGCAGCCATGGACGCCCTCGATGATGCTCGGTCGCGAACCATCTGGCAGCGTCTGCCCGTCCTGCCAGGCATCCTCGGCCGGACGCTGATTCGGTCGCAGGCGCCGGAAACGGCGCGGAAGTTCAAGGCCTCGCCGAAGGCGCAACCCGCAGCCCGCGTTGTCGCGGCCGACATCGTCCAGCAGTTCGGCCAGCGGCATCGCGACGCCGTTGACTGGCTCCGTGCGCTCGACGATGTTCGCCGCGCAGCCGGCCACGACCTTGGAGCCGCGCAAGACCGACGGGATCTGATGGCCCCTCAATGGCTGAGAACAAGACCAACCGGGGACAGCTCGTCGTCGGTTCGATCGCGGGGGTAAGACAGCGTCATGGATAGGATGCGTCGCCCGAAGTCCCGTACCGGGAAGGGGAGCGCCAGGAGCGTCGATGCCTACCTGTCCGCCATGCCCGATCGGTGCCGGGTGGCGCTAGAGGCGATCCGGAAGACCGTCCAGGCCACCGTGCCTGAGGCCGAAGAAGCCCTCGTCTATGGTGTGCCGGGATTCACGCTCGGTGGGAAGGCGCTCGTCTGCTACGCGGGCTTCAGGGAGCACTGCGGGTTCTATCCTCTGAGTCCTGCCGTGATCCGGGCTCACGCAGCCGAACTCATGAAGTACGACACCGCGAAGGGCACCATCAGGTTCAGCCCGGCGGAGCCGCTGCCGGCTGCGCTCGTGCGGAAGCTCGTCAGGGCGCGCAGGGCGGAACTGCAGAGCGAGTCGAGCTGATTGGCGCCACCCACCAGCGCATGGAGCCCACGCCGCGGTGGGGGGCAGGGAGAGAAATCCGATGGCACTCGTGGTCCTGTTGAGGGGCCTCAACGTCGGCGGTCACCGGACCTTCCGGCCCACGAGGCTCGCGGAACAACTGCGGCACCTGGACGCCGTCAACATCGGGGCGACGGGCACCCTGGTCATTCGTCGGCCCGTGACCATCGCGCGGCTCCGGGCCGAGATCGCACGCCGTCTGCCCTTCGACGCGGAGATCGTGATCTGCCCGGGCCGGGAGATCGCCAGGCTGCTCTCGGAGGACATCGTCGCGCGCCGTCCGCTGCGGCCCGATGTCGTGCGTTTTGTCAGCGTCCTCTCTCGGCGTCCCCCTGTGGCGCCGGCGCTCCCCAGGACCCTTCCCACTCGCGGCAGGTGGCTGCTGAAGGTGCTCGCGCGCGACGGCCGGTTCGTCGTTGGAGTGTACCGGCGCGAGATGAAGGTTATCGCCTGCCTGGGGATGCTCGATCGCCTCTTCGGGGTTCCGCTCACCACACGCGGCTGGAACACCATCACCGCCATCGGCAGGGCCCTGGAAAACGGCCGATCGCCGGCTCCCCGCAGGAGGTGACCGCCAGCTCATTCATACCCGAGCGGCCAACGTCGCGCGTAGAATGGGTTCCCGGCCCGGACGGCTGATCCGGCATCCGCTGGTAACATGCACGCACGGAGGTCCCCATGAAGTCTGCTGCCCTGTTGGTGATCGGAGTCCTGAGCGTTTCCGTAATGTCGTTCGCGCAACAGGGCGGGCGCCCCGCACCGCCACCGCCGCCGCCGCTCGAGCCGGGCGCGTCGCAGGCCGACGTGGACAAGGCCCTGATCGCCGCCCCGGGCAGCCAGAAGGCCCAGGCGACCGTCATCAAGTGGAAGCCGGACTTCACCTACGACACGCTGCGGAAGGGCACGAACCGGCTGGTCTGCTACGACCGCTCCGGCTTCCCCTTGCAGGCGCCGTTCTCGGTCCAGTGCACGAGCATCGCGAACCTCGATCGCGTGGCCCAGAACCTGAAGGCGCAAGCCCTGGGCGACCGGGACAAGTCGGAGGCGATGCTCGCCGAGGCCGAGAAGAACGGCACCCGCGTGAAGCCCGAGTATGGCTCGATGTGGTACAGCGTCGCGGGCCCGAGCCAGGATCAGGCCCGGCCGCACCACACGATGATCGCGGTCCCGGGCGCCACCACGAAGTCGACCGGCCTGCCCGAGAACCCGAAGCTCGGCGGCGCGTGGATCATGAACGCGGGAACGCTGACCGCGCACATCATGGTGCCGGGCCAGTAGCGAGGCGGCCGCGGCTGAGGGGCCGGGGCCGTCAGGATGCGCCGGGGCCGGATCGGGCCGCGCGCGACCTGGCGCCGGCCCCTCAGCCGTCCCCATTCCCCCTCTCCAGGAGAGCAGACGATGGCCTCGATCAGACAGACCGCCGAGCAGTTCTTCGACGCCTGCGAAACCGGCAAGGGCTGGAGCACGTGCAGCGCGTACTGCCATCCCGACGCCACGTTCTCCGCGCAGGCCGACGCCCTGGCGGGCGTCAACACGCTCGAGGCCTACACCGAGTGGATGAAGCACCTGTTCACGCCGGTTCCGAATGGCGGCTACGAGCTGCGCGCGTTTGCCGTGGACGAAGCGCGCAACCACGTCGTCGCCTACGGCGTCTTCCGCGGCACGCACACCGGGGACGGCGGGCCGGTGCCGCCGACCGGGAAGAGCGTGGAATCCGACTACGTCTACGTCATGGAGTTCGACGGCGACAGGATCCGGCACATGACGAAGATCTGGAACGACGGGTTCGCCCTGAAGCAGGCCGGCTGGGCCTAGCCGCACTCTCCCGGGCCGGTGGGGACACCCGCTGGCCCGGACGTCTCGCCAGGCACGTTCCCGGTTACACGAGCAGCAGCGCCAGGTACACGCCGTAGGTCGCGAGCAGCACGCCGCCTTCCCATCGCATCACGCGGAAGCCCGAGTACATCAGCGGGAACAACAGCAGCGTCGTCCCCAGCATCCACCACGCGTCGCGCGCGACGAGGAGCGGGTTCACGGCCAGCGGGCTGATGAGCGCGCTCAGCCCCAGGATGCCGAGGATGTTGAACAGGTTCGATCCAATGACGTTGCCGATGGCCACGTCGTCCCGGCCGCGCGCGACCGACACGATCGAGGTGACCACCTCGGGGAGGCTGGTGCCGACGGCGACGATGGTGAGGCCGATGACGCGCTCGGACAGCCCGAACAGGCGCGCCAGATCCACGGCCCCTGTCACGGTCGCCTGCGCGCCGGCGCCAAGAACGGCAATGCCGCCCAGCACGAACGCCAGCAGTGCCGGCAGGCTCTTCACCGTCGGGGCGTCCCCGCCCAACTCCTTCACCTCCGCCCCGAACTCCCGCAGCTCGGTGGTGCTCATCTGGTCGCGGACGAGGGCGACCATGTAGGCCGTGAAGCACACGTAGACGGAGAGCAGCAGCAGCGCATCCAGCCGATTGACGCTGCCGTCCTGGATGATCGCCAGGCACATCAGGGTGACCAGCGCCATCACGGGGTATTCGAGCCGGATGGTGTTGCCGCCGATGCTGAGCGGCCTGACGAGCGCGCTCAGGCCGAGGATGAACACCACGTTGAAGATGTTCGACCCGACGACGTTGCCGGTGGCGATGTCGGTCTGGCCCTCGAGCGACGCGATGGCGCTGACGGCCAGCTCGGGAACGGAGGTGCCGGCCGCCACCACGGTGAGGCCGATGACGGCCGGCGTGAGCCGCACGCGCGTCGCCAGACCGACCGCGCCGCGCAGCAGCAGCTCGCCGCCGCCGGCCAGCAGGGCGAGGCCGACGATGACGAGGAAGGTGGGAATCAGGGCCACGTGGGCAGCGTCCTTCGGTATCGTACTCCAGCCGCCCCGATCGGGCCGGGAGAGGCCGGCGCCGACTACGCCGGCATCGGCAGCGTTGGCGAGCGCGTGTAGCCGAAGATCAGCGACGTCTCGATGTGCGCCACCTCGCGCCGCGTCGTGAACGCATCCATGGCCAGGTTCCGAAGATGGTCGGCATCGCGGACGGCGACGTGCACCAGGAAGTCCGTCGCACCCGCCACGTGGTAGACCGCGACC
The DNA here is from genome assembly GCA_963169195.1 of Acidobacteriota bacterium. Classification (GTDB taxonomy): domain Bacteria; phylum Acidobacteriota; class Vicinamibacteria; order Vicinamibacterales; family UBA2999; genus VFZN01. The sequence goes on along the minus strand of CAUJDN010000041.1, from coordinate 42,249 downwards.
ACCTCGGGCAGCGTGAGCGCATGCGCCCGAAAGCCTTCGACGAGCTTCCGGGAGTGCTGCTGGAGCCGCACGGCGACGAGCGCCTGCAAGCCGATCCCGAGCGCCGACGGGTCCACCTCCGCATGGAAGCCCTTGAACACCCCCGCCGCGCGGAGCTTGCGTACCCGCTCGAGGCAGGTCGACGGGGAGAGCCCCACGCGCGCCGCCAGCTCCTTGTTGGAGAGCCGCGCATTATTCTGCAGAGACCTCAGAATATCGAAGTCGATTCGGTCCATGACCATCGAATTGAACAATAGCCGCAGTCTATTCGATTCTCAAGATCTCCTGCGGGATCTATTGTGGCAGGCGGAGGGCGAACCGATGCGCGACGACGACCCGATCGAGTCCCTCGCCGCCATGCGTCACGAGTTCGGCGAATACGGCGGCGTCAACATGTCGATTGAGACGAGCACCACCTTCACGGTGATGCGCGCATCGACACTCCCGGCCATCTTCCAGGGGACGCACGGACCCGAGGGGGGCTGCTACCTGTACGGACGGCACTTCAACCCGACGGTCCATGCGCTGGGTCGCCAGCTCGCGGCGCTCGAGGGCGCCGAGGCGGCCTACTGCACGGCGAGCGGCATGAGCGCGATCTCGGCCGTGCTGCTCCAGCTCTGCGACTGCGGGGATCGCATCGTGGCGAGTGACACGATCTACGGAGGCACCTTCGCGCTCCTCAAGGAGTTCCTGCCGGCGAAATCCGGGATCGACGTCACGTTCGTGGACACCTCGGATCCTGTGGCCGTCGAGGCGGCGCTCAACGAGCGGACGCGTGTGCTCTACGTCGAAACGATGTCGAATCCCATGCTGCGCGTGGCGGACATCCCGCGCCTGGCCGCGATGGCGCACGCCCGAGGGGCCCGGCTCGTCGTCGACAACACCTTCTGCCCGCTCATCGTCTCGCCGATTCGCCTCGGGGCCGACGTCGTCGTGCACAGCCTGACGAAGTTCGTCAACGGCGCCTCCGACGCCATCGCGGGCGCGGTCTGCGGCTCGACCGAGTTCGTGCTGAGCCTGATGGACCTCCACAAAGGGGCCCTGATGCTGCTCGGGCCGACGATGGATCCGCGGGTGGCCAACGAGATCAGCCTCCGCCTCCCTCATCTTGGCCTCCGCATGGCCGAGCACGGCCGCCGCGCGCTCGTGTTCGCCAGCCGGCTTCGCGACCGGGGGCTCACGGTGATCTACCCGGGCCTGCCCGGCCACCCGGACCACGAGCTGCTCCGGCGGCTCGGCCACGAGCAGTACGGGTACGGCGGGGTGTTCTCGGTCGATGTCGGCTCGTCGCAGAAGGCGTCGGAGCTCATGGAGGTCCTTCAGAATCGCGACCGCTTCGGCTTCATGGCGGTGAGCCTCGGGTACTTCGAGACGCTGATGACGAGCCCGGCGAGCACGACCTCGAGCGAGATGTCGGACGAGGAGTTGCGCGCCGCGCGAATCCCGCCTGGCCTCGTGCGGATCTCGGTCGGCTACACGGGAAGTCTCGAGCAGCGCTGGCGCCAACTCGAGGACGCGCTCGCGATCGTGGGCCTCGGCATCCGTGCCGGACAGCCGGCAGGCGGCCGGCAGTGACAACGACATCGTGATCCGGCGCCACGGCGGATCAGCGGGCGCGCTACAGGTCGAGCAGCAGCGCCGGCAGCGCGATGGCGCACCCGCGCCTGGTCGCGTCCACCGTCAGGAAGCGCCGCACCAGCCTGCGCCGCGCCGCCGCAAGCGCCAGGTCCCAAGCCCCTACTTCTCGCTCCCCGGCCTGTACTCTCGCTCCGTGTGCCCCTTCAGGTCCTCGCGATAGAAGTACACGTCGCGCAGGTTGCCGGTGGCGTACCGCTCGGCCTGGTCGTTGAAGTGCTTCGAGCCCGGGACGGAGTTGAGCCCGCCGGCGGTGACCGCCTTGGCGCGCACGCGATCGCCGAACTCCACCGCGGCCACGAAGCTGTTGCCGCTGGTGCCGTACCACCGCTTCGTGCCGGGATAGGCGCGGGCGCCGAACGAGGCCAGCGATCCATAGCGCGCAGAGGTGAACCCGACCGGCGTGCTGGGCGCGTTGTCGTCGAACGTCTGGACGATGTCGGCGGTGAGGCGCTGGAAGCGATTCACCTCGCCCCACGGCGTCTCCCACTTGCCGAAGTCGGCCGTCAGCTTCTCCGTCGCCGCGACGAGCGCCTCGAGGCGCGCGGTGGGGGTCGTCCTCGTCCGCAGGAACTCGTAGACGGACAGGCCCGCCTTCCGGGCCTCCGGCGCGGATCGCTGCCACAGCTGGTCGCCCCAGAAGGTGGCCACGGTGTTGGCCACCGAATCCACGCCCCAGCGGTAATCCCACCTGCGCAGCAGGTCCACCTGCGCCTCGAGCGACGCCTTCATGGGGTTCGACGCCGGCAGCTGGTCGTACGCCCGCACCAGTCCGGGGATGAGGTTCTCGAACTCCGGCTGCAGGCTGCTGAATGCGGCGTCGCGGAGCGTGTCGAGCGTGAAGCCCTTCTTCCCCTGGAACACGCGCACGGCGTGCACGCCGCGCGGGTTCTCGCCCGCCCGATCGAAGTAGGGCGCGAAGTCCCGTTGCTTCGGGCTGTCGGGGCCGGCGGCCGAGTACGGCCAGTTGTTGGTGTTCTGGATCCACCCACCCGGCGGGTTGATCACGTTCGGGCTCTCGTCGAAGGTGTGTATGCCCTGCCAGTCCGTGGCAGGATTGCTGCCGTCCACGGGCTTCGACCAGTCCAGCTTCGGATCCCGCTTCGGCACGAAGTTCGAGTGGAAGTAGGCGATGGTGCCGTCCGCGTCGGCGTACACCGTGTTGTTGGACGAGTTGGTGTGCAGGTCCATCACCTCGCGGTACTCCTTCAGGCTCCTCGCCTTCGTCCGCGTGTAGGACTGGGTGAGCGCCTTCACCGGTTCCTCCATCAGGCGCACGGCCACCCATTTCCCGTCCACCTCGCGGACGATGGGGCCGTGGTGCGTGCGGTAGACGGTGAACTCGCGCTGGGCCATGCCCGTGGCCGTCTTGTACGGCACCGTCACCTTCTTCATCGTCATCGGCCGTTCCTCGTTGCCGTAGCGGTAGGAGACGCCGGTGTCCTTCTTCACGACGGTCTCGAGGAACTCGTCGATGTTGTCCACGCCGCTGGAGGTGTGCATCCAGCCGGCGCGGTCGTTGAAGCCCTGGTAGATGAAGAACTGCCCCCAGGTGAGCGCGCCGTAGGCGTTGAGGCCCTCCTCGCTCACCATCTGGGCTTCCTCGCGGAAGAAGAACGACGTGTGCGGGTTGATGAAGAGCAGCGCCTTGCCGCTGGCCGAGTTGGCGGGCGCGACGGCGAAGCCGTTGGAGCCGGTGGGCTCTTCGGGGTACTCGAGGCCGGAGGCGACCTCTGCCCGCTGAGCGCGGACCTCCGGAACCTCAGCCCCGGCGTCCGCCACCTTCTCCGCCGCCGCTCCTCCATAGAACGCCTCGAGCTGCGAGAGCGACACGCTCTCGATGTCGCCGCCGATGCTGCCCTCGCTGAAGGTGAGCGCCATCCACGGCTCGAACTCCTTGATCACGCGCGGCGTCACCTCGGGGTGCGTGTGCAGGTAGAAGTTCAGGCCGTCGGCCCACGCGTCCATCAGCTTCTTCAGCCAGTCCGGGCTCTCCTTGTACATGGCCTTCATCTCGTCCGGGTCGATGAAGAGCTTCATGCGCAGGTCGCGCCAGATCTCGGCTTCGCCCTCGGCCTCGGCCAGCCGGCCCTGGCTGTTGATGAAGTTGGTCTCGACGCGGTTGAAGTCGTCTTCGGCCTGCGCGTACATGAGGCCGAACACGACGTCGGCGTCGGTCCTGCCGTAGATGTGGGGCACGCCCCAGTCGTCGCGGATGATGGTGATGCCCTGGGCGCGCTCGCGCCAGGCCGCGACGCGCGGGTCCTCGGGAGGCGCCGCGGGCTGCGACGAGCACGAGACGATGAGCACGAGGGACAGGAGGGCGACGAGCTTCTTCATGCGGGCTCCAGGCGAGGATGTGTGGGCCGGCGTCGGGCCGGCCGCGTGGATTGTGACACAGGTTGGCGCCGGGCCAACCCGACCGGACGCCGAGTCGCCTGCCACAAGGCCGGTGCGATGATAGGGCTGCCGCTGCACCGCGGTCGTGAGGCATCATGAAAGGCACCGTCTCGTGGACCACTCGCCGCCTTCGCCGCCTCGGTTGAGTGGCGCGTCGTCTCTCGCCAGTTCAGCTGGGTCGGGCTGCCGGTCTTCCTTGGCAGCTTCGTCCTCGCCTGGCTCTGATGGTCGTTCGCGGTTCCGAAGTGGCGGCTCTGGGCCCATGAGCGCGTCAACGATAACTCCGCGCTCGAGGAGCGGGCCGTCGCCGCCGGCCTCACCTGGCCCGATGGACACGCCATTGGCAGGACCGCGATCAAGTCACGGGCGCAGGCGGCGCGCGAACGCGCACGTGACCCGCCCGCGAGCGAGTAGAAGCGGGGGTGCTCAACACATTCGAGACACTGGGCACGGAGGCATGTCGTGAAGGCGTTCATCGTCTATTGGCACCCGGAACCGAAGAGCTTCAACCATGCCATGTTCATCACGGCGCAGCAGGCCCTGATCGGCCACGGTTGGGAGGTCATGACCTCGGATCTCCACGCGATGGCGTTCGACCCGGTGTCCAGCCGGGCGAATTTCCGAAGCGTCAAGGACCCGCATTACCTGAGGCCGCAGATTGAGGAACGGCATGCCACCGAGGTGAGCGGTTTTTCCGGCGATCTCGCGGCGGAAATGGCCAAGCTCGAGGCGTGCGACCTGATGATCTGGCAGTTCCCTCTCTGGTGGTTCGGCGTTCCAGCCGTCCTCAAGGGCTGGGTGGATCGTGTCTTCGCCATGGGGCGCATCTACGGCGGCGGCCGGGTGTACGACCGGGGGGCGCTCAGGGGAAAGCGCGCGATGTTGTCCCTGACGACGGGAGGTCCTGCCAGCGCCTACGTCAAAGGAGGATCCAATGGCGACCTCCACGGCATCCTGAGGCCGATTCATCGAGGGATGCTCCAGTTCGTCGGCTTCGACGTGCTGGCTCCGCACACCGTCAATGGCCCGGTGCGCATGAACGACGAGCAGAGACGGTCGGAGTTGGAGCGGTTCAGGAGACGACTGGCGACTATCGTCGAGGAGGCGCCGATGGACGTGGGGCAATATTAGGGCGACCGAAAGCGGTGCTGGCCTTATGGCTCGGCGCCGGCCCGGCCGGTCGCGCCGTGATCATGATGTCCCGCTGAAGCCCATCGCCTGTCGCGGACACGTCGTGGAGGGAGCGCCATGAGCGAGAACACACCGCGCGATCGCCGGGTCAGCGTTGCACGCTGGTTCCTCGCCGTCTCGTACGGGCTCGGCGCCCCGTATACGGCGTTCCTCGAGTACGGGCAACAGATGCTCTCGCAACGCTTCGCGATTCCTCCGGAACTGGTCTATGTCACGAGCGCCCTTCAGTTCGCCTGTGCCTGGGCAGTATTCGTGAGGCCGCTCGCGTCGCTGGCTGCCGTTGCGCTGACGGCCACCACACTCGGCGCGATCGTCCTGCACCTGAAGATCGGCGCGCCCATGACCGCGTGGGCCGCGGTGTTCTACACCGCGATTCAGATCTGGTTCTGGCTCGCGTCCCGCAACCGGAGCGCACGGCCAGGGTGAGCGACAGGGCACTCTGGAACCTGTCTGCCCTCCCATTCACGCGACTCAGCGGCTGTGACAGTGAGGGTCCGCCGAGGACCACCCTTCGCTTGCGGCCAGCAGCGGCCCGCGGGATGATGAAGTCGCGCGATCATGAAACGTCTCGTCATCACACTCCTCGCGGCGGCGGCAGGCTCTGCGGCCTTCGCCGTGTTTGGCTATGCGGCGGTCTCGCTCGTGTCGTCCAACACCCACGACCGCGCCCTGGAGGCGGCCATGACCGCGGTCTTCGTGTTCGGCCCGATCGGCGCCATCGTCGGCGCCAGGCGCTCCAGATCGAAGCCCTCGAGATCGGCAGCCGGTGACGTCCTGGACCCCAGGTGAGTCGCCGGACCGTCGCCCGCGCGGGCATCGATGACGGACCAATCGACCCGGCCCGCCTCCACGGCGTCTGCTACTTCAGCTCCAGGATCACCGGCCGCCACGTGTCCGGATCGTTCCGCATGCCCAGCGCTTCGCTCACCACTTCGAGCCGCACCGGGACAATGCGGATGAGCACGTAGTCGTCGTCCGTGTTGCGGTCCCGGTAGAAGGCCGCCCACTCCTCCTTCCACCGTTTCGCCTTCTCAGCCGGATCGCGCACGAGGGTCGCGGTCCCGATCACGGTCACGTAGCTCTGGCTCGTCCGATCGAAGTACAGCAGCGTGACCTTCGGGCTGGCGGTCACCTGGCCGACCTTCCGGGACTGCGCCTTCGTGGCGATCCAGATGGCGAGATCGTCTTCGGGGGAGAAGGGATCGACAACGCGAGCCTGCGGATGTCCGCCGGCGTCGAGCGTCACGAACGTGGCGTAGCGCGCCTGGCCGATGATCGTGCGCGCCGCGGAGACGATCTGCTCGCGCCCGGGGGGCGGGCCCGGCGCTCCCTGTCCGGCCACCGCCGGCGCCGCGAACGCCATGACGAGCAGGAGTCCCGCAATCTGTGGCTTCATGGCTTCCTCCCATGGACGCGATCCTCGAAGACCGCCGCTCGAAGGCCCGGGGGTGGCGGCGACGGGCACGCCGGGCGGCGGGCGGCGCCAGGAAACGCGGCGAGGGGCCCGTTCACGGTTGCGGCACCAGCACCGCCGCACCCTGCACACGACCCTCGCGCAGGTCGTCCAGGGCCGCGTTCGCGTCCTCCAGGCGATAGGGCACCACGTCCACGCGCAGGGGCGTGCGCGCCGCGTGCTCGAGAAACGCCTCGCCGTCCTCGCGCGTGAGGTTCGCCACCGATCGCACCACGCGCTCCTGCCACAGCAGCGAATAGGGGAAGGCCGGGATGTCGCTCATGTGGATGCCCGCACACACCACGACGCCGCCCGGCCGGACGACGCGGAGCGCCGCGGGCACGAGCGCGCCGACGGGCGCGAAGAGGATGGCCGCGTCCAGCGGTTCCGGCGGCGCGTGATCGGATCCACCCGCCCACACCGCGCCCAGCCCTCGGGCGTGTGCCTGCGCCGGCGTGTCGTCCGGGCGCGTGAAGGCATACACGCTCCGGCCCTCGCTCGCCGCCACCTGCGCCAGCAGGTGCGCCGCCGCGCCGAAGCCGTAGAGGCCGAGCCGCGCCACGCCGCCCCCGAAGGCGTGCTCGGAGGCCATCCGGTACGCGCGATGACCGATCAGCCCCGCGCACAGCAGCGGCGCCGCGTGCTCATCGTCGTAGGAGTCGGGCAGTGCGAAGCAGTAGCGCTGGTCCGCCACCGTGTACTCGGCGTAGCCGCCGTTGCGCGTGTAGCCGGTGAAGCGGGCCGCGGCGCAGAGGTTCTCGGCCCCCGCCAGGCAGAGGCGGCACGTGCCGCAGGTCCACCCGAGCCACGGCACGCCTACGCGCGTGCCGGGCGCGAAGCGCGTGGCGTCCGGGCCCGCCTCGACGACGACCCCGACGATTTCGTGGCCGGGAATGAGCGGCAACGGCGGGTCGGGGAGCTCGCCGTCCACGACGTGAAGATCGGTGCGGCAGACCGCGCAGGCCTTCACCTGCAGCAGCAGCTCGCCGGCGCCGGGCGTCGGCCGGGGGATATCAGCCAACCGAAGGGGGCGGCCAGGGCTGTCGAGGAGCATGGCCCTCATGAGCGGATTGTGCCCCCTCTTGCGCCGCCGCGCCACGGTGCCAGGATCGCCGTCGCCATTCGCCGCGCGGCCCGCCGGCGTGGCCAACCCCCGCGCGCGCCGCCGGAGCAGGACGAAGTACACGCCCGCGTTGACGAGGAGGACGATGCCACCGAGCGCCCACTGCAGCTCGCGCGAGAGGGTGGCGGGATAGAGCACCGGCATCAGGTAGTGCTCGATGAAGTCGGTCGTGTAGGCGGCCTGTCCACCCCGCGCGCGGAACCAGTTCTCGAGGGGTGTGAGCGGGCAGACGATACCGGCACACTCCACCCACGCGCCCCAGGCCGCTGCCGGCAGGTGTATCCAGGCCAGCTTCGGCCACCTGAAGACGAGCAGCCCCCCGAGGACCACGAAGGCGACGAACGCCATGTGGAGAAGAACGGTGGCGTCCGCAAGGAGGCGGTAGGGCATGGTCAGGTGCGCGGGTCATCCGCCTCGCCGGTGGCATCCTCGATGGAGAGGCCCGCCACGCCGGTCGCGGCCGCGCGCGCGATGTTCACGGCCACCCCCGCGGGCTCGATGGCGAACGCGCCCTCGAAGTCGCCGTTCACCGGCACGCTCACGGCCGACGCGATCGCCCTGAAGTGCGCCAGCGCATCCTCGATCGAGATGTGGTTGTCAGGCCGGCCCTGCGACCACGCAAACCCGGAGCTGGTCGTCGCGAGCGCCGGGAATCCCAGCTGCTCCAGCACGCGGGCGCTGCCCACGTCCCAGGGGTTCGGGATCACGAAGCAGCCGGATTCGTGGAGCGTCTTGAACGTCTGGTAACGATCGGGAGGCATGGGGGACGATACCTCAGGTTCTCAGGGTTCGGAGGTTCGGAGGTTCGGGGGTTCGGAGGTTCGGAGGTTCGGGGGTTCGGAGAGTTCTGAGCCGTCGCGGGACGGTTTGGATGGCTGGCAGGGAAACCTGAGGACCTGAGGACCTGAGAACCCGAGAACCCAGCCCCCCATCTACCACCGGAACGCCGTCTGCGCCGCCAGGGACGACAGGCGCTCGGCCACGCCACGTGCGAGGTCGGCCGCGAGGTACGGGATGTCCACGCGGTGCGATCGCTCGCCGGCGCCGGCCGTGTCCACACGCAGGCGGGCCATGCGAGCCCGCCGGTCCAGGGGCGACTCGTGGGTGCTCACGGCCTGGATGCGGTTCACGCGGACGAGGGTCTCCCGCCTTGCGAGCCAGCCGCTGCGGAAGGCCACCGTGCCGTCCGTGGCCGACCACCCGAGGTGCCTCACGTGCTGGCGCGTGCTCACGATGGCCCAGAGCGCGAGCGGCACGCCCAGGATGAGCGCACGCGGTCCCAGCGCGACGAGCGCGAGCAGGGAGACGAGGCCGACGGCGGCCAGCGCCTTCCTCACGGCACGGCGAAACGCCCGGGGGTGAACGGGCTGCCACGCCACCGGCGCCGCGGACACGTCGGGCAGGATGGCCGACACGATCGCCGGCACCCTCTCGACGCGGACGAGCGGTGCCACCCATTCGCGGTCGCGCACGGCGGCGCCCGCCTGGCCGCCCGCCGTCTCCACGCGGATGGAGGCGCGGCCGAGCCTGCGGTGCAGCCATCCCTGGTGGACGGTGAGCGTCTGGATGCGCCCGATGGGAATCGTCGCGGCGACCCTGGTGAAGAGCCCGTAGGTGATGCGCAGATCGGGGCCCCGCCGCGTGAGGCGGAAGTCGTGCAGCCGCACGAACGCCCACGCCATCGAGATCACGCGAACCAGCACCAGGAAACCCGCGACGCCGCCCAGCGCGACCAGGAGCCGACCCGTCGGAAACGTTCCCCTTCCCGCCAGAAAGGCGAGTACCTCCCTGAACAGGCCACGCGCGTCCACGCTGCCGGCGAAGATCCAGCTGTAGAACCGGTTCAGCGCACCCGACTCCCACAGCGCGCCATACGCAGCCCCCACCAGCACCATGCCCTTGTTCTCGAGGAAGCCGTGCAGGAGGAGCTCGCGGAGGGGGAGGTGGAGGAGGGGCACGGCGTCGGCCTCCGGCCGGTGGGCGCCATTCGGCGTGGGCAGGGTCCCAGGCCGGTAGGCGCCTGTCGGCGTGGGCGCGGCCTCTGGCCGCGTGGGACGATCCGCCTCTGGGGCGTCGCCGGGACTGAAGTCCCGGCGCTCCATCGCGTCGTCCCGGTGTTCGATGCCGAAGTCCTCGCTCGCCAGTTCGGCGCCCTGCTCCGGCGGAATGGCACGGCCGGCGAACACGCGCGCACGCATCTCGCCGAGCGCGGCCACGGGCAGCACGCTCATCCGCGCTTCGGGCTCGGTGCCGCCGCCGGTCTCGATGCGCACGTCCACGACGCCGAGGGCACGATGGAACACGTTCTGCACGGCGTCGAGGTTCTGGATGCGTGCGTACGGCAGGTGGCGCTCGTTCCTGAAGAGAATGCCGGAGCGGATGACCAGCTCGCCGGGCTCGTAGTGGACGCGGAACGAGAGGTAGCGCGCCACGGACAAGGCCACACTGGGCAGCACGAGCACCCACAGCCACACGTCGGCATCGCCGAAGTCGAAGGGGCCGAGGTCGGTGCCGCGCCGGCGGCCGCCGCCGAGAAACGCCAGCAGCGCGGGCCACAGGAAGAGGCGCGCATAGCGCGCCGTGTCGAAGAGGATGGACGCCGGGTGCAGGCGCCGCTCAGACGCTGTCATCGTGGCGGCCCGGACGGAGGTCGTCGCGGAGCGCGCCGGCGACCTCGTGCGCGAGGCCGGGAAGGCTCACGCGCGCGTGGTCGGTCCCGGCCGTGTAGACGACGAGCGTGCCGAGACCGTACCGGCGCTCGAGCGGGCCCTGCGAGACATCGGTGTGCTGCACACGCGAGCGGGGCACGTGGGTCACGGACCGCCAGTAGACGCCGCGCTGGATGACCAGCCCGTCGGCGTCCAGGGCGTACCGGGCGTGGGCGTAGACCTTCGCGGGCCAGTGCTCCGCGTGCCACGCCAGCGCCAGGACCAGGAGCAGCCACAGCACGCCAAGAGCGACCCGGCCCCATCCGGGCACATCGTCGGCGGCGGCCAGGACGATGAGCAGCACGACGAGCGACGGGCCGGTGAAGGCCAGCGCGGTGAGCCGGCCCACGAGCCGCTGTTGAGGAATGAAGCGCGGATCCAGCTGACGGTCGGGGCCTGGCACGGTCACGTCGAAAACCCGGCAGATTCTGCCACAGGCGGCAGGAAGTGCATCAAAAACGGCCCGACCGTGCCAGGCCCCTAGGTGTTCATGGCGATCACGATGGCCACGACGATGAGCGCGAGCAGGATGACCAGCAGGACCTTCCACCAGCTGATGGGGTACTTGCCCGCGATCCTGCCGGTGTAGCCGTTCACGATCACCTGGAAGACCTTCGCCCCGTAGTTGTAGGTGAGCAGCCAGATGGGCACCAGCACGTGCTTGAACGTGCGGCCGGAGAAGGTCGGGAAGATCCGGAGGTTGCGGTGCGTGTCGCCCGGCACCTGCTGCGCGCACAGCCGCTCCAGTGCCTGGTGCATCTGCTGCTGCGATCGCTCGGCGGCTTCGAGGAGCACGACCCTGTAGTGCTCCACGACGTGCCCGGAAAGAAACGCCGTGTCGTAGGGCACGACCTCCTGCGTCGGAAAGGGTTCCACCTGCCGCAGCAGGTCCAGCGGCAACCCCTGGGTCCCCGGCACCGGCTCATCGTCGAAGGCGTGATTCACGGTGCCCGACGCCGGCTCCCACCGCGTGCGCCGTTCCTTGCGGACGACGCGCTTGCCCTGGCTGTCGCGCCCCTCGACGTCCACGTAGTAGTAGTAGCCGGCCTCCGCCTCCCACGGGCAGTGCGCCGTCGCATCGAAGGTCCAGTAGGGGATGTAGAGGCTGTGCACGGTGTCCACGAGCGCCGCGCGGGCGAGGCGGCCGGGCGCGAACCACTTGCTGCGCCACCAGCCGCGGATGTCGTCGCGCACCCTGTTGCGGTCCACCTTGAACGGCAGCACGCCCTGGGGGCGGATGGGCGACTTGATCTCCTGGTAGTCCACCAGCGCGGGCGATCCGCAGAACTCGCAGTTCTGGCCCACGCGGGTGGGATCGAAGACCATGACCGCGCGGCAGCTCTGGCACTGCACGCTGCGCGTCGCGGTCTGCCAGCCACGCTCCTCCTCAGGCAGCTCGCGAAGGGCGATGACCAGATCGATCTCGGCCACCTTCCCGGTTTCGCGATCGATGACGTACGGCGACTCGGTGCCGCAGAACGGGCACACGAGCTTCTGCCTGCCAGCGTGCCATTCGGCCTGCGCGCCACAGGCCGGGCACGCGTGCTTTTCGAGGGCGGAGATCTCCTGAACCATCTTTGGGTTCTGAGGTTCTGAGGTTCTGGGGGTTCTGGGGTTCCGAGGTTCTGGGGTTCTGAGGGTCGGTTCCGAGGTTCGGTTCAGCGGTTCTGCGAACCCAGAACCCCAGAACCCAGAACCCCAGAACCTCAGAACCCCAGAACCCTCAGAACCCCAGAACCCTCAGAACCCTCATTCCGTCATGTAGGCCGTCAGCGAGGACTTGGAGATGCGCCAGGCCGAGCCAATCTTCTTGCCCTTCAGCTCACCCGACTCGAGCACGGCCATGACGTCCGCCTCGGAGACGCCGAGCGCCGTGGCGGCGTCGGCGGGGCTCATCAGCTCCGGCAGCGCGCCGGCGCCCGCGGACGCGACGGTGGGCGTCGCCTGGCCGCCCGCAAAGCCCTGCTGCATCATCTGCTGGGCGATCCCGAAGCCCACGGCGAGCTCCGCTGCCGTGCCGGCCGCGCCGGCGCTCCCCCCGCCGGCTTCGAAGCCCTTCCCCATCTGGTACTTCACGAAGTCGTTCAGGTTGCCGATGGCCGCCATGCTCGAGCGCTTGTCGATGGCCTGCTCCACCTCGGGCGGCACCGACACGTTCTCGACGATGAAGCTGGTGATCTCGAGGCCGTACTTCGAGGTCACGGCCGGGTTGATGAGGGGCATCAGCGCCTCGCCCAGCTCGCCGTACCGGGCCGCGACGTCCAGCACGGGAATCTTCGCGGTGGCGATGGCGTCGGTGAAGATGCTCACGATGCGCGAGCGCATCGTGTCCGCGAACTCGTCCAGGCGGAAGTTGTGATCCGAACCCGCCACCTCGCGAAGGAACGTCTTCACGTCCACGATCTTGAAGTCGTAGGTCCCGAACGCGCGGACGCGCACGACGCCGAAGTCGCTGTCGCGGAGCATCACGGGGTTCGACGTGCCCCACTTGTTCCCCGTGAATAGCCGCGTGACGACGTAATAGACGTCGGCCTTGAACGGCGAGTTGAAGCCGTAGGGCCACGACTTGATCTTCGTCAGGACGGGGATGTTGTCCGTGGTGAGCGTGTGTTTGCCCGGGCCGAAGGTGTCCCCGAACTCGCCGAGATAGACGAACTGCGCCATCTGCGACTCGCGCACGATGAGCTGCGCGCCGTTCTTGATGGCCTTGTCCTCGTCCGGGAACCGGTACGACAACGTGTCGCGCGAATCCTCGGTCCACTCGATGACCTCGAGCAGCTCACCCTTGATGAAATCCATCAGGCCCATGTGTCGGCGCTCCTTGGAGAAAGACCTGTCGATTGTAGATCACGGGTCTTGAGGTCTTGGGGTCTTGAGGTCTTGGGGGCTTGGGGGCTTGGTGTCATGGCTTCAGCCAGCGGGACACGGCGTGCAGGCCGGCGGCGATGAGGTCCGTCGTCGAAAGGTCGCGCAGGAACGCGCTGTCGCGCACCAGGCCGGCGAAGGTCGCCTCGGTCTCTCGCCGCGCGCGCTCGAGGTTGAGCGGCAGCGCGGGATCGACGGGCGGCCCCGTCCGGTCCGCCCGCTTCAGCTGCTCGATCAGGGCGCCTGCCTGCTTCATGTCCAGCATCGAGAGCGGCGAGCCGCAGTGCCGGCAGGCGCCGGCCCTCCCCACGTCCACCGGCGCCCCGCAGTTCGAGCAGTTCACGAACTCCACGCTCTGGCTGAGCTCCGCTCGCTGCTGCGGGGTGAGCGGCCGGACGAAGTCCTTCTCCTTCAGGAACTCCAGGAACGTGGTGAGACGCCCGTGCCCGTTCGGGCAGCGCAGGTACTCGAAGCGCGTCGTGCGCTGCATGTCCTTCGTCAGCCGGAGCCGCCCCTTGCAGCGGGGGCACTTCGCCAGCTCGGCGTCCGTTAGATTCGGTTTCCCGGTGTGCTCGCCGATCAGGCGGAACAGTCCCAGCGTGGACGCGGGCGCGAGCGCGAGGCTCTCGCGCGCGTCGAACCAGAACGACTGGCAGGGAAAACAGAGGTCGAGCACCACCGAACGGCCGTTGTGGCCGGCAAAGGTGTGCTCCTCCATCGGCGTATCGCAGCGCGGGCACTCCACGCGCGTATTGTGACAGACGATGCCCGCGCGTGCACGCGCCGGTGACGGTCAGCGGGCCGCGAGGCGCTCGCGCGCCCGCGCCGATCGGCACGTGCCATACCCGTGGCTGCGGCCGCAGAGCGCAGCCACCTCGTCCTGCGTGAGGTTCTCGGGGCCGCCGATCTCGAGGGTCCGCCCGGCCGCGGACGGCTCCCTGACCGCGTGCACGGCCACCCTCGCCACGTCGCGAACCGCCACGAAGTTCATCGGACGGTCGCCGCGGCCGAGAATGGTCGCCGGCTCGTGCGCGTGCCTCTCCATGAACGCGGCCGGCCGCAGGATGGTCCAGGAGAGGCCGCTCGCCTTCAGGGACTGCTCCACGCCGTGCTTGGTCCGCCAGAAGTCCACGGGATGATCCGGCGACGCACCGAGCACCGAGGTGTAGACGAAGCGCCGCACGCCCTCGGCCCTGGCGGCATCGATCAACGCGCGGTGGCCCTCATCGTCCACGCGCTCGGAGCGGTATCGGCCGCGCCCCAGGAGGGCGTGGGCGGCGGCCACGACGACGTCGGCCCCGGGGCAGGCCGCGCGCAGCGACGCGGTGTCGGTGAGATCCGCAACGCGCACCTCGGCCCCGGCAGACGCCAGCGCGGCGGCGCGAGCGCGGTCGCGCGTGATGGCGACGACGCGATCGCCGGCCTTCAGCAGCTGCCGCGCGATGTCGGAGCCGAGCATGCCGGTGGCCCCGACGATGGCGACCGTCCCACGTTCATCACGCGTCGACCGCTCCTCAGATGTCCTCGACCCTGAACACGCGAAAGCCGCGCGCCTGATAGTTGGGCAGCGCGTGGGGATGGTCCTTCGTGCAGGTGTGCAGCCACACCCGTGACGCGCCCAGCGCCCTCGACTCGCGCACGGCGGCCGCCAGCAGGCGCGAGCCGAGCCCGCGGCCCAGATAGGCCGGGCGCAGCCCGAAGTAGGCGATCTCGACGCTGCCGCCTGGCTCCTGCTTCAGCTCGAAGTAGCCCGCGGGATCGTCGTGGGCCCGGAGAACCCAGACGCTCAGTCCCGGTTGCGCCACGTACTCGGTCCACTGCTCGTCGGTCCAGTTCGACCGATCGACCCAGGCCCAGGCCTCGCCCACGTCCCGGTAGAGCAGGCGGCACAGATCGGGCGAGGGCGCCTCCTCGCGGCGCAGGGCGAAGGTGTCCGGCCACGGCGCGGCGGCGGGCGCCGGGCGATCGGCGTCCAGTTCCAGGTAGGAACGCTGGTGGCCCATGCTCGCCAGACGACGGCCCGGCTATCGGCCCGTCGCCTCCACCGCGGCCGGCCGCGCGAAGCGCCTGAAGAAGCTGTCCGCCTTCCACGACGGCCGCGTGTCGCGATTCGCCACGCGCACGGCCAAGCGCCCAATCATGTCGGTGAACCCGACGGCGGCGGACCGGTCGAAGGGCTGGGCGAGGTCGTCCGACGGCGCGTGGTAGCGCTCGCGCGTCCAGTCGGCCGCAATCGTCGCCTCGGGTGTGTGCGCCTCGTAGCCCACCTTCATCGCCAGGGCCGGCACGCCTTCGCGGATGAAGCTGTACTGGTCGCTCCGGATGAAGCGGTTGCGCTGCGGCTCCGGATCGGCCTGCACCGCGATGCCCATCTCCGTCGCCAGGGCCCGCACATCGTCTCCCAGGTCCGACTCGTCGAGGCCGAGCACCATCAGGATGCGGAAGGGGAAGAGCGGCAGGAACATGTCCATGTTGATGTTGGCGACGATGGCGTCGCGCTCCACCGTGGGGTTGCGCGCGTAGTAGCGCGAGCCGAGCAGGCCCTTCTCCTCGGCCGTCACGGCCACGAAGACGACCGAGCGCTTCGGCCTCGCGGCGGCGACGGCGGAGGCCGCCTCGATGAGCGTGGCGACGCCGGAGGCGTTGTCCATCGCGCCGTTGTAGATGTCGTCGCCGTCGATGGCGGCGCCGGCGCCCACGTGATCCAGGTGCGCGGTGAGCACGACGAACTCGTTCGCGAGCCTCGGATCGCTCCCGCGCACGATGCCCGCCACGTTGTGCGACTCCACGCCCAGGTTCTCCACCGTCACGGTCGCGCGCACGGCGGACGGCAGCGCGAAGCGCGGCAGGGCCTTCCCCTCGCCCGCCGCCTTCAGGATGTCCGCGAAGGTGCGGCCCGAGCCTTCGAAGAGGCGCTCGGCCTTCGCAGGGTTGAAGGCAATGGACACCTGCTGGCCCGCGGTGTCGTCGAGCGAGGCGTCGCCGAGCGCCATTGCCGGGTTGAGCCGGTTCGGCGACGATCGCTCCCACGGCACGTCCATGCTCTTCGGGTCCGCGATGCCGATCGTGCCGATGGCGCCCAGCCGCTTCAGCGTGCTCCAGCGCTCCGCGGCGGACTGATAGTGCGCGCTCAGGGCGCCGGGCACGTTCGACGGGCTGCCGGAGAGATAGACGACCACCTTGCCCTGCACGTCGAGACCGGCGAAGTCGTCGTGGCCGACCTCGGGAATCTGCAACGCGTGACCGGCGAAGACGAGCGGCGCCTCCACGCTCGGCGCCGGATCGATGCGCATGCCGAAGGTGGCCTCCTCGCCAAGCGTCACGGGCTCGGCCTTCCCGCGACGCACCAGCGCCAGGCTGGACGTCGCCTCGACGATGCGGCGCGAGCGCAGGGCGATGGGCTGGAGATACCCGGCCGTGCCGGCCGGCTCGAGGCCGGCCCTCTGGAACCGGGTAGCCACGTAGTCGGCGGCCTTGCGGTGCTCGGGGCTGCCGGTCTCGCGGCCGCGCATGCTGTCGTCGGCGAGCATCTCCACGTGCCCGAACCAGCGCGCGGCGGCGTCGTCGATTGACGCCTGGGCGGCGCCCGTCGCCGGCTCGGAGGGCTCGGTGGTGCACGCGGCGGCCAGGGCGAGGCCGGCGGCGGACAGGCCGGTTGCGATGCGCCGGCAGAGACTGATGGGAAAGGGTGCGCGCATCATGCGCGCCACACTAGCACAGGGATTGGTTCTCGGGGTCTTGGGGTCTTGGGGTTCCCTCCTCTCACCGTCGAGGGTCCAGGGCGTCTTTCAGGCCGTCGCCCAGCAGCGAGAAGCTGAGGACCACCAGCGTGATGGCCACGCCCGGCGCGACGGCGCCGAGCGGGCTGCTGCGAAGCAGCTCGCGGCCGCGCGAGAGCATGGCGCCCCACTCCGGATCGGGGGGCTGCACGCCCAGGCCCAGGAACGACAGGCCCGAGGCGAAGAGGATGGCCGAGCCCAGCGTGATGGTGCCCTGGGCCAGCAACGGCGCGTAGCACTGCGGCAGCACGTGCCGCAGCAGGATGCGGGTGGCCGAGGCGCCGGCGGCACGCGAGGCGACGACGAAGTCGGCGCCCACGACCGACTGTGCGGACGCCCGGACGAGCCGCGCGAAGATGGGGACGCTGAAGATCGCCACGGCCACGATGGTGGACATGACGCCGCGGCCCAGGATGGCGGCCACGGCAATGGCCAGCAGCATGTCGGGGAACGACAGCAGCACGTCCACGGCCTGCATGATGGTCCCGTCCACCGCGCCACGGCGCCAGGCGGCGATCAGGCCGAGCGTGGCGCCCACGAGCAGGCCGGCGAGGGTGGCCACGAGCGCAATGGTCAGCGATACGCGGGCGCCCAGCAGGAGGCGGCTGAACGTGTCCCGGCCGAGATGGTCGGTGCCCAGCAGGTGCGTGCGGGAGGCCGGCAGGTAATTGGACGCGAGGTCCACCGCCAGCGCGTCGTGCGGCGCCACGACGTCGGCCAGGAGGGCGGCACCGACGAACAGCGCGACGACGGCCAGCGCCAGCAGGGCGGGCACGTCCGAGGCGAGGCGCCGCCACGACTCGCTCATGCGGCGCGCACCCGCGGGTCCAGGCCCGCGCCCACGAGGTCCGTGAGCACGTTCACCACGACGATGAGCGTCGCGACGACGAGCACGCCGCCCTGCACCATCGGAAAGTCGCGCGCGATGACGGCGTCCACCATCATCCGTCCCACGCCCGGGATGGCGAACACGCTCTCCACCAGCACCGTGCCGGCCAGCAGCCCGCCGATGCGCAGGCCGATGAGCGTGACCACCGGCAGCAGCGCGTTGCCCAGCGCGTGCCGCCCGATCACGCGCCAGCGACCGACGCCGCGCGCCTCCGCCGCGCGCACGTATTCCTTGTGCAGCGTCTCCATCAGCGCGGCGCGCGAGATGCGCGCCACCTGTCCCCCGCTCTGCAGCCCGAGGACCACGATGGGCAGCAGGTAGTGCAGCGGCGTACCGACGCCGATGGACGGGACCAGCGCGAGCTGGAGCGCGAACACCAGCATGCCCATCAGGGCCAGCCAGTAGGACGGCGTGGAGACGGCCACGAGCGTCAGCGCCATGACGACCCGGTCCACCCATCGGCGACGCGTGATGGCCGCAGCCATCCCGGCCATCAGGCCGAGGAGGATGGCCAGCCCGATGCCGCCGAGCGTGAGGATCACCGTGTGCGGCAGGCGCTCGCGGATCTCCGACACCACCGGCACGCCCGTGCGGATGGACGTGCCGAGATCGCCGGTCACCGCGCGCGTCACGAAGCGCACGAACTGCACGGGCAGCGGCTGATCGAGGCCCAGATCGCGGCGGATGCGGGCCACCGTCTCGGGGCTCGCCTCGAGCCCCGCGGCGATCACCGCCGGGTCGCCGGGAATGGCGTGGACGATCAGGAAGACGAGGACGGAGATCCCGAAGAGGACCGAGACGAGGCGAAGGAAGGACTGGAGGAGCAGGTGCACGGGTGCAGGGGTGCCGGGGTGCCGGGGTGCCGGGCCGTCAGCGGACGACCGCGTGGGCGAACGTCACGGCGCCGAGCGGTGACGGGGTCACGCCCTCCACGGCCGCGCGACTGGCCACGACGTAGAGCGTGTCGAAGAGCCACACCGCGCCGGGGTCCTCGAGGTACACGATCTCCTGCGCGCGCCGATAGAGCTGCTGGCGCTTCTCCGCATCGGTTTCCCGCATCGCCGCCTCGATGACCCGGTCGAACTCGGCGTTCGAGTAGTAGCCGTAGTTGTTCTCGTTGGTGGGCGCGCTCCGGAAGATGGGCCGCAGGCCCCAGTCGGCGTCCGCCGTGGACGCGCCGGCGCCCATGATGAAGATCTCCTGCGGGTTCTTCTCGGGCGGCAGCCCCGCCCAGTAGGTGACCATCGTCCCCCACTCGATGACGTCGATGGCCGCCTCGATGCCGACCTTCTTCAGATCGGCCGCGAGGGCTTCGGCCAGCTCCACGCCCATCGGGTAGCGCGGCGTCGTGGCGATACGGGTCTTGAAGCCGTCCGGATAGCCGGCGGCTTTCAGCAGCGCACGGGCCTTGTCGGGGTCGTGCGGAATCTCGCCCAGGTTCGCGTAGCCCCGCATGATGGGGGTGAGCGGGCCGGTCGAGGGGCGCGCGAAGGACGACACCAGGTTGTCCACGATGGCGCGCCGGTCGATCGCGTAGGAGATGGCCTGGCGCACGCGCACGTCGGTGTAGGGCTTCTTCGTCACGTTGAAGCGGAACTGCTGCATCCCCACGCTGGGGGTCTTCGTCACGGTGATGCCCGGCTCCTTCTCGAGCCGCGCGATGTCCGCCGAGGGGATGCGGCTGATCACGTCCACATCACCCGCCTCCAGCGCCAGCACGCGCGCCGCGGCCTCGGGGATGGGCCGGTAGACGATGCGCTCCGTCCTTCCCTGCTCGCCCCAGTAGTCGTCGTGGCGCTCGAGGACGATCTCCTGGTCCTTCTTCCAGGACGCGATCCGGTAGGGGCCGGTGCCGGACGCGCGGTCGGCCGCGGAGCCGAAGTCCTTCCCGAACTTCTCAGCGACCGCCGGGTTCACGATGGCCGCGGACACGTGCGCCATCGTCGGCTCGAAGGCGCCGAAGGGGTACCTGGTGGTGATCCTGACGGTGCGCGCGTCCACCGCCTCGACGCGGTCGATCATGTCGAAGAGGACGAGGCGCTTGTGATTGGCGACGGGGTCCATCACGCGCGCGAAGTTGCGGCGGACGGCCTCGGCGTCGAAGGGCGTGCCGTCGTGGAAACGGATGCCGTCGCGCAGGTGGAAGGTCCAGGTGACGCCATCGGCTGCCACGTCCCAGCGCTCCGCGAGGCGCGGAACGATCTTCATGTCCCGGTCGAAGCCGATCAGGGTCTCGTACAGCATCATGATGACCTGATCGGACTCGGTGTCCGTCGTGTTGTGCGGATCGAGCGTCGTCGCGTCGGCGGACGCCGCGAACACCAGCGTGTCGCGCGGACCGGTCGGCGTGTTGCTGCCCCCTCCACCGCCACACGCCACCACCACCAGCAGAACCAGAACGACGACGATCAGCTTCTTCACCCGACCCTCCAAGTCCCCTGCGTCGCCGAAGCGCGGCCCGTCGCCCGCCGGACCGACTCGACCAGCCGCTCACACGCCCTTCGGTCCCGACACCCACGTCGTCCGTGGGTCTTCCAGCGACGCCACGCCGAAGCCCCAGCCGCCGGGCCGCACCATCTGCGAGCGGCAGGCGTAGAAGATAATCCCACGGCCGGGCGAGCGGATCTCTTCCAGGAGTTCAAACGTCATCGCGTGGCGCACCGTCGCCAGCACCTCGCCCTTCGCCACCTCGGTGAATTGCCGATCGAGCCCGACGACGGGCTCGAGATATCCGCCCACGGTCGGGCCCACGCGGAAATAGTCGTGGAAGTGGAGGTAACGCGCAGGCGGCTTCACCTCTCCCTCGATCAGGCCGAGCTGGCGCATCACGCCCATCGTGCCATCCACGTTCATCTGAATCCAGCGCCGCTCCTGCGGCTCACCCCAGCCCAGCCCGCCCACTCCGGCCACGATGCCCGGGATGCCGTACTTCTCACCCGCATGGCCGAGCGAGGTGCGCGGGCCGCGCAGCCCGCTGAAGATGGTGAGCGCGTGCAGGACCGGAAAGCCGTACGCGAGCGCCATGGCCCTGCTGCGCGCGGCCACGTCCGGGTTCGAGTAGTCCGTCACGTAGCTCACGTCCGCCATGGTCGCGCCCCAGTCGCCGACGTGGTAGTCGACCACGGCATCGCACGTCGCCATGAACTCGTCGGACAGCACGCGCGTGATCTGGTTCGAGAGCCACTGGTAGGGCCCGCCGAAGGTGCGGTTGGCGTCGGGCTCGTCCGCGTTGTCCTGGATGCAGCGCGTGGCGGTGGCCATGGCGGGCGCGTTGGCCACGGGGATGGCGATGACATTGCCGCGCAGCGTGGCCGGGTCGATCCGGTCCAGCAGCTCGCGAATCACCACCGCCGAGAACCACTCGTTGCCGTGGAGCATCGAGAGCAGCAGCAGCGTCGGGCCGTCGCGCGCGCCCGCGACGGCGTGCGCGACGATGTCCACGTCGCCGGTGAGGTCGCGGGTGACCGGCGCACGGACGATCGTGCGCCTGCCGGGGGCAACGGTCGAGCCTGCAAGGGTGAGGGCGCCCACGGGCGGGCATTATATGTTCTGGGGTTCTGGGGTTCTGGGGTTCTGCGGTTCTGAGGTTCTGGGGTTCTGAGGTTCTGAGGTTCTGAGGTTCTGGAGGTTCGGGGGGTCTCAGCCGGCGCCCTACGAGGCGCACCTCTGAAACGCCGGCAGGTGGTTGAGGAGCGATACCGCGCGGTTGTTCTCGAACACCTGCCGCACATCGGCCGGCAGGTCGAGCCCGAGATGGCGGTCGTAGATGGCGATGTTCTCCTGCTCGGCGACCACGCCCGCGGCGCACGCCTCCCGGAACGTGGCGAAGTGCGGCACGGTGGCCAGCGTCCAGGGATTGACGGGCGCGGTCAGGCCGCGATTCACGAAGAGGCGTGCAATGGACGCGGAATGGCGCTGCTCGGCCGTCAGGACGTTCGTGAACGGGGCGAAGGCGCCGAGGTCGGTCACGACGCCCGCGTAGATCGTCTCCGCGCGGTACTCGTCGACGATGGCCGCGTCCATCGCGGCGCGAACCTCAGCGGCGAGCGGAGGTCCGACGATGGGCGCGGGTGACGGCGCGGTCGGCGAGGAATCGGAGCCGCACCCGGCCGACAGGGCGACCAGCACGAGAGGAATCAGGACGAGGCGCCTCATGACGTCACCCTCTCCGGAATGCGGGGAGCCGGACGCCCCCTCCTTCCCAGTGATGCAGGAGGTTCTGAGGTTCTGGGGTTCTGGGGTTCTGGGGGTTCTCAGGTTCGT
This sequence comes from Acidobacteriota bacterium, assembly GCA_963169195.1. Classification (GTDB taxonomy): domain Bacteria; phylum Acidobacteriota; class Vicinamibacteria; order Vicinamibacterales; family UBA2999; genus VFZN01. The sequence continues at coordinate 19,904 of CAUJDN010000041.1, read as the reverse complement.
TAACTGTTGTTGCCCGTTGGCAACCGCGGTTGTCAACATTCGCTACACGCCTGCGACGGGAACAGACCGAGGCTTCTCACGCAAGTCATAGCCGTTCAACCAGATACGAGGCTCGGCTGATGGCGGCCTCACGGCGACCGCACACGGCAGGGTGCTTGCTCGTGCAATGACTCTGTGGCCAGAGACTTCACCGAGCTCGTTGCCTGGCAACTGTCTGTCGATCTCAAGCGCCGTGTGTACGAGATTGCCCGCACGGGCCGGTCCGCTCGCGACTGGAAGTTCGTGGAGCAGTTGACGGACGCGGCCGCCTCGGCGCCACGAAACATCGCCGAAGGGTTCGGCCGCTTCGACGCCAAGGAGTTCGCACAGTTCCTGAAGATTGCGATCGGCTCCGAGCTCGAGGTGCGGAACCACCTGATCGACGCCTTCGACCGGGGCTACATCACCGAAGCTGAACGAGACGACGCGATCCATCTGTCCCGGCGTGCCGTCACCGCCGCGACACGGCTCCGGGCCTATCTGCTGTCCGACCGCAACCCCTACCGTTGAACCCCAGAACCTCAGAACCCCAGAACCCCAGAACCCCAGAACCTCAGAACCTCAGAACCCCAGAACCTCTTGACCCCCCCCCCGAAATGAATGACTATTCATTCACCGCCGTGCCCGCCACCTCCACCCGGCGCCTGGCCGCCGTCAAGCCCGCTCCCGTCACCGACAAGCGCGACGCCATCCTCCGCGCCGCCGTGAAGGTGTTCGCCAGGAACGGCTACTTCCAGTCTCAGGTGGCCGACGTCGCCCGCGTCGCCGGCGTGGCCGCCGGCACCGTCTACCTCTACTTCCGCAGCAAGGACGACCTGCTGGCCTCCATCTTCGAGCGGACGATGAAGGACGCCATCGACGAGGGGCGGGCGGCCCTGGCCGGCGTGCCGGACCCGGAGGCGCGGCTGCGCCGCATCGCCCGCCTCCACCTCGAGCGGCTGGGCCGCGATCGCGAGCTGGCCGTCGTGGTCCAGGTGGAGCTGCGCCAGTCCATCAAGTTCATGGAGCGCTTCTCCTCCACCCACCTGCAGGACTACCTCAACCTCATCCGCCGCACCATCGCCGACGGACAGGACGCCGGGACGTTCAGGCGGGACGTCAGCGCCAACACCGCCGCCAAGGTGTTCTTCGGCGCCCTGGACGAGATGGCGACCAACTGGATGCTCAGCCGCCGCAAGCACGACCTGGCGGCCGAGGCCGACGTCGTGGTGGACCTGCTGATCGGAGGCCTGGGACGATGAGCCGGATCAACGTCAACGCGGTCACGGTGCTGGGCGCCGGCACGATGGGCGCGCAGATCGCGCTGCACTTCGCCAACGCGGGCATCCCGTCGCTGCTGCTGGACCTCACGGTCGACATCGCGAAGCAGGGCCTCGAGAAGGCGCGGAAGCTGAAGCCCGATCCGCAGTTCAGCCCGGACGTGCACGCGCTCGTCACCACCGGCGGCTTCGACACCCACCTGGATCAGATCGCCGCCACCGACTGGGTGATGGAAGCCGTGGTCGAGCGGCTCGACGTCAAGCAGCAGCTCCTCGCCCGCGTGGACGAGACGCGCCGCCCCGGCACCATCGTCAGCTCGAACACGTCCGGCATCCCGATCGGCGCGCTGGCGGAGGGCCGATCGGAGGATTTCCGGCGGCACTGGCTGGGCACGCACTTCTTCAACCCGCCCCGCTACCTGCGGCTGCTGGAGCTCATCCCCACGCCCGAGACGGATCCTGCGGTTCTCGCGGCGGTGACGCACGTGGGAGACCGGCTGCTGGGCAAGGGCGTAGTGGTGGCGAAGGACACGCCCAACTTCATCGGCAACCACATCGCGCTCTACGGCGTCGCGTGCATGCTGAGGGCGCTGACCTCGGGGGCGTACACCATCGAGGAGATCGACGCCATCACCGGCCCCGCCATCGGGCGGCCCGGCTCGGCCACGTTCCGGACCATGGACATCGCGGGCGTGGACGTGCTGGCGCACGTGATGCGGAACCTGCACGAGCGCCTTGCCGATCCGGAGGACCGCGCGGCGTTCGCGGTGCCACCGTTCCTGGACGAGATGATCGCGCGTGGCCAGCTCGGCGAGAAGTCCGGCAGGGGCTTCTACGAGCGGCGCAAGGGCACGGGCGGGGAATCCGAGATCTGGACGCTGGATCTGCAGACGCTGGACTACCGCCCGAAGCAGTCCGCGAGGATCGCCTCCATCGAGGCCGGGAAGTCCATGGACGACCTCGCCGGGCGCGTGCGGATGCTGTTTCACAGCAAGGACAAGGCGGGCCAGTTCCTGCGCGAGACGCTCGCGCCCACGCTCGTCTACACCGCCCGCGTCACGCCGGAGATCGCGCACGCGATCGACGACGTGGACCGCGTGATGCGGTGGGGGTTCGGGTGGGACCTCGGGCCGTTCGAGCTCTTCGACACGCTGGGCGTGCGCGAGGTGATGGCGGCGGCGGCCGAATCGGGTGGTCACGCGATGAAGGGCGGCATCCCGCCGATCGTGCAGTCGGTGCTGGACGCCAACGCGAACCGGTTCCGCGAGGGCCTCGTCGCGCCCGCGGCGCCGGATCTGCAGATCCTGCGGACCGCGAAGGATCAGCAGCGTGTGGTGAAGAAGAACGCCGGCGCGAGCCTGGTGGATTTGGGCGACGGCGTGCTGGCCGTCGAGTTCCACTCGAAGATGAACGCCATCGGCGGCGACACCATCGCGATGCTGCAGGCGGGCGTCAAGGAGGCCGCGAAGAACCACCGCGCGCTGGTGGTGGGCAACGACTCGGCGACCTTCTCGGCGGGCGCGAACCTGATGCTCGTGCTGCTCGAGGCGCAGGAAGGCAATTTCGACGAGCTGGAGCTGATGGTGCGGCAGTTCCAGCAGGCGATGCTGATGCTCCGCTACGCGGAGGTTCCCGTCGTGGCCGCACCGGCCGGGCTCGCACTCGGCGGCGGCGTGGAGATCGTCCTGCACGCGGACCGCGTGCAGGCGGCCGCCGAGACCTACATGGGGCTGGTGGAAGCCGGCGTCGGCCTCATCCCCGCCGGCGGCGGCACCAAGGAGATGCTGGTCCGTGCGATGGCCGGGCTGCCCACGCCTCAGAGCGACCCGCTGCCCTACGTGCAGAAGGCGTTCGAGACGATTGCCCTCGCGAAGGTGTCCGCAAGCGGGCCGGATGCCCTGCGGCTCGGGTACCTCGCCGCCACGGACGCCTTCACGATGAACCGCGAGCGGCTCATGTCCGACGCGAAGGCGCGGGCACTGGAGCGGGTGCGCGAGGGGTATCACAAGCCGGCACCGCGCACGGCCATCCGCGTGGGCGGCGAATCGGTGTCGGCCGCGCTGAAGCTGGGCGTGCACCTGGCGTGGCGCGCGGGCCGCGCGAGCGACCACGACGCGCTGATCGGCCGCACGCTCGCGCACGTCTTCGGGGGCGGCAACCTCCCCCACCCGACGACGGTGAGCGAGCAGTACCTGCTGGACCTCGAGCGCGAGGCGTTCCTGAGCCTGTTGGGCGAGCGAAAGACGCTGGAGCGGATCCAGCACACGTTGAAGACGGGCAAGGCGCTCAGGAACTAGTAGGTTCTGGGGTTCGGGGGTTCTGGGGTTCGGGGGTTCTGGGGTTCGGGGGTTCGGGGGTTCGGGGGTTCGGAGGTTCGGTAGGTTCTTGGTCTTCGCTGCCGGAGCTCGGGGCCGCAGCGCCCGAACCTCAGAACCTCAGAACCTCAGAACCTCAGAACCCCAGAACCTCAGTACCCAGAACGGGGAGTTGCATGATCGATATCGGGCGCGGTGAACCAGTCGTGCTGATCCCCGGCCTGCAGGGGCGGTGGGAGTGGATGCAGCCGGCCGTGGAAGGGCTGGCGCGGCGGCACCGCGTGGTGGCGTTCTCGCTGTGCGACGAGCGGACGAGCCCGTTCGACTGCGATCCGCTGCTCGGCTTCGAGAACTACGTTCGCCAGGTGGGCGAGGCCATGGACCGCGCGGGCTTGCGGGCGGCGACGATCATCGGCGTCTCGTACGGCGGCCTGATCGCCACCGAGTTCGCCGCGCGGTGTCCGGAGCGCGTGACGCGTCTGGTCCTGGCCTCGGCGCTGCCCACCGACTGGACGCCGGATCGCCGGGCGCGGTTCTACCTGCGGGCGCCCCGGCTGCTGAGCCCGGCCTTCGTGATCACGGCCCCGCTGCGCCTGCAGCCGGAAGTGCAGGCGGCGTTTCCCGCGGTGGCCGACCGGCTGCGCTTCATGGTGACCCACGGCTGGCGCGTGGCGACGGCGCCGATGTCGCCGAAGAAGATGGCCCGCCGCATCGCGTGGGCCGAGCAGCACTCGTTCGCGGACGCCGCGCGCATCGAGGCGCCCACACTCGTCGTGACCGGGGAGCCGGGGCTCGACCGGGTGGTGCCGGTCGAGGTGAGCCGGCGGACCGTCGCGCGCCTCGGGCATGCCCGGCACGTCGTGCTTCCTCGCACCGGACATCTGGGCATCGTGACCAGGCCCGAGAGCTTCCGGGAGTTGATGGACGCGTTTCTCGCGGAGGACGGTGGCACGAGCCGGCAGGACGCCGGGACTGAAGTCCCGGCTCGCCAGCCGAGGGCGCAAAGCGCCGGGGCGTCAGCCCCGGCGTCGGCAGCGAGGGGCTGATGGCACACGAGACGGTGCGTGAGATTCCGGGCCCGGTCGGCGCGCTCGAGTCGCGCCTCGATCTGCCGGATCGCCCGCCGCGGGCCGTGGCGGTGATCGGCCACCCGCACCCGCTCCTCGGCGGGACCATGCACACGAAGGCCGTCTACCAGACCGCCAAGGCGCTGGCGCGCATCGGTGTGGCGGCCCTCCGGTTCAACTTCCGCGGCGTGGGCCTGAGCGCCGGCACGTTCGACGAGGGGGGCGGCGAGAGGGACGACTTCCGCGCGGCCATCGACTTCGCGGCCGCGCGCTTCCCCGGCCTGCCCATCTGGGCCGCCGGCATGTCGTTCGGCTCGTGGATCGCGCTGTCCGTCGGCGCGGACGACCCGCGGGTGACGCTGCTCATCGCCATCGCGCCGCCGGTGGACCGCTACGCGTACGACGCGGTGAAGGCGAGCACCAAGCCGAAGTTCATCATCCACGGCGAGGAAGACGAGGTCGTGTCGGTGCGCGAGGTCCGGAAGTTGTACGGCGAGATCCCGGAGCCCCGGGAGCTGGTCGTCATCGACGGCGCGGATCACGTGTTCGACGGCAAGACCTCGCTCGTGGGCGAGGCGATCGAGGACCTGCTCGGGGACTTCGAGAAGGATGTTACCGGGAACACGAAGAGCACGAAGGACACGAAGGCAGGAAAGGTCGACTAGCCGACAGTGCACGACATTGATCGACAGGAGAGCTCCGTTCCGTTCTTCACGTCGTTCGTGTTCTTCGTGACCTTCGTGTTCCCGTAGACAGGTGAGGCCTATGCAGGATGCAGTCATCGTTTCAGCCGTGCGCACGGCCGTCGGGAAGGCACCGCGGGGGACGCTCAGCGCGGTCCGGCCCGACGAGATGGGCGCCACGGTCATCGTCGAGGCGCTGAAGCGCGCCGGCGGGCTGGACCCCACGCTCATCGACGACGTGATCCTGGGGTGCGCGATGCCGGAGGGCGAACAGGGCCTCAACGTGGCGCGCATCGCGAGCCTTCGTGCGGGCGTGCCCGTCGAGGCGTCCGCCGTCACCGTCAACCGGTTCTGCTCGTCCGGGCTCCAGGCCATCGCATACGGCGCCGAGCGCATCATGCTCGGCCACGCGCAGGCGGTGGTGGCCGGCGGCACCGAGTCGATGAGCCTGGTGCCGATGGGCGGCAACAAGATCTCGCCGAATCCCGCGCTGGTCGAGCGCTACCCGGACGTCTACCTGAGCACCGGGCTCGTGGCCGAGAACCATGCCCGGCAGTCCGGCATCTCGCGCGAGGCGCAGGACGAGTTCTCGGCCCGCAGCCACGCGCGCGCCGTGGCCGCCATCGACGAAGGCCGATTCAGGGACGAGATCGTGCCGCTCACGGTGCGCGTGGCGGATCCGAACGGCGGAGGGTCGGCTCGCGGGGGCCGGGCGCGGGGGCCGGCCGTGCGCGACATCGTGTTCGACACGGATGAGGGCCCGCGCCGCGATACGTCGGTCGAGGCGCTCGCGAAGCTGAGGCCCGCCTTCCACGTCGCCGGCACCGTCACGGCCGGCAACTCGTCGCAGACGAGCGATGGCGCCGCGGCGGTGGTGGTCACCTCCGCGGAGGTGGCGAAGGCCCATGGCCTCACGCCGCTGGCCCGCTTCGTCGCCTACGCCACCGCGGGCGTGCCGCCGGAGCTCTTCGGCATCGGGCCGGTGCCGGCCATCAGGAAGGTGTTGACGCTGGCTGGCCTCACGCTGGACCAGATCGATCTCGTGGAGCTCAACGAGGCCTTCGCCGCGCAGGCACTGGCCTGCCTGAAGGAACTGCCCATCGATCCGGAGGCGCTGAACGTGAACGGCGGCGCCATCGCGCTCGGACACCCGCTCGGGTGCACCGGCGCGAAGCTCACGACGACGCTCATCCACGAGATGCACCGCCGCGGCTCGCGCTACGGCATGGTGACCATGTGCGTCGGCGGCGGCATGGGCGCAGCCGGGATCTTCGAGAGGTTGTAGGGGTTGTAGGGGACAGTCCCTGTGACAATTGTAAAGACTTCTTTACAGGGACAGTCCCCATGTACCAGGTGCGGGACCCACGGGCGGGAGAAGACGATGACGACAGAGACGACGACACTCAGGGGCGGGCAGTGGCTGATCGAGGAGACCGATCCACCCGCGGTGATGACCCCGGAGAAGCGCACCGAGGAGCACGCGCTCATCGGGCAGACCGCGGCGGAGTTCATCGACGGGGAGGTGCTCCCGGTGGCGGAGCGGCTCGAGGCGAAGGACTGGACGCTCAACCGCGAGCTCGTGAAGAAGTGCGGCGCGCTCGGGCTGCTCGGCACCAACGTGCCGGAGGCCTACGGCGGCGTGGACCTCGACAAGATCTCCACGCTCATCGTCTCGGAGCAGGTGTCGCGCTACGCGTCGTTCGGCGCGACGTTCGGGGCGCAGGCCAACCTGACCATCCTGCCCATCTCCATGTTCGGCACCGAGGCACAGAAGCAGAAGTACCTGCCACCCCTCATCGCCGGCGACCTCGTCGGGGCGTACTGCCTCAGCGAGTCGGGCTCGGGCTCCGACGCCCTGGGCGCCAAGGCACGCGCGACGAAGCAGGCCGACGGCAGCTTCGTCCTCTCGGGTGAGAAGATGTGGATCACCAACGGCGGCTTCGCCGACGTCCTCATCGTCTTCGCGAAGGTGGATGGCGAGCACTTCACCGCCTTCATCGTCGAGAAGGCGTGGCCCGGCGTCTCGAGCGGGAAGGAGGAGCACAAGATGGGCCTGCACGGCTCGTCCACGACACCCATCATCCTGCAGGACGTGAAGGTGCCGGCGGACGCCGTGCTGGGCGAGGTGGGCCGGGGCCACAAGGTGGCCTTCAACGTGCTCAACTTCGGGCGCTTCAAGCTGGGGGCGATGGCCTCGGGCGGCGTGAAGGGCGCGCTCGGCGAAGCCGCGAAGTACGCCGCCACGCGCAAGCAGTTCGGTGTGGCCATCGGCACCTTCGGCGCCATCAGGCACAAGCTGGGCGAGATGACCGCGCGCGAGTACGGCCTGGAGAGCATGATGTACCGGACGGCCGGCCTCATCGACGCGCACATCGCGGCCGCGGCGGACACGAAGGCCGGCGACGCCTCGCCGCTGCTGAGGGCGCTGGAAGAGTTCGCCGTCGAGGCATCCATCGCGAAGGTCCTGGGCAGCGAGGTCCTGGACTACGTCATCGACGAGAACGTCCAGATCCACGGCGGCAACGGCTTCGTCAGGGACTACCCCGCCGAGGGGCACTACCGCGACGCGCGCGTGAACCGCATCTTCGAGGGCACCAACGAGATCAACCGCCTGCTCATCCCCGGCATGCTCATGAAGAAGGCCCTCAAGGGCGAGCTGGCGCTCATCCCCGCGGCCAGGGCGCTGCAGGACGAGATCATGAGCCCGTCGACGAGCATGGCCGCGGACGAGGAGGGGGTCCTGGCCGCCGAGCTGCGCGCGTGCGGCGCCTTCAAGAAGGTCGTGCTGATGGTGGCGGGCACCGCGATGCAGACCTACGGCCAGGCGATCGAACAGGAGCAGGAGGTGCTGAGCTACCTCGCGGACCTCGTCATCGACGCCTACACGGCCGAGAGCGCCGTGCTGCGGGCCATCGACGCCGCGAACCGCAAGGCGCCGGACGCGGCGCTGCATGCCGACGCCGCGGCGGTCTTCACGCACGAAGCGGCGGGACGGGTGGAGCTGAACGCGCGCGCGGCGCTGGCCGCCATGTCCGAGGGCGACGTGCTCCGGACGCAGCTGGCGGCGCTGCGCCGGCTGATGAAGGTCACGCCGGCCAATACCGTGCAGATGCGGCGGCGCCTGGCGGATGCGACGGTGGCGAAGGGCGCCTATCTCTTCGCCTGACGGCCGCGGCGCCGCCTCGCATTGACCCCTCAGCTCGCTTGAGTTGAGCCTCCATCCGCTGGCTGATCCGATGGAACGGGCGCCAACGGAGGGGCGTCTCGGCTGACGGACACTCAACCGAAGTGAACTGTGGGGTTAGAATGCGGCGCGTGAGCCTCCCGTCGTTCTGCACGCGCGCGATGGTCCTCGGCGTCGTGCTGGGCAGCACCACCGTGTCTGCCCAGTACACGCCTTCCGTCCGGGACGACGAGCATCGCGGGATGTTTCGCGAGCTCGTCGAGATCAACACCTCGCCCGAGGGCGGGAGCGTCGCGCCCGCGGCGCGCGCCGCGGCCGCGCGGCTGAAGGCCGCCGGCTTCACCGACGCCGACCTGCAAACCATCGGGCCGAACGCGTCGTGCGTGAACGTGCTGGCGACCCTTCGCGGAAAGGACCCGGCCGCCCGTCCCGTCCTGCTCCTGGCCCACCTGGACGTCGTCCCCGCGAGGCGCGAGGACTGGCAGCACGACCCCTACGTGCTGCGCGAGGAGGACGGCTGGTTCCTGGGCCGCGGCACGCTGGACAACAAGGCCGGCGCATCGGCGCTGGTCGCCAACATGATCCGCTGGAAGCGCGAAGGCTTCGTGCCGTCGCGGGACATCGTCATGGTCCTCACGTGCGACGAGGAGACCGACGCGACCGGCGGCATGCGGTGGCTGCTGCGGGAGCGCCCGCGCCTGCGGGAGGCCGACTACGCGCTCAACACCGATGCCGGCGGCGTCGAGCGGCGCCAGTCCGGCAAGGTGGCCTTCTACGTGCAGGCGGCGGAGAAGGCCTACGTCACCTTCGCGATCACCGCGAGGAACGAGGGCGGGCACTCGTCGGTACCTCGGCCCGACAACGCCATCTACGCGCTGGCCGCCGCGCTCGGCCGGATCGCCGCCTACCGTTTCCCGGTCCAGTACAACCCGGTCTCGCAGGCGTCGTTCGCCCGGACCGCCATGCTCGAGGCCGGCCCGCTGGGCGAGGACCTGGCGGCGGCGGGCCGGGGCGACACCGCCGGGCCGGCCATCGAACGGCTCTCCGCCATCCCGTACATCGACAGCGACCTTCGGACCACCTGCGTGGCGACAATGCTCTCCGGCGGACACGCGGAGAACGCGCTGCCGCAGTCCGCCACGGCGACCGTCAACTGCCGCGCCTTCCCCGGCGTCACCGAGGTCGAGGTCAGGCGGACGCTCGAATCGGTGGTTGCCGATCCCGCGATCACGGTATCGACCACGTATCCGCTGACGCCCAGCCCCGCCTCCCCGCTGCGGGACGACATCCTTCCGGCAATCGAGCGCGTCGCCGGGGCGTTCTGGACGGGCGTGACCGTCGTGCCCACCCAGTCCGCCGGAGCCACCGACGGCCTGTACCTGCGCAACGCCGGCGTGCCCGTCTTCGGCGTCTCCGCCATCGAGATCCCGCCCGAGGAAGACCGCGCGCACGGCCTCGACGAGCGTCTGCCCGTCCGCTCGCTCTACGAGTCGCGCGAATACTGGAACGCGCTCGTCATCGCCCTGCTGGGCCGGTAGTCCGGCGCGCAGCGGATGCCCCCGAGGCTGGCGTCCTGCTGGTAGGATGTGCGGCTATGACCATGCGACCCGACCTTGGCACCGACCAGGCCCACCTGATGCACCCGCTCCACCATCCCTCGGCCTATGCCGCCACGCGGATCTGGGTCTCGGGCAAGGGCGCCACCATCACGGACTCGACGGGGCGCGAGTACATCGACGGCCTCTCGGGCCTGTGGAACGTGAACATCGGGCACGGCCGGCCCGAGCTCGGCGACGCCGCGAAGGCCCAGATGGACCGGCTGGCCTTCCACTCCGCCTACGCCGGCGGCACCAACGAGAAGGCCATCGCGCTGGCCGAGAAGCTGAGCACGATCACCTACCCGTCGGTGAACACCTTCTTCTTCACGAGCGGCGGCGCCGAGTCGTCCGAGACCTCGTTCAAGACGGCGCGCTTCTTCTGGAAGGCGCAGGGCAAGCCCGACAAGGTCAAGGTCATCTCGCGGCACCGCGCCTACCACGGCCTCACGCTGGCCGCCATGAGCGCCACCGGCCTGCCGGCGTTCTGGCCGATGTTCGAGCCGCGCACGCCGGGCTTCCTCCACATCGACGCGCCGGACCCGTATCGCTTCGCCCACGCCGACCCGGGCGTCAGCCTGGGCGTGGCGGCCGCCAACCGGCTGGAAGAGGCCATCCTGCGCGAGGGCCCGGACATGGTCGCCGCGTTCATCGCCGAGCCCGTCCAGGGCGCCGGCGGCGTCATCATCCCGCCGCCGGACTACTTCGGGCGCATCCGCGAGATCTGCAACCGGTACGACGTGCTGCTCATCGCCGACGACGTGATCACGGGATTCGGGAGGACGGGGCGGTGGTTCGGCCTGGACCACTACGGCGTCGAGCCCGACATCATGCAGTTCGCCAAGGGCATCACCAGCGGCTACGTGCCGCTGGGCGGCATCGGCGTGTCGGACACGGTGCGCGACGTCATCAACGGCGTGCCGGCGTCGAAGCGCTGGATGCACGCCTACACCTACTCGGGGCACCCGACCTGCTGCGCGGTGGCGCTGGCGAACATCGACATCATCGAGCGCGAGGGGCTGGTCGAGCGCACCGCGGCCGCCGGCGCGCGGCTGCAGCAGAAGCTGCGCGAGCTCGAGTCGATGGACGGCGTGGGGCACACCCGCTGCCAGGGGCTCATGGCGGCCGTGGAGGTGGTGGCGGACAAGGCCACCCGGCAGCTGTTCCCGCCCGAGGCGGGGGTGACGCAGAAACTGACGGACGCGATGCTCGAGCGCGGGCTCTATACGCGCGTGGTGATGGACTGCATCTGCATCGCACCGCCGCTGGTCAGCACCGAGGCGCAGATCGACAGGCTCGTGGAGATCGTGCGCGAGTCGGTTGCCGCGGTGGTCAGCGGCGCGCGGGCGTCCATGTCCTCGCCGGCCGCGCGCTGACGGCCTGCGGCCGCGAGGGACGCGGCCAGGATCTCGCGCGCGACCGACCCGGCACGAAGGCGCCGGGGCGCGAGGAGACCCCACGCGAAAAAGGCTCCGGACCACGCGGCCCGGAGCCTTCTCTTTGCGCGGGGCTGCTGCCGGCCTAGTTCAGCGGGCAGCCGAGATTGTTGTCGCGGTCGAGCGAGGACGCGAGTGCGAGCATCGTGTCGCGCGAGCCGCTCGCCAGCGCGGCGTTCACCGACGCGATGACGGAGGCCGCCGACTGCGTGTAGGCGACGCCGGGGTGTGCCGCGTTCAGGAGCGCAGCCACGGCCGCGCGCAGCAGGATCCGCTTGGCGCCGGTCACGCCGGGGCCGCCGCCGAAGCCGAGCCCGTCGAGCAGCGAGCCCGACAGCGCGTTGGCGCCGAAAACGGACGTGAGCGACTGGCCCGGCGTGTAGCCCGTCGGGCCCCACGAGTCGAGGTGGTTCTTCCAGTAGCCGGGCGTGCAGCCCTCGTCGCCGGGGGGCGGGGGCGGCGGCGGGGGTGGCTCACAGGGCTCGGGTTCCGTTCCGGTGGACGTCGCGCCGCTGACCTCCTCGCAAGGCGGCGGGGGCGGTTCCTCAGGCGTCGGATTCGGGCTGAAGTTCGCCCCGCCCGTGGCAGACGAGGCCGCGGTCGGAGTGGGCCCGGTGGGGGACAGCGACGAGGACGGGCCCGAACAGGCCGCCACGAAGGCCAGCACGCCCGCCAGCGAGAGGGCGGTCAGGAACTGCCGGGTCATACGCAGATGCATCGATGGTCTCCTTGTGAGGCCCGACATCCTTCCGGGGCCGTCTATCGGAGAGCAAGAGTGTCGCCATGCGTCACGAGTTTGACGCGCGTCGCCAAACTCCTGCTGATCAAGGAGTTGGTGGCTTGGCTCGTGGGCCTGGGTGATGCCGTTGTCTGCGTGAAGGATGTTTTTTGTCGGCGGCTCCGCGGACCGCCACCGGCCTACCGCGCCAGCCCCAACCCCCGCAACGCGGCGCGCGCATCGACGAGCCCGTCGCCGTACTCTTCGTCCCGGCCCGCCGTGCCCAGGTCGCGGGCCGTCCGGCGCATCGCGGCCTCCACGGCCGCGGGACTGCGAACCCCCTGCGAGAACAACAGCGCCGCCAGGCCGGCCACGTGCGGCGTGGCCATCGATGTCCCCTGCATGGGCACGTCGGTGTAGCGGTCGAACCGAGGCCTGACGACGGTCGCCGCGCTGAAATCCGGGCTGAACAGCCCGAACTGGTAGATGGTCCCTGCGGCCCCCCCTTCACGCAGGTCGCCGCCGGGTGCCACCAGCTCGAGATGGGCTCCTGTGCTCGAGTAGTACGAGCGGCGCTGGGTGCGCCCAACCGCACCGACCGAAACGACCCCGTCCAGCTCCGGCGCGTAGGCCGCCGGGTACTCGACGTCGTTGCCGCGCTCGTACTGGTTGCCGTTCGAGATGGCGACGAAGACACCCTTGCCCACGGCGTAGGCCAGCGCCTCGCGCGTGATGGGCGAAGCGGCCGGCCCTCCCAGGCTGAGGCTGATGACGTTCGCCCCGTTGTCGGCGGCGTAGCGGATGGCCTCGGCCACCGCCGTGTCGGGGCAGTTGCCGGTCTCCCGCGGGTCCACGAAGCCGGGGATCCCCGACGCGGATTGAATGAACTGCACTTCCCAGTAGCCGTAGCAGACCTTCAGCGGCATCAAACGGGCCTGGTAGGCCATGCCCGCGAGCCCGCGCCCGTTGTTGGTCTCCTGGAGCACGGTGCCCGCGATGTGGGTGCCGTGACCCACGAAGTCCACCACCGGGCCGGTCCAGAACACGAAGTCGCGGCCGGGCAGGATGCGCGCCGGCGCGATGTCCGGGTTCACCGCCACGGGGACCTCCACCGTCTCGAACCCGGCGCCCGTCCAGAGCAGGAACGGGTGGCGCTCGCCTCCGGTCGTCACCCCGGTGTCGAGGACGGCGACAACCACGTCGGACGTCCCGCCGGGGTTGATGTCCCAGGCCCGCGGCAGGTCGATGACCGTGAAGTTCCACTGCCGCGAGTACGACGGATCGTTCGGGGTGGCGTGGAGCTGCCGGACGTAGTTCGGCCGGGCCCACTCCACCTCCGGCTGCCGCTCCAGCGCCGCGGCCGCCGCCTCGGCATCGGGCTCGCCGGGCGTCCGCAGGCGCATGACCTCGCCGACCCACGTGACGTCCCCGGCATCCATCGGCGTGCGCATCACGGACAAGGCGCGCGCCTGCGCAACGCCACCGACGCCGTCCCGGAACTTGACGAGCACCTCGCCGGGAATGAACGGAAGGGCGTCATTCCATGCCGTGATCAGGCGCGCGGCCTCGGCCGGACCGGCCAGCAGTCGGCCCGCCGGCGCTGGCCCCTGCGCCGCGCCCGGCTGATGGCCGGCGCCGAGAAGGGCAGCCATCAGCGCAACGATCGTGACGGTCCCGGGCCGTGGCATGTGCCCCTAGGTTAGATCGAAGGCGTGGTGATGCGCGCCGTGTTACCGTGGGCGCATGTATACAGCAGCCATCGTCCTGCACTCGGTCCTGCGGTGGGTGGTCATCGTCCTTGGCGTGCTGGCCGTGGCACGGGCGTGGTCCGGCCGCTCGAGCGGGCGTCCCTGGACGGCGGCGGACGCGGCCCCCGGTCGCTTCTACACCGTCGCCCTCGACGTGCAGCTGCTCGTCGGGCTGCTCCTGTACTTCGTCTTCAGCCACATCCTGTCCATCGCCAGCGCTGACTGGGGACGCGCGATGGGCAATGCGGCCATTCGTTACTGGGTGGTCGAGCACCTGGCGTCCATGGTGGCCGCCATCGCCCTGGCGCACGTGGGCACCGTGCGCGTGCGCAAGGCCGCCACCGACGCCGCACGCTTCACGCAGGCCACGACCTTCTATGGCCTGTCGCTGCTCCTCATCCTCATCGCGTCTCCGTGGCCGGGACTGCCCTACGGGCGCGCGCTGCTGAGGCTCTGGTAGGGGTGCGGAGAACCCGAGAGCCCGAGAACCTACCGCCTGGACCAGTAGAAGTAGAACGGAAGCCCCAGCGCGACCAGGCCAAGGCCGGCGACCGACGCGGTCGGGCGCTCCATCAGGGTGTTCCACACCAGCGCGAACGATCCCAGCACGTAGAGCGCCGGGATGACCGGGTATCCAAGCGCCCTGTACGGCCGCGACGCGTCGGGACGCCGTGCCCGGAGCACGAAGATGGCGACGCCGCCCAGGGTGCCGAAGAGCACCGAGGCGAACGTCACGTAGGTGAAGAGCGCCTCGTAGCCTCCGCTGAGCGTCAGCAGCACGGACCACGCGCTGGTGATGAGAAGCGCCACGTGCGGGGTGCGGTGCACCGGGTGGACCTTCGCGGCCGCCGGGAAGAAGCGCCCGTCCGCCGCCATGGCGAAACACACGCGAGACGAGGCGATGATGCCCGCGATGTTGCACCCGAACGTCGAGATGACGACGCTGCCGGCGACCAGTGCCGCGCCCACGGGGCCCACGAGCACGGTCACCACCTTCTCGGCGATGCGCGTCACCCCCGACATCTCCTCGACGCTCAGCGCGTAGACGTACGCGAGGTTGACGGCCACGTAGATGGCCGTGAGGATGAGGGTGCCGAGGATGAGCGCGCGCGGCACGTTCCGCGCCGGATTGGCCACCTCGCCCGCCGCGAAGGCCACGTAGTACCAGCCTTCGTAGGTCCACATCACCGCAATCATGATCACGCCGAACGACGCCAGCGGGCGCACGACGCTCGCCGGCACCACGGGGGTGTAAGCCGGCTCGGCCTGCCCGAGCGCGACGGCCAGGAGCGGAATCGCCACCAGGCCGCCGATCTTCACCACCGTGAGCACGGTGTTGACGAAATTCCCCTGCCGGATGCCGGCATAGTTGATGGCGGTGATGACGATGACCGAGGCGGCGGCCACGAGCTGGCCCGCGCTGAGGCTCCAGGGCCCCCACGGCATCGCCATCGCCAGCAGCACGCGGTCGGTCCCGAGCGCGGGCACGAAGTAGCTGAAGTACTCCGCGAAGCCGACGGCGACGGCCGCCACGCTGCCGGTGAGGATCACCAGCACGCAGGCCCAGCCGAAGAGGAAGCCCAGCACGGGTCCGTACGCCTCGCTCAGGAAGACGTAGAGGCCGCCCGAGCGGGGGAACATCGATCCCATCTCGGCATAGGTGAGGCCGCCGGCCATGGCCAGCAGGCCGCCGGCCGTCCAGGCCACGAGGACCAGGGTGACGGAGGGCAGCTCCTGGAACATGATCCCGGTGGTCAGGAAGATGCCGGACCCGAGGACGCTGCCGATGACGAGGAGGGTGGCGCCCCAGAGGCCGATGGCCCGCACGAGCTGGGCGTCCGCGGCGTCGGCGGGCGGTTTGGGCGGATTGACAGACGAGGTCACGGTGTCGCGGACTGTAACACGTTGCGGCCCGGTCCATACAGCACCCGACCCGGCCGCGCGCCGGTGTGGCGACCGTGGTCGATGACGATCTGGCCGTTCACGAGGACGTAGTCGATGCCACGGGGCGACTGCGTCGGCGCCTCGTAGGTCGCGAGGTCCTCGATGGTCGCCGCGTCGAACACCACGACGTCGGCCCAGCCACCCTCGCGGATGGCGCCTCGCCCCGCGAGGCGCATGCGCGTCGCCGGCCACGAGGTCATCTTGCGAACGGCGTCCTCGAGCCGGAGCACGCCACGCTCCCGCACGTAGCGCGCGAGGACACGCGGGAAGTTCCCGTACGCGCGCGGGTGTGTCAACCCGGTGGGGTCCTGCCCGCCCTCGGTGGCCGCGGCGCCCGCGTCGCTGCCGATGCTGGTCCACGGGAAGCGGAGCGCCGTCTCGATGTCGGGCTCGCTCATCATGTGGAAGATGGCCATCACGCGGCCCTTCCCCTGGGCGACGAGGTCGAAGGCCGCGTCGGCCGGGTCCTTGCCCCACGCCTTCCCGATGGCCTCGAGGCTCTGCCCCTCGAAACGCGCGTTGTCGGGGTTCTGCGCGTTCGAGAGCACGACGCCGCCCCACCCGCCCGCGGCCTCGACCAGGTTGGACCAGCCGGGGACGCCCGATGCGATCTCGCGCTCGAGCCGCGCGCGGATCTCGGGATTCGCGAGACGCTGCAGCAGCGCGCCGCGCCCGCCCTCCTGCGCCCACGACGGGATGGTGGCTTCGAGACCGGTACCGCCGGCGGTGTAGACGTAGAGATCCGCCGCGACGTCCACGCCCCGTGCACGCGCCGCCTCGATGGCGCGTCCCACCTCGGCCATCCGCGTGCCCCAGCCGGACTGGTGCGCCACCTTCAGGTGGAAGATCTCCACCGGCAGCCCGGCGCGCTCGCCGATGGTAATGGCCTCGTCAATGGCGGCCAGCAACCCCGTGCCCTCGTCACGGATGTGACTGGCGTACGTGCCGCCGTGTCGCGCCGCCACCTTTGCCATCTCGACGAGTTCCTCGGTGGCCGCGAAGCTGCCGGGCGGATAGATGAGCGCGGTGGTCATGCCCATCGCGCCGGCGCGCATGGCCGTGTCCAGGATGGCCTGCATGCGCCGGATCTCCTCCGCCGACGGCGCGCGCGCGGTGTTGCCGAGGACGGCCGTCCGCGCCTGCGCCTCGCTGAAGTAGCTGCCGAAGTTGATGCTGATGCCGGTCTTCTCGAGGCCCGCGAAGTACTCGGCGACGCGCTCGGCCGGCACGGGCGTCCCGCCCTCGCCGCCGATGGCGGTGGTCACGCCCATACGGAGCTTGTTCTCGGAGAGGCCGCTCGTGGGCAGCACCCAGCCGGACTGGTCCATCATGTCGATCCAGCCGGGCGACACGTAGCGGCCGGTGGCGTCAATCTCCTGGCGCCCTCGCCCTTCGACATGGCCGATGGCGGCAAACCGCCCGTCCTGGATGGCGACGTCCGCTCGAATCCAGGGATTGCCCATGCCGTCCAGCACGCGTCCGCCGCGAACGACGATGTCGTAGACGGGCGCGCCCGGGACCAGCGCCCGGGCCAGGCCCACGACGGCGATGGCGAGTGCCGCGACGCCGATGAGCAGGGCTGGCGTGGCGACGCGGGATCGAGGCATGGAGGGCATGATACCCAACGCAGGTACCGCCGACGCCGCAGATGGCCATGCCCTGGCCTCCTCCGAGCGCCCGGGTGATCGAATCGCACGAGCATGAATTCCCCAGAGAATCTGTGTAATCTGCGTCTGGAGTCCTCATGCGCGCCTTCATCTGTGTCATCGGCGTAGCCGCCAGCATCGGCGCTGCTCCTGGCTCGGCCCTCTCGGCGTTGGACACCGGCGCTGCCGGCACGTGGCACTGGCTGCAGAAGCTCGCGACGACGGCGAGCCTCATGCACACGACCGCCCATCCGGACGACGAGCACGGTGGCATGCTGGCGCTGGCGAGCCGCGGGATGGGGGTGCGCGTGTCGCTGCTCACGCTGACGCGCGGCGAGGCGGGCGACAACGCGCTCGGGCCGCAGCTCTTCGACGGGCTCGGCCTCATCCGCACCGAGGAGCTGGCCGTCTCGAACCGCTACTACGGCGTGGACCAGCAGTACTTCACGTCGGTCGTGGACTACGGCTTCTCGAAGCGTCTCGAAGAGGCCTTCGACAAGTGGGGCCGCGAGAACGTCCTCCGCGACGTCGTCCGGATCATCCGCACCGAGCGCCCGCTCGTCATCGTCTCGCGGTTCCAGGGGAATGCGCGGGATGGCCACGGCAATCACCAGACGGCGGGGCTGCTGACGCAGCAGGCCTTCGAGGCCGCCGCGGATCCGGCAGTGTTTCCGGAGCAGATCCAGGCCGGCCTCACGCCGTGGCGGGCGAGACGGCTCTACATCGGCGGGATGCGGCCGGACGAGGACTGGACCGTGCGCGTGGACACCGGCCGGTACAGCCCGTGGCTCGGCGATTCGTTCGACAACATCGCGCGCACGGGGCTCAGCTTCCAGCGATCGCAGAACGGCGGGCGCCTGGTGCTGTCCTCGGGCCCGGTCCATGGCTACTACAGGCGGATGGATCCGGGTGTCTCCGCCGGCGCCAGGGAGGCGGACTTCTTCGCGGGCGTCGACACCTCGATCCCCGGGCTCTTCAAGGCGCTCGGCCGTCCGGAGCCACCGGAGGCGGCGGCGCTCCTCCGGCCCATCGAGGCGGCTGTGCAGGAGGCGCTTCGCACGTTCAACGGACGCGACCCTTCGGCCATCGTCCCCGCACTGGCGCGCGGGCTCGCCGCCGCGCGCGTCGCCGTCGAGGCGCTGCAGTCCGATCCGGACGCGGCGTTGGTGCTCCGGCGCAAGGTCGAGCAGTTTCAGTTGGCCATCAACACCGCGCTGGGGCTGGACCTCACCGCCGTGGCGCAGCCGGCGGGCGTGCCCGAACCCACGGGGCCGGGCGCCATGTTCGCGCCACCGCCGGTGATGGGCGCCGTCGTCCCCGGACAGGCCTTCGCGGTGCGCGTCCAGATGGGCAACCGCGGCGGGGTGAGCATCACGCCCGAAGCGGTGAGGCTCGACACCTCCCGGGGCTGGCAGGCCAAGGACGAAGGCACGCTGTCCCCTGCGGCACTCACGCCCGGAGGGGTGCTGCGCCGGCACGTCACGGTGACGCTCGCGGCCGACGCACCCATCAGCACGCGCCCGTACTTCTCGCGCGCGTCCATCCAGGATGCGCGCTACGACATCGCAGACGATTCGCAGTTCGGCAAGCCCTTCGCCGAGGCGCCACCCACCGCCGTCGTCCGCTACCGCGTCGGCGATGTGCCCGTCGAGGTTCGCGCCGTCGTGAAGCGCCTCGAGGCGAAGCTCCCCTACGGCTACGTGATGCGTGAACTGCGCGTCGTTCCGGTCGTGTCGCTCACCGTGTCCCCGGCAACGGCGATCGTGCCGCTGGCTGCGGCCACCAGGCGCGTGGACATCGCCGTGGACGTGCTGAACAGCCGCGAGACCGGCAGCAAGGGAGTCCTGGTGCTTCGGGTGCCACCAGGCTGGACGGCGAAGCCGGCCGAGGCGCCCTTTGCCTTCGCGCGCGCGGGCGAGCGCGCGTCGTTCCGCTTCACGGTCACGATGCCGTCCATCGAGAACCGGCTGTACGACGTGCGCGCCGTGGCCACCGTGGATGGCCGCGAGTACTCCGAGGGCTTCGAGGAGATCGACTTCCGGGACCTCGAGGCACGACACCTCTATCGCTCCTCCACCATTGGCGTTCGCGGCATCGACGTGGCCACGGTGCCCGGCCTGAAGGTCGGCTACGTGATGGGCATCGGCGACCAGGTGCCGCAGGGCATCCGGCAGCTCGGCTACGAGGTGACGCTGCTGGACGAGCGGGCGCTGGCCACCGCGGACCTGTCGCAGTACGACGCCATCATGACCGGCACGCGTGCCTACGCC
>CAUJDN010000040.1 GCA_963169195.1 Acidobacteriota bacterium | reverse complement strand
CTCATCGAGCCGGACGAGGGCATCGTGGGCATCGGATCGGGCGGCGCGTACGCGCAGTCGGCCGCCAAGGCCCTGGCCCGGTACACGACGCTCGATGCCCGGGCGATCGCCGAGGCCGCCATGCGCGTCGCGGCCGACGTCTGCATCTACACCAACGGCAATGTCACGCTCGAAGAACTGTGATCCAGCTTCCTGAACGCTCCGCCGGCGCCGTGGGTGCGCTGTCCCCGAGGGAGATCGTCGCCGAGCTCGACAAGTACGTCGTCGGGCAGGGCAAGGCCAAGCGGGCCGTGGCCATTGCGCTCCGCAACCGGTTGCGCCGCCAGAAGCTCCCACCGGACCTCGCCGAGGAGGTGGCCCCGAAGAACATCCTGATGATCGGGCCGACGGGGGTGGGCAAGACCGAGATCGCGCGCCGCCTCGCGAAGCTGGCGCAGTCGCCGTTCATCAAGGTGGAGGCCTCGAAGTTCACCGAGGTGGGCTACGTGGGCCGCGACGTCGAGTCGATGGTGCGCGACCTCGTCGAGCTCGCCGTGGAGATGGTCCGCGAGGAACAGCTCCGCGACGTGAGGGCGAAGGCCGAGCAGGCCGCCGAGGAGCGGCTGCTGGACCTGCTGCTCCCGCCCCGGCCGGTGGCCCCCGACGAAGACGCCGCCCGGGTGCGGGAGGCCGAGCAGCCCACGCGCGAGCGGATGCGCGAGCAGCTCCGCGGCGGGCGGCTCGACGACCGCCAGGTGGAGATCGAGGTCCAGGACCGGAGCGTCCCCTCGCTCGAGATCATCCAGGGGTCGTCCATCGAGGAAGTGGGCCTGAACCTGAAGGAGATGATGCCGGGCTTCTTCCAGGGGCGCTCGAAGCGGAAGCGCGTGCCCGTATCCGAGGCGAAGGATCGGCTCCGCAAGGACGAGGAGCAGAAGCTCGTGGACATGGAGGCGGTCTCGCGCGTCGCTGTCCGCCGCGTCGAGGACTCGGGCATCATCTTCGTGGACGAGATCGACAAGGTGGCGGGCCGTGAGGGCTCGCACGGGCCCGACGTCAGCCGCGAAGGCGTCCAGCGCGACATCCTGCCCATCGTCGAAGGGACCACGGTGAACACCAAGCACGGCATGGTGCGCACCGATCACATCCTGTTCATCGCCGCCGGCGCGTTCCACGTGTCGAAGCCGTCGGACCTGATCCCCGAGCTGCAGGGCCGCTTCCCCATCCGGGTGGAGCTCGAGGCGCTGGGCCAGGCCGAGTTCGTGCGGATCCTGACCGAGCCGCAGAGCTCGCTCATCAAGCAATACACGGCCCTCATGGCCACCGAGGGCGTCACGCTCGCCTTCGAGGACGAGGCCGTCGGGCTCGTGGCCGCGTTCGCCGCGCAGGTCAACGAGCAGACGGAGAACATCGGGGCACGCCGCCTGCACACCGTCATGGAACGGCTGCTCGACGAGATCTCGTTCGACGCCCCGGAGTTGACCGGGCGATCGATTACCATTGACGCGGCCTACGTGCGCCGCATGCTCGCGGACATCGTGCGCAACGAAGATCTCTCCCGCTACATCCTGTGAAGACACCACGTCGGGGGCGCGCGGTCCTCCTCTCGCTCGTCGCCTGCGCGGGCCTGGCCACGGCGTGCGGCAAGAAGGGAGCGCCGCTGGCACCCCTTGCGCGCGTGCCGTCGCCGCCGGCCAATCTCCAGGCCGCCCGCGTGGGCAACGAGGCGTACCTCTGGTTCACGGTGCCGTCGGCGAACGTCAGCGGGCAGTCGCCGGCGGATGTGTCGTCGATCGAGCTGTATGCGGTTACGGCGACCCGGGCTCCGAGCGGCGAGGATCTGACCGACGCCGCCGTGCGGATCGGCACGTACGCCGTGCAGCCAGTCCTGCCACCGCCACCCTCCGTGCCCGAGGGGGCCCCCGCGCCCCCGGTCATCCCGCCGCCTCCCGGATTCGCCCAGGGGGCCGTCGCGGTCGTCCGCGAGACCTTGTCGCCCGACCTGCGAGTGGCCACCGTGCTTCCGGTGGAGGCTACCGAGCCCGAGCCGCCCGCTGACGCGACGCTGGAGCCCCTGCCGGGTCCGCTCGTTGCGCCGGGGGACGACGCGCGGCTGCGCCGCTACTACGTCGCGGTGGCCGTGAGCCCCCGCAACCGGAAGAGCGCGGCGTCGCAAGTGGTGGCCGTGCCCGTGGACGACGCGAGCGGTGCACCGACGGATCTCCGGCTGGACTACACGGAGACGGGGATGACCCTGGCCTGGGCGGCTCCGGGCAATGCCAGGCCGGCGCCGTCGGAGCCGGACCCGGACCTGTTGCCGTCGAAGCCGCTCGTGCCCCAGCCGCCACCGACCGGGTACCACGTGTTCGAAGTGCCGAGGGCCGACGTGCCCGCGCCGGATCCCTACGCGCTCACGGTGCCAGCGCCTCTGACCGCACAGCCGCTGGCCACCACCGAGTTCGCGGTGCCCGGTCCCGTGCGGTATGGCGAGGAGCGCTGCTTCGTGGTGCGGGCGACCGACACGGTGGCGGGGGTCGTCGTCGTGGGCCCGGCGCC
Organism: Acidobacteriota bacterium; assembly: GCA_963169195.1. Classification (GTDB taxonomy): domain Bacteria; phylum Acidobacteriota; class Vicinamibacteria; order Vicinamibacterales; family UBA2999; genus VFZN01. Next base: position 66,009 of record CAUJDN010000040.1, on the reverse strand, counting down.
AGCGCCTTCGTGTGTCACGCCCGTGGACACCTTCCCGCCGGCGGCGCCGAAGCAGCTGGCCGCCATTGCCGGCGTGGGGGTCGTCAACCTGATCTGGGAGCCGAACGCCGAGGCCGACCTCGCGGGCTACATCGTGCTCCGAGGCGAAGCCCCCGGCGGCTCGCTGCAGGCCATCACCCCGGCCCCGATCCGTGAAACCACCTACCGCGACGAGTCGGCCACCCCCGGCGTGCGTTATACCTATGCGGTGGTCGCCGTGGACACCGCCTCGCCCCAGAACGTGAGCGCGCAATCGAATCGCGTCGAGGACACGAGCCGGACGCCATAGAACCCCAGAACCCCAGAACCCCAGAACCCCAGAACCCCAGAACCTAGAACCCCAGAACCTATGGACCATATCTACCGCGCACGACAGGGCATGGGCGGCCGCTACGTCGTCGAACGTGACGACACGTTCTACTGGCTTGGCGGCGACATCTTCGGCGACTACTGGCCGGGCAAGGAAATCGCTCGAGACGAGCAGCTGGCGTGGATGGCCCCGGTCCGGCCATCCATCATCGTGGCCATCGGCCTCAACTACAAGGACCATGCGGCCGAGATGAACAAGAAGCTGCCTGCCGAGCCGCTCGTGTTCCTGAAGCCGGCCTCGTCGGTCATCGGGCCGGAGGACCCCATCCGCCTGCCGGCGTGGGCGGGCCGCATCGAGCACGAGGCGGAGATGGCGGTGGTCATCGGCAAGACCGCCTCGCGCGTCAGTGCCGCCGACGCGATGCAGCACGTGCTGGGCGTGACCTGCCTGAACGACGTGACCGCGCGCGAGCTCCAGGCGAAGGACGTGCAGTACTCGCGGGCCAAGGGCTTCGACACGTTCGCGCCCATCGGGCCGTGCATCGCGGTCGGCCTGGACCCGTCGCACCTGGCCATCGAGGGCTGGGTGAACGGCGAGCGCCGCCATCACTCGAACACCGATCAGCTGATCTTCCCCGTGCCCTTCCTCGTCGAGCACGTCACGCGCTTCATGACGCTGCAGCCGGGCGATATCATCACGACGGGCACGCCCTCGGGCGTCGGCCCGCTGGTGCCGGGTGACCGCGTGATGGTGAAGGTGGCCGGCGTGGGCGCACTGGGCAATCCGTGCGTCGCCGGTCAGGGTCGTGGACACCGGGCGCATGACGCCCATCGACATCTATGAATCCCATCGACAGACTTCGCGAGCTCGAGCGGCGCGCCGACGAGGGCGGGGGCGCCGAACGCCTGAGGAAGCAGCACGAGGCGGGCAAGCTCACGGCCCGCGAACGGATGGAGCTGCTGTTCGACTCCGGCTCCTTCGAGGAAGTGGACAAGCTCGTCACGCACCGCTGCCGCGACTTCGGGATGGACCAGCAGGTGCCGCCCGGTGACGGCGTGGTGACCGGCCATGGCCGGGTGAACGGTCGGGTGACCTATGCCTTCGCCCAGGACTTCACGGTGTTCGGCGGGTCGCTCTCCGAGACCAACGCCGCGAAGATCTGCAAGATCATGGACATGGCCGTGCGCAACGGCGGCCCGGTGATCGGCCTGAACGACTCCGGCGGCGCCCGCATCCAGGAAGGCGTCGTGTCGCTCGGTGGCTACGCCGACATCTTCCTGCGCAACACGCTGGCCTCCGGCGTCGTGCCGCAGATCTCGGCCATCATGGGGCCGTGCGCGGGCGGAGCCGTGTACTCGCCGGCCATCACGGACTTCACCATCATGGTGAAGGCGTCGAGCTACATGTTCGTCACGGGCCCCGAGGTCATCAGGACCGTGACGCACGAGGACGTCAGCAAGGAGGCGCTCGGCGGCGCGATGACCCACAACGAGAAGAGCGGCGTGGCCCACTTCGCCGTCGAGCACGACCAGGCGTGCATCGCGCTCATCCGCGAGCTGCTGTCGTTCATGCCCGGCAACAACCTCGACGATGCGCCGCGCAGGGCCACGGACGACGCTCCGGATCGGGAGGACGAGGCGCTGGACCAGCTGGTGCCGTCCTCGCCCCACCAGCCCTACGACATGCTGGATCTGATCCACGCGATCGCGGACGAGGGCGACTTCCTCGAGGTGCACCAGCACTTCGCGAAAAACCTCGTCGTCGGCTTCGCGCGGCTGGGCGGGCGCCCGGTCGGGGTCGTGGCGAACCAGCCCGCGCACCTCGCCGGCACGCTCGACATCGATGCGTCGGTGAAGGGCGCGCGCTTCGTGCGGTTCTGCGACGCGTTCAACATCCCGCTGGTCACGTTCGAGGACGTGCCCGGCTTCCTGCCCGGCACCGTGCAGGAGTACGGCGGCATCATCCGGCACGGCGCCAAGCTGCTCTACGCCTTCGCCGAGGCCACCGTGCCGAAGGTCACCGTGATCACGCGGAAGGCCTATGGCGGCGCGTACTGCGTCATGGCCTCGAAGCACATCCGAACCGATTTCAACTACGCGTGGCCCACGGCCGAGATCGCCGTGATGGGCGCCGAGGGCGCGGTCAACATCCTCTACAGGCGCGAGATCGAACGGGCCGCCGACCCGGCGGCCGTGCGCGCGCAGAAGGTGGCCGAGTTCCGCGAGAAGTTCGCGAACCCGTATGTGGCGGCGGAGAAGGGGTTCGTGGACGAGGTGATCCTGCCGCGGACGACACGCCGCAAGCTCATCCAGGCCCTGGCCACGCTCGAAGGGAAGCGCGACCGGAACCCGCCGAAGAAGCACGGGAACATCCCGCTCTGAGCCCTACTCGTAGCGCAGGGCTTCCACGGGGTTGAGCCCGGCGGCGCGGCGCGCGGGGAAGAAGCCGAAGACCATGCCCACGATGGCGGCGAAGCCGAAGGAGAGCAGCACCGCGGGCATCGAGACGACGGTCGCCCAGTTGAGCAGCCGGTGCACGGCCCAGGCCCCGCCCACGCCGACCGCGATGCCCGCCAGCCCCCCGGCCAGCGTGAGCGCCATCGCCTCGATGACGAACTGGCCCAGCACGTCGCGACGGCGTGCCCCGACCGCGCGGCGCAGGCCGATCTCGCGTGTCCGCTCGGTGACCGACACCAGCATGATGTTCATGATGCCGATGCCGCCCACCAGCAGGGAGACCGCGGCCACGCTGGCGAGCAGGTAGGTCATCGTGTTGGTGGTCTGCGTCAGCACGGCGGCCATCTCCTCGGGCGTGCGCAGCATGAAGTCGTCCTCGGCGTCGGGTCCCAGGCCATGACGGCGCCTCAGCGCCTCGCTGATTCCGGCTGAGACCTCGGAGGACGGCGTCCCCGGGGAGACGAGCACCGAGATGCTCGACACGTGCTGCACGCCCTGGATGCGCTTCTGCACCGTCGTGTAGGGCACGAACACCGCATCGTCCTGGTCCTGGCCCATCGCCGACTGGCCCTTGCGGCTCATGACGCCAATCACCCGGAACGGCTGGTTGGCGATCCGCGCGACCTCGCCCACGGGGTCCGTGTTCTCGCCGAAGAGGCGATCGCGGACGATGGCGCCGAGCACCACCACGCGATCGGCGCGCGTGACGGCGGCCTCCTCGAAGAACATCCCGATCTCGACCGGCCACTCCCGCACCTCGGGCAGTGCCTCGCCGACGCCCTGGATCTGCGTCTGCCAGTTGCCCGACGGCGCCACGATCTGCGATCGCGCGTTCAAGCCCGGCGAGACCGCCTGCACCCCGGGCACCTCGTCGAGGATGGCCGCCGCATCCGCCGCCGTCAGGGTGCGAACGGCGCCCGTGCCCATCTGCGCGGGGCCCATGCTGAACGACCCGGCCGTGACCGTGATGACGTTGGTGCCCAGGCTCTGAATCCGCGACGTGATCGACTGCCGCGCGCCGTCACCGAGCGCCATCATCACGATGACCGCGGCGACGCCGATGATGATCCCGAGCGACGTGAGCGCGGACCGCAGCACGTTGCGCCGCAGGGCCTCGAGCGCCACGCCGAGGACGGGGATGCTTCGCATGGCCTCATCGCCTCTGCGTGCCGGGCCGGCGCGGCATGGTCGGGACGAGCGGCGAGCCGCCGCCCGTGGTCGTCGTCGTGGCCGTGGATGTCGTGGCGGTGTTGGTCACCACCTGGGCCCCCTCGGTGAGCGGGCCTTCGAGGATGGCCACGGTCGTCCCATCCGACAGCCCGGTACGCACGCGACGCGGCTGGAGCACGCCGTTGGCGAGCTGCCAGACCGTGGCCGCCTGCGGGCCGTCGGCCGTCGGGCCACCCGGCGGCCGCGTGCCGCGCGGGCTCGCCGCTCCATCGGGCGGTCCGGCCGCGGCGGCGGCTTCGTCGCTGCCGTACGCGGCCAGCACCTCTTCGGAGGGCTGGAACCGCAGCGCCGACGCCGGCACGCGCAGGACCTCGTCCGCACGCGCCACCTCGATGGCGAGCGTGGCGGTCATGCCCGGCTTGAGGAGCCCACCGGGGTTGGGCACGTCGATGATCGTGGTGTAGCTGACGACGTTCTGCTGCACGGTCGGCTGGAGCCGCACCTGCCTGACCGTGCCGGAGAAGGACTCCCTCGGGTACGCATCCACCGTGAAGGTGACCGGTTGCCCCTGACGCACGCGACCCACGTCCGACTCCGCCACGCTGGCTGCCAGTTCGAGCGTGTCCAGGCTGCGTGCGATGACGAACAGCGTGGGCGCCTGCAGGCCCGCGGCCACGGTCTGCCCGACGTCCACGTTCCGGCTCAGGATGATGCCGTCCACCGGCGAGCGGATGACCGTGTACGACAGGTTGACCCGGGCCTGGGCGAGCGCGCCCTCAGCCTGCGTGAGCTGCGCCTCGGCGGCCTTGAAGGACGCCTTCGCCAGTTCGGTGTTCACCTCGGCGGTCTCCACCTCCGTGGCCGCCACGAGCTGCCTTTCACCGAGCATCCGCGCCCGCTTCAGCTTCGTCTCTGCGTCGAGGACCTGGACGCGCGCCCGCTCGTGTTCCGCGCGGAGGCGGAAGACCTGCGCCTCGGCCTGCTGAATCTGCGAGAGGAAGATGGCCTGGTCCAGGGTCGCGACGACCTGGCCCCTCCTGACCGTGTCGTTGAAGTCCACGCCGAGCGTGGCGATGGTGCCGCTCACCTGCGTGCCCACCTCCACCGTGTCCACGGTCTGCAGCGTGCCGGTGGCGTCCACCGTCGAGACGACGGGCCCTCGCGTCACACTGGCGACGATGAGCTGGGGAGGGGCGGCCCCGACATCGGCGCGGTAGTAGTAGACCGCGCCACCAAGGGCGGCGACGACCAGCAGGGTCCAGAGGGCAGCCTTCATGAATCCTCCAGCCTCATCGTGCGCGCCCGGCCGCGGCCTCATAGCCGCGCGTGAGGTGGTGAATCGCCTTGTCGAAGAACTCGCTGACCATCCCGTCGAGCTCCTGGAGGCTGAGGAGATGCATGGGCAGCACGTAGTCGGCCTCGACACGCGGGAACGCCGACTCGACGAGCCCGTGATCGCGGATGTAGCGGCGCAGGTGGCGCTTCAGGAGGATCACCGCGTAGACGACCTGGCTGAGCGGGATGCCCTGGCCGAATCGGCGGTTGCCCCACGCCTCGAACTCGGCCTGGACGGCGTCGTCGGCGCGCGCGGCAATCCAGTCACCGAGGCGATGACAGATCTCGAAGATGCGCGACTCGAGCTCGAGGCGCGGCACCGCGCGGAACCCGGTCGTCTCCGCGTTCGACACGAGATCGTTCACGACGTCCTCGGTGAGGCGCGGCGCATGGTTCTGAATCAGCTCGACCAGGCGTGCGGAAATCATGGCAGGCTCCTCGGCTCACTCGACCTGCATCGACCGGATGAACTCCACGATGCTCGAGATGCGCACCGCCGCGCGCGTGTCGCTCGGGTCGAGTGCCCGGAACAGGGGACCCCAGACCGGCATCTCCCCAGAGCCGTGCGCCGGCGACCGCAGCGTCTCGCCGTGCGTCACGAGCGCGGCCACGCGCTCGGCCGGGAACACCCCGTCGTTCCGCCGAGCCAGCGTCGTGAGGTCGGGCATCGCGGATCGGAGCGCGGGAACGGTCGGGCCGTCCCCCCTGCCCCCGCGCCCGTGACACGACGCGCAGTAGGCCTGGTAGAGGTCGCCCCCGGCCATCGAGCTGATGACCAGCGACGGCGTGGTCGGCCCCGTGGTCTGAGGCTCGGCGGACACACCCCCGACAATCGCGACGGCCGCCGCGGCAGCGACGACGACAGGCAGAAGCGCTCGGCTCATGTGGATCCCTGCCATCGATTCTGACGCAATTCGCGTTCCACGACCTGGTGCCGCGTTCCCGACGTGAGGTCCCGAGCCGCGACTCTCTCGTCACGCGGGCGGAGGACAGTGCCGGGAATCCGGCGAGGGCACCGGAGCCGCCGAGCCCCGAACGGCCGCCAGGGCCCTGGCACCCAGCTGCTCGACCGGCGGCGTCGCGTCCAGTCGCGGCCAGTCGATCGCGCCGAGGTCGCCCTTCAGCTGCCGTTCCAGCACGTCGATGGTGGCGTCCGACGCGTCCCGCGTGCGGCGACCCAGGCGCTCGGCCATCAGCGCAGGCGGCACGTCGAGCCAGATGCCGGTGAAGGGCGCGCCGGCGCTGGCGGCCACGCGGGCGGCGCCCTCCCGCCACTCCGGGGCGAGAAACGTGGCATCCACGACGACGCTCCCCCCGGCGGCGAGCACATCCCCGGCCCGAGTGGCCAGGGCGCGGTAGACCTCGCGCGTGACCTCTGGCTCATAGGCCTCCGGGCCCAGGTGTTCCTCTGGCGCGACGTGAAACAGCGCCTTCCGGAGCACGTCGCTCCGCAGGACGACCCCGCCGGGCGGGCTGCCCAGCAGCGGCGCGAGGTGCGCGGCCAGCGTGGACTTGCCGGATCCCGACAGGCCGCCGATGGCCACCACTCGCGGCGGCGCCGGCACGACGAGCCGAGCGGCAAGGGAAAGGTAGTCCCGTGCGCGTGCCTCGTACTCGAACCGCCGTGCGGCGTCGGTTTCCAGCGAGGCGCTGGCCAGGCTCGTCTTCGATCGGATGGCCGCGCGACAGCCGAGGAACAGCGGCAGCAGCGGCAGGCCTCCCAGGTCGCTCGTCCGCATCAGGTACTGGTTGAACACCCCGTTGGCCTGGCTCGCCAGCGAGCGCCCCAGCAGGTCCATCAGCAGGAACGCGAGGTCGTACCACACGTCGATGCAGGCGAAGTCGTCGTTGAACTCCACCGCATCGAACAGCGTGGGGGCCTGGTCGATGAGGACGATGTTGCGCAGGTGCAGGTCGCCGTGGCACTGGCGGACGAAGCCACCGGCGCGGCGAGCCTCGAGCGTCGGGCCAAGGCGGGCGACGGCGTCCTGGCACGCCGTGTTCACGGTCTCGACGGTCGTGGCGTCGAGCACGCCGATGGCCGCGGCCAGGGCCCGGGAGTTGTCGTCGACGACCTCGCGCATGCCCGCGCGGCCGCCCCGGTGCGGCGCTGGCGCGGCTGCGGCGTGGAAGTCGGCGATCCGGTCCGCGAGCCGGCGCGCCAGCTCCGGCGAGATGCCGCCCGACACGGCCAGGCGATCCAGGAGCTGTTCCTGCGGGAAGCGGCGCATCTGGACGAGCCAGTCCACCGGCTCGCCCGAGCCGCCGATGGCCAGCCGGCCATCGGCCTCCCGTGTCACCGGCGTGACGCCGGCGTAGAGGTCGGCCGCGGTGCGGCGATTGAGGCGCACCTCGGCCTCACACGACCGGCGCCGGCGCTCGGCGGTCGAGAAGTCCAGGAACGAATAGCGCACCGCGCGCTTCAGCTTGTAGGCGTGCCGACCGGCGAGGAAGACGCTGGCGCTGTGGGTGTCGATGCGCTCGATCGAGGAGGGCCGGCCCTGGTAGCTGGCCGGGTCGGCCAGCAGCGCGAGGACCTCGGCCTGATCGCCCATGCCGGGATCACATCACGGCCAGCAGGGGGTCCGTGATTCTGTTTATTCGATGTGGCAGCATCGAACCATCGAGGCCGTCCGTACCCGGACCACGCGGGTCCGGTCGCACACCCGTGCGGCCGGCGGCACGCCCGTGTGTCAGGATAGGGGCCAGCCGCCTGCGATGGAGAGCCGCTGGGAGCACTTCGAGCACGGCGCCGACATCGGCGTGCGTGGCACCGGGCCCACCCTGGCGGTGGCCTTCGAGCAGGCCGCGCTCGCCCTCACCGCCGTCGTCACCGATCCGGCCCTCGTGCGACCGGAGACCTCCGTTTCGATTGCCTGCGACGCGCCCAGCGATGACATCCTGTTCGTGGACTGGCTGAACGCCCTGGTCTACGAGATGTCCACGCGCCGCATGCTGTTCGCGCAGTTCCACGTCGCGATCGACGCCCATCGGCGCCTGCGGGCCACGGCATGGGGCGAGCGCGTGGATCCCCGCCGGCACGAGCCGGCGGTCGAGGTGAAGGGCGCCACGCAGACGGCCCTCCGCGTGACGCAGGACGCCGGCGCCTGGACGGCCGAGTGCGTCGTCGACGTGTAGGCATGTGAGGACGTCATGGACCTGTCGCGGCTGACCCGCCGTTCCGACCACGAATGGGTCATCGAGCCCCAGGGGCGCATGCGCGTGCCCGGCGTGATCTATGCCTCCGAGGCCCTGGTCGCGGACATGGACCACAAGGTGTACGAGCAGGTGGCCAACGTCGCGATGCTGCCGGGCATCGAGGGCGCCTCCTACGCGATGCCCGACGCGCACTGGGGCTACGGGTTTCCCATCGGCGGCGTGGCGGCCTTCGACCCGGATCGGGGCGGCGTGATCTCGGCCGGCGGCGTGGGATTCGACATCTCGTGCGGCGTCCGCACGCTCTGCACGGGGCTCGCGCTGCGCGACATCGAGACACGCAGGGTCGACGTGGCCAATGCCCTGGCGCGGGCCGTTCCAGCGGGTGTCGGCAGCGAGGGCCAGATCAGTCTCGACGATGCGGAGATGGACGCCATGCTGTCGGGCGGTGCGCGATGGGCGGTCGAGCGGGGGTACGGGACCGTCGCGGATCTCGAACGGATCGAGGAGCACGGGTGCATGGCTGGCGCCGAGCCTGCCGAAGTGTCGCCGCGGGCCAGGCGCCGGCAGCGCGACGAGATGGGCACGCTCGGGTCCGGGAACCACTACCTCGAGGTGCAGCACGTGGCCGCCGTCTTCGACCCCGCGATCGGCGAGGCGTTTCAGCTTCACGAGGGCGACCTCGTCGTCACCATCCACTGCGGATCGCGCGGGCTCGGGCACCAGATTGGCACCGAGTTCCTGCGGCGGATGGCCATCGAGGCCGCCGCGCACGGCATCGAGCTGCCGGACCGGGAGCTGGCGTGCGCGCCCATCCGCTCGGAACTCGGCCGCGCCTATCTCGGGGCGATGCGGGCCGGGATCAACTGCGCGCTCGCGAACCGGCAGATCATCACGGCGCTCGTGCGCGACGTGTTCGCGACGCTGTTCCCGGGCTCGACGCTGCCGCTGCTCTACGACGTATCGCACAACACCTGCAAGGTGGAGACGCACGTCGTGGACGGCGAGGACAAGCGGCTGTTCGTCCACCGGAAGGGCGCGACGAGAGCGTTCGGCCCGGGGCATCCGGACCTGCCCGCAGTCTGGACGGAGGTCGGGCAGCCCGTGCTGATTGGAGGCACCATGGGCACGGCCTCGTACGTCCTCGCAGGCACGGGGGGGAAGGGCGAGCGGGCCTTCGGCTCGTCGTGCCACGGCGCCGGGCGCAGCATGAGCCGCCACGAGGCGCTCAAACGCTTCCGCGGCCGGCAGATCGCCGACGACCTGGCCGGGCGCGGCATCATCATCCGCAGTCCGTCGTCGCGCGGCATTGCCGAGGAGGCGCCGGCGGCCTACAAGGACGTGACCCGCGTGGTGGACGCGGCGGACGCGGCCGGCCTCTCGCGCAAGGTCGCGCGCCTCGAGCCGGTGGTGTGCATCAAGGGGTGACGAGCGCGTCGGGAACCGGGAGTCGGGAGTCGGGAACCGGGGGAGGCGGGAACCAGGAGGCGGCTTCGCCGCCCACCCGTGCGTTGAATGCACGGGCCTGCCATCGCGCCAGCGATGCCCCACTCGCGCGAAGCGCGAGCCCACCCGCGCAGAACGCTTGGGCTACTCGTGTGACGGGCGATTCCAGATGCGCACGCCGTCCCGGTAGACCTCGCGCACGCGGTGGTAGGGGATGAAGCGCTCGACGCCGTCGGCCGCCACGGCCTCGAACCCGAACGGCTCGTCCGGGTCGAAGCGCACGTCGGCCAGCGGCACGCGCTCGAGCCGATGCGCCACGCGATCCAGGTACGCGATCTCGAAGCGCAAGCCGCTCAGGGAGGGATCCCATCGGATCCGGTGAAGGAGATCCTGGACAGGGATCACGGCTCGGACCCGTCGCCCGGCGGCTTCACCATCGGGACGAACCGCACCGGCAGGCTCCGTTCGGTCATGACACCCTTCCCGGTCTTCGTCAGGATGCGCAGCTCCTGATTGCCCATTCGCGGACCGACCGGCAGGATCATCGTCCCGCCGACCGCGAGCTGCTCGACCAGCGCGGGCGGCACCTCCTCGGGCGCCGCGGTGACCATGATCTTCGGGAAGGGCGCATGCTCGGGCCAGCCCTTGTAGCCGTCGCCGGCCCGCACGTGGACGTTGCGGTAGCCTTCGGCCTCGAGCGTGCGCCGTGCACGCTCGGCCAGCCCGGCCACGATTTCGATGGTGTAGACCTCACGGGCCAGCTCGGCGAGGATGGCGGCCTGGTAGCCCGAGCCGGTGCCGATTTCCAGCACCACGTCCTGTGGCTCGAGCTTCAGGGCTTCGGTCATGAACGCGACGATGTAGGGCTGCGAGATGGTCTGGCCGTAGCCGATGGGCAGCGCGCTGTCGGCGTATGCCGAGCGCTGCATTTCGGGAGGGATGTAGCGGTGGCGCGGGACCTTGAGCATGGCGGCCAGCACGCGCTCGTCGTGGATGCCGCGCGCGCGCAGCTGGGCGTCCACCATGCGCCGGGCCTCGGCGGTCCGATCCTGGGACTCGGCGGTGATCGCACCGCCGCAGGCCCAGAGCGCCCACGCGGTCATGACGATCGCTGCCAGGCCGGCCGGTCGTCTCATGGCCGCACCTCCTCGGTCCATTATGGACCGGCGCGGTCATGCGGATCGGGTCTCGCCGCGCCGGATCTTCTCCACGAGGTCGCGGCCGATCACGGACTGCAGCCGCGCCCAGAGCGCCGGCTGGGCTGTCTGCATCGTCCGCAGGTCCACCGTGGGCCACCAGACCACATCGGCCTCACCCAGTGTCACGACGTCCGCATTGGCCGGATCGCCGGTGATCAGGCTCATCTCGGCGACGAACTGGCCGGGTGCCAGGTCGACCACCGCCTCGCCGCCCCGGCTCACGCGGGCCCGGCCGCCGAGCAGGAAGAAGAGGGCCTCTGGCCGCTGGCCGTTCCAGGTGAGCTGGCGGTCGCAGAGCTGCTCGCGGCGGCCCGTCTGCCACCAGCGGAGGAACTCGGCCCTGGTGAAGGCGCTGAAGTGGCGCTCGTAGAGGGCGGCCAGGTCCGCAGGGAGCTGCACGGCGCGCCGTTCATGCAGGATCCGGATGACCCAGGCGAGATTGATCGCCACGAAGAGGCTGTTCCACAGGGTGATGGCCGGCACCTTCATGAGCCAGGCGTAGCCGCCCAGGACGCCCTGGGCCGCCACCATCATCGCGCGGAGCCACAGCACGTCCCGCGCCACGAGCGCGACCAGCATCAGCACGTAACCGATATGCACCAGATAGGGGGTCATGCGGGACGTTCCCTCAGCATGTAAATGCTAGAATCATAAGAGTTTCGGCCTCATGCAGAAGATCCTCATCGCGAACCGGGGTGAGATTGCGGTTCGCGTCATCCGCGCCTGCCGCGATCTGGGCATCGCCTCGGTCGCCGTGTTCTCGGACTGCGATCGGGCGGCGCTGCATGTCCGAATGGCCGACGAGGCCTACCACGTCGGCCCCGATGCTCCCCGCGACAGCTATCTGCGGATCGACCGGATACTCGAGGTGGCGCGCCGATCCGGCGCCGACGCGGTGCACCCCGGCTACGGCTTTCTCGCCGAGAACGCGGATTTCGCGGCCGCCTGCCGGGACGCCGGGCTCGTCTTCATCGGTCCGACACCCGAGGCCATCACGCTGATGGGCAGCAAGACCGCGGCGAGGCAGGTGGCCATTGCCGCCGGCGTGCCGGTGGTGCCCGGTACCGAGGAGCCCCTCGACGCGGACGTCGCGGACGCGGACGTGCTCGCCGTCGCGGATCGCATCGGCTACCCGCTGATGCTCAAGGCGGTGGCGGGCGGTGGCGGGAAGGGCATGCGGATGGTGTCGGCGCCCGGGGAGCTGCCCGGGGCGCTGCGCGCCGCACGCTCCGAGGCGGGCTCGGCCTTCGGCGATTCGGCCGTCTATCTCGAGCGGCGGATCCTCGCGCCGCGGCACATCGAGGTGCAGCTGCTCGGGGATCACTTCGGCACGGTCGTGCCCTTCGTGGAACGGGAGTGCTCCATCCAGCGCCGTCACCAGAAGGTGGTGGAGGAGAGCCCGTCGCTCGCCGTCTCGCCCGATCTGCGGCGCCGGATCACGTCGGCCGCTGCGGCGGTGGCGCGGGCGGCGAAGTACACCAACGCCGGCACCATCGAGTTCCTGCTGGACCAGGACGGCTCGTGCTTCTTCCTCGAGATGAACACCCGGCTGCAGGTGGAGCACCCGATCACCGAGATGGTGACGGGGGTGGACCTGGTGCAGTGGCAGGTGCGCATCGCGCGCGGCGAGCGGCTGACGCTCGATCCGGAGGCGCTGCTCGCGCCGAGGGCGCACGCACTCGAGTGCCGCATCTACGCCGAGGACCCCGACACGAACTTCATGCCCTCGCCGGGACGCATCCTCGGCCTGCGCGTGCCCCAGGGCCCGGGCGTGCGCGACGACAGCGGCCTGTACGAAGGGGGCGAGGTGCCGATCCACTACGACCCGATGATCTCGAAGCTGATCACATGGGCCGAGGATCGCCCGGGCGCCCTGGCCCGCATGAAGCGCGCGCTTGCCGAATACGAAGTGCGGGGCATCCGCACCACCCTCCCGTTCTTCCGCTGGATCCTGGACGACGAGGAGTTTCGAGCCGGGCGCTTCGACACGACATTCATCGACCGCAAGCTCGGGGCGCGTCACGGCCAGCCGCTCACCGCCCCGGACGACGAGCACGCCGTGCTGGCGACCGTGGCCGTCGCCGTGCGGCAGATGACCGCGGGCGCGGTCCCCCTGCCAGCCGTGGACTCAGCCCCCAGCCGGTGGCGCCAGGATGCCCGGGCGACGGCCCTTCGGGGGAAGTGAGAAGTGAGAAGTGAGAAGTGGGAAGTGGGAAGTGAGAAGTGGGAAGGGAGAAGTGAGAAGTGAGAAGTGGGAAGTGGGAAGTGGGAAGTGGGGAGTGGGGAGTGGGGAGTGGGGAGTGAAATCGCTGGAATCCAAGAACCCTGGAACCTAGAACCGGAGAACCCCAGAACCCCAGAACCTCAGAACCCCAGAACCCCAGAACCTCAGAACCCCAGAACCCCAGAACCTCAGAACCCGAGACCCTGACCAGTGGTGTTCGATCTTGAAATTGGCGGGCGCGTGCGGCGCGTTCGCGTGGCCGCGCGCGACGGACGGACGGAAGTCGCCGTGGACGACCGCGTGTTCGACGTGGATCACCGCGGCGTGGGGCGCGAGGCCGTGTCGCTGCTCGTCCGCGAGCACGGCGGGCCGCCGCGCAGCGTGGACGCGACGGTGTCGCCGCGGCCCGGCGGGGCCGGTTTCGACGTCTTGCTCGACGGGCACACGCTTTCGGCGACGCTGGTGTCATGTTTCGGGCGGCGGGGTGGCGACTCCGCAGCCTCCGGCTCCGGGCCGCAGCAGGTCGTGTCGCCGATGCCCGGCAAGATCGTGAAGCTCCTGGTGGCGCCGGGCGATGCGGTGCAGCCCCGCCAGGGCCTGGTGGTCATCGAGGCGATGAAGATGGAGAACGAACTCCGCGCATCGCGCGCGGGCCGAGTCCGGGCCGTCAAGGTGGCCGAAGGCCAGTCGGTCGAGGCCGGGGTCCTGCTGGTCACCGTGGAGTAGACGGTGAGGAGACTGGCCGCCGCGGCCTATCGCTACGCGCGCACCATCGTGATCGTCGTGGCGGTGTCGCTGGCGGTCCTGCTCGTGAGCGTCGTCAGCATCGACCTGGGCCCGGCGTTGAAGGCGCGCGCGGAGCGGGCCGGCGGCAACTGGCTCGACCGCCCCATGCGCATCGGCCGGCTCGGCGTGCAGCTCGGCCGCGGCCGGTTCGTTCTCGAAGACCTCGTGATCGAGGGCCAGCGACCCGGCGAGGAGCCCTGGCTCACGGCCCGCCGCGTGGAGGTGTCGCTCACCTGGGGCGCGCTCATCCACCGGGAGGTGCTCCTCGACACCATCGAGATGACCGACTGGCGGATGGTGATTGAGAGCTTTCCCGATGGGCGCCAGACATTTCCGCGCGTGATGGGGCCGCCCCGCCCGCCCCGCACCGGCCCCTCGCCCGTGCGCACCACGGTCCAGTATGTGAGGGCCAGCCGCGGCGAAGTGGTCTATCGCGATCACGGCACGCCGTGGAGCACGGTGGCGCGCAACCTCGACGTCACGGTTTCGAAGCTCGTCGAATACCGCGGGCAGATCAGGTTCTCGGGCGGCACGATTGCCATCCAGGACTACGTCCCGATGGAAGCCGACCTGGGTGCGTCCTTCCGCATCCTCGGCAGCCGGCTGGTCTTCGACCGGATGAAGCTGGTCACCGACGGCGCGGTGAGCGACGTGACCGGGGTGGTGGAGCTGGCCCAGTGGCCGGAGCAGACCTACCACGTGCAGTCGCGGATCCAGCTTCCGCGCATGCGGGAGCTCTTCTTCGCCGGCAACACGTTCAGCCTGCACGGCGAGAGCGACTTCACCGGCACCTTCCACCTCTTCAAGGGCGGCCGCGAGCTGAAGGGCGACTTCCACAGCCGCGAGGCCGGCCTCAACCAGTTGCGATTCCCCGATCTCGGGGGGTCGCTGGTCTGGGTGCCGCGGAGCTTCGACGTCACGCGCGCCACGTCCGGGTTCCACGGGGGGCGCCTCGCGTTCACCTACCAGATGGCACCGCTCGGCCTGCACGACCAGCCCACGCGGGCGCGCTTCGACGTGCAGTACGATCAGGTGGACGTGCTCGCGCTCACCAACGCGCTCCAGACCGAAGGGATCCGCGTGGCGGGCCGTGCGACCGGCCGCAACAGGCTCGAGTGGCCGATGGGCCGCTTTGCCGACCGTGCCGGGGCGGGTGAGGTCGTGGTGACGGCACCGCCGGGCACCAGCCTGATGGGGCCGCGGCTTCCGGCCGGCGCGACGGCCGACGCCGAGTTGCGCGCGCTCGACTACGGCCCGTTCAGCGACCACACGCCGCTCGATCCCGTCGGCATTGGCGGTCGCCTGACGTACCGCTTCGATGGCGGGATCCTCCGGCTCGAGCCGAGCGAGCTGGCCACCAGCCACACCCACGTGACCTTCGAGGGCGCCACCGCGTGGGGCGAGCGCTCGACGCTGCCGTTCCGCGTCACGAGCGCGAACTGGCAGGAGGGGGATCGCCTGCTGGCCGGGATCATGACGGCCTTCGGCGCGCGGACGATGGCCATTCCCATCGACGGCATCGGTCGCTTCGACGGCGTGATGCTCGGCGCCTTCCGCAGCCCGCGAATCGAGGGCCGGTTCGTCGGCGAGGAAATCCGCGCGTGGGGCGTCACGTGGGGGGCCGTCGATGGCGACTTCGTCGTCGAGAACGCGTACGCGAACGTCAGCCGCGCGGTCATCACCGAGGGCTTCTCGCGAATGGAGGTGACCGGCCAGTTCTCGCTGGGGTATCCGCGCCGGGACCAGGGCGAGGAGCTGGACGCGCGCGTGCGCATCACCAATCGCGGCGTCAAGGACTTCCTGGCGGCCTTCGACCTCGAGGACTACGACGTGGACGGCATCGTGTCGGGTGACCTCCACCTGTACGGGCAGTACACGCGGCCGGTCGGGTTCGGGCGGCTGTCCATTCACCGGGGCACGGCGTACGGGGAGCCGTTTGCCGAGGGGGTGGCGGCGATGCGGTTCGAGGGCGCCGGCGTGCGCCTCGATGGCCTGACCATCAGCAAGGGCGGCACGACCGCGACCGGCGCCGCCTATGTGGGCTGGAACGGCACCTATTCCTTCAACGCGGATGCGCGCGGGATGGCCGTCGAGACGCTGGCGCTGGCGGCCACTCCCAGCGGCCCGGGGTTCACGGGCCTGCTGGACTTCTCGGCCACCGGCAGCGGCACGTTCGAGGAGCCGCGCTACGACGTGAAGTTCGGCGTGCGGGACCTGTTCTACGGCGACGAAGGCGTGGGGGAGGTGTCGGGACGCCTGTCGGTGCGCGACATCGTGATGACCTACGAGGTCGAAGTGGCGTCGAACCGCCTGGCCGCGTCCGGGACGGGCCGCATCGCCCTCACCGACGAGATGGACGCGGAACTGTCCTTCCGCGTGACCGACACGTCGCTCGATCCGTATCTCCGCGCGTTCCAGCCGCAGCTGTCGCCGTTCACGTCCGCGGTGGCGAGCGGCGCCATCCGCGTGGTCGGCGAGCTCTACAACCCCGACGCGCTGCGCGTGGACGTCGAGGTGGACGGCGTCGACCTCCGGTTCTTCGACTACCACCTGCGCAACGCCGGCGCCATCCGCATGAGCGTGGACCGGCAGGTGCTGCAGGTGACGGCGCTGCGGCTCGTCGGCGAGGATACGGAGCTCGACCTGGCGGGGTCGGTGGATCTGCCCACCCAGGCGCTCGCCCTGACGGCGAACGGCGCGGCGAACCTGGCGGTGCTCCAGGGCTTCGTGCCCGACGTGCGCAGCAGCGGCCGGGCCGAGGTCTCGGCGCGCATCGGCGGCACCGCGGAGGCGCCGGCCGTGTCCGGCACCGCGTTGCTCTCGAACGGCCGCCTCCGGCACTTCGGCTTCCCGCATGCCCTGGAAGCGCTGAACGGCATCCTGACGTTCGATGCCTCGGGCGTCCGGCTCGACGGGCTCGGCGGGCGCGTGGGCGGCGGGACGGTGCGCTTCGGCGGACGCCTGGGGCAGTCGGGCTACACGCTGAGCGAGTACGACGTCACGGCCGTCGGCACCGACATGCGGCTCCGCTACCCGGAGGGCATGCGCTCGACGGTCGACGCGGAGCTCGCCCTGCGCGGTCCCGTCGCCGCGCCGGTGGTGACGGGTGAGGTGGTCGTGAAGAACGCGATGTGGTCGCGGCCCTTCGACACGTCGGCGGGCCTCTTCGACCTGTCCGGCGGGCCGGACGGCATCCCGGCGGTCGAGGGCGCGCTGGCGGCCGGGTCCGCCAGCGCCCTGCGCTTCGACGTGCGGCTCATCGCCCCGTCGAGCCTGCGCATCGAGAACGACCAGGCGCGCATCGTGGCCAGCGCAGACCTGAACCTGCGCGGGACGCTCGAACGTCCGCTGGTGCTGGGGCGCGCCGACATCGATCGCGGCGAGGCGCGCTTCGAGGGCCGGCGCTACCTCGTCACGCGCGGCAGCATCGACTTCACGAACCCCGACCGCATCCAGCCGTTCTTCGACATCGAGGCGGAGACCCGTGTCCGGGTGCCCGGCCAGACCTACCGCGTCACGCTGCGCATGGCGGGGACGACCGAGCGCCTGCAGCCGGAGTTCACCTCCGACCCGCCACTGCCGCCCATCGAGATCCTGACGATGCTGTTCAGCGACACCACGCCGAGCGGCGACGTCGAGCTGGCGGCCCAGCAGCGCCCGAACGAGCGCGAGCAGCGGCTGCTCGAGGCGCGGGCCACGCGCGCGCTGACGGGCACGCTGTCGGCGGAGGTCGGCCGCGTGGTGCAGGAGACCTTCGGGGTCGACTCGTTCCAGATCACCCCGCTGCTCGTCGATCCCTATCAGCAGTCGGCGCGGCTGAACGTCAACCCGTCGGCGCGCGTGACCATCGGCAAGCGGATCTCCGATCGCATCTACCTCACCTACGCCCGCAGCCTGTCCTCGTCCGCGCGCGACGAGATCGTCCTGCTCGAGTTCGATCAGAGCGACACGCTGGCCTGGGTCCTGTCCCAGAACGAGGACCGGACCTACGCGCTCGAAGTGCGGAAGAGGCACACGTTCTGATGCGCGTGCTGCTGATCGCGGCCGTCGCCCTGCTCGGTACCCCGCGGCCGGTCGTCGCCTCCCCCGACGCATTCATCGGCCAGCCCATCGCCGCTGTGCGCGTCGAGACGGCCGATGGCCCCGTGCTCGAGCCGGGCGTCCTCGAGTTGATCGAGACGCGTGTCGGCCAGCCGCTGGCCATGGCGCGGGTGCGCGACACCATCGACCACCTGGTCGGCCTGGGGCGTTACGACGACGTCCGGCTGTTCGCCGAGGCGGCTCCGGCAGGCGCGGGCGTGTCGCTGCGCTGGGTGCTGCGCCCCATCCGGAAGATCACCCGCGTGTCGATCGGTGGAGGTGGCGGGCTGGCGTCCGTTGCGTCGAGCACGGTCGTGAGCGAGCGCTTCGGCGAGCGGCCGGCCGCGTCGCGGGTGCCCGAGATTGTCGCCGCCGTCACCGACTTCTACCGCGACCACGGCTACCGCGCGGCGACCGTCGTGCCGCAGCTGACCCCCGGGAGGACGGCGGGCGAGGTGTGGCTCGACCTGTCGGTCGCGCGCGGTCCGCGCACGACGGTTCTCACGGCGTCGGTCACGGGCAGCCCCCGCGAGGCGCCCAACCGCATCCTGGACTTCCTGCGCATCGAGCCGGGCCAGCCCTTCGATCGCCTGGACCTCGAGGAGCGGATCGCGGCGTACGCGAGCCGCCTTCGGGCGGACGGCTTCTACGAAGCCTCGGTCCGCGAGGCCACCACCTTCGACGATGAGGGCCATACCGCGAGCGTGGCGGTGGACGTCAGCACGGGGCCGCGCGTGCGGCTCGCGTACGCCGGCGATCCGCTGCCGCGGGGCGTGCTCGAGTCGCTCGTGCCCGTCCGCGAGGAGCGCTCGGTCGACGAGGACCTGCTCGAGGATGCGAGCCGCAACATCGAGGCCTACCTGCGCGAGCGCGGGTTTCGCGAGGCGAGGGCCACCTACACCCGGGCCGAGGCGAGCGGCGATCTCGTGCTGACGTTCGCGGTCGAGCGGGGCCCGTTGCACCGCGTGGGCGCCGTCGGCCTCGAGGGCAACGCCTCGGTGCCCGACGCGGAGATCGAGCCGCTGCTGAAGCTGACGCGGGGGGACCCCTTCGTGGACGCGCGCGTCGCGGCCATCGCCGCGGCCATCGAGGAGCTCTACCGGGTGCGCGGTCACGAGCGCGTGACGGTGAAGCCGTCCGTCGAGGTGCTGCCGGAGCAGGCCGAGGGCAGCGTCCGGTTCCGGCCCGTGGCCACGCACTTCACCATCGTCGAGGGCGTCGGGACCACGGTGGCCGGCGTGACCCTGGGAGCCACGCCCGGCGTGCCGGAGCCCGACCTGCGCGCGCGGCTGGGCCTCGTGACGGGACGCCCGTTCTATCGCCCGCAGCTGGCCGCCGACCGCGATGCCATCGAGCGCCACCTTCGCAACCTCGGCTTCCTCTCCGCACGGGTGACGCCGACGCTGGCCTTCAGCGACGGCAACCAGCGCGTGGCCGTGACCTGGAACATCTCGGCGGGTGAGCAGTCCGTGGTGGACCATGTGCTCATCACCGGCAACACCCGGACCAGCTCGGACGTGATCCGGCGCGAGCTGCGCCTCCGGCCCGGCGTGCCGCTGGGCGCGGAGGCCCTGGCCGAGAGCCAGCAGCGCCTCAGCCAGCTCGGGCTGTTCCGCCGCGTGCGCATCGTGGAGCTGCCGCGTCCCGGCACGCCGCAGCGCGACGTGCTGGTGACCGTGGAAGAAGCGCCCGCGACGGCGGTGACGTACGGCGGCGGCCTGGAGGTGGGACGACGGCTCCGCCAGGGCGCGGGCGGTGTCGCGGCCGAGCGCGTCGAGGTGGCGCCCCGCGCGTTCTTCGAGGTGAGCCGCCGGAACCTGTGGGGCAAGAACCGCACCCTCAGCCTGTTCTCCCGCGTCTCGCTGCGTCCGCGCGATCCCGCCATCGACAGCCGAGACCCGACCGACACGGGCGGCTACGGCTTGAACGACTACCGCGTGACCGGCACGTTCCGGGAACCGCGCGCCTTCGGGACCCCCGGTGACGCCCAGGTGACGGCGTTCCTCGAGCGTGGCATCCGTGCCAGCTTCACCTTCGACCGGCGCGGCGTGCGCACCGACTACGCGCGGCGCTTCGGCACGGGCTTCACCGTGACGGGCCGCTATACGAACGACTACACCGAGCTCTTCGACGAGCAGATCGCGGCGGAGGACCGGCTGCTCATCGACCGCCTGTTCCCGCAGGTACGCCTCTCCACTTTTTTCGGGGCGTTCCTGCGCGATTCCAGGGACGATGTGCTGGACCCCCAGCGCGGCGCCGTCATCGGCCTCGACGGCGCGGTGGCGGCGCGCGCCTATGGATCGGAAGTGGGCTTTGCCAAGACGTTCCTGCAGGGGTTCCTCTACCGGCGCCTGCCGGGCAAGGGGTTCGTGCTCGCAGGGGGCGTGCGTGCAGGGTTCGCGACCGGGTTCGCGCGTGAGGTCCCGCGCGTGGACGAGGACGGCAACCCGGTTCCCGGCGAGGACGGTCGGCCAATCGTGGACATCGTGGAGGACCTGCCGGCGAGCGAGCGATTCTTCGCGGGGGGCGATACCACGGTCCGGGGGTTTGCGCTGGACCGGCTCGGCACCGTCGACACGCTCGACTCCCAGGGCTTCCCGCAGGGCGGCAACGGGCTCGTGGTCTTGAACGCCGAGCTCCGGGCGCCCTACTGGAAGGGTGTCGGCCTCGTGGGCTTCGTCGATGCCGGCAACGTGTTCAAGCAGGTCGGGGACATCGACCTGGGCGATCTGAGGGTCGCGGCGGGATTCGGCGCGCGCTATCGCTCGCCCATCGGGCCGCTGCGGGTGGACCTCGGGTTCAAGGTGAATCCGCGCACCCTGGCCACCGGCAGCCGGGAGCGTGGCATGATCGTGCACATCTCGCTGGGCCAGGCGTTCTGATGTCACTCCTGCTGGCCGCGTGCCTCGTGACGGTTCAGGCGCCCGAGCTGCTGGATCGGACGCTCGCGATCGTCTCGGGCCACACCATCACCCTGTCGGACGCGCGCACGCTGCTCGTGCTCGGGCTGGTGGACGGCGACGCGGTGGACGCCGGCGTCCTCCAGCGCCTCGTGGACCGCCAGCTGATGCTCATCGAGGCCGACCGCTACGAGCCCCCCGCGCCGCCGGACGAGCGCATCGAGGTTCGGCTGGCCGAGGTGCGCGCGCGAGCCGGCGGGGAGCAGGCCCTGGCCCGCGTCCTGGCACAGGGTGGATTCACCGAGGGCCGCCTGCGCGCATGGGTGCGCGACGATTTGCGCATCGCGTCCTACCTCCAGCAGCGGTTCGTCGCCGACGAGCGCCGCGAGGATCTCGTGGCCGACTGGGTGAGCGATCTGAGGCGCCGGGCGCAGGTGGTCATCCTGCCCCCGTAGGTCTTGGGGCTGGGTTCTCGGGTTCGGCGGTGCTATCGCAGGTGGGCGACGACGACCTGCGCGGCGTTGGCGAGGGCATGGCTGACCAGGCCCGCGGTGATGCTGGCGCGCGCGAGATAGACCGTGCCCCACGCGGCCCCCAACAGCGCCGTGACGACCACGGCATCCCACCCCTGCAGGGCGTGGCCGAGGCCGAACACGAGCGAGGTGGCCAGCAGCCCCCAGCCCGCGCCGCCGAGGTCCGCGCGGAACCGGTGGAGCAGGAAGGCGCGCTGGATCTCCTCGCGAACGCCCCCGGCGACCACCGCCAGGGCGAGCAGCACGAAGGCGCCTCCGGGCGAGCTGGCGAGGGCCTCGAACGGGTTGTCGGGCACGGTCCTGAGCGACGGCGCGACGGCCCGGAGCAGCCACAGCGTGAACCAGATGAGGCACAGCACCGCGGGGGCGAGGATGACGCCGAGCCCGGCCTCGACGTGCTGGGGCCGCCGGCCCAGAAACACCCGGCGGGGCGACTCGCCGCGCCGCCGGAGCAGCCACAGGATGAGGCCGACCAGCACGACCGTGTCGGCGGCCGACACCAGCGTCACGAACGTCAGGGACAGGGTCCCCTCCGGAGCCTGCGGCGCGAGGCCCGCCAGGCGGGCCAGGCCGCTGAGCGCCAGCTGGGTGGGATAGCCGGAGCAGAGGACGACTTCCCAGAAGGAGTGCCACGGCCGGCGCGGGGTCATCGCTCGACAGGGATGGTACACTCGATTGCGTGAGCCAGGGGACGCGGACCAGCGCCGAGCGCGTGTTGATCGTGGAAGACGAGGCGGTGACCCGGAGCGGCCTCACCGAGCTGGTCCGCTCGTGGGGCTACGCCGCCGACGAAGCCGCGGACGGGGCGGAGGCGCTCGAGCGGATCACGGCGTTCCGTCCCACGATCATCGTCTCGGACCTGATCATGCCGCGCATGAACGGCCTCGAGCTTCTGAAGGCCATCCGTGACGACGTGGACCACGTCAAGGTCATCCTGCTCACGGCGCAGGGCACGGTGGACACGGCGGTGGAAGCGGTGAAGGCGGGCGCCGAGGACTACCTGAGCAAGCCGGTGGACCCGCAGAAGCTGCGGCGGCTGCTGGACCGGCTCACCGAGCTCAACGCGCAGAAGCGCGAGAACCAGGCGCTCCGGCGCCAGCTGACCGATCGGGGCCGCTTCGGCCGCATCATCGGGCACAGCCCCGTCATGCGGGCCATCTACCGCATCATCGAGCAGGCGGCGCCGACACCGGCGTCGATCCTGATCCTGGGCGAGTCGGGGACGGGCAAGGAGTTGGTGGCGCAGACCATCCACCAGCTGAGCCCGCGCGCCGAGGCGCCCTTCGTGGGGCTCAACTGCGCGGCCATCCCGGAGACGCTGCTCGAGAGCGAGATCTTCGGCCACGAGAAGGGGGCCTTCACGGGCGCGCTCGACCGGAGGGCCGGCTGCTTCGAGCTGGCCGATCGCGGCACGCTGTTCCTGGACGAGATCGCCGAGATGGCGTCCGCCACGCAGGTGAAGCTGCTGCGCGTGCTGCAGGAGCGGCGCTTCCGCCGGCTGGGCGGCCGCGTCGAGCAGGACGTGGACGTACGGGTGATCGCGGCGACCAACGTGAATCCCCAGCTGGCGCTGCGCGACGGGCGCCTGCGCGAGGACCTCTACTACCGGCTCAACGTGTTCTCCATCGAGCTGCCCCCGCTGCGCGAGCGCAGACAGGACCTGCCGCTGCTCATCCAGGCCTTCATCGACGAGTTCAACGTCCGGGACCACAGGTCTGTCCGGGCGCTGACGCCCGAGGCGATGAAGTTGCTCGCGGAGTACGACTGGCCCGGCAACGTGCGCGAGCTGCGCAACGTCATCGAGCGCGCCACGATTCTCGCGCGCGGCGAGTACATCGAGGCCGAGCACCTGCCGCCCCTCGGCGCGGCGCGTCCCTCGGCGAAGGCGCCGGCCGCGGGCGTGACCCTCGTGCCCGGCATGACCGTGGACGAAGCCGAGCAGAAGCTCATCATCGCGACGCTGGAGGCCTCGGGCGGCAACAAGACACGAGCCGCCGAGATGCTGGGCATCAGCTTGAAGACCCTGCACAACAAGCTGAACCGGATGAAGGGCGAAGGCCATGCGGCGCAGGGCGGCTAGGACGCCGCGCCGCCACCTGACCCTGGCCATCGGCAGCGCGGTTGCCGTCTGCCTGTCGGCGGGCCTGGTGGCCGTCGCCCCGCAGAGCGGGCCGGCCCGGCGCCGGCCCGCCGCCCCGCCGCCGCGCGTCGTCGAGGTCGTGGAGCGCAGCATTCAGGCGCTCCAGGAGGACATGCGCGCCGGGCGTGCCACGTCGCGCGACATCACGGCGGCGTACCTGGCACGCATCGGCGCCTACGACAAGCAGGGCCCGTCGCTGAACGCGATGATCGCGGTCAATCCCCGCGCGCTGGACGAGGCCGAGGCCCTCGACCGCGAGCGCCTGGAACGCGGGCCCCGCGGTCCCCTCCACGGGATTCCCGTGGTCATCAAGGACAACTACGAGACGGCCGACCTGCCGACGACGGGCGGGACGGTGGCGCTCGCCGGGTTCTCCACCGGCCGCGACGCGTTCCAGGTGAAGCGACTGCGTGACGCCGGCGCGGTCATTCTCGGGAAGACGAATCTCCACGAGCTGGCGGCCGGCATCATCACCATCAGCTCGCTGGGCGGCCAGACGCGCAACCCGTACGATCTCGCGCGCACGCCCGGCGGGTCGAGCGGTGGCACCGCCGCCGCCGTGGCCGCGAGCTTTGCCGCCGGCGGGATGGCCAGCGACACCTGCGGGTCCATCCGCATTCCCGCCGCCAACAACAACCTGTTCGGCCTGCGCGGCACGCTCGGCCTGTCGAGCCGCACCGGCATCATCCCGCTCTCGCACACACAGGACATCGGGGGGCCGCTGGCGCGCACCGTCGCGGACCTGGCGGTGCTGCTCGATGCCACCGTGGGTGAGGACCCGTCGGACGCCACGACGGCCGCCAGCCGCAGGCGGCTGCCCGCGCGCTTCGCCGACAGCCTGGACGACCGCGCGCTCAAGGGCACGCGCATCGGGGTCCTGAGGAATCACTTCGGGACGGCGCCCGAGGACGACGAGGTGTCGGGCATCGTGCGGCGGGCGCTGGACCAGTTGAAGGCGCAGGGCGCCGAGATCGTGGAGGTCACCATCCCCGGGCTCGACGAGGTGGTCGGGGCGTCCAGTCTCATCAATCTCGAGTTCAAGGCCGACCTCATGCAGTACCTCGCGCAGTTCCCGCACGCGCCTGTGAAGTCGCTGCAGGAAATCCTGGATCGGGGGGCGTTCCATGCGGCCCTCCAGGCCACCTTCAAGCTGCGCAACGCCGCGGTCGCCGACCCGGAGGAGATCCGCAAGGTCCAGGGCCGGCGTGCGCTCGCGGCGTCCCTGGTGAGCGCGGCGCTGGAGGAGCATCGCGTCGAGGCGCTCGCCTACCCGACGCTGCGGCGTCGCCCGGTCGTCGTGGATGAGCCCCAGCGCGGGTCCAATTGCCAGCTGAGCGCGTCCACCGGCTTCCCGGCGATGGCCATGCCGGCCGGCTTCACCGCCGACGGCGTGCCCATCGGCTTCGAGCTGCTGGGCCCGGCCTGGAGCGACACGCGGCTGATCGCGCTGGCTCACGCCTACGAGCAGGCCGCGCGCCCCCGGCGGCCATCGCCGACCACGCCAGCCCTCGTGAACGGGCAGGCGCCGCGCCCGGTGGCGTTCACGGCCGCCGCCGAAGGGGCGCCGGCCACGGCCATCGTGGCGCGCTTCGAGTTCGACCCCGTCTCGGGACGGCTGTCCTTCGATCTTCCCACCGGCACGCTCTCGGCCTCGATTCACCGCTCCACACCGGGCCCCGACGGCCCCGTGCTGCACCGGCTCCTCGATCCCGCCGCCGCGGCGAGCCGCGGGGCCATAGTCCTTCCCCCGTACCAGCGCCCATGGCTGCTGGAGGGCGCGCTCCGCGTCCTGCTGCGAACGGCCCAGGGCGCCGCGACCCTCCGCCTCGCGCCCCTCGCACGGTGACGATGATGCGAGCGCACCTGCCCGCACCTGCCCGCACCTGACCATGCCCCTCTCGATCAAGCAGAAGCAGGTGCTCGGCGTGACCACCATCGTGGTGCTCGTCGTCATCGGCCTGTCCGTGCTGCAGGTGGGGACGCTCGTGCGGGTGCTGCTGGAGCAGGGGGCGGCGCGCGCGGAGTTCGTGGCGTCGAGCGTGGTGCACCAGACCAGCGGCGCGGTGCTCAGCCACGAGACCGCCTACCAGGACATCCGATCCAGCCCGCAGGTTCGCCTGGCCCTCGAGACGGCCATCTACTCGCCGGAGGTCCTGTACGCCGCCATCGTGGATCGGACGCGTACCGTCATCGCGGCCAACGATCCCGCGCAAGTGGGCAGGACCCTGCCGCGCGGCGAGGACCTGATGGCGCTGGTCAACGCCCCCGGCTACCAGCAGGTGCGGGCCGTGTACACGGGGGGACGGACGTTCGAGTGGCGCCAGCCCCTGGCCCTGGACGACGAGCCGTTCGGGGAAATCTGCATCGGCCTCAACACCATCTTCGTGCGCCGGGAACTCGAGCGCCCGGTGCTGTCGGCCGGGGTCGCCGTCAGCCTGGCCCTGTTGATCGCCGTGGCGGTGGCCATGGCCCTGGCGCAGGTGGTCCTGAGGCCGATCCACGTGATCACGAGCGGGCTGTCGCGGCTCGGCCGCGGAGAGATCGGCACGCGGCTCGACCTGCGCGACGAGGAGTTCCGCGACCTGGGCGACGTGTTCGACCGGGTCTCCGCCCAGCTCCAGTCGACGATTGGCGACGGCCCCAAGCGGGCGCAGCTGGCCGATCTCACCCGACGTGTGGCCTCCCTCGGCCGGCTCACGGCGGGCGTCGCCCACGAGGTGAAGAACCCGTTGAACGCGATGACCATCCACCTCGAGCTGCTCAAGCAGAAGCTCGCCTCTCCGGACCCGGCATCGGCCTCGCGGCACGTCGAGGTGATCGGCAACGAAATCCGGCGCCTGGACGAGGTCGTCCAGGGGTTCCTGAAGTTCGTGCGCCCAGAGGACGTGACGCTGGCGCCCGTCAAGACGATGCCCCTCATCACGAGCGTGTTCGATGCGGTGCGCGTCGAGGCCGAGACCGGCGGCATTGCGTGCGAGCACGCGTGCCAGGACCCGGACCTGGCCATCGAGGGCGACGAGCCCCTGCTGCGGCAGGCGTTCCTGAACCTGGCGCAGAACGCCGTGCAGGCCATGCCCCGAGGCGGCAAGCTGCGCATCGCGTGCGCGGCGGGCCGCGACGGGCGCGTGGAGATCCGCGTGCAGGACACCGGCGAGGGCATCGCGCCCGAGCACCTGGCACGCATCTTCGACCTCTACTTCACGACGAAGAAGCGCGGCAGCGGCATCGGGCTGTCGCTCGTGTTCCGGACGATTCAGCTCCACAACGGCGACATCGACGTGGAGTCGACGGTCGGGACGGGGACGACGTTCGTGATCAAATTCCCCCGCGCGCGTTAGGATCGGCATGATGCGACTGGCCCTCCTTGCCGCCGTGGCGGTCCTGGTCGCGGGCGGCGCAGGCTGCGCCACCCGGACCGTGGCGCCGGTGCCCGAGCCCGAACTGCCGGTGATGGCGCCTCCACCGGCGCCGCCCCGGATCGTGGCGATCTACACCGAGCCGGCCGAGCCGGTGCTGGTCGAGGCCCCGCCGCCCGCCGAGCCCGCCGCGCCGTCCCGCCCACAGCCGAAGCCGACGGCGCCGGTGGCCGAGCCCGAGCGGCCCACGCCCGAGGAGCCGCGCGCCATGCCGCCGCCGGCCCTGACGCTGACGCCCGCGCCCGGCGTCGAAGCCAAGACCGAGGCGTCGATCCGCGTCCTGCTGGCCCGCGCCTCGTCGGACCTCGGTCGGGTCAACGTCGCGGGGCTCTCGGCCGACGGCCGGACGCAGTTCGACGCGGCGCGGCGCTTCGTGCAGCAGGCCGAGGAGGCGCTGAAGGCGCGCAACCTGGTGTACGCCGGCAAGCTCGCCGACAAGGCGGCCGTCATGGCCGCCGTGCTCGTCCGGTAGGGCCCGTTCCGCCGTCACCTTGTCGTCGCCTGGTTGTCGTGCGAAAATAAGGCGAAACATGCGTTTGCTTCGGGAAGCTGCTACATTTTGCGTTCGCCCTAAAACAAAAACCCAACATCTTGTGGTTGGATGCTTGACAACCGTGTGTCGGGGGCGCATATTGGGCGTCGCGCGCGAGAACGAGGTCGGCGGCCTCGGCCCATCCCAGCGGCCGGTGTTGCAGACGCGATTCGAGCCAGAAGCCATGAGCAGGACTGCACGGAACAACACACGCGCGCGACAAGCTTTCTAGAGGTTCAGCGATCCCGAGGTGGCACCCCACAGGGGCGGGGTGTCGTCTCGTGTCTGGAGGGAGCATGCAGGATGGTGCTCAGAAGCTGACGGCGGCAGCCGCCGGACAGCAGGCAGGGGCGTCGGCACGGAACGAGACGGCGGGCACGCGCGAGGCGGCGCGGGCGGTAGCCGCTCCCGGCCTGGAGTTCCCGCGGTTCTTCACCGTCGCGGGGCGGGACCCGTTCGACGAGGTCGACTGGGAGCTGCGCGACGCGGTGATCGGCAACGAGCAGGGCTCGATCGTCTTCGAGCAGCGGGGCGTCGAGATCCCGAAGGCCTGGTCGCAGCAGGCCACCAACATCGTGGTCTCCAAGTACTTCCGCGGGCACATCGGGTCGCCGGATCGCGAGCGCTCGGTGAAGCAGCTCGTCGGCCGCGTGGTCGACACCATCACCGCGTGGGCGCGCAAGCAGAGGTATTTCGCCTCCGAGGAGGCGCTGCAGGCGTTCAGCGACGATCTCAAGCACCTGCTCGTGGAGCAGAAGGCCGCCTTCAACAGCCCGGTGTGGTTCAACTGCGGCTTCGAGAAGGCGCCGCAGTGCTCGGCGTGCTTCATCAACTCCGTGGACGACACCATGGAGTCCATCCTCACGCTGGCCAAGACCGAGGGCATGCTGTTCAAGTACGGCTCGGGCACGGGCAGCAACCTGTCGTCCATCCGCTCGGCGAAGGAGCTGCTGGCCGGCGGCGGCACGGCCTCGGGCCCGGTGTCGTTCATGAAGGGCTTCGACGCGTTCGCGGGCGTCATCAAGTCCGGCGGCAAGACGCGCCGCGCGGCCAAGATGGTCATCCTGAACGCCGACCATCCCGACATCGTCGAGTTCATCAACTGCAAGGTCGAGGAGGAGAAGAAGGCCTGGGCGCTCATCGACGCCGGCTACGACGGCTCGTTCACGGGCACGGCGTACGGGTCGGTGTTCTTCCAGAACTCGAACAACTCGGTGCGCGCCAGCGACGAGTTCATGCGCGCCGTCCTCGACGATGGCCTGTGGCAGACCAAGGCGGTGACGACCGGCGAGGTGATGGACACCTGCCGCGCCCGGGATCTCATGCGCCTCATCGCCGAGGGCACCTGGGTGTGCGGCGATCCGGGCATGCAGTTCGACACCACCGTCAACGAGTGGCACCCCTGCCCGAACACGGCGCGCATCAACGCCAGCAACCCGTGCTCGGAGTACATGTTCCTGGACGACTCCGCGTGCAACCTGTCGTCGATCAACCTGATGAAGTTCGTGGGCGCCGACGGCGAGTTCGACGTCGAGGCGTTCCGCGCCGCCTGCCGCACGATGATCACCGCGCAGGAGATCATCGTGGACAACTCGAGCTACCCGACGAAGGCCATCGAGAAGAACAGCCACGCCTTCCGGCCCCTCGGCCTGGGCTACGCCAACCTGGGCGCCCTGCTCATGTCGCGCGGGCTGCCCTACGACAGCGACGGGGGCCGCGACTTCGCCGGGGCCATCACCGCGGTCATGACGGGCGAGGCCTACGCGCAGTCGGCCCGCGTCGCGCGCGACCACGGCGGCCCCTTCACGGGCTATCCCGAGAACCGCGAGCCGTTCCTGCGCGTCATGCGCAAGCACCGCGAGGCCATCAAGGACATCAACGCGAAGCACGTGCCGTCGGACCTCTACAGCGCCGCGAAGCAGGCGTGGGACGACGCGGTGGAGCTCGGCGAGGACTTCGGCTACCGGAACGCGCAGGCCACCGTGCTCGCGCCCACCGGCACCATCGGCTTCATGATGGACTGCGACACGACGGGCGTGGAGCCGGAC
Organism: Acidobacteriota bacterium; assembly: GCA_963169195.1. GTDB lineage: Bacteria > Acidobacteriota > Vicinamibacteria > Vicinamibacterales > UBA2999 > VFZN01. The sequence goes on along the minus strand of CAUJDN010000040.1, from coordinate 36,239 downwards.
ATCGCGCTCGTGAAGTACAAGAAGCTCGTCGGCGGCGGCATGATGAAGATCGTCAACCAGACGGTCCCCATGGCGCTCAAGCGGCTGGGCTACACGGCCGCGCAGATCGACGACATCGTCAAGCACATCGACGAGCAGGAGACCATCGAGGGCGCGCCGCACCTGCTGGAGCGCGACCTGCCGGTCTTCGACTGCGCCTTCAAGGCGGCGCGGGGCGAGCGCTCCATCCACTACATGGGCCACATCAAGATGATGGGCGCCACGCAGCCGTTCATCTCCGGCGCCATCAGCAAGACCGTGAACGTGCCGAAGGACGCCACCATCGAGGACATCGAGCAGGCGTACCTGGAGAGCTGGCGGCTGGGTGCGAAGGCCATCTCGATTTACCGGGACGGCAGCAAGCGCACGCAGCCGCTGAACACGTCGAAGGACGCGAAGACCGCCGTCCCGGCGCCGAAGGAAGCCGTGGACGCGGCGGTCGCCGCGGCGCTGGCCAGCCGCGCGCCGATGCGCCGGAAGCTGCCCGACGAGCGGCAGGCCATCACCCACAAGTTCGACATCTCGGGCCACGAGGGCTACATCACCGTCGGCCTCTTCGAGGACGGGATGCCGGGCGAGATCTTCCTGGTCATGGCCAAGGAAGGCTCCACCATCTCGGGCTTCGCCGACGCCTTCGCGCAGGCCATCAGCTACGCCCTGCAGTACGGCGTGCCGCTGCAGGCGCTGGTGGACAAGTTCAGCCACGTCCGCTTCGAGCCGTCGGGCATGACGAAGAACCCGGACGTGCGCTTCGCGAAGTCCATCGTGGACTACATCTTCCGGTGGATGGCGTCGAAGTTCCTGTCACCCGAGGCGCAGTACCGGGCGGGCGTGAACAACCGCGACGAGGCGGCCGATGGCAAGGCGCCGGCGGCGGTGCCGCTGCCGAAGGCCAGGCCGTCGCCAACGGTGGCGGTGAGCCCGACCGGTGCCATCGTGCCGAACCCGTCGTCGTCGTTCGCCGCGATGCAGAACCAGGAGGACGCGCCGCCGTGCACGACGTGCGGGTCCATCATGGTGCGGAGCGGGTCTTGCTACAAGTGCAGCAACTGCGGCACGACGAGCGGCTGCGCGTAGGCACGAAGGAGCAGGGGGCGGACGTTCGCACGGAGGTTCGAAGCACGGAGGTTCGAAGCACGAAGGTTCGAAGCACGAAGGTTCGAAGCACGAAGGTTCGAAGCACGAAGGTTCGAAGCACGAAGGTTCGAAGCACGGAGCGCCGGGACTTCGGTCCCGGCTCTTCGTTCAACGGTTTCCCAGCCGAGCCGATCACACGCGCGCGACCGCCGGGTGTGTCAGGATGGGACGTCATCCCGATGCCCGCGCCGGCTGCCTCCTCCGATTCCCTGCTCGCGATTCTCGAACGCTACTGGGGCTACTCCTCGTTTCGCCCGCTCCAGCGCGAGGCCATGGAGGCCGTCGTCCAGGGGCGGGATTCGCTGCTGGTGCTGCCCACCGGCGGCGGGAAGTCGCTCTGCTTCCAGGCGCCGGCGCTGGTGCGCGAAGGGCTGGCGCTGGTCATCTCGCCGCTCATCTCGCTGATGAAGGACCAGGTGGACACGCTCGTCGCCAACGGTGTGGCGGCCGCGTGCCTGAATAGCGCGATGGCCGCGGACGAGCGCGCGGCCGTGACCGCGGGGCTCCGCGAAGGGCGGTACCGCCTGCTCTACGTCGCGCCCGAGCGCATCGCCGGCGAGGGCGGCGGGTGGTTCTCATGGCTGCAGGCCACATGTCCCCTGAGCTTCGTCGCGATCGACGAGGCGCACTGCATCAGCCACTGGGGGCACGACTTTCGGCCGGAGTACCGGCAGCTGGGCGCGCTGCGCGCGGCGCTGCCGCACGTGAGCTTCCACGCCTACACGGCCACCGCCACCGCGCGCGTGCGTCAGGACATCGTCGAGCAGCTGGGCCTGAAGGACGCGCTGACGCTGGTCGGATCGTTCGACCGGCCGAACCTGCTGTACCGCGTGCTGCCGCGCGCCACCATCAAGGCGCAGATCCTCCAGGTGCTCTCCCGCCACCAGGGCGAGGCGGGCATCGTGTACTGTCCGACCCGTCGCGAGGTGGACGACACGGCCGCATGGCTGCAGGAGGAAGGCTTCCGCGCGCGGCCCTACCACGCGGGCCTGAGCGACCAGGAACGCCACGCCAACCAGGATGCGTTCCTCAACGAGTCCATCGACATCGTGGCGGCCACCGTGGCGTTCGGCATGGGCATCGACCGGTCGGACGTGCGGTTCGTGATTCACGCGGGCGCGCCGCAGTCGCTCGAGCACTACCAGCAGGAGGCCGGGCGCGCTGGCCGTGATGGCCTGGAAGCCGAGTGCGTGCTCATCGTGTCGTCCGCCGACTTCCTGCGGTGGCGCGAGATCCTCAACAAGAACGGCGAGCTGACCGACGCGCGCCAGGCGCTGCTGCGAGACATGGAGCGCTACGCCGCCAGCGTCGGGTGCCGGCACAAGCGCCTGGTGGGCTACTTCGGCGAGGCGTACGCCAAGGACGACTGCGGCGCGTGCGACTACTGCCTCGGCGAGCTCGAGGCGGTGGCCGATCCGGCGACGCTGGCGCGGAAGATCCTGTCGGCGGTGGCGCGGGTCGGACAGCGGTTCGGCGCCGCGCACGTGGGAAGCGTCCTGCGCGGCCATGCCAGCGAGCAGGTGCGGACGCGCGGCCACGACACGCTCTCGGTCTTCGGGCTGCTCAAGGACGCCTCGGTGGACGAGATCCGCGGCTACGTCGATCAGCTCATCGCGCATGGGCTCCTGCAGCAGGCGGGCGATCAGTACCCGGTGCTGCACCTCACGTCCGACGGCGCGGCGCTGCTCCGCGACGCCGGGGCGGCGGGGACGCTGTCGCTGGCGCGGCAGCGAAAGCCCGAGAAGGGCCGTGCGCCCAGGCGATCGAAGGCGGAGGCCGAGTCGTGGGAGGGCGTGGATCGCGCGCTCTTCGAGGAGCTGCGCGGGCTGCGCCTGCGCCTCGCCCGCGAGCGCGGTGTGCCGCCGTACGTGATCTTCCACGACGCGACGCTGCGCGAGCTGGCGCGCATCAGGCCGACGACGGCGGAGGCGCTCCGGCGCGTGTACGGCGTGGGCGCGCGCAAGGCGGAAGATCTCGGGGCGGCGGTGCTCGACGTGATCGCGTCGGGAGTCGGGAACCGGCCTGCGACGGGTGTCGGGCGCTGAGCTGCGACGGGAGCCGGGAGTCGGGAGTCGAATCGCGCAGGGCGTGAGATCCGTCGGGAGGGCATGGCGACGGGAGTGCACCGCGACGGGATCGTCATCCCGACGCTACACTGTCAGTATGCCCGCTCCCCTTGCCTCACTTCACGGCTTCGACTGGACCACGCCCTTCATCGCGGACGCCTGTGTGCTGCTGCAACTGCCCGTGCGGCTGGGGCCGCCGGGGCTGAGGCCGCTCATCCCGGGATCCCGGGTGGCCGGGCGGGTCGCGCCAGCCGTGCACGCCGGCAGCACGGACGTGTTCCTCGAGGCCATCGCGCTCGCCGCGCGCGGCGACGTGCTGGTCGTCGACAACAACGGCCGGCTGGACGAAGGCTGCATCGGGGACCTCGTGGCGGGGGAGGCCTTCGTCAGCGGACTCACGGGCCTGGTCGTGGACGGCGCGCACCGTGACAGTGCGGCGATCCGCGCGATGGGCATCCCGGTCTGGTCGCGCGGCACCTCGCCCACCGGCCCGCTCGAGCTCAGGCGGCGACATGCCACCGCCCTCCAGGCCGCGACCTGCGGACCGACGACGGTCACGCGCGAGGACGCGGTGTTTGCGGACGAGGACGGCGCCGTGTTCGTGGCGCTGGCCGAGTGCGAGCGCGTGATGGCCGCCGCGCGCGACATTGCCGCCCGTGAGCAGGCGCAGGCCGCGCGGCTGCTCGCCGGTGAGCTGCTCCGCGACCAGCTGCGGCTGGCCGACTACCTCCAGCAGCGCGACGCCGATCCCGACCTCACGTTCCGCGCGCACCTGAAATCGATCGGCGGGGCGATCGAGATCTGAACGCCGAGTGGGCGCGACGCCGCGGACGCCGTGGCGCAGCCACGGCTCCTCCCGGCTCACCTGTCTTGCGGCCTTCGGGGGACTTGTGAGCGTGGCTCTCGTGGCCAGCGCTGCCGGCGCTGCACGCCCCGCGCGTCGATCCGGCCGAGGCTCGGCGGGAGTCCCAGCGCCATCACGGCGGGGGCGAGGGGCGATATACAATTGCGTCACTCACTCCATGACCAGGCAGTATTGCCATGTCGGCCCGCGCACGATCGCGTACCTCGATTCGGTTCCCGGCGCCTCGGACCTTCGCACCATCGTTCTGCTCCACGCGTTCCCGCTGGGGGCGGGCATGTGGGAGCCGCAGATTCACGCCATTCCCAAGGGGTGGCGGTTGATCACGCCGGACCTCAGCGGGTTCGGCGGTACCTCCGAGGCCGGGGGCAGCTCGCCCTCGATGGACGACTACGCCCGGGATGTCATCGACCTGCTGGACGCGCTCGGCATCACCCGCGCCGTCGTCGGCGGGTGCTCGATGGGCGGCTACGCGACGTTTGCCGTCATCCGCAAGGCGACCGAGATGGTGGAAGCCGTGGTGCTGGCCGATACGCGCGCCGGCGCCGACTCGCTCGAGGGGCGCACGAACCGGCGGAGCATGCTGGCGCTGGTGGATCGGGAAGGGGCATCGGGCGTGGCCCGCGAGATGATGCCGAAGCTCCTGGGTCGCACGACGCGGGCCACGGACACGACCGTGGAGTCCACGGTGCGGCGCCTCATCAAGCAGCAGTCGCCCGAAGGCATTCGCGGGGCCATTCAGCGCATGATGGACCGGCCCGATTCGATGGCCACGGCAGCGTCGCTGAGGGTTCCCGTGCTGGTCCTTGTCGGGGAGGAGGACGAGCTGACGCCGGTCGAGGAGTCGCGGCGGATCGCGGCGGCGATCCCAGGGGCACGCCTGGAGATCATCCCGCGGGCCGGGCACCTCGCCAACCTCGAACAGCCCGGCCCGTTCAACGCCGCCCTCGTCTCGTTCCTGGCCTTGCTCCCATGAAGACGTGGATCCCGGCGGCGCTCGCGGTGCTCGTCCTGGCGGCCGGCACGGCCGCGCAGGACGCGCCGCCGCCTCCAGTGGATCCGCTGCACCGCGCACTCGATGGCATCCTCGATGTCTACGTGCGCGACGGGCTGGTCTACTACCAGGCGCTCAAGCTCGAGCGCCCCCGATTCGACCGGTACGTGGCCAGCCTGGCCGACGTGGAGGTCTCCGACACCTGGTCGCCGGCTCGCCGGCTCGCGTTCTGGCTCAATGCCTACAACGCCTTCGTGCTGCGGACGGTGATCGATCACTATCCCATCAGGGGCCGCGCGGCGGCCTATCCGCCCAACAGCATCCGGCAGGTGCCAGGATCCTTCGAGCGACGGCAGTTCCGCGCGGCCCGTCGCATGGTGACACTCGACCAGATCGAGAGGGACATCATCGTCCCCATGGGCGACGCCAGGGCACTGCTGGCGCTGGGCCGCGGCGCCCTCGGCAGCGGGCGCCTCAAGAGCGAGGCCTACACGGCCGAGCGGCTGGACGCGCAGCTCGACTCGATGGTGCGCGAGGTCGTGGATCGGCGTGAGCTGGTGTTCGTGGACCGGGAGAACGCGGTGATCAGCGTGAGCCCGCTGTTCTCGTGGCGCGAGCCCGTCTTCGTCGCGGCGTTTGCGGGCAAGGCGGCGCCCGGGTTCACGGCACGCAGCCCGCTGGAGCGCGCGGTCCTTGGCCTGATCGCGCCCGTCGTGGTCCGGTCGGAGGCGGAGTTCCTGAGGGAGAACCGCTTCCGCGTGGCCTTCCACGACTTCGACTGGCGGCTGAACGACCTGACACGACGGTAAGGCACGGAGGTTCGAAGCACGCAGGTTCGAAGCACGCAGGTTCGAAGCACGCAGGTTCGAAGCACGGAGGTTCGAAGCACGCAGGTTCGAAGCACGGGGGTCGAAGCACAGATGGATCTCGGGTTGAGCGGGAAGGTGGCGGTCGTCACGGGTGGCAGCCGGGGGTTGGGGCTGGCGGCGGCGCATGCGCTGGCGGCGGAGGGCTGTCGCGTGGTGATTGGCGCGCGAGGGCTCGCGCAGCTGACACAGGCAGCGGACCAGATTCGCGCGCGGCACGGCCGCGGCACGAAGGTCCTGGCGGTCACTTGCGACGTGTCCACGACCGAGGGCGTGGATCACCTCGTCGAATCGGCCGTCGTCGAATGCGGCGGCGTGGACGTGCTGGTCAACAACGTCGGCGTGGGGCGCGGCAGCACGCTCGAGCGCACCACCGATGCGGAGTGGCGTGAGGCGTTCGACCACACGCTGTTTCCCGCCATTCGATGCTCGCAGCTGGCGCTGCCGCACATGCGGCAGCGGGGCGGGGGCGTCATCGTCATCATCTCGTCAATCTACGGACGCGAGGCGGGCGGCCGCATGACCTACAACGTGGTGAAGTCGGCCGAGATCAGCCTGACCAAGTCGCTCGCGCAGCAGTTGGCCCCGGACGGTATCCGCGTCGTGGGCGTGGCGCCCGGCTCGATCCTGTTCGAGGGCGGATCGTGGTGGAAGCGCCAGCAGGAGGATCCAAGGGGCATTGCCGACTTCATCGCGCGCGAGCTCCCATTCGGCCGATTCGGCACCCCCGAAGAGGTGGGCAATGTCGTGGCGTTCCTCTCGTCCCCGCGGGCCAGCTGGATCAGCGGGACCACCGTCGTGGTGGACGGCTGCCAGTCACGGATGTTCTAACCGGGAGCCGCAGGTGCGAACGGTTGCGGGGCAGGTGCGAGGGGGTCGCGCACTACGATCGAGGCGTGCCTGACGGCGCAGACCTTCAGGGAGCGTCCATCCTCCAGTACCGCGTGGTCGACCGCCTCGGCGGCGGCGGCATGGGGCAGGTGTACCTCGCGGAAGACACGCGCCTGGGCCGGCGTGTTGCCCTGAAGTGTCTCGCCTCGGCGCTCGACGCGGGTCCCGAGGTGCGCGCGGCTCGTGCGCGAGGCGCAGGTGGCCGCGCTCGGTGTCGTGCTGTGCGAGATGCTCACCGGGCGCCTGCCGATTGCCGGCGAGTCGATGGCCGACGTCGCGGACCGCATCCTCAATCGGGAGCCCGAGGCCATCGGGCGCTACACATCCAGCGTCCCGGCCGACGTGGAGACGATCGTCCGCAAGGCACTGGAGAAAGATCCCGGCTTCCGCTACCACGGGCGACGCCGCGGACGAGTGGATCGGCGTACCAGCGGAAGGGCGACGGCGGGAACGCCCAGATCTACGTGGACCGTGCGGTGACGGCCTTCGACCAGCGCCTGGCCGGCGGCGCCGACGACCCGTACACGCGCCATGACATCGCCGCGCTCCAGGCTCCGAGCCCTGGCGCATCAGGCCTCAGGACCTCGAGACACAGCTCCCGTCAGCCTGAGGATGGCCAGGGCGAGCACCTTCGTGGAAGCCACCAGGTCGTCCACGCGGCAGTACTCGTCCGGCTGGTGCGCCTGCTCGAGCTCCCCGGGGCCGTAGGCCACGCAGTGCGGGACACCGGCGATGCGCGCCACGTGCTTGTGATCGTAGGTGCCGGGGCTCGCGACGCGCGTGGCCTTCCGGCCGAGCACGTGGCCTACGCCCGCCTCGATGGCCGCGATGACGGGTGAGTCGTCCGGCGTGCGCGTGGGATGCACGACCATCAGGTCGCGCAACCCGTACTGGACGCGCGGGATCCGGGCGCGCACGCGGTCCAGCACGGCCTCCACCTCGCGCTTCGTCTGCTCGAAGCCTTCCTCGAGCAGGAAGCGGCGGTCGAAGACGGCGCGGCAGACGTCGGCCACGCACGGCGTCTGGATGCCGTCCACGGGCTGCCCGCCGAAGATGCCGTTGATGTTGAGCGTGGCCTGCCGCGCGCCGTCTGGCACGACCGGCACCTCGGTCCGCCTGGCGGCCAGCGCCGGCAGCAGCTCCTCGCGAATCGCCTGCAGCAGGTGGCCCATGCCGTCGATGGCGCTGACGCCGAGAAACGGCATGCTGCCGTGCGCGATGTGCCCGCGGGCCGCCACCTCGAACCAGTACACCCCCCGGTGCCCGACGCACACCCGGTCCACGTTCAGCGGCTCCGGGATGATGCAGTAGTCGGTCCGCGTGGACGAGAGGCGCCCGCGCTCGGCCAGCCAGGCCACGCCGGCGAATCCGCCGCTCTCCTCGTCCACCGTGCCGCTCACCTCGATGGTGCCGGGCACCGGCACGCCCGCTCGACGGATGGCCTCGGCCGCGAAGGCCGCGGCCGCGATGCCCGCCTTCATGTCGCACGAGCCGCGACCGTAGATCTTCCCGTCCCTGACCACGCCCCCGAACGGATCGAGTGTCCACCCCTCTCCGGCCGGGACGACGTCGAAGTGGCCGTTCAGGTGAACCGTGGGCCGCGCCGCCAGTCCGGTGCGCGTGCCGACGACGTTCAGCCGAGGGTGGCGGGCGGTGTGCTCGGGCCTTCCCTCGGCAGCGAAGTACTCGATGTCGAAGCCGAGGCGGGCCAGCGTGTCGCCGATGAACCGCGCGCAGTCCTCGTAGTGCTCGCCCGGCGGGTTGACGGTGGGGATGCGCACCATGTCGGCGGTGAACGCCACGATCTCATCCGCGGCGCGCTCCACCTCGAGGAGGACGCGATCGATCAGGTGTGATGATCCAGGCACGAGCCATCGTGACCGGAAGACGCGTCGTGGTCAATCCTTGACGGTTCTCCGGTTATGATCTCCCGTCATGCGCGTCTCCGCGACCGTCGGCCTCCTGTCCCTGATTGCCATGGCCTGCGTGAATGGCCAGACCCCGACGCCCTCGGCCTCGACACCGCGGACAGCATCGCCCGCGCCGGCCGCCGGGGCGAACCGCACGCTCACGGCGGTGCCCGGCATCAAGGTCGGGCATCACACGCTCACCGAGCGGCCCACGGGCTGCACGGTCATCCTCGTGGACGGGCAGGGTGCCGTCGGCGGCGTGTCGCAGCGGGGCGGCGCGCCCGGCACGCGCGAGACGGATCTCCTCGATCCCGGCAACATGGTGGACAAGGTGAACGCGGTCGTGCTGTCGGGGGGCAGCGCGTTCGGGCTCGATGCGGCCACGGGCACCGTCCGCTGGCTCGAGGAGCACGACATCGGGTGGGACGTCCGGATCGCGAAGGTGCCCATCGTCCCGGCGGCCATCCTCTTCGACCTGCCCGTCGGCGGCAACCCGAAGATCCGCCCCACGGCCGACTGCGGGTACCGCGCCGCCGGTGCGGCGTCCACCGCGCCCGTGGCCGAGGGTACCGTGGGCGCCGGGGCCGGCGCGACGGTCGGGAAGAGCGGCGGGCCCGGCCGCTCGATGAAGGGCGGCCTCGGCAGCTACAGCATCACCTTGCCGAACGGCCTGAGCGTGGGCGCCATTGTCGCCGTGAACGCCGTGGGCGACGTCATCGACCCCGACACCGGAACGGTGGTGGCGGGCGTGCGTAACCCCGACGGGAGCTTCGCCGACGCGCGCACGCTGCTGCGCACGGGCCAGACCGGCCCGCGCCCGCGCGCGGCCGAGAACACCACCATCGGACTCGTCGCCACCAACGCGAAGCTCACCAAGGCACAGGTGAGCCGCATGGCGCTGATGGCCGACGACGGGTTTGCGCGCGCCATCTTCCCGGCGCACACGCAGGGCGACGGCGACACGGTGTTCGCCCTCGCGACCGGGCAATGGGACGGGGAGGCGGACATCTCGCAGATCGGGGCGCTCGCCGCCGACGTGATGGCACGGGCCATCGTGCGCGGCGCCTCCGAGGCAACGGGCATCCCCAACGTTCCGGCCGCGCGGGACCTGAAGAAGTAGCGTCGCGGTGAACGTCTACCTCGTGCTGCTCGTGGCCTACGCGGTCGTCCTGACCGGGGTGGGCCTGTGGATTGCGCGACTCGTGCGCGGCAGCAGCGACTTCTTCGTGGCGGGGCGGTCGCTCACGGCGCCGTTGCTCTTCTCGACGGTCCTGGCGTCGAACATCGGCGCGGGCTCCACCGTGGGGGCCGCCGGGCTCGCCTATGGCGACGGCATCAGTGCCTGGTGGTGGAACGGCTCGGCGGCCATCGGCTCGATTGCCCTCGCGTGGTGGGTGGGGCCCCGCATCTGGAGCCTCGCCGAGCGGCACGGCTTCTACACGGTCGGCGACTTCCTCGAGCACCGGTACGGCCGGCCGGTGCGCGGTGTGGTGTCGGCGCTCATCTGGGTCGGCACGCTGGCCATCCTTGCGGGACAGCTCATCGCGGGCGCCGCCGTGCTCGAGGTCGTGGCCGATGTGCCGCGAGCGTGGGGCACCGCCATCGGCGCCGCCGCGATGCTGGTGTATTTCGTCGCCGGCGGCCTCCTGAGCTCGGCGTGGGTGAACGCCGTGCAGCTGGTCGTGCTGCTGGTCGGCCTGCTGGCCGCGGTGCCCATGGTCCTCGCGAAGGCCGGCGGGCTCGCAGGCATTGCGGCCGCCGCGCCGCCACACTTCTGGGACTTCTGGCACACGACGGGCCCCGGCTCCGGGATCACGCTGCTGGCGATGCTGGGCCCGGCGTTCATCATCTCGCCCGGGCTGCTCCAGAAGGTGTATGGCGCTCAGAACGCTCGCGCGGTGCGCGCCGGCGTCGGCATGCAGGCCCTGGCGCTGGGGCTGTTCGCTTTCATCCCCGTGCTGCTGGGCATGTCGGCCCGCGTGATTGCCCCCGACGTGTCGAGCCCGAACCTGGTGCTGCCCACCGTGCTCGTCGAGGCGCTGCCCGTCTGGTTGGGCGCCCTCGCCCTGGCCGCCGTGTTCTCGGCCGAGGTCAGCACGTGCGACGCCATCCTCTTCATGCTGGCGACCTCGCTGTCGCAGGATCTGTATCGGCAGTTCGTGAACCCGAAGGCCGACGACCGCACGATCCTGCTGGTGGCCCGCCTGGCCGCGGTCGCGGGCGGCGCGATCGGTGTCGTGCTCGCCATCCAGCTGCCGACGGTGATCGGCGCGCTCAGCATCTTCTACACGCTGCTCGGGGTCAGCCTGTTCGTGCCGGTCCTGGCGGGCCTGTACGTCCGGCGCGCCGGCATGCCCGAGGCGCTGGCCGCCATCGTGGCCGGCGTGTCGTTCGTACTGGCCGTGCAGTTCTCGGGACAGGCAGGGCGTGCGGTGTGGACCAACCCGAACGTGGGAGGATTGACGGTGGCCGCACTGGCGTTCCTGGCCGTGCGACGAATCAGACGGAGGGGATGAGGGTGATCCGCGTCATCCATCGGGAGGACTCATCGATGTTCAGGCTGGACGGGAAGTTCGTGGCGGTGGTGGGCGCCGGCAGTGGCATCGGCGAGAGCGTGGCCCTCGCGGCGGGAGCGCAAGGGGCGCACGTGACCTGCCTGGACCTCGATGCCGGGAGCGCCGTCGCGGTGGCCGAGAGGGTCACCGCCGCTGGCGGGAAGGCCGAGGCCGGCCCGCTGGACCTCGGTGACGAGGCCCAGATCATCGCCGCGTTCGATGGCCTGGCGCAGAAGCACGGCCGGTTCGACGGGCTGGTGTGCACGCCGGCGATCAACGTGCGGAAGCCCATCCTCAGGTACACGCTGGCCGAGTTCGACAAGGTGGTGCACCTGAACCTGCGCGGCAACTTCGCGGCCCTGATGACGGCGGGCCGCATCATGACGGCGCAGAAGTCCGGCAGCATCGTGCTGTTCTCCTCCATCCGGTCCGTCGCCACCGAGCCCGGCCAGTCGGTGTACTCGATGACCAAGGCGGGCATCCTGCAGCTGGCACGGACCGCGGCGGTCGAATGGGGACCGCTCGGCGTGCGCGTGAACGCCGTCGGCCCCGGCGTGGTGGAGACGCCGCTGACGGCGCCCATCAAGGCCAACGCTGAGTGGTACAACGCCTACGCCATGAAGAACCCGCTGCAGCGCTGGGCACAGCCGGGCGAGATGGCAGGCCCCACGGTGTTCCTGCTCTCGGACGCGGCCAGTTACGTGACGGGCACCATCATCTACGCCGATGGCGGCTGGCTGGCGGCCGATGGCCGCTTCACGCCGCCGGGGATGTAGCGCCATGCCTCGCCCTCGATATCGGATCGCCGTCATTTCCGGCGACGGCATCGGGCGGGAGGTGACGCCCGCGGCACTGGGCGTGCTGACCGTCGTGGCCCGCCGTGCGGGCCTCACGCTCGAGACGGTCGAGCATCCCTGGGGCTGCGACTACTACCGCGAGACGGGACGCATGATGGCGCCCGACGCGCTCGAGCGGCTCCGTGAGGCCGATGCCATCTACCTCGGCGCCATCGGCCATCCGTCGGTGCCGGACCACGTCTCGGTGTGGGAGCTCATCCTGCCCATCCGGCAGCGCTTCGAGCAGTACGTGAACCTGCGGCCCATGCGCCTCCTGCCGGGCGTCTCGTGCCCGCTGGCCGGCCGAGGGCCGTCCGACATCGACATGGTGTGCGTGCGCGAGAACTCCGAAGGCGAGTACGCCGGCGTCGGCGGGCGCGTGCACCGCGGGACCGTGCACGAGGTGGCCGAGCAGACGGGCGTCTTCACGCGTGCCGGCGTCGAGCGCGTGGTCCGCTACGCGTTCCGCCTCGCCCAATCGCGCCCGCGGAAGATGCTGGCAAGCGCCACCAAGTCGAACGCCCTGCAGCACTCGATGGTGTTGTGGGACGAGGTGGTCGAGCAGCTGGCGCCGGAGTACCCGGGCGTGGCCGTGCGGAAGTACCATGTGGACGCGCTGGCGGCCCGCATGGTGACGCATCCGCACACGCTCGACGTGATGGTGGCGTCCAACCTGTTCGGCGACATCCTGACCGACCTGGGCGCGGCGGTGTCGGGGAGCCTCGGCGTGGCGCCGGGCGCGAACCTGAACCCGGACCGGGCGCACCCGTCGATGTTCGAGCCGATCCACGGGTCGGCACCGGACATCGCCGGCAGCGGCGTCGCCAACCCGATTGGCGCGATCTGGGCCGGCGCCCTGATGCTGGATCACCTGGGGCACCCGGATCTGCACGACCGGGTGGTCGGCGCCATCGAGCGCGTGCTGTCGGAAGGTGCCGTGCGGACACCCGATCTCGGCGGGACCGCCACGACGCGGCAAATGATGCAAGCCATCGTCGCGGCCGTTTGATAGGCTGCGCGATGAGGGAACGAGCACTCAAGGAGTCGACAATGACGCGAAGGTTGTTGGCATGTGCGGGCGCAGCGCTGCTGGCCCTTGTTCTGCCGTCACAGGCATGGGCCCAGGCGACGGGCCAGATCAATGGCGTCGTCACGGACACCTCGGGCGGCGTGCTGCCCGGCGTGACCATCGAGGTGACCAACCGCGCCACCGGCGCGGTGCGCACGGCGGTCACCGGCGCGGACGGCCTCTTCACGGTCCCGCTGGTCCAGCCCGGCGACTACGACGTGAAGGCGTCGCTCTCGGGCTTCCGCACGGCGCTGCGCGAGAGCGTGCGGGTGACGGTGGCGGAGACGGCGCGCGTCGCCTTCGAGTTGGAGGTCGGCCAGCTCACCGAGACCATCACGGTGACGGCGGATGCCACCCTCGTGGAAACGACCAACGCCACCCACGGCATCGTCATCACCGAGGACAAGGTGGTGGACCTGCCGCTGAACGGCCGTAACTTCACGCAGCTCGGCACGCTCATCCCCGGCGTCGTCGCGCCGCCCGCGAACCTGGGTGGCCAGTCGGGTGACGCCACGCCGGGCGGGTTCGGCAACGTGACGGGCGGCTTCAACGTCAACGGCATGCGCAACCAGTCCAACAACTTCCTGCTGGACGGCGCCACCAACAACGACACCTTCAACACGGGCTTCGTCCTGCGGCCGCCGCCGGACGCCATCGAGGAGTTCAAGATCCTCACGCACGCCTTCGGCGCCGAGTACGGCCGCAATGCCGGCTCGGTGGTGAACGTGGTGACCAAGTCGGGCAGCAACACGGTGTCGGGCGCGCTGTGGGAGTTCAACCGCGACGATGCGCTGATGTCCCGGAACTACTTTGCGCCGGCGACCCAGCCGAAGCCCGAGCTGAAGCAGAACCAGTTCGGCGGCGCGCTGGGCGGTCCCGTCGTCCGGAACCGGCTGTTCGGGTTCGGGTACTACGAAGGGTACCGCAACGACAGCGGCATCACGAACAACGTCATCGTGTTCTCGGAGGCACAGCGGCGGGGCGATTTCTCGGCCCTGTCCACCGCCATCCGCGACCCGCTGACGGGCGTGCCCTTCCCGGGCAACATCATCCCGGCCGGGCGCATTTCGCCCATCGCGACGCGACTCCTGAACGACTTCGTGCCGTTGCCCAACTCGGCGGGGAACCGGTACATCGTGTCACCGACCGTGAACGACGTGCGCGACCAGTTCGGCCTGCGTTTCGACTATCAGATGGGCAGCAACCAGTCGCTGCTGGGCCGCTACATGCGGAGTGACACGGAGCGCACGACGCCGCGCGTGATCGCCCCCGTGGACCAGAGGTCGCTGGCGACCCTGCAGGACGTCATGGTGTCGCACAACTACGTCATCAGCAACAACGTCATCAACCAGGCGCGTTTCTCCATCAACCGCATCACCGCGAATCCGGCGGTGACGAGCGGCCTCAGCCCGCGCGACTACGGCATCAACCTGGCCAACACCAACCCGGCCGCCGCGGGGCTGCCGTCCTTCGCCATCCAGGGCTTCTTCGGCGGCGGCACGTCGGCCCTGGGCGACCCGCAGCAGCCGTTCGTGGACCGGGTGAACCACGTGTGGCAGGTGGCCAACGACCTCACCTGGATCCGAGGACGCCACTCGATGAAGTTCGGCCTCGACGTCCGTCGCGAGGCGATGACGATCGCCTTCATCAACCGGCCGAATGGCGACATGACCTTCAGCGGGGGCCGCTCGGGCAACTCCGCCGCCGACTTCCTGCTGGGCCTGCCCGCGCAGGTCCGCGCGACGACGACGCAGGCCATCCAGGACGGCTGGGGCTGGCTCTTCGCCGGATACGTGCAGGATGAGTTCCGCATCACGCCGAGCCTGACGCTCAACCTGGGCCTGCGCTACGAGCTGCCCACGCCCTTCGTGGACAAGAACGACGCCATCACCGCCTTCAGGACGGGCGTGCAGTCGCAGGTCTATCCGAACGCGCCCGCGGGCCTCGTCTATCCAGGCGACCCGGGCGTGCCCCGCGGCGTCGTCCCGACGGACAAGAACAACTTCGCGCCGCGCGTCTCGATGGCGTGGGATCCCTTCGGCGATGGCAAGACGAGCATCCGCTCCGCGTTCGGCGTGTTCTACGACGCGCTGGCCGGGCAGGGCGACTTCTTCCAGAGCGGCGTGCTGTCGCCGCCGTTCACGCCCCTCGTCGAGCTGAACACGCCGACGCCCATCTCGCTGGAGGATCCGCTGGCCGCCGTGGCCGGACCGCCCAACCCCTTCCCGCGCGCCCTGACGATCATCGGGTGGGGCGACCAGTTCGAGTCGCCGTACGCCTACCACTTCAACATCGGCGTGCAGCGGCAGCTGGGCTCCAGGATTGGGACCGAGGTCGCCTACGTCGGCTCGCGCGGGTTCACGCTGCCGATCTTCATGGAGGTCAACCCCGGGGTGTACGTGCCGGGCCAGACCACGCGGAGTGCGCGCATCATGCCGGCGTTCGCGCTGGTGCGGCCGACGTTCTCGGCGGCCCAGTCGTGGTTCGACTCGCTGCAGGCCAGCGTTCGCATGCTGCCCACGCGGGGGCTGAACTTCCTGGCGTCCTACACCCTGGGCAAGGCCACGGACCACGTCTCGGGCCTGAACATCGGCGGCGAGTCGCGCCCGGTGCTGCCGGTGGTGCAGGGTGACGAGGCCAGCCTGGAGCGCGCGCTCTCGTTCGAAAAGGGGCCGGCGCTCTTCGACGCGCGCCACCGCTTCGTGCTCAGCTTCGGCTACGAGTTGCCGCGATTCGAGGACAAGTCGGCGTTGCTGCGCTACATCGCCGGGGGATGGCAGCTGAACGGCATCTACCAGGCGCAGAGCGGCTTCCCGTTCTCGGTCACGATGGGCTCGGTGCTCGACATTCGCTACATGACGAACCGGCCGGACGTGACCTGCGACCCGAACAACGGGCCCAAGACCACGCAGCAGTACTTCGACACCAGCTGCTTCACGCCGCTCACGCTGGCGCAGACGGGCGAGCGCCCGGGCAACGCCGGCCGCAACAGCGTGCGCGGGCCCGGCTATCAGCGCACCGACCTGTCGATCTTCAAGAACTTCGACTTCGCCAACCGTCATCGCATCCAGGTGCGCATCGAGACGTTCAACCTGTTCAACCAGGAGCGGTTCGGCCAGCCGGCCGGCGTCTTTGGCGCGGCGAACTTCGGGCAGATCACGACGTCCGAGGACGGACGCGTGATGCAGCTCGCCGTCAAGTACAGTTTCTGAGATCTGGCACGTGCAAGGGTGCAGGGGTGCACGGTGCAAGGGGCACCGGCACCCCGCACCGTTGCACCTTTGCACCCCTGCGCCGACCGCGATGTCCTACTCACGTCGCCAGTTCCTCGAGCGGACCTTCGGCGCCGCGATCGTCGCGCAGGCGCCGGGGGTCATCACCTCCGACCGCGTCCGGCCGCGCATCGACTACGGCGTCGCCGCGGGCGACATCGCGCCCGGCCGTGCCATCGTCTGGGCGCACGTGGACCGGCCGTCCCGGATGGTCGTCGAGTACGCCACGACCGAGTCGTTCGCCAACGCCCGCAGGGTGGCGGGCCCGGTCGCCACGCCGGACTCCGGCCTGACCGCCCGCGTCGCGATCGGCGATCTGCCGGTGGGCCAGACCGTCTTCTATCGGGTCCGGTTCGAGGATCCCACGGACCCGCGCATTGTCAGCGCGCCGGAGGTCGGAAGATTCCGGACCGCTCCTGGTCCGGGGCGACCCGTCCGCATCGCCTGGTCCGCCGACACGTGCGGTCAGGGCTGGGGCATCGACACGTCACGCGGTGGCATGCGGCTCTTCGAGACCATGCGCGCCGCGGATCCCGACCTGTTCCTCAACGTCGGCGACACCACCTATGCGGATCAGCCCCTGCGCGAAACCGTCACCCTCGAGGACGGCAGCCTCTGGCGCAACCTGGTGACGCCGTCGAAGGCGAAGGTGGCGGAGACGCTGGACGAGTTCCGCGGCTGTCACCTCTACAACCGGCTCGACGAGCACTATCGCCGCTTCTCCGCCGGGGTGGGGCAGGTGGCGATGTGGGACGACCACGAGGTGCGCGACAACTGGTACCCGACGCAGGTGCTGGGCGAGCGTGCGCCGTATCAGGAGAAGCGCGTGGCGGTCCTCGCGGCCCGGGCGCGCCGGGCCTTCCTCGAGCACTACCCGATTGCGCTGGCCTCTCAGGGCGAGACGCGCATCTATCGCACCGCGCCGTACGGTCCGCTCGTCGAAGTCTTCGCGCTCGACATGCGCAGCTACCGGGGGCCGAACAGCGAGAACCGCCAGCCCGCCATGAGCGCCGAGACGGCCTTCCTGGGCGCGGAGCAGGTGCGCTGGCTGGCCGACGCGCTCTCGAAGTCCCAGGCGACGTGGAAGGTCGTCGCCGCCGACATGCCGATCGGCCTCGTCGTCGGGCATCAGCCCGGGTTCCACGAGGCCGTGGCCAACGCCGACGGCGGACCGCCGCTCGGGCGAGAGCTGGAGATCGCGGGGCTGCTCAAGGCCCTGAAGGACCGGCGCGTCCGCAACGTCGTCTGGGTGACTGCGGACGTGCACTACTGCGCGGCGCACCACTACGACCCCGCACGCGCGAAGACGTCCGACTTCGATCCGTTCTGGGAGTTCGTCGCGGGCCCCGCGCATGCCGGGACGTTCGCCCCGCCGCCGCTCGACGCCACCTTCGGACCAGAAGCCCGCTTCTGCGGTGTCCCCGCGGACCTCCCGCCCAATCGTCCCCCGAGCGCCGGGTTGCAGTTCTTCGGGCTGCTCGAGGCAGACCCGAAGACAAGGGTCCTTACGGTGTCCCTGGTCAACACGGCCGGCACACGAATCTACTCGACAGAGCTCCAACCCGTGTCCTGAGGTTTCGCCCCTTTTTCGTGTAGCATCGTCTACACGCGATTACCCATGGCGGCGCAATCCAGTGCTCAGGTGCCGGCCGTCCGGACCCAGGAGAGGAAAGAAGTCGCCCTGCAGGGCGCGCTGCAGGTGCTCGCCCCCGGGGCGGCCGTGGATCGGCCCGACACACCGGATGGCGTGGTCACTGCCGTCCGTCGCCTTCCGGCCACGCCCGCCGGCTTTGCGCCCTTTCCGGAGGGGCTGGATGCGCGCCTGCTGAAGGCGCTGGCCGCGCGCGGCGCCACACAGCTCTACACGCACCAGGCCGAGGCCTTCGCCCACATCGCGGCCGGACGGAACATCGTCGTCACCACGCCCACGGCCTCGGGCAAGACGCTCTGCTACAACCTGCCGGTGCTGGACGCGGTGCTGAAGGCCCCGGCCACCCGTGCGCTCTACCTGTTTCCGACCAAGGCGCTCGCCCAGGACCAGATGGCCGAGCTGCACGAGATCGCCGGGACGATCAGCGAAGAGGGCGGCGACGAGATCGGGGTGCACACCTACGACGGCGACACGCCGCAGGACGCGCGCCGCACCATTCGCACGCGCGCGCACGTCGTGCTGAGCAACCCCGACATGCTGCACTCCGGGATCCTGCCGCACCACCCGAAGTGGGCGAAGCTCTTCGAGAACCTCCGCTTCGTCGTCATCGACGAGCTGCACGCGTACCGAGGCGTGTTCGGCAGCCACCTGGCCAACGTGCTGCGCCGGCTGCGGCGCGTCTGCCGGCACTACGGGTCGGATCCGCAGTTCATCTGCTCGTCGGCCACGATCGCGAATCCGGCCGAGCTGGCCGAACGGCTGGCGGAACGGCCGTTCGCGCTCGTCGACAAGAGCGGCGCCCCGCGAGGGGAGAAGTTCTTCGTCTTCGTGAATCCCCCGGTCGTGAACCGCGAGCTCGGCATCCGGCGGTCGTACCTGAACGAGTCGCGCCGCGTGGCGGGCGAGTTCCTCCGGCGCAACCTCCAGGTCATCCTCTTCGCGCAGAGCCGGCTCGCCACGGAGATCCTCACGACGTACCTCAAGGACGACTTCGAGGACGTGCCCGGCATGCCGGAGAAGATCCGCGGCTACCGTGGAGGGTACCTTCCCCTGCGCCGCCGCGAGATCGAGAAGGGCCTGCGCGAGGGACAGGTACGCGGCGTGGTCTCCACCAACGCCCTCGAGCTGGGCATCGACATCGGCGCACTGGACGTGTCGATCATGGCCGGCTACCCGGGTACCATCGCGGCGACGTGGCAGCGCGCGGGGCGGGCGGGCCGGCGTGCGGCCCGCTCGGCCGCGGTGATGGTGGCCTCGAGCGCGCCGGTCGATCAGTTCGTCGTCCGGCATCCGTCCTATTTCTTCGACGCCTCCCCGGAGCACGCGCTCGTCAACCCCGACAACCTGAACATCCTCGTCAACCACGTGAAGTGCGCCGCCTTCGAGCTGCCGTTCACCGCCGTGGAGGAGTACGGGCGGGTGAACGTCCAGGAAGTCCTGGGCGTCCTGCAGGAGGCGGGGCTCGTGCACCTCTCGGGCGCGGATCCGGACGACGAGGCGTCGGGGCAGTGGCACTGGACGAGCGAGTCGTACCCGGCGGACGCGGTGAGCCTGCGCTCGGTGTCGTCGGACAACGTCGTCGTCGTGGATCAGACCGGCGAGCCGAAGGTGATCGCGGAGACGGACTTCACCAGCGCGCTCTCGATGCTGCACCCGAAGGCCATCTACATCGTCGAGGGCCGCTTGTTCCAGGTGGAGAAGCTGGACTTCGAGGGCCGGAAGGCGTACGTGCGCTCCGTGGACTGCGACTACTACACGACGGCGATCGACTACACGAAGGTCACCATCCTCGACACCTTCGCCCGCGATGCCGCGGCGGTGGCGCACCATGGCGAGGTGCACGTGGTGTCGCGCGTGGTGGGCTTCAAGAAGATCAAGTTCCACACGAACGAGAACGTGGGATCGGGCGAGTTGGATCTGCCCGAGCACCAGATGCACACGACGTCGTACTGGCTCGAGGTGCCCGGTCCCGTGCTGGCGGCGCTGCCCTTCGCGGTGGACGACCGGCGCGACGGTGTCCGCGGGCTCGCGTACGCCATGAAGAACGTGGCGCAGCTGCTGCTGATGTGCGACCAGCGCGACGTGGGGCTGTCGGTGAACGCCGGCGACGAGGTCGTGTCCGGTCCAGCGGTGGCGCCGGGGCAGGACACGCCGCGGATCTTCCTCTACGACGCCTACCCGGGCGGCATCGGCTTCAGCGCGCCGCTCTACGGGATGCACGACGAGTTGCTGGCGCGCACGCGCGCGCTCATCGAGGGCTGCGAGTGCGAGAGCGGCTGCCCGACCTGCGTGGGGCCGGTGGGCGAGACCGGGCCGCTGGCGAAGACCGTGGCACTCAGGCTGCTGCAGCACCTGACGGCTGAGGCCGGCGCGGCGGCCGCGCTCCCCCAGGCGGCGGCACCTGCGCTCCGCGCGGGGGAGCCAGACGACCCGCCGTTCTAGCCGTGGCCAGCCTCACCGATCGACTGCGGGGCATCGTGGGAGGGGCCGTCCCGCGCCTCTCACCGGAGCTTTCGTCACCGGGGGAGCCGCGAGCGCCGGTGCCGGCCGGTGCCGCGGCCCCGCGCCCAGCCGGCCCCGGCGAGCCCGACATCGCGCGCGCGGCGGAAGTGCTCGGCGGGGATGTCGTCGCCGGCCGGGCTGGCGCCATCATCACCGTCGATCGTCACTACGCCTCCTCCGACCGCCACGGTCGCGTCGCGATAGGCGAGATCACCGACACGCTGCTCGGCCTGCGCGACGCGCGTGCGCTGCTGGCGCGGGCCTGGCCCACCTCCGCGTCCGCGGTCGCCGGCTCGGAACATGCCGACGCTTCGGTGGGCAAGCCCGCCCATCACGCCGAACACCATCGCCGCGAGCCCCACTCCCGGCTCCCCGCTCCCGAGTCCCGAGAGTCCTCCGACCTCTGGTTCCTCGACCTCGAGACGACCGGCCTGGCGGGAGGCGCCGGCACGCAGGCGTTCCTCGTGGGCTGCGCCTGCATCTCGCGTGACGGTTTCTCGGTGCGCCAGTTCTTCCTTCCCGGCTACGAGCACGAGCGCGCGCTGCTGGCGGAGGTCGGCGACTGGGCCGCCGGACGCGGCGCCATCGTCACCTTCAATGGCAAGTCGTTCGACGTGCCGCTCATCGAGACGCGGTATCTCTTCCACCGCGTCCCGTTCCCGCTGGACGGCGTGCCACACGTGGACATGCTGCATCCCGCGCGCCGGCTCTGGCGCGCGCGTGGCACGCTCGACGGCAGCGGCGAGGCGAGCTGCTCGCTCGGCACGCTCGAGCGGCGGCTGGCCGGCGTGCACCGTGTCGGCGACGTGCCGGGCTTCGAGATCCCGTCGCGCTACTTCCAGTTCGTCCGTGACGGCGACGCGCGGCCGCTCGAGGCCGTGCTCGAGCACAATCGGCTGGATCTCGTCTCGCTGGCGCTGGTGATGGCCCGTGCGCTCGCCCTGGTCGAGCGGGGGCCGGGCGCCGCGCGCGATCCCTACGAGTGCCTCGGGCTCGCGCGCCTCTACGATCGGGTCGGCCGCCTGGAGGACGCGGAAGCGACATACGTGCGGGCCGTCGAAAGGCTGGTCCGGGTCGGCCGCGATCCCGAGGCCACGGGCGAGGCGCTGAGGCGCCTGGCGCACTGCCGCCGGCGCTCGGGCCGCGTGCGCGAGGCGGCCGCCGCATGGCAGCAGCTGGCGGAACTGCCGCGCGGTCCGGCTGCGCTCAGGCGCGAGGCCCGCGAGGCCCTCGCCATCTTCCACGAGCACCGCGCGCACGACCTGGCGGCCGCGCGCGCGGAGGCGGAGCGGCTGGTCGTCGAGCAGCCCTCCGGCCAGCATCGGGAGGCCGCCCGGCACCGCCTGCGTCGTATCGAGCGGAAGATGGAGAGGGAGCGGTCGAGCTCCACCCTGTGGCTGGAGCCCGACACCTAGCCGGCTAGTTGGCCTTCTTGGCGGATGCCTTCTTCGCCTTGGCTTCCTTCGCCGCGGCCTTGCGCGCTTCGACGGTCTGGGCGCCGAACTTCTTGGTGAAGCGATCCACGCGCCCTTCGGTATCGATCAGTTTCTGCCGACCCGTGAAGAAGGGGTGGCAGTTGTTGCAGATCTCGAGGTGCAGATCTTTCTTCGTGGAGCGGGTCTTCCATTCGGCGCCACAGGCGCAGTGGACGCTGACCTCGTAATACTCGGGGTGGATGCCAGGCTTCATGTCGTCAATCCCTTCGGTGCCGGATCCGGGACGGGCCCGCGGGTGTCGTCCGGGGCCCCGTCCGCTTTCCGGCGGTTCGCGAAAACACCTCAGTATATCAGCCGTCGCCGCGGTCCAGGCGGCCGGCTTCACGGGGGCCATCCGTGGGTGCCACGGTGGCCTCGGTGCGAGCCGGTGGATCCCGGCGGCGTGTCCGGAAGAGCTTCCACGACTGCAGGCCCCATGACAGGCCCAGCCAGGCGATGAAGAGGCCCAGCGGAATGGCCACCAGGGTGGGGACGACCAGCGCCAGGGTGGCGACCCCCAGCGCGAGGCCGGCGCCGTAGAGCAGCATCATGGCCTCAGCCGGCCCAACGGGACGCTTGGCCGTCAGGACCGCACCGAAGGTGTTGCCGATGCGCAGTGCACCAGCCGCCGCGCGTGACGTGCCGTCGGTGCCGCGCGGGCGCCTGCGGCCCGGGGCCACGGCCCCGGTGGGGCGCACCCGCCGATGGCTCAGGACGATCTCGGTGGTGTTGGCCAGGTCCGCCTCGTACATCGCCTCCATCTCCGCGCCGAACCGATCGTCCTCGACGGCGACGTCGAGCTCCCAGTTGCCCAGCCAGCTCTGGAGGTTCAGATTCGTGGACCCCACCCGCGCCCATCGGCCGTCGGCCACGGCCGTCTTGGCGTGCATCATGGTCCCGTTCCATTCGAAGACGCGGACGCCGCCTTCGAGCAGCACCCTGTACCCGGCGCGGGTGAGCTTCTGCACGGCGGCGATGTCGGTGCCGCTTCCCGGAACAAGCAGGCGGACGTCCACGCCGTCGCGCGCGGCGCCGAGGAGCGCCTCGACGTACAGCGGGCCGCCGACGAAGTAGGCGTCGCTCACCCACAGCCGCCTTTCGGCAACGGCCGCGACCAGCTGGTCCATGCGCAGGACGCCGCCCGTCGAGGGCATGGAGGCGACGACCCGCAGGGCGACGTCGCCGACCGGCGGCACGGGTTCGACCAGCCGCTCCTCTGCCGGCAGGGGGGTGCCAGCCTGGGCCCAGGCGTCGGCAAATGCGGCTTCGACGTCCGCCACGGCGGGCCCCTCGAGGCTCACGCCGGTGTCGCGCCAGGGGTCGATGTCCCGCCCCGGATCGCCGACCCACTGGTCGCCCACACACAAGCCGGCGACGAACGCGGTCCGGCCATCGACGGCAATCATCTTGCGGTGATCGCGCGCGAGCGCGGCCAGCGGCGCCGCGAGTTTCAGGGGATTGAAGAGCCGGGCGTCGATGCCCGCGGACTGCAGGCCTCGCCAGTACGCGCGGGACGTCTTGTTGAGGCTGCCAAGCCAGTCGCAGAGGACCCGGACCGTGACCCCGGCGCGGGCCCGCTCGGCCAGCGCCTCGGCAAACATGCGCCCGGCGCGGTCGCTGTAGAGGATGTAGCTCTCGAAGTGAATCCACTTCCGGGCGCTGGCGATGGCGTCCAGCCAGGCGGGGTAGTTCTCGCGTGCATCCCGAAGAAGCCGGACCCGGTTGCCGCCGACCAGGGGCGCGCCGGCCGTCCGGGAGAACGCCTGGTTCGCGAGCAGTCGGAGCGTGCTGGGCACGGGGGCATTCTACGGGACGGCTGGATGCCGCTGCCAAGGATGAGCTGGCGGATGGCCATTTCCCGTCCCTGCGGTCCAGTTCGCCCCTCGATTCTGCCCGTTCGGGACATCGTGGGAGGCCTTGTGCAAGGCAGAGGCTATACTGCTGCACCACAACCCAGCCAATGGCTGGAGATCCGGCCCGGCGACCCGTTGGGCGCGCCCGCTGCCGGTGGAGGCCTATGCACAAGCCAGTCAAGTACGTCGAAAAGGGACTCACGTATATCGCCAAGGGCGCGTGGCAGGTATTCGACGCGTTGAACAGCATCAGGCCGAACCAGGCATTCACCCCGGCCTGGTCCGAGAAGCCGCTCCTCAAGTCCTACCAGAAGGTGAAGCCACCGCTCGGCTGGCCCCGCCAGACCGACTCGCTCTGCCCGGTCTGCGTGCGCGAGGCGCGCCAGGAAATCGTGGACGGCAAGCGCGACTACCGGGAACTGCTCACCGAGAAGGTCGGGGAAATCAAGGCCACCATCCTCGAGCGCGACGGCCGGATCCTGATGGTGAAGGACTGCCCGCTCCACGGCCACTTCGAGGACGTCATGGCCATCGACACGGCGTTCTTCAAGCACCTCGAGGACAGCTTCCCGGGGTCGGACATCCTGTCGCACGCCGACGAGACGCTGCACAAGCACGGCTCGTCCACCATCAAGTACGGCCGCGGGGCGGTGCTCACGATCGATCTGACGAACCGCTGCAACATGATGTGCGATCCGTGCTTCATGGACGCCAACCAGGTGGGGTTCGTCCACGAGCTGAGCTTCGAGGACATCAAGACGCTGCTCGACAACGCCATCTCCATCAAGCCGAAGCGGCAGATGTCGGTGCAGTTCTCGGGCGGCGAGCCCACGCTCTCGCCGTATTTCCTGGACGCGGTCCGCTACGCGAAGAAGGTGGGCTACAACAGCGTCCAGGCGGCGACCAACGGCATCGAGTTCGCCAAGAGCCCGGAGTTCGCGCGCGCGGCCGCGGAGGCCGGCCTGCGTTACGCCTACCTGCAGTTCGACGGCATCGGCAACGCCGCCAACTCGCACCGCCTGGTGGGGAACCTCTTCGACGTCAAGCTCCGCGCCATCGAGAACCTGTGGCAGGCCGGCGTGGACATCGTCCCCGTGACGACCATCGTCAACGGCGTGAACAACGAGCAGGTGGGTCGCATCATCAAGTTCGCGATCGACAACCCGAAGAAGATCTCGTTCCTCTCGTTCCAGCCGGTGTCGTTCACGGGGCGCGACGAGGAGATCACCGACGAGCGGCGGGCGGCGCAGCGCTACACGCTCTCCCACCTCGCGCACGACGTGAAGGACCAGACGGGCATCGGCGAGCCGGCGCGCGACTGGTTCCCCATCTCCTTCATGGGCACGTTCAGCGACTGGGCCGACCTGGTGCACGGGCCGGCCGCGGACTGGGGATCGCTCTCCTGCGGCTGTCATCCGAACTGTGGTGTCGGCATGGCCGTCATCATCGACAAGGAGACCCGCGAGGCCGTGCCGATCACCGCGTTCATGAACGGGCCGCGGTTCGCGAAGGACATCCAGAAGGTGAACGACGCCGCGCGCGGCACGTTCCTGTCGGTGGTGGGCATGGCGCTCGCGCTGATGAGGAACTACGACCCGTTCAAGACGCCCACGCACTTCAGCCTCTACGACCTCATGCGGCGCTTCGACAAGGCGTTCGGTGCGACCAAGCGTGACTACGGCAAGGTGTCCGCGGACCGAACGATCCGGGACATCGAGAAGCGGCGGTCGGACCGGTTCAACTACATGTTCATCGCGGGCATGTGGTTCCAGGACCTGTTCAACTACGACTTCCGGCGCACCGAGCGCTGCATCATCCCCTACGCGACGCAGCAGGGCGAGATCAGCTTCTGCGCCTACAACACGGGCATCGGCTGGCGGAACATCATCGAGAAGATGCACATGACCGCCACGCTGACGAAGTGGTACGAGGAGCACGGCCGCCACGAGATCTTCGCCGGCGGCAAGGCGGTGCCGCTCGAGACGACGGCGCACGGCCTCTTGCTCGACGCCGAGGCCGTGGCCAAGGGCAAGCAGACCGACCTGGACGCGGCCGGCATCGCCAAGAACGCCCGCGAGGAGAAGCTGCGCGCTCGCAAGGCCCAGATCGAGCACCAGCGCATGGCCGAGCTCTACCGCCAGGTCGTGCTCAAGGAACCGAAGCCGGACACCGGCATCGTCCAGATCCAGGGGTTGGGAAAGAAGGCCTCGGCCGAGACCGTCACGCAGTAGCAGACACGGGAACCGCGGGTTCCCGAGCGACGGCGAACTACAGGGGCCGGGTGAGCCGCACGCTCACCCGGCCCTTCGTTCACCAGGCGCTCGGAGAGTCACCGCATTTGTTCGAGGCCCTCCGACTCTCCACTTCTGACTTCTGACTTCTCACTTCTCCCTTCTGTTTCGCCGGACCGTGCGCCACACTCCCCAGCCCCCGATGAGCGCGAGGGCCACACCAGCCGAGACCAGGGCCGACCCGGGAGCCTGCACGCGCTGGCCGCCGAGCGCCAGCAGGTAGAAGCGCGGGAAACGGCCCAGGACCAGGGCGCCGACGAAGCGCCACAGCGGGTAGTCGCGGGTGATGGCCAGGATCTTCACCGGGTAGAACGGCACCGGCAGCAGCGCGGAGAGCACGATGAGCGCGAACGGCGCCTTGCCGAAGTAGCGCTGTACGGTGTGGAACCCGCGCGAGTCGTCCAGTTCCGTCCTGACGAGTCGGAGGTTCGTCAGCCAGCCAATCAGCGCGTAGTCCAGGATGATGGCGACGATGCACCCGGCGGTGCCTGCGAGCGCCACGGCGGCGGGCGCGAACAGCTTGGCCGCGCCGAGCAGCGCCGGCTCGTTGGCCAGGACCGAAATCAGCAGGTGGGCCGGGATGGCGTAGAGGAAATAGCCGAGGAGCGGCCGCCACGCGGGCCGCAGGATGGCCAGCAGCCCCGCCGCCAGCAGCGCCGCGAGGGTCACGGCCGCCGCGAGCCGCCGATGCCTCCCGTGCGTGCCTGCGGCGCCCATCGCGACGCCTTCAGATGATGGCGATGAGGCCCTGCTTCGGGCCCGTGAGTGCCAGGTAGAAGCCTGCGAGCACCAGGATCCAGATCGCCGCGTAGAGGATGACGAACGGCTGTCGCCGCCGGAGCATGTCGGGGTAGAGGATGGGTTTGCCGGCGAACTTGCCGCGCGGCTTCGACGGGAAGAAGAACGTCTTGTAGGTCTCGAGCGTGAAGATGGTGTAGCCGAGCGCGGCCATCATCACGACCAGGATGCTCGTGGAGACGTGCGCGACGAGCAGGCCCCAGAATCCCGCCCAGAGCGGGCTCCGGAAGAACTTCAGCGTCTCGAAGCCCTCGACCGGCGCGTCCTTCCAGGCGCCGAGGAACGCCGAGATCCACCCGCTGATGCTGGCGATCGCGAAGACCAGCAGCACCGAGCCCTGCAGCGGCAGCCACGGCGAGGCGTAGTGCACGAGCAGGAACGTGCCGCAGACGGCCGCCGTGATGACGGCGCCGATGACCAGCCGTCGGGCCTGGCTGTGCACGACCTTGCCGAAGACCGCGAACTGCATCGGGATGAAGTACTTGCTCTGGTCCTCGTTGCGGAGGAACGTCTTCCACAGCTCGATGGCGCCCCGCTCGAGCACGTACACGACGCCGAAAAAAGCCACCATCGAGCCCGCCGAGTCGAGCGACGGCCGGGCGATCACATACGTGATGAGGGCCATCACGATGCCGACGGCGGGGCTCCGGAAATAGCGGGGCCAGAAGAACCCCTCGTGAATGGAGTCCTTGTACATGCCCCACGTGGCGGTGTGCAGGCCGGCGAGCGTGCCGATGCCCGCGGCGGTCAGGAGTGCGGATGGATTCATGTGCCTCAGCGGGTACGAAGTGACGAATAGGCGAGTTCGACGAGGCGCAGGTCGCGTTCGGCGAGCGCCAGGCCATAGGCCGGGGATCGATTCTGACGGATTGCCTCGAAAAAGTCAGCCAGCATCGCGCGGTAGCCGGCGAGATCCCTGAGCCCCGGGATGGTGACGCGGCGCCCGCGCCCCGTCTGCCAGGCCAGGATGCCGTTGGTCTCGAAGCGGAGGGTGCCCGCGGTGCCGTAGCAGGCGGACCAACGCACGCCGTTCACGAGGCCCCCGAGTTCCCAGGAGTAGGACAGCGTGGCCACCGGTCCCTCCGCGTACTCGAGCGTCAGCTGCACGCTCCGATCGAGCCCGGCCCTGTTGCCCGCCTGCACGGCCTGCACTCGCGTGACCGTGAGGCCGAGGCTGGCCAGGAGGCTCACCCAGTGGATGCCGCCCTCGAAGAGCGCCCCGTGGCCGGTCATGGCCGGGTCGTCCCTCCAGTCGCCTGTCACCTGCCGCTTGAGCGCGTTCAGCTGGAGGAACCGGAGATCCCCGAGATCGCCGCGCGCGATGGTGTCCCGGAGCAGGCGCGCCAGCGGCTTGTAGAAGTAGTTCTCCGCGACCATCACCTGCCGGCCGGCGCGCCGCGCGGCGTCGCCGACGGTTGAGAAGTCCGGGGACTGGAGCAGCGGCGGCTTCTCGAGGATCACGTGCTTGCCGGCCTCGAGCGCGCGCAGCGTCCAGTCGAGGTGCAGCGAGGGCGGCAGCGCGATGAGGACGACGTCGATGTCGGGACGGGCGAGGGCGGTCTCGTAGCCGGTCATCGCGCCGGTGCCGTCGAAGCGGGCCCGCGCGGATTCGGCTCTCGACTGGTCGCGGCTGGCGTACCACCGCTCCACCGTTGGCGCCACGGCCTTCATGGTCTTCGAGTGCAGCGCCGTCGCGAGGCCGGTGCCGAGAAAAGCCAGCTTCACCGGAGCGCCTCCAGCAGCCGCCGCCCGGTGCGCAAAGCGTTGGCCGCGATGGTGAGCGAGGGGTTCACGCCGCCCGAGCGCGGCAGGGCGCTGGCGTCGGTCACGTACAGGTTGTCGAGGCCGCGGAAGGCGCCCCACCCGTCGAGCGGGGCCGTCGCGGGATCGATGCCCATGCGCACGGTGCCGAGCGCGTGCGAGAAGGTGCGGATGGGATGCGCGTAGGTCTTGAGCGCGCCGGCTTTGCGGAGGATGCGGCGCGCCGCGCGCACCAGGACGGCCCGGGCGGCGAGATCGCGGGCATCGTAGCGATGCGTGATGCGTGCGGGCGGCAGCCGGTCCGCGGCGGGCGCCGGTCCCGTCAACTCCACCCGGTTCCCGACGCTCGGTCGGTCCTCCGCCATCACGATGAACCCTGTCGTGTGCGAGACGACGAGCGCCACCAGGCGGCCGAGCCCGAGCGGCAGGTAATCGCGGACGATCGCGGGCTCGGGCGTGCCGAACTGCTGGAGGCAGCCGAGCCGCCCTGCGGGCCGGGAGACCGACGGGTGGCCGAAGTAGAAGTCGTGGATGCCAACCTGCTTGTGGAACTCGCGGTTCGGTGCCGGCCGCGACAGGAATCCGCCCATCACCACCGCGTTGCAGTGTCGCATGAGATAGCGGCCAACGGCGTGGCCGGCGGGATTCACCCGCTCGAGCCCGGATGCCAGGAGCAGACGCGGCGTGGCCAGGGCGCCGCCTGCCACCACGACGGCCTTGCCGCGGTAGGTCACGGTCGTCCCCGATCCGCGTTCGGTGCAGACGACGCCGGTCACGCGCCCGCCCTGGTGCTCCAGCCTCAGGGCGGTGGTGTTCACGGCCAGGTGCATCCCGGCGCGCTGGAGACGTGGCACCATGACCACCGACAGGTCGTTCTTCGCCCGGACCGCGCAGGCAAAGCCGTCGCAAGTGCTGCAGGTCGGGCACGGCGTGCGGCCCTCCGCGACGCTGTAGTTGATGGCGAGCGGCAGGCGAAAGGGGTGGAGGCCCAGCGAGCGTGCGGCCTCGGCGATGCGCGCGGAGATGGGCGCCAGGGGCGCGGGCGCCTGCGGGTAGCCGGCCGAACGGGGCGGCTCGTTTGGATCCTCGCCTGCCGCGCCCGCGATCTGGAGCAGGGTCTCGGCCTCCGTGTAGTACGGCTCGAGGTCCGCGTAGCCGAAGGGCCATCGTGCCCCTGAATCCCCGTCGATCTCCGGAAACGGAACGAAGTCCTGTTCGCGCAGGCGCAGGGCCACCCCACCGTAGAAGATCGACGCGCCGCCCACGCACGTGAGGGCGCCGAGGTCGCGCCCGTACCCGCCCGCAGCCACCTCGAACGCCGCCTCCTTGCTGTAGTACGGCGTCTTCTCGTTCATGCCGGAGGGGCCCCAGTTCTGGGGACCCCGTGTCACCCAATCCCCCGACTCGATCATCAGGGCGCGCCGCCCGGCGAAGACCGCGGGCGCCGCCGCCATGGATCCGCCAAAGCCGCTGCCGATGACGACGAGATCGTACTCGGGGGCGGACGCGTGGCCGGCGCTGGTGGTCGAGGCGGACATGCTCTGGGAGGCGCGGATCGGAGGTTGTGGGCGATCGGCCGCGAAAATCCTACCATGCCGGAGCCCGGACCGCGACAATGCCCTCCGCCTGGCTGGGCTGATCGTGGTCGTAATTACTTGATTATAAGGGATTTAGATTAATTATTGAAATCATAGTTATACACGCTATAATTTCAAGAATGATTGCCCGGCCCCTGCATGTGGAACGGCTGGCGGCCTTGGCTCGCCGCAACCCCGTCACGGCCATCCTGGGCGCGCGGCAGGTGGGCAAGACCACCCTGGCCCGGCAGGTCGCCGCTGCCTGCGACGAGCCGGCTCACCGGTTCGATCTCGACGAACCGGCTGATCTCGCCCGCCTGGGCGACCCGCACCTGGCGCTGTCGGGTCTCGCGGGCCTGGTCATCATCGACGAGGTGCAAAGGCGTCCTGACCTGTTCCGGGCGCTTCGCCCCCTGGCGGACCGTCCGAATCGGCCCGCGCGGTTCCTGGTCCTCGGGAGCGCGTCGCCGGAGCTGCTGAATCAATCGGCCGAGTCGCTCGCGGGACGCATCGCCTACTACGAGCTTCCCGGCTTTTCGGTCACGGAAGTGGGCGCCGCGGCTCTCGTGCCGCTCTGGGGCCGGGGCGGATTCCCCCGTTCGTTCCTCGCGGAATCGGACGCCGCGAGCTACGACTGGCGTCGCAGCTTCATCCGGACCTTTCTCGAGCGAGACCTGGCCGAGCTCGGGATCCGCATCCGCTCCGAGACGCTGCGTCGCTTCTGGACGATGATTGCGCACTATCACGGACAAGTCTGGAACGGGGCGGAGCTGGCCCGCGCGTTCGGCATCGCGGGCACGACCGTCCGGCACTACCTCGACACGCTGTCCGCGGCGCTGGCGCTCCGGCAGCTCCAGCCGTGGCACGAGAACGTGGGCAAGCGGCAGGTGAAGTCGCCCAAGGTGTTCGTCGCCGATTCCGGGCTGATGCATGCCCTCCTCGGCCTCGAGTCCGATGACGACCTGCAGGGGCATCCCAAGGTGGGGGCGTCGTGGGAGGGGTTCGCCGGCGGTGAGGTGATGACCCATCTCGGCGCACGGCGCGAGGAGTGCTTCTTCTGGGCCACTCACGCGGGAGCGGAGCTCGACCTGCTCGTGGTGCGCGGCCGGCGCCGGCGCGCGTTCGAGTTCAAGTACACGAGCGCGCCGACGGTCACGCGCTCGATGCACGTGGCGATGGCGGATCTCGGGCTGCCGCGGCTCGACGTCATCCACGCCGGGACCGCGGCATTCGAGATGGCCCCGGGCATCCACGCCATCCCGCTCGCCGAGCTGGCGAGACACGTGGAACCACTGTGAACTGGTGCGGGCAGGTGCGGGGAGGTGCGAAGGGACTGGCCCGCTGACGCTCGGGGGCAGGGTGTGCTCAACGCGTCTGGGTTTCGGCTGGCTTCTCGCCTGTCCTGAGCACGAACCGCATCGTGCCAATCTGCAGCTCGTCTCCATCCAGCAATCGGGTCGGCGCGGCGATCCATGTGCTGTTCACCATCGTGCCGTGCTTCGACGTCAGATCCTCGATCACCACCGAGCCGGAGGTGACCACCATTCGTGCGTGGTGCCACGACGCCTGCGCCGAGTCGATGTGAATGGCTGCGCTCGGGTCACGGCCCGGCAGGTGCGCTGCTGTCCGCGCAGCAGACACGGGCTGTTCGAGTCGCCGAGATGCGCCGCGGATGGCGCGGATCGTGGGCTGCAGGTCGCGGTGCACGACCCGCTTCTCGTGCGCCGCCCGCAGCGCCTCGGCGAACTGCCGGGCGATGGGGAGCGCATCCTGGAGCGGGATCGCGCCGGCGGCCATCCGCTCGTCCAGCGTGGAACCCATGCTCCCCACGCCAAGGGTGGAGCGCACATCGAAAACGCCGAGCCGAGCCCACCGCGCGAACGCGCGGCCTACTGGCCGAAGGCCGGCCCACGCCGGAGGCGCCCACCCCGCGAGCGCGCGGCCTACCAGTGCGGCTGCTGCTGCGTCAGGCAGTGAATGGCGCCCAGGCCCCAGATGAGCGCGCGGCAGTCCACGCCCACCACCCGGCGCTTCGGCAGCAGGCGCTGGAGAATCGCGCGCGCACGGCGATCGCGCGCGGGCTGCCCGAACGTCGGCACCAGCAGTGCGCCGTTCACGAACAGGAAGTTCATGTACGTGGCGGGCAGGCGCTGGCCCTTGTAGCTCACGGGGCGAGGCATCGGCAGCTCGACAATCTCGAAGGGCCGATCCTGCTGGTCGCGCGCCCGAGCGAGCCGGCGCCGCGCGTCCTGCAGCACCCTGAAGTTCGCGTCTCGCGGGTCGTCCTCGACGCCGACGACGATGGTGCGCTCGTCCACGAAGCGCGCGAGATCGTCGATGTGGCCGTCGGTGTCGTCGCCCTCGATGCCGTCACCCAGCCAGACGACGTGCTGCTGGCCGTAGTAGTCCTTCAGGTACTGCTCGATCTCCGGCTTCGAGAGGTGCGGGTTCCGGTTCCTGTTGAGCAGGCACGACGTGGTGGTGAGCACCGTGCCCGCGCCGTTGAAGTCCACGGCACCGCCTTCCATCACGATGCCCGGGGAGAACACCGGAAGCTTCAGCCCCTTCGCGACCCTCGTCGGCACCGCATCGTCGGCGTCCCAGGGCGGGTACTTGCCGCCCCACGCGTTGTAGCCCCAGTCCACGACGGCGGCCTCGGTGCGGCCGCGGCGCTCCCGCAGGACGAACGCCGGGCCGTGATCCCGCGTCCAGCACTCGTTGGTCGGGATCTCGTGGCACCGGACGCGACGCAGCGGCACGCCCCTCACCTCCAGCACGTCGCGGACGATGCGGCGGTAGTTCGAGTTGGGGACGTTGAGGTGCACCTCCTCGAACCGGGCGATGGCGGCGATGACGCGGATGACGTCCTCGATGGACTCGTGGTACCGGTCGGGGAACGAGATTCCCTCCGGGCGCGGCCAGGAGATCCAGGTGCCCTGGTGCCGTGCCCACTCGGCGGGGAAGGAGTAGCCAAGCTCACGCGGAGTCCGCGTGCCTGGTCGTGTGCGCCGAACAGCCATTGCGAGTCGCAGCCTGCCCGTCGAAGCTCGTGGAGTGTCAGCCGAGCGAAGACGGGTCCGTGAAGCGGCGCGTGAGGTCGCCGTACGCGTCGATGCGGCGGTCGCGGAGGAACGGCCAGTGCGTGCGGCTGAACTCCACCTGGTCGAGGTCGCAGTCCACCACCATCACCTGATCACGGTCGATCGCGGCGCGCTTGACGACCTGGCCATCCGGCGAGGCCACGAACGACTGGCCCCAGAACTTCAGCCCGTCCCTGTTCACGGGCTTCCCCTTGGCGTCGAGAATGCGCTCGTGGCCGGTGCGGTTGGCGACGCAGACGTAGCAGCCATTCGCGACGGCGTGGCTCCGCTGGATGAGCTCCCACGAGTCGTGCTGCGCCTTGCCGTACTGCTTGCGCTCCTTCGGGTGCCAGCCGATGGCCGTGGGGTAGAAGAGGATCTCCGCACCCTGCAGGGCCGTGAGGCGGGCACCCTCCGGGAACCACTGGTCCCAGCAGACGAGCACACCGATGGTCCCCTGCGACGTCTTCCAGGCCCGGAATCCCGTGTCGCCAGGCGTGAAATAGAACTTCTCGTAGAAGAGCGGATCGTCCGGGATGTGCATCTTGCGGTAGATGCCCATGATCGAGCCATCGGCCTCGATCACCACGGCGGTGTTGTGGTAAAGGCCGGCCGCGCGCTTCTCGAACACCGACGCTACGACCACCGCATGGTGCTTTCGGGCGAGCTTCGCGAAGGCGTCGGTGGAGGGACCCGGGATCGATTCGGCGAGCGCGAAGAAGCGGTGGTCCTCCACCTGGCAGAAGTACTGCGATCGGAACAGCTCCTGCGTGCAGAAGATGCGGGCGCCGCCCTTCATGGCCCGCTCGGCCAGCGCGAGCTGGCGCTCGAGGTTCACGGCAGGATCGGGCCCGCAGGCCATCTGGCTGAGGCCCACGCGGATAAAGCGGCTGCTGCGTGATCGTGTCGGTCGGGCGGCCATGGTTGAACTCTCACTTATAGCACGGCCCACGGCCCCGTCCCCGCCGGTCGGGCCGGCACTGGTCAGAAGTGCGCGCCCACGTACTCCCACATCTGGTGGTGCCAGTACGGCCAGTCGTGCCCGCCCTGCGGTCCCCAGTCGTCCAGGTGATGCGCGATGCCGCGGCCGGCAAGGACGGCGGACATCCGGTACGTGGGGCCGCTGTTCTCCCACGGCCCGGAGCCCGTGGCCAGGTGAATGTCGCAGTTCCGGTACTGCTCCAGGAACCACGGGTCGTGCTGGTTCGCCATGTAGTCGACGGGGTTGTTGAAGTAGAAGTTGTCGTCGTACATCCCGTCCATGAAGTTGCGCATGTCGTACACGCCCGACAGGGCGTAGCAGCGCTTCACGCGGTCCGGGTGCTTGAAGAGCGTGTTGGCGGCGTGGTACGCGCCAAGCGAGGCGCCGAAGGTGGCCACGGCGATGCCGGGCGTCCGGCACGCGCTGTCGATGAACGGGAAGACCTCGTGGGTGATGTAGGCGTCGTACTGCGCCTGCATCCAGCTTCGATGAAACGGGTGCGCGGCCTTGTTGTAGAACGACTCGCCCGTCACGCTGTTGACGCAGAAAATCCGGATGCGGCCCGCCTCCACGTACGGCGAGAGCGTCCGGATCATGCCCTG
Source organism: Acidobacteriota bacterium (assembly GCA_963169195.1). Taxonomy (GTDB): domain Bacteria; phylum Acidobacteriota; class Vicinamibacteria; order Vicinamibacterales; family UBA2999; genus VFZN01. The sequence continues at coordinate 1,170 of CAUJDN010000040.1, read as the reverse complement.
GCCCTCCTGCTCACGCTCGTCGCCGCCGCTGGTGGGGAAGGCGAGGAGGGGCATGCCGAAGTGCCCGTACGAGACGACGCCCATCTCGCGACCGACGCGCGAGGAGTGCCAGCGGTGATAGTCACGACGCATAGGTCCAGCGAGGATACCGGGTTGCCGCGCGGCGCTCAAGCGGTGCGCTCCCGGCCCCGGCGATCAGGCGCGTGGTTCGCGGAACAGTCGCGCCAGCGGCACCTCGAATCCTGGCAGCAGCGGCGACGCGAGGACGTCGCCGGCGTGCTTCGACAGGCCGGCGCTCGGAACCAGCGCGTCGCCCAGGCGCCGATGGACGGCGATCGTCCCCTCGACAGGATCCACGATCCAGTACTCCCGCACGCCCTCGCGCTCGAACAGCTTGCGCTTCAAGGTGAGATCCACGCGCCTCGTGCTCGGCGACAGGACCTCGACCGCCAGATCCGGTGCGCCGCTCACGTTGCGCTCGGTCAGCACGGCCAGCCGCGCGGTCGAGATGAAGAGCAGGTCGGGCTCGACCACATCGTGGCGGGTGAAGACCACGTCGAAGGGCGCCAGGTAGACCTCGCCCTCGGGGTGCTCGTCCAGGTAGTTGGCGATCGCCTGGTAGAGCTTACCCACGGTGAACTGATGCGGCGTACCCGGCGATGGCGACACGTACAGCACCCCGTCGATGATCTCGTGCCGCAGGCCATCGTCCGGCATCGCCAGCAGGTCGTCGTAGGTGAGCTTGCGCACCTGTCCCACCGTCGCCATGCGCGGATTGTACATCGTCGATCCGGCCTCCGCAGCTCGCTACCCCGGATGCGAACGGCGTGCCACCGTAGCTCCAGCCTAGGGACAGGACTTTGCGTGTCGATGCACGCAGATCCTGCGAATCCGCTCGCGGGGAAGCGGTGCAGATCGCGCGCGGTGGCGCACGGCGGGAGGCTCACCGAAGCTTGGTGATGACCCTCAGCGTCCAGCCGCCCATCACCGGTTCGGCCGGAGGGAACGTTCCTACGGCGAGCCGGGCCCGCCCGTTGGCGAAGAGTCGGGCGGAGCCGCTCGTGGCCTCGTCGATGGGCTGACCGTTCGGCGTGGCGCCACCGCCGTCATTGCTCCCCGGATAGTCCGCCTGCCACTGCGCCTGCTCCAGGGCTTCGCACGAGCCCGTCA
>CAUJDN010000039.1 GCA_963169195.1 Acidobacteriota bacterium | reverse complement strand
AGGCGGGTCCCAGTCCACCGGCGTCGGGATGGTCGCCTCCACCCAGAACGGGCCGCTGACGCGGACGTAGCGCCTGTTCACCTCGGGGCGGTCCACCAGCACTTCCTCCTCGGGCGGCTCGTCGTTGGCGATGCTCTTGAGCGTGACGTGGGGGACGATGCCGCCGACCTCCTCGCCCTTGCGGTTCTGCCTGCGCGTGTAGACGAACCCGCCGGCCGGCCCGCGCGCCGGGTCCCTCAGCTCGTAGTAGTCGTAGGTGGCGGTGAGGAGGCGCTGCCGGGCGAGGGCGAGCGGGACGCGGCTGGTGTCCACGGTGATCCAGCGCCGGCCCCACTGCTCGGCGACGTAGGCGGTGGTGCCGCTGCCGCAGGTGGGGTCCAGGACGAGGTCGCCGGGGTCGGTGGTCATCAGGACGCAGCGCTCCACCGCTCTGTGGGCAGTCTGCACAACGTAAAGCTTGGCCTCGCCAAAGCCGCTTTGCCTCGTGTCGTCCCAAATATCGTTGCTGGGGCGATACGGAAAGTCGTCAAGGTACCTGACGAACGTCAGAGTATTGCCAAGGGCCAGCAGGCGGTTGGCAGCTACAAGCCTCTCAAGGCCCCCTTTGTCTGTTCGGAACGTTCCGGTGCCGGGGTGAACACTTTGCCTTCAAAGACGAACTGCCCAAGGTCCGTGCCCTGCGCAGGGCGCTGATTCGTGAGTGGGTTGGGCCTATACGGTCGAGCACCGACCGGCAGTTCCTTCGCCCCAGCGACTTCTTCTTGGGTAAGCCGACGACGCTCGCCTCCAGGTAGCTCAACGAAGCGCAGATTCTCGTCGTCCCTGATGCTACGCGGTTCATACAACGGTCGGTACTTCACGTGTGTCGCATCGCGTGCGTACCAGAGCAGACAGTCATATGTGTTGTCCAGTCGTTGACCGCCCTTGCCAGTTGTCTTACGAAATACGATCTGTGCGGCGAAGTTCTCCTGACCGAAAACGTCATCCATTAGCTCACGAACATGGTGGACGTTCTCGTCGCTGATCTGCACGAACACGCTGCCGCTTGGCGTCAGGAGATCCCTCGCCAGGAGCAGGCGGTCGCGCATGTAGGTGAGGTAGCTGTGCAGCCCCAGCTCCCACGTGTCGCGATACGCCTTCACCATGTCCGGCTCACGCGTCAGGTCCTCGTCATCGTTGTGGCTGACGTCGCGCTTCCGGACGAACGGCTGGAAGTTGCTGCCGAACTTCACGCCGTAGGGCGGGTCGATGGAGATCGGCGAACAGGTCGAACAGCGACTGCTGCCTGTCCGTCCTGTGCCCGACCAGCGTGTCGACGATGGCGCGGGTGGAGAGGCGCTCGTGGACGAAGAGGGGGAGGGTGGGAACGTCGAAGGAGAGCCGCTCGGCCTTGCCGGTCCAGGTGAGGAACGGCGCGCCAAGGCGTCTCAGCGCATCGACGGCGTCCTGCAGGGTGCGCACGGTGACCTGGATGCGGCCGTCCGCGCCGGAGAACGCGCGCGGCTCGGCGAACGCGTGCGGCGCCGGGAGCCTGGCCGCCCCCTCGATGCACGCGAGCAGCCATTCGCCCAGTTCGCGGGCGCCGTTCTGCCCGTCCCAGTCGAGCGCGGGGGACAGCGAGGAGTCGTAGCGGTACGTCGCGGGCGGCCGCTTCTTCCGGAACTTGTCCTGCGTGCCGATGTCCGGCCGCATGGCCGCCTGCTGGTCGGGGTGCGTATAGGAGCTGGCGGGCTTCGGCGCGCGCGATGCGGCGGCCCTGTTCGTTCGGGAAGGTTTCGCTCTGGCCACGCGGGAGGGATGATAACAGGACCGGCGCCGAGGGCGCTCACGGCGCGACGCGCCGCCCACGCAGCCCCCGGGCCGCACCCACCGGCGCAGCCGGCCCACGCGAGCGCGGGAGCGCTCGCGCCCTTACCCCGCGAACTTGTACCCCAGCCCGTGCACGGTGAGGATGTACTGCGGCATCTTCGGGTTCGGCTCCAGCTTCTGCCTCAACCACGCCACGTGCACGTCCACCGTGCGCGTGGAGGGCATCGCCGTGTAGCCCCACACGTCCTGCAGCAGCTTCTCCCGCGAGAGCGTCGTCCCGCGGTTCTCGATGAAGTACCGGAGCAGCTGGAACTCCTTGGCCGACAGCTCCAGCAGATCGGCGCCCTTCGCCACCTCGGCCTTCCGCACGTCCACCGTCACGTCGCCGAACTGGTAGCGTTCGAGCGCGACGCCGGAGTTGGCCGGCGCGCGCCTCAGTAGCGCCTCGAGCCGCGCCAGCAGCTCCATGGTGTCGAAGGGCTTCGTGAGGTAGTCGTCCGCGCCCAGCTTCAGCCCGACCACGCGGTCCACGACCTGCGACCGGGCCGTCAGCATGAGGATGGGCGTCTGCACCCCCTGCTGCCGGAGCGTCCGCGCCACCTCGAAGCCGTCGCGCCCGGGCAGCATCACGTCCAGCACGATGATGTCGAACGGCTCGCCCCCCGCGCGGCGGATGGCGGTGTCGCCGTCGGCGGCGGTCTCGACCGAATAGCCTTCGGCGGCCAGGCGATCGCTGAGCGTCAGCTGCAGGCCGGGCTCGTCTTCGACGAGAAGCAGGCGGGCGGAGGGCATGGGGAAGTGGGAAGTGGGAAGTGAGAAGTGAGAAGTGAGAAGTGAGAAGTGAGAAGTGAGAAGTGAAGGGCCACGCCGAAGCGGCTGTGCCACTAGAGGCGGGCGT
>CAUJDN010000038.1 GCA_963169195.1 Acidobacteriota bacterium | reverse complement strand
GAAGAACTGGAACATCGCGTGCAGGACCTGTTCCGCCAGGGCTACCAGCACGTGGTCGTGGACCTCCGGAACGTGCCCAGGGCCGACAGCGCGGGCATTCGCGCCCTCGTGCGCGGCCATACCACCGCCCAGCGCCTCCATCGCCGCTTCACCATCGTGGCGCCCAATGCCCGGGTGAGCGAGCTGCTGCGGCTGTCGCTCCTGGACCGGGTCCTCGAGGTCAAGGACTCGCTCGCCGAGGCGAAGGCCAACGAGCTGCAGTGGGACCGCGTGCTCACCATCGTCGGGGTCATCGTCGTCGGCGTGGCGCTCGTGGGCGTCGGCATGCTCTGGCCGAACCTCGGGCTGCAGACCGGCGCCCCCGGGTCGGAGATCCTCGGCGCGGTACAGCCGACGGGCCTGCTCCATCATCCCCTCTTCGAGCTGGCCAAGCTGATGGCCGCGGCGGTCATCGGGATGCTGGTGACGGTCGTGCACCGCCAGACGCGGTCCGAGCGCGCGCCGAACGCGACGATGGACCAGGCGCAGGTGCTGCTGTGCGTGTCGGGCGCGCTGATGATGATCATCATCGGCAACTCGCTGGCGCGCGCCTTCGGCATCGCCGGCGCGGCCAGTATCATCCGCTTCCGCACGCCGGTCGAGGACGCACGCGACATCACCATCCTGTTCATCCTGATGGGGCTCGGGATGGCTGCGGGTCTCGGCGCCTTTGCCGTGGCCGGGCTGGGCACGCTCTTCCTCTGCGCGATGCTGCCGACGCTCAACCTGTTCAGCGAGGATCGGCCCCGCAGCATGATCGTGGAGATCGTGGCGGACGGGCGCGAGCTGCCCATGGCGCACATCCACCAGGTGTTCGCCGTCAACGACATCGTCTTCGAGCCCCGGGAGGTGACGCAGGGCGACGAGGCGACGGTGCGCTACCTCGCGACGCTCGGGCCGGGCGATTCCATCGAGGACCTGAGCGCGCAGCTGATGGGCGACGGCAGGATCGGCATCAAGCATGTCTCGTGGCACCCGCCGAAGCGCAGCTGACGGGCCGGGCGGCGCGAGCCGTCGCCGCGAGGTGGTGGTGCTGGAGCCGGCGGAGCGGCGGAGCGCGCTCCTGCGCCTCATCGGCGGCGCCCGGCGGCGTCTCGTCCTGTCGCTGTTCCGCTGCGACGATGTCGAGGTGCTCGACGCGCTGGCGTCCGCGCTCGCGCGCGGTGTCGGGGTGCACGCGCTGCTGACCAAGCGTGCGAAGGGCGGCCGCAAGCGGCTGAAGAAGCTGTGGGACACGCTCGAGGAGATGGGGGCCGCCGTCAACTGGTACGCGGACCCCGTCGTCAAGTACCACGCGAAGTACCTCGTCGCCGACGAGGGCCCGGCGATGGTGGCCACGCTGAACCCGACGCGGAAGTGCTTCACGCGCACCTGGGACGCGGTGCTCGTCACCCACGACGAGGCCGTGGTGACGAGCCTCCTGCACCTGTTCGAGTCCGACACGCGGGGGCGGCCGCCGGTGCTCGGGCGCCGCTTCAGCCCGCGCCTCATCATCGGCCCGGAGCGCGCCCGTGCCGACGTGCACCGGCTCATCGCCGGCGCGCGCCGCAGCATCCGCATCCTGGATCACAAGCTGTCGGACCCGGACGTCGTCGCCCTGCTCCAGGAGCGCCGGAAGGCCGGCGTGGCCGTCTCGGTGATCGGCTCGCCGCTGCCAGGGCCGCTGGACCCGCACGGCCGGCTCATCATCATCGACGAGACGCGGGCCGTCATCGGCAGCATGGCCCTGTCCACGCTCAGCCTCGACTTCCGCCGGGAGGTCGCGTTGATGGTGGACGACGCGGCCGCGGTGCGGCGGCTGAACGAGGCGTACCTGGAACTGAGCGCCCGTGCCGGGGCACTGGTCCGGCGACTGCCCGGAGAGCGAATGTGACGGGCGTCGTCCGTCGAAGCCTGTCGGCGTTGGCGATCGTCCTGTCCCTCGCCACGGGCCGTGCCTTCGCGCAGGCGGCTGCGCCGCCGGAGCGGGGTGTCGTCTGGAACGACCGCCCGTCCATCGTGTTCGGCGAGGACCTGCACGTCGACCTGCGCGCGAAGTTCGCGTTCGACTGGCGCGGGTTCGATCCGGGACTCGACGAGGACACCTTCGACCTGAACGTGATGCGCTTCGGGCTGAAGGGTGAGCTCACCCGGCACCTGGACTTCGAGATCGAGCGCGAGTTGAACAGCGACGGAGAATGGGAGGACTGGCGCGACGTGTACCTGAACTGGGACACGTTCGACGCCTTCTCCGTGCGGGGCGGGCGCTTCAAGATGCCCTTCGGGCTCGAGCAGAACATCGGGCGGACCGACCTCGACTTCATCTTCCGCACGCGGATGTCCACCCAGCTCACGCCGAACCGGGACAAGGGCGTGTCGGCATACGGCCGCGGCTTCGGCCGCGGCCTCACCTACGAGTTGGGTGTCTTCAACACCGACGGCGACATCGGCAAGCTCGAGGAGCCGCAGTTCCCGACCGGCGAGGACGATCGGCTGGGCCCGACCGTCGCGGGTCGCGTGACGGCCGCGGTGCTCCGGCCGCTGGTCGGCGCGGACGCGGCGCTCGGGAGCCTGCGCGTGGGCGCCGCCTACACGAACGGCCGCCTGCCCGAAGGGCTGAACAGCCTGCGCGGGGAGACGCCGTTCGGCTTCGACTACTTCGAGCCGGTGTACGTCAAGGGACGACGCCAGCGCGTCGGCCTCGAGCTGGACTGGACGCCGGGCCCCTTCGGGCTCCGGGCCGAGTGGGTCCAGTCGCGCGAGGACCGGAAGGGGCAGGGACTCGGCGATCGGGACCTCTCGGACTTCGTCGGCACGGGCTGGTTCGTCAGCGGCACCTGGATCGTCACCGGCCAGGACAAGGACGACACCATCAGCATGCGGCGTTCGCTCCTCCGCGGCGGGCCGGGTGCCATCGAGCTGGCGGCGCGCTACGAGGAGTTGGGCTTCGGCAGCGCCGGCAAGGAGGGGACGGCCTTCCGCAATCCCCGCGCCGATCACCTCCTGGAGAACCGGGATCGCATCTGGACGGCGGGCGTGAACTGGTACGCCGCACCGCACGTGAAGGTGGTGGCCAACGCCGTCCACGAGGCGTTCGACGACGAGGCGCGCACGCCGCAGGCGGGGGAGACGACGTTCTGGTCGGGCGTGCTCCGGCTGCAGATCGTGTTCTGA
>CAUJDN010000037.1 GCA_963169195.1 Acidobacteriota bacterium | reverse complement strand
GTGGCGAGAACCCCAGAACCTCAGAACCTCAGAACCCCAGAACCCCAGAACCTCAGAACCTCAGAACCCCAGAACCTCAGAACCCGTGTTCCGTGGACTATCGCGCGCTCGGCTTCGGCAGCTGCGCGCCCTCCTGCAGCGCGAACAACCGGTTCCGGTTCATCACGAACAGGACGCCATTGGCCGGAACGACGGTCGAGTACACCGAGCTTCCCATGTTGTGCTCGGCGATCACCCTCAGCGTCCTGCCGTGCTCCACGACCACGATGTCGCCGTCCTCGTCGCCGAGGTACACCTTGTCGCCGACGATCATGGGCGAGCTCCAGATGGCCGCGAACATGTCGTGCGTCCAGTGGAGCTGGCCGGTCCTCAGATCCAGGCAGTGGAAGAACCCGCTGAAATCCGCCAGGTAGATGAGCCCGTCCTTGATCGCGGCCGTGGAGATGGAGCGGCGGATCCTGTCGAAGTGCCAGAGGCGTCCGCTCTCGGTGATGTCACCCCGCTTCGTGGCGTCGATGGCGTAGGCGTGTCCCACGCCCTCGCCGTGCTCGGGGTCCTGGCCGTTCGAGATGTAGACGACGTTCTCGTAGATGACCGGCGTGCTGATGACCTCGTTGCGCGTCTTCGGCCAGATCGAATCCTTCGGGTTCGTGTCGAACTCCCACAACTTCCTGCCGGTGAGCGCCTCGTAGCCGCGCACCCATCCGTCCCCCTGCGCATGGACCGCCTGCAGGACGCCGCCGATCGTGCCCACGGCCGGCGTGGACCACTGGCCGTGCAGGATGCGGTCCCCCACCGAGTTGTCCTCCCAGACCAGCTCGCCCGTGGCGCGGTCCAGGGCGATGATGGCCGGCGCCTTCGGCGACGGGATGTTCACGTGGCTCTCGTCCTGCCCGTTCGACGTGCTCACGAACAGCAGGTTGCCGTGCGCGACCGGCGACGAGTTGGAGAGGTTGTGGGGGAACGAGCCCACCTCCTCCATCATGTCGAAAATCCAGATGAAGTCCGGATCGGTCGTGCCCGTCAGCGTCTCGTCCGTGATCGCCCCGTCGTTCGACCCGTCGTGGAACCCGTCCAGGTCCGCCGCGACCACCTGGCCGCGGTTCGACACGAAGTACGCGACGCCGTCGAGGATGAGCGGCGAGCTGGCGATCCCCTGGAACGGCCAGTCGTTCGCCCGTCCCGACGTCAGCTTCTCGAAGGTGGCCTGCCAGAGGAACTCGCCGTTCGACTCCCGGAACGCCATCACCACGCCCCGATCGCCCGCCTGCTTCGGATCCCGGCCCAGCTCGTTGTTGGTCCCGATGATCACGACACCCCCGCCCACCGTCGGGTTGCCATAGGACTGCGAGCCGAGCTCGGCCACCCACTTCACGTTCCTGCCGGTCTTCACGTCCCACACGGTGGGCGCACCAGCCATGGTGGACACCATGTTCCGCGCCGGCGTCCCGCCCCACATCGGCCAGTCGGCAGAGAGCGTGACAGCGGCGCCGGCGGTCAGGAGCAACGTGAGGATGGGGCGCATGCGGTGGTCCTGGGGTCTTGGGTCTTGGGGTGCTGCGAGCCTGGGGTCCCACCTTCAAGCTCTCAAGTCCTCAAGACCTCTACCGGTTCTTGTACACCGTCAGGTTGTCGAAATACACCTCGGCAATGCCGTCACCGTAGACGCCGGGGCTGCCCGTGCGGTGCGGAATCGTGTCCCGCTTCTCGATGGTCCACGGCGCCGGCTCGGCATCGCCCTTCTTCCACACCTTGCCCCGGACCAGCGTCGTGCCGTCGGCCTGGTTGTCCACGCGCAGCTTCACGCGATACCAGGTGTCCGCGTCCCATGCAAACGGGATGCGGACCGTCATCTCGTCGGCGGCCTGCCAGGGGTGCAACTCGAGCTTCTGACCGTTGCCGAAGAGGACCAGGGCATAGCGCTGGTTGATGATCCCCACGTCGCCGCGCTGCCGTCGCTGCTCGCGGCCGCGCACGTCCGCTTCCACCGTATAGCCCGCCCAGTCGGCGGGGCCAATCAGCACCTTCGCGCGCCGCCCGACGGTTTCGTCGCGAGGCCGCACGAGCACGTTGCCGACACCCTCGATGGTGCGCTGGAAGAGCTTCGTGGGGGCGCCCACCCACCAGGCCGGCGGCGCCTCGCCACCCGGATCCTCGAAGTCATGGCTGAGCGGCATGGGCGCCACGACGCGCACCCGCGCCCGACCCGTAACGCCGTCCACCGTGGCCCTGACGAAGCCCGCGGAGCTTCCCTCCCCGCCCGTGAACACGCCCGTCGCGTCCACCGTGCCCCGCACCTGGTCCACCCCCCACGCGGCGCTGGCAGCCGGCTCCTCGCGGATGAACGCGCCCCTCGCATCGAACAGCCGCAGCCGGAACGCCTGCGTGCTCCCCGGCGAGACCCGCACGTCGTACGGGAAGACCTGCACCGATGCGACGGGCGCCTTCGAGGGCGGCGTCACCATCGGCGTGCGCCCGGTGACCGACGGCCGGCGCGTCCCGATGGCGTACAGGTTCTCCATCGACGCGACGTAGACGCGCCCGTCCGCCACGATCGGCGAGGCGACAATCGCCTCGGGCTCCGCCGCCGTGCCGAGCAGGTCCTCGTCCAGGACGTCCACGCCCGTCGCCGACGGGCGCAGGATGAAGAACTTCCCGTTCTCGGTGCCGACATAGAGCTTGCCGTCCGCCAGCACGGGTGACCCCTTCTGCAGCGTGCCCAGCGTCTTCGTCCACAGCCGCGTGCCCGTCTTCAGGTCGAACGCGCCGACAACGGCGCCGTTGTCCACGGTGTAGAGCCGCCGATCGTCCATCACGGGCGAGGCGAACGTCGGGAGGAATCCGCGCGTCGTCCAGCGGAAGGCGTCGGCGGTCAGCGTGCCCGTCCGCGTCGCGTCGAGGGCCGCCACCATCCCCATCTCGGTGGTGCCGATGTTCTCCTCGCCGTGGGTGACGTACGCGACGTCGTCGCGGACGATGGCGCTGTTGAGGATGGCACGCTTGCTCACCTCCATCGACCAGATCTTCTCGCCGGTGCCCACGCGGAGCGCATGATAGGCGCCGTCGGTCCCGCCGACGATGAGCGCACGGCCCGTGGGCAGGTCCACGACGATCGGCGTCGAGTAGTTGGTGTCGTAGTGTCGCGACTGCGGCGAGCTGATCCACGCCACCTGGCCGGTGCGCTTGTCGAAGGCGAAGTACCGGTTGCCCGGCCGGTTCAGGTCCCCCCACGCCAGCACCAGCGCGTTCAGGATGAGGAGGTCGCCCTCGATGATGGGGGACGTCGTCCGGCCGCCGTGCGTGGTGACAGCACCGAAGTCCTCGGGCAGCGACCGGTCCCACAGGACCCTGCCGTCTGGCGACAGGCAGAAGAGCTGTGCGCCGACGGTGAAGACGTAGATGTTACCGGTGGCGGGGTCCACGGCCGGCGGCGCCCAGGCCCCGCGGTGCTGGGGCACGTCGCTCAGGTAGATGCTGAATCGCTGCTCCCACACCCGCCTGCCGGTTTCGGCGTCGAGCGCCACGAGACGCTCCTGCGCGTGGCCCAGATCCCCGACGACCGTGTTGATGTAGACGCGGTCGCCGAAGACCACCGGTGAGGAGCGGCTGCCGTAGGGCGCCTTCCACGCAAGGTTGTCGCCCTGTGGTGACCACGACTCCGGGAGCCCCGTTTCCGGGGAACGGCCGTCGCGCGAGGGGCCGCGCCACTCGGGCCAGTTCGCAGCGCTCGTCCCGACGATCGTCCCGGTAACAAGGGCGGCCGTTGCCGCCCAGCGGCGAAAGGATGCGCTCGGCATGATGGCGCCGTGAGTATGACCGGGTTACGTGGTCCCCGCCAACCGTGTTTACCCTGGCGTGCACGCCTGCCGCCATCACCGCCGGCGTGGCCGCCGCTCGTCATCGGTTCAGCGGCTCGGACGGCGGAGGAAGCACGTCGGAGGACGGGGGAAAGTCGGACGGCGGGGAGAAATCAGGACGCGCCTGGCTGGACGGAGCCGGCGCGCGAGACGCCGGGGGCACGGGCATCGGCGAGTCCGGCTGCGCGGTCAGCAGGCTCCGGACGATGAACGCCGCGCCCAGGATGACGATGGCGCCGCCGATGCCGACGGCCTCGTTGGGCGCCTGCGCGGCGATGCCGATGAGCGTCATGAACGCGAAGCCAATGCCGACGACGACGATCCCGAGCGAGAAGGACCGGCTGCGCGTCCCCGCGGCAGACCGCTGCTCGTAGCCGCCGGGCCCGAGCTCGGACGGGACGATGCCGCGCTCGATCATCGCCACCCGCTCCTTGTGCACCAGTTCGAGCGTCTTCGCGCGATGGCGCATGGCCGCGATCAGGACCACCACCCCGGCGAGGATCACCGCCAGGGGCAGAATCAGGATAAAGACGACTTCCTCGCTGTCCATGCTTCCGCTCCTCGTGTTGGAGGGCTTAGACTCGGCCGTGCCGGGAATTGTTTCACTGAAACAATCGCCGACGGCAACCGCTCTAATGGCGCAGGAGATGACCTCGACCTCGGAGCACGAGCTCGTGGAGCGGTGCCGCGAGGGCGATGAGCACGCATTCCGGGAGCTGGTGGAGCGCTACAAGGGGCTGGTGTTCGCCCTCGTGGCGCGGAGCATCGCCGACCGGGCGCGGGCGGAGGAGGTGGCCCAGGACGTGTTCCTGAAAGTGCACCGGGGCCTCCCCTACTTCCGCGGCGAGGCCCGGCTCTCCACCTGGATCTACCGCATCGTCGTCAACGTGCTGGCGGCGGAGCGACGGCCCATGAAGACCGAGCCCCTGGAGGGCGGCGGCGACGGGCCGCCACGCGAGTTCGGCGCAGCGGACCGTGCGTTCGAGGACCTGGCCCTGCGGGATCGGATGGAGAAGGCGATTGAACGGCTGCCGGTGCACTACCAGGTCCTCGTCAACGGCCACTACCTGAAGGGCCTGCGATACGAGGATCTGGCCGAGGCACTCGATTTGCCGATGGGGACGGTGAAGACGCACCTGCACCGCGCGAAGCGGCAGTTGCGCCACCTGCTGGAGACGGAGTTCCGCTGACGTGCGCTGCGACGACCTGGACGACGTCATCGAGGCCCTGGCCGAAGGCGAAGCCCTGTCGGCCGAGCATCACGCGCACGTGGCAGGCTGCGCGCGCTGCCAGGCGCGGCTGGCCATGGCGCGGGCGGTGGATCGGCTGCTGGCCTCGCGCGAAGCGCCGGAGCCCCCCGGCGCATTCACCTTCCGCGTGATGGAACGCGTGGGCCGCGAGCAGTGGCGCGCAGAGCAGATCGTGGACGTCGGTTTCAACGTCGCGGTCGTGGCGGGCGTGGCGCTCGTGGTGGCGGGCGCCGTGGGGCTGGCCTGGTCGATGGGGTGGCTGACCGTCGAGCGCCCGACGCTCGAGGCCATGAGCACCGCCATCGAGTCCTGGCTGGCGAGCACGCTGGCCAAGGGCCCGACCGTGGCGCTGGCGGCGCTGCTGCTGACCTCGGCGCTGGGCCTGTGGTGGTGGGTGGAGGGAGAGACGTCCCTGTAATTACACGTCCTTGGCGAAGAACAGGGTCAGCCAGTCTAGGGATCGCACGACACGAACGACCTCGTCGCGAAGGTCGTTGCCCGAGGCAACAGCCTTCCCCTTACCGGCCATCCATCTCCACCGGATCGACGTTGGACACGAGGTACTCGTCGACGGAGCCGCGCGACGAGCCGTCGCAGTTGATGGCCCGCCGGGCAGGAACGCGGTAGGGGCGGAGGCCGGCCCGCCGGGCCTTGCGCGAGGTCTCGTACAGTCGGGTGGTCAGCGGCGCCACGGAGTTGCTGAGTAGGACATGCGAGCTTCGCTCGGCCAGCGTGACCACGAGATCCCGAAGCTGCCCCTGTTGCGCATCCGAGAATCCTGACGCGGTGTACGACGTGAAGTTGGCTGTCCGGCTGAGCGGGGCGTACGGCGGATCGAAATAGACGAAGGCGCCCGGCGCGGCCAGATCCGAGATGGCCGAGAAGTCCCCCAGGCGGAGCTCGACGCCCAGCGTCTGCAGGACCACCGAGACGTTTCGCAGATTGGCCTCGTCGCAAATCGTCGGATTCGTATACCGCCCCGCGGGGGTGTTGAAGTCTCCCTTGGCGTTGAGGCGGAACAGGCCGTTGAAGCAGGTGCGGTTCAGATAGATCATCATCGCCGCCAGCTCAGCGCTTTCCGAAGTCCCGCTGGCGCGCTCCCGCGCCAGGGAACGGCGAATCGGGTTGAACCGCTCGTCGCGCACCCCGTAGTAGAAGCGGGAGCCCTCCGAACGGTGGCCCTCCGCGAGCCGCCGAAGATGCGCCAGCACCTGGTCAACGTTGTCGCGAACGGCCGCGTAGGAGGCGATGAGGTCCGGGTTGCTGTCCATCAACAGCACCCTCTTGCCGTCGAGCAGGCCGCGGCTGGCCAGGTCGAAGAAGACCGCGCCGCTCCCCAGGAAGGGCTCGGCGTACTCGGTGAAGGTTGGGGGATAGAACCGGCGAATCTGGGGCAAGAGTTGCCGCTTGCCACCAGCCCACTTCAGGAAGGGAGACGCCCTGGCGGCCTGGGTCTCATGCGCGGACTCCAGTGCGAGCGTCATGACCTCGAAATTCTAGCACCCGCGATGTGACAGACGAGGTCCGACTGCGGGCATGCGGCCCGCGGTTCACGCGCCTGGCAGCCAGGTCAGTTGCTCGCACGACGGGCAGGCGTATGCCAGCCTGAGGTCCCCGACGAAGGAGACGAACCCGCCCTCGGCGGTCGCCGAGCAGGCCGGGCAGATGGCCCGAGCCCGGCTGTCGAGCGTGGCCACGCGGAGCGGACGACCGGTGGTCGGACAGGGAATACTGGAGGGCGAGTCGGCGTGCCGGACGAGCGAGGGGGCGCCGGAGGCATCCAGTTCGCGGACGAACAGGCCGAAATACCGATCCAGGGTCGATGCGTTGACAGCCATGGGAGCGGGGCGATGGTAGCACGCAGGGTGGGGCACCGCAACGGATTGGGCGTCCGGGGGCGGCCGCCGCGCGGCCGCGGGGCAACCATGCTACTCTGGCAGGGAAGGTTCCAGCCCACCCGAGACGCGAAAGTGGCGGAACTGGCAGACGCGCCGGACTTAGGATCCGGTAGCCGCAAGGCTATGGGGGTTCGACTCCCCCCTTTCGCACCAGCCTCCGCTCCGCAGGCTCACGCGGAGGCTGCGGCGCCGAAGCGGCGGAGCCGCGAAGGCGGGCGCACAACCCAGAGTACGACTCCCGAGCATCCCCACTGACAATGAAGACGGACATCGTAGACGTCAGCGAGACGCGCAAGCACCTCCGTGTCGAGCTCCCCTCGGAGCTGGTCGACGCCGAGATCGGCCGTGTCGCGGCCCGGTACGGCAAGGCCGCCAAGCTGCCCGGGTTCCGACCCGGCAAGGTGCCGGCCAAGGTGGTCCGGCAGCGGTTCCGCGGGCAGATCCTGCATGATGTCGCCGAGCATCTCATCGGCCACGCCGTGGAGGACGCGCTCGCCGCCCGCGGCGTGCAGCCCGTGGATGCGCCGGACATCCAGGACCTGGTAATCGAGGAAGGCCACCCCCTGACCTTCACCGCCGCCTTCGACGTCGTCCCGTCCTTCGACCCTGGCGACCTCTCCACCATCGAACTCCGGCGGCAGCCGGTGGTCGTGGACGAGGAGTCGGTGAACCAGGCGCTCGAGCAGCTGCGCGAGCGGGCGGCCCGCTTCGAGCCCGTGGACGGCTCCGCGGTGGACACGGGCCAGACCGTCGTGATGGATCTGGTCCGCCGGGGCACCGACAAGGACGGCCAGCGCGGCGAGGAAGACCGTCACCAGCAGGTCTCCATCGAGCTCGGCGACGCGGCCAATCCACCGGGGTTCGACGACCAGCTGATCGGCATGTCGGTGGGCGAGACGAAGTCGTTCACGCTGACCTACCCGAACGACTATTCCACCCCGGACCTCGCCGGCAGTACCGTGGACTACACGGTGACGATCAAGGAGCTCAAACGCCGCGTGGTGCCGGCCCTGGACGACGAGTTCGCCAAGGACCTCGGTGACTTCGAGTCGCTCGACGCCCTGCGCGCCCGCGTCAGGGCCGATCTCGAGGCCGAGGCCGCGGAGGCCTCCGAGCGGGAACTCCGCAACGACCTCCTGAAGAAGTTGTCCGACCGGGTGCCCTTTGCGGTCCCCGCGTCGCTCCTCGACCGCGAGGTGGATCGGCGCGTGCAGGGCTTCGCGCGCCGGCTGATGGATCAGCGGGTCGACCCGCGCCAGACGCAGATCGACTGGGCCGCCTTCCGGCAGGGCCAGGCCGAGCCGGCTGCCGACTCGGTGAAGTCGGCCATGGCGCTGGACGAAATCGCCAGGCGCGAGTCCCTCACGGTGACCGAGGCGGACATGGACGCCGAGTTCGCGAAATACGCGGAAGGCACGGGCAGGTCGCCGGCGGCCATCCGCGCCCGGCTCCAGCAGGACGGCGAGCTGCCGCGGCTGGCGGCCGGCCTCCGCCGCGAAAAGGCGGTGGCCTGGGCCTTGGGAAAAGCTAGGATTGTGACGATATAGAGGGGACGGGGATCAGGGATCGGGGATCAGGGATCAGGGAATCGCATGCGATACGGAGTGCCTCAGAACCAGCTCGTCCCGATGGTGGTCGAGCAGACGAACCGCGGCGAGCGGGCGTACGACATCTTCTCGCGGCTGCTCAAGGACAACATCATCTTCATCGGCACGCCGATCGACGACGCCGTGGCGAACCTGGCCATCGCGCAGATGCTGTTCCTCGAAGCGGAGGATCCGGACAAGGACATCCTGCTCTACATCAACAGTCCGGGCGGGTCCATCACCGCCGGCTTCGCCATCTACGACACGATGCAGTTCATCCGGCCGGACGTGCAGACCTACTGCATCGGGCAGGCGGCGTCGATCGCGGCCGTGCTGCTGGCGGCGGGCACGAAGGGCAAGCGGTTCTCGCTGCCGAACTCGCGCATCCTCATCCACCAGCCGTGGATGAGCGGGCTGGGCGGGCAGGCCACCGACATCGACATCGCCGCCAAGGAAATCCTGCGCATGCGCGAGCGCATCAACGAGATCCTGGTGAAGCACACCGGCCAGGATCCGAAGCGCATCCAGGACGACACCGAACGGGACTACATCATGGGTCCCGAGCAGGGCAAGGACTACGGAATTATTGACGATGTCATTCGGAAACGGGTGTAACCTAGGGGTGACGACCCAATGGTGAAGAAGAACGGCGACGGCGGCGAAATCCTGCGCTGCTCGTTCTGCAACAAGGACCAGAACGACGTCAGGAAGCTCATTGCCGGCCCCACCGTGTTCATCTGCGATGAATGCGTGGAGGTGTGCAACGACATCATTGCGGACGACAACAAGTTCGACACCCGGGGCACGCGCACGTCGCTGCCCACGCCGCCCGAGATCAAGAAGTTCCTGGACGAGTACGTCATCGGCCAGGAACTGACGAAGAAGAAGCTGGCCGTCGCGGTCTACAACCACTACAAGCGGCTCGAAATCCAGAAGCAGCCGCGCAGCCGCACGGACGTCGAGCTCACGAAGTCGAACATCCTGCTCATCGGCCCGACCGGCACGGGCAAGACGCTGCTCGCGCAGACGCTGGCCAAGCTGCTCTCGGTGCCCTTCACCATCGTGGACGCCACCACGCTCACCGAAGCCGGCTACGTCGGCGAGGACGTGGAGAACATCATCCTCAAGCTGCTGCAGGCGGCCGGCGGCGACATCGAGAAGTGCCAGCAGGGCATCGTCTACATCGACGAGATCGACAAGATCGGCCGCAAGGACGAGAACCCGTCGATCACGCGCGACGTCTCGGGCGAGGGGGTGCAGCAGGCGCTGCTGAAGATCCTCGAGGGCACGGTGGCCAACGTGCCGCCGCAGGGCGGGCGCAAGCACCCCCACCAGGAGTTCTTCCAGGTCGACACGACCAACATCCTCTTCATCTGCGGCGGGGCGTTCGTCGGGCTCGAGAAGGTGATCGGGCGGCGCACGGGCCGCAAGACGCTCGGCTTCAAGGCCGACGTGCGGTCGGTGGCGCAGCGCGAGCTCGGCGCGGTGCTCGAGCAGGTGGAGCCGGAAGACCTGATCAAGTACGGCCTGATCCCCGAGTTCGTGGCGCGCCTGCCGGTGGTGGGCACGCTGCACGAGCTCGACAAGCCGGCGCTGGTCCAGATCCTCACCCAGCCGCGCAACGCGCTCACGCGCCAGTACCAGCGCCTGTTCGAGTTCGAGAACGTCAAGCTGAAGTTCGCCGACGACGCCCTCGAGGCGATCGCCGAGGCGGCCCTCAAGCGCAAGATCGGCGCGCGCGGGCTGCGGATGGTCATCGAGAACCTGATGCTCGACCTGATGTACACGATCCCGGGCCAGAAGAAGATCCGCGAGTGCGTCATCACGCGCGACGTGGTCGAGAACCGGGCCAAGCCGATCACGCTGATGGAGAAGGCGGGCTAGGCCGCCCCGTGCGCCGCGGCCGGCCCG
>CAUJDN010000036.1 GCA_963169195.1 Acidobacteriota bacterium | reverse complement strand
GGCCGGATCGCTCAGCGTGGCCGCGCTGCCGGCAGGCGTGGTCGTGAGCGCCCAGCGGTACGTCAGGGCGTGGCCGTCGACGTCGCGCGATCCGCTGCCGTCCAGCGTCACCAGCGCGCCCACGACGATCGACTGGTCGGGCCCCGCGTCCGCCACCGGTGCCGTATTGCGTGTGGTGATGACCACCGTGTCGGCGGGGCTGTCCGCGGTGCCGTCGTTCACGATCAGCTGCACGACGTACTCCCCGAACGCGTCGAGGGTGAAAGCCGGCGCGACGGTGGTCTCGGCCTCGAGCACCGCGGCGCTGCCCGCCGGGCGCGAGGCGAAGGACCACCGATACGTCAGCGGATCGCCGTCCACGTCGCTCGACACGCTTCCGTCGAGGACGATCCGATCGCCCACCGCACCCGTGGCATCGTCGCCCGCGCGGGCCACCGGCACCGAGTTGGCGGTCGTAATCGTGACGGTGTCGACCTCGCTCGCGAGTGCCCCGTCAGACACGACGAGCTGCACGACGTAGGAGCCGGGCAGATCCACCACGAACGCGGGCGAGACCGCCGCCGGATCCGACAGCGCCGCGGCGCTGCCTGCCGGACCCGAGACGAACGACCACGCATAGGTCAGTGCGTCGCCGTCCGGGTCGGTGGACCCCGCACCGGTCAGCTGCGCGGTCGCACCGACGAGCAGCGTCTGGTCGGGCCCCGCGTGGGCGGTGGGTGCCGAGTTCAGCGTGGAGACGACCACGGTGTCCGGCGCGCTCTCGAGCGTCCCGTCGCGGACGATGAGTCGGACCTCGTAGCGGCCGGGGAGGTCGGCCACGAACGACGGGGTGGGCGAGCTCGCGTCGGCCAGCGTCGCGCCACTTCCCAACGGCACGGAGACGAACGCCCAGTTGAAGGTCAGGGCCTGGCCGTCCGGATCGGTGGACGCCGTTCCATTCAGCGTGACCGTCGCTCCGACCGCTACGGTCTGGTCGGGCCCGGCGTTGGCGATGGGCGCCCGGTTGACCACACCGCAGCTTCCGGGCACACGGCCCGTGTTGTAGGCCTCGAGCACGAGGGCCACCGCCGTCATTTCGCCACCCACGGGCGTGCGCGGGCCGAGCCGGTACGGCAGACGACCGGTGAACAGGGCCAGCAGCTCGTCGGCGCGCGCGAGTTCGAGGGCCACCGGGTCGGGTCGCGCACCGGCGGCCACGTTCAGCTTCGCGGCAATCAGCTGCTTCGCCAGGATGAGGCTGGCGTCGTTGCTCGCCCGCGCCCGGAGCAGCGACAGCAGTTCGGACGCGCTGTAGGTGTGCGCAGGATTGCCCGGGTTTCCCAGCACCAGCGTGCTCGTGGGCCATTCCGCGGCATGGGTGGACCAGTAGCCCTGCGATCGGACACAGGTTTCTCGCGTCTGCAGCCGGGCCTCGGCGCCCTCGGCCCAGGCCCGGTCGGGTGCCGCCGTCAGGACAATTCCGGCCATGCTGAACAGGATCGCCAGGCGAAGGTGTGTGTGTCTCATGTGCTCGAGTCCCCCACCCAATCCGGCATGAGCGGCCGGGAAGGGCGGGCGTCCCCCCTGCCTTGCATGGCGCAGGAAACGGCACAACCGGCGCAGGAATCTGGCGGGATCTCGAAAAACTGAGCAGAGAAGGTCAGTGGGGAACGACCGCACGCCTGAAGTCGGCCCACCGGCCGACTTCGGTCGTCAGGGACGCCGACTCCGTGTGAGGGGACGGCTCTGCTCAGTCCGCCGCCGGCCGCTCCCACCGCACCAGCCCGATGTCGAGCACGAAGATGGCGTACAGCACCGGCACCAGGACCAGCGTCACCACGGTCGCGATGGTGAGCCCGCCAATCTGCGTGTAGCACAGGCCCTCCCACAGCGGCCCGCCGTGCAGCGCCAGGGGCACGAGCCCGAAGACCGTCGCCCCCACCGTGACCACGACCGGGCGCAGGCGGGCGACACCGGCGTCGAGCAGGGCGTCCATCAGCGGCTCGCCCTTCGCGTGGGCCTCCTCGATGTAGTCGAAGAGCACGATCACGTGGCTGACGATGACACCGATGAGGCTGGCGATGCCGAGAAAGGCCATGAAGCCGAAGGGCGCGCCCATGGCGACGAGGCTGACGAGCGCGCCCATGACGCCGAAGGGGATGGCCGAGAACACGATGAGCGGCTTGACGGCGTTCTTGAACTGGAAGAGGAGCGCGAGGTAGATCGCCACCACCGAGACGAGCATCACCAGCGCCAGCTCGCCGAACCCCTTCTGCTGCTCCTCCTGCTCACCGCCGATCTCGAGGCGATAGCCGGGCGGCATCTCCCTCGCGAGGGCGTCGATGGCCGGCTGCGCCGCGCGCAGCACCTCGGAGGGCAGCGCGCCGGGGACCGGGAAGGCGGCCACCGTCAGGGTCCGGAACTGATTCCGGCGCCGGATCTTCTCGGTCGTCATCCCGTACTCGACCCTGGAGACCTGGCTGAGCGGCACGCGCGCCTCGCTCTGCAGCGAGTAGACGTAGAGATCCTGGATGTCGGTGAGGCGCGCCCGGTCCTCGAGGCGAAGCCGGGCGAGGACCGGGATGCGGCGATCCTCCTCGCGCAGCGAGGTGACCGGCAGCCCGTTCATCGCCGTCGCGGACGACAGCGCCACCTCGCGGTTCGAGAGGCCCGCGAAGTTCGCCCGATCGGCATCGACGGTGAGGCGCACGGTGAAGCTGTCCGCGCCCCAGTCGTCGCGCACCCGGTCGGCCTGCGGCACGGCGCGGAGGATGGCCGCCACCCGTCCGCCGAGATCGCGCAGCGTGTCGATGCGCTCGCCGACGATGCGCACCTGGACGGGGATGCCGACCGGCTTGCCGGTCTCGAGCTGCCGGACGTCGATGCGCGCGCCGGGAATGGCCGCCGAGAGCCGCTGCTGCCACAGGGGCACGAGCATGGCGGTGTCGTGCTTGTCCGTCACGTTCACGACGAGCTGGGCGTAGTTGGGCTGCACCAGCTCCGGCGCCACCGAGAACCAGAAGCGCGGGCCGCCGCCGCCCACGAACGTGGTGACCGAGCGGAGCGTCGGCGCGCCGGCCGCATCGCGGCCCATCGCCCGGCCGTACTCCTCGGTCACCTCGCGCACCACGGCCTCGGCCTGCTGCGCGGCCTCGTCGGCGGCCGTGAGCGCCGCATCCTCGGGCAGCCACACGTCGACGTACGAGAGGTAGGACAGGTCCTTCGGGAAGAACTGGATCTTCACGCCGCGGACGAGGACGCCGCCGGCCACGAGCAGCACGACGGCCCCGGCCAGCGACAGCCAGCGGTGCTCGATCAGCGTCC
Organism: Acidobacteriota bacterium; assembly: GCA_963169195.1. Lineage (GTDB taxonomy): Bacteria > Acidobacteriota > Vicinamibacteria > Vicinamibacterales > UBA2999 > VFZN01. The sequence continues at coordinate 22,708 of CAUJDN010000036.1, read as the reverse complement.
CCGCCAGCCGGTAGTACACGCCCGCCGCGCCCCTCGTGCGGTCGGCGGGGTCGGACCGCCGGGGCGAGGGGCGGAGGAGGTAGTACCCGAGCAGCGGGATGAAGGTCATCGAGGTGATGCGCGATGCCACCAGGGAGCTGGCCAGCACCACCGGGAGGCTGTAGATGAAGTCGCCGATGCCGCCGCTGAGCATCAGGAACGGCGCGTAGGCCACGATGTTGGTGATGGTCGCGAACAGGATGGCCGTGGCCAGGCGCGTCGGCCCGAGCCAGGCGGCGATCCGCGGTGGCTGCCCGTCGTCCAGGGACCGCTTGATGGCGTCGCCGGCCACGACCGGGTCGTCCACGAGCAGACCGAGCGCGATGATGAGCGATGCGATGGACACCTGCTGGAGATCGATGCCGAGCAGGCGCATGAAGGCGAAGGTCATCGCGAGCGTGATGGGCACGGCGAGCGCCATCACGAGCGCGGAGCGCCATTCCCAGAACCCCACCAGGGCGACGAGCACCACGAGGACGATGGCCTCGTAGAGGCTCCGCATGAAGAGGTCCACGCTCTCGCGCACCTGCAGCGGCTGGTCGGACGGTCGCGCGAGGATCAGATCCGCCGGAATGGCCACGCCGAGCGTCGCGAGCGCCCGGTCCACCTCGACGCCGAAGTCGCCGATCTGCTCCCCCGGCCGCATCTGGACCGACAGGGTCACGGCGCGTGCGCGCCGCCAGGTGCCGTCCGGCTGCCGCGCGAGGTAGTAGTTCAGGTACCGCGCGGGCGTCTGGTACCCGCGGATGATGTCCACCCCGTCGCGCAGGTAGACGGGCCGGCCGGCACCCGAGCGCCCGATGATCACGTCGCCGATGTCGCGCTCCGACACGAACTCCCCCGACGGATCGATGAGCAGGTTGCGGCCTTCGACCTCGATGAGGCCGGCCGCTCCCGTCGTCGTCCGCCCGGAGAGCGACTGGAGGAGCGCCGCCGGCTGCAGGCCGAACCCGGCCAGGCGCTGCTGCGAGTACTCGAGGAAGATCTGCTCGGGGAGGATGCCCGCACGGGTGACCTTCGCCACCTGCGGCACGTTCTGCAGCGTCCGCTTGATGACGTCGGTGAACTGGTCGAGCTCGCGATAGCTGTACTTGTCGCCGGCCACACGGGCCAGGGCGTCGAAGGTGTCCTCCGGCCGCCGCACGAGGGCCGGCGGCCACACGTCCGGGTGCGCCTGCGAGCCCGCCAGCCGCTCGCGGATGAGGGCTGTCATCCGCGAGACGAGCACCGGCTCGTCGAGCGCGGTCTCGAAGTCGAGGCCGACGAAGCCCGGCCCTTCGAGCGGCCGGAACCCGGTGCCCAGGCGCATCTCCTGGGCGAGCGTCCGGATGAGATCCCGCTGCCTGGCGGGCGCGTCCGGATCGATGGACTGCGGAAACGCGGCCACCATCGACACGCGCGGCCCCGGGCCCGCCTCGCGCCGCGCGCGCTCGATCGACTCGCGGATGGCGCCCGCGCGCACCGCCAGCTCCACGTCGTCCACCTTCGGGCTGGCCACGGTGAGGAGCAGCGCCGAGGTGTCGCCGAAGTCCTTCATGAACTCCACGGGACCGGCGCCCTCGGGCAGGTCCCGCAGCGAGGTCAGGCGCTGCGCGATGTCGTCGAACTCCCTGGCCGAGTCGTCGGTCTCCTCGTCCAGCTTGAGGACGACGATGGCCACGTTGCCGCGGGTCGTGGACTCGATGCGCACCACGCGTGGGTTCTCGGCGATCCGCTCCTCGATTCGCCGCGTGACGAGCTGCTCGATCCGTTCGGCGGAGACGCCCGGCCACGGGCACACGGCCGCGGCGTAGAGCACCGGCACGCGGGGATCCTTGAGCTTGGGCATCCGCATGTAGGCAAAGGCCCCGGCGACGAAGGTGACCAGGAGCAGCACCCAGGCGATGTGGGGATGCTCCACGAAGTAGCGCGCGGTGTTGCGCGTGTCGCGGATGATGTCGGCGTCCGACTGGCCGTGAGTCATGGCGGCGTGATCCTACGGGGCCGGGTTCACCCGCTCACCGTCGGCGACGATCGTCGCGCCGCGCACGATGACGCGCTCACCCTCGGCGAGCCCGCCGAGGACGGCGATGCGGTTGCCCACCAGGTCGCCCAGCCGGACCGCCCGTGTCCGTGCGACGGGCCCGCCCTGGGCATCCTCCACGACGAAGACGGCGTAGCCGTCGCCACCGTCCCCGCGCACCACGGCGGCCAGGGGCACGGTGATCGCCTCCCGGGTACCTGCCTCGCCGGCCTGCACCGCGTCCAGCGTGGCGACCATGCCGGGGCGAAGCGCCCCATCGGCGTTGGGCACGGTGAGCTCGACGTCGAACAATCGGCTTCGCTGATCCGCCGAGGGCGACACCTTCGTGATGCGGCCGTCGAACCGGCGCCCCGGCACCGCGTCCGCGCTCACGCGCTCGGTCTCGCCCATCCGGAACCGCCCGAGCATCCTGTCGGGAACGCCGATGATGACGCGCACGGCGCTGGCGTCGGCGACGGTGAAGGCCGGCGTGCCCGGCCCGACGAGCGAGCCCACCTCGATGGTGCGCCTGAGCACCGTGCCCGAGATGGGCGACTTGAGCTCCACGTCGCCGCGGGCGAGCTCGGCCTCGCGGACGAGGGCCTGGGCCCCGGACAGGCGGGCGTCAATCGACGCGACGGCGGCCCGGGCCTGCTCGAGCTCGGGCTTCGTGAGGCTGCGTGCCGCATGCAGGGCCTCCGCGCGCGCCAGCACCTGGCTGGCCGCGCCGCGAGCGGCCTCGGCCTCGGCCACGGCCGCCCGTGCCTGGCCGAGCTTCGCCTCGTAATCCTCGGCCCGCACCGACGCGAGGACCGCTCCCCGCGCCACTGCGTCGCCCTCCTGGATGGCGCGGCCGCCCACGGAGGCCAGGCTGGTGACGTAGCCGCCGACCCGGAACGCGACATCGATGCGATTGGCCGGTTCGATGACGGCGGAGTACCGCCGGGTGCTGGCCGTCGGCTCGGCCCGGACCTGCTCGAGCATCACAGGCGTGACGGGCTTCTGATACGGCTCGCTCGCGTGGCACCCCGCCAGGGCACCAGCGAGCACCAACGGGATTCCGGAACGTGTGAGCATTGTGGTCATCGGGCAGCCCTCGCGCGCTCGAGCTCGGCACGGGCGCTCCAGTAGGCGCCAAGCGCCTGCTGACTGGCGAAATCGGCCTGCGCGAGCGCGGTCTGCGCCTCGAGCAGGTCGCGCTCGAGCGCGGCCTCGCGGCTGTACCGCTCGGTGGCCACGCGCAGGCGCTCGCGCGCGGCCTCGCGCGCGGCCTCGCTCAGCCGCACGCGCTCGAACGCATCCTGGACCTCGCGCGTGCGGGCCCGCACATCGACGCGCACGCGCGTCTCGGCCTCCCGCGCGGCGAGCCCGGCCTGCTCGACGGCCAGGCGCTTGCGCTCGCGCTCGGCCTTGCGGCGCCCCCAGTCCCAGGGCTCCCAGGTCGCCATGACCCCCAGCTGGGCGCCATGGTGCGGGAGGAGATCGAAGCCGTAGAAGCCGGCGTAGTTGAACGCCACGCTCACGTCGGGCAGGCCCGGCGACGCGCTGGCCCGGAGATCGAACGTCGCCTGCTCGGACTGCAGGCGGCCGATGCGGACCTCCGGACGATCCTCCACGGCCTGCGCTTCGGCCGCGCCCGCGTCGAGGGCGTCCACCGGCACCGGGCCGAGCGGCTCCACCGAGAACGCCTCGTCGATCCCGCGCCCCAGGAGCGCGTTGAGCTGCTCGCGATAGCCCTGCGCGGTGCGGCCCAGGGAGGTGAGTTCGAACTGCTGCTGCATCAGCCCGACACGAATCGACAGCACCTCGGCGGGCAGCACCCGTTCCTCGGCGGCATACCGCTCGACGACACGTGCCAGCTCGCCGTAGAGCCGCACCGACTCCTCGCGTGCGCGCAACCCGGCCTCGGCCTGCACGATGCCGTAGTAGAGCCGCCGCACGTTGGCGGCGACCTCCGCCTCGCGGGTCCGGACGCGTTCGGCGGCCACCTGCCGTCCCAGGTCCAGCGCACTCTCGCCGAAGCCGATCCGGCGCAGCTGCGTCAGCGGCTGGACGACGCGGGCCACGACCACGCTGGTCAGGCGAGGGTTCGTCGTGAGCGTGGTCTCGGCGGGCGGCACCGGCCCGATGGGAGCGAACGAGCCGAACAGGCCCGCGGGGAAGCGGAAGCTGAGCGGCGCCACCAGTGAGCCCCCCAGCACCGTCACGTCGAACAGCGGCCGGCGGCGCGTCTTCATCGCCTCCAGCTCCTGCACGGCCCGATCGGCTTCGAGGCGATCGATCTGCACGTGGCGGTTCTGGCCCAGCGCCGTCGTGACCGCGACGTCGAGCGGGAGCACGGGCGCGGGCGGCGCCTGGGAAGCCGGCACCGCGGACGGGCCCAGGGCGATCATGAGGAGCGGGAGGACCCACCCCGGTCGACGTTTGCCGGATGCCACGCGCGAGACCTCCATCCGCACCGGGCCCGACCTATCGCCCGCCGGGGCCACGCCGCCTTCGGCGCGGCCCGGCCCGACGCGGCTGCCCAGAACCGCGCCATGGTAACCCAGTCGGGCGTCAACGTTTCGCGCGCGCTCCCCGTCTACTGCTGTTGACGGGCGCGCCGGACCTGCGGCCCGACGAGGTGAATATGACCGCTTCCGCCCGTTTCGCACGTCCCGCCGGCCTGGCCGCCGCGTGCCTGGCCGTGCTCGTCGCCGCCTCCGTCCCGGCCTCCGCCCAGTCCCGGCAGGAGGAGACCTTCGACCGCACGCTCAGCGTGCAGCCCGGGGGCACGCTCCGCCTGCGCACGTTCTCCGGCCGCGTGACCATCCGCGGCACCGGCAGCAGCCAGGTGGTGATTCACGCCATCCGCCGCGCGCGCGCCGACCGCCTGCGCGACATCCAGATCGACGTCCGGCAGAGCGGCGACTCCGTCGAGGTGAACGCCAACCACCGGCTCGTCGAGCGCGACAACGACAACGTGGTCGAGACCGACTTCGACATCCAGGTGCCATCGAGCATGCGCCTCGACGTCAACTCCTTCAGCGCGCCCATCGAGGTGGAGAACGTGCAGGGGGCGCACCGTCTGAAGACCTTCAGCGGCGACATCGAGCTCGCGGCCGGCGCCTGGAGCGATGGCGACGGGCTGGACATCGAGAGCTTCAGCGGCGACGCGCGGGTGCGCCTCCCCGACAGCGCGCGCGGGTCCATCGACTTCGACAGCTTCAGCGGCCGCTTCAACAGCGACCTGCCCGTCACGCTGCAGTCGAGCGGCCGCCGGAACTTCCGGGGGGACCTGAACGGCGGCGGCAGCGCGCGCTTCCGCTTCAAGACGTTCAGCGGGTCGGCCACGATCAGGCGGTAGAGCGGGTTCTGGGGTTCTCAGGTTCGCGGGCCCGCGTCGAGGAACGCGTCGATCTCCGCGCGTCGCGCGAGCGCATCGGCCTCGCCCAGCTCCACCAGTTGCTGCAGGTAGTCGGGCTGGAACATCAGCAGGCTCAGCATGTCGTTCGACCGTGTCTCGCGGCTCCCGAGGCCGCGGACCATGAAGCGGAACGGCCGCGGCAGGTCCGCCTCGAATTCGTTGGCCAGCCGGCCCAGGTCGCGCGAGGGGCGAATCACCAGCAGATCGATGTGCCGCAGGCCGGCGCGCGCCCCGCCCGGCAGGCGATCGACCAGCGCGTTGAGCGCCTGCAGCCGCTCGGCGTCGGCGTCCAGCAGGTCCAGGAAGATGGCGTTCAGCAGCACGCCGGCGACCTGCGCCGGCGGCGGGTAGCCATCCACCGCAGGCCGCTCGGCCTCCGCGCGCGTGCGCGAATAGCGTGTGGACACCGCCATGATGCGGCGGGCGCCCAGGTGAATGGCCGGCGAGAGGGGCGCGGTGAGCCGGATGCCGCCATCGCCGTACCACGCACCGTCCACGTGCACGGCCGGGAAGAAGAACGGGAGCGCGGCGGAGGCCATCACGTGGTCGATGCGGAGGCACCCGCCCACGCTCTGCCGCTGCGGCCCCTCGAACGCCAGCCGGCCGCAGCCTTCACGTCCCTCGACCCAGGTGACCGACTGGCCCGTCGTGTAGCTGGAGGCGGTGAGCGCCACCGCGTCCAGGCGCCCCGCCTGCAGGTTGCGCGCGATGCCGGGCACCGTGCCGCCGGCCTCCACGCTCAGGGTCCGCTCGAGCAGATCGCGCAGCGGCGCCGTGTCGAGCAGGCTTCGCACGCGTGGCGTGTCCGCGCCGCCCGAGAGCAGCTTCGCGCCCCACCGCGTGACGCGCGAGCCGAGGCCGAGCGGGCCGACCCTGAAGACCTGGTCGATGCGCAGATCCAGCCAGAGGTCCGAGAGCCTCGCCGTGGAGTCCGCGAAGCTGCCGGGGCGCGAGGCCAGGTGCGTGGCGATGATGCCGCCGGCGGACACGCCCGTGAGGATGCCTGGCGCGAGATCCGGATGGCGCGACGCGATGTGGCGGAGCACGCCCACCTGGTACGCCGCGCGCGCGCCGCCGCCACCGAGCACGAACGCGAGCTGGGAGTCCGCGCGCATCCCGATCAGCGCCCGCCCGCAGGCAGGGACGTCAGGAAGTGGCGCGCAATCCGACGGTAGACATGAGCCGTCGTGCCAGGCCCCTCCGCGATGGCGTGGGTGCGGTTCGGGTAGACCATCACGTCGAACGACTTCCTCAGCTCGATCAGCCTGTTGATCAAACGCTCCGTCCCCTGGTAGTGCACGTTGTCGTCGCCGCTGCCATGGACGAGGAGCAGGTGGCCCTTCAATCCCTCGGCGTGGTTGATGGGTGAGGCCACGCGGTAACCCTCCACATTGTCCTCCGGCAGGCCCATGTAGCGCTCCTGATAAATCGTGTCGTAGAGGGCCTTGTCCGGCACCGGCGCGACCGAGACGCCGACGTGGAACACGTCGGGGAACCGGAAGAGGGCCTGGAGCGTGTTCGATCCGCCGCCGCTCCAGCCCCAGATGCCGACGCGCTCCCGGTCGAGGAACGCATGCCGGGCGATCAACGCCCGGATGGCCGCCGCCTGATCCTTCGACGCCAGGTCGCCGACGGCGCCGTACTCCGCCTTGCGCCACCTGGCGCCCCTGGGCGCGGGCGTCCCGCGGTTGTCCACGCTGACAATGACGTAGCCGGCCTCCGCGAGCGCCCGGTGGAAGAGCGTGCGCCCGGCGCCCCAGCGATCCACGACGGTCTGGCTGGCCGGCTCGCCGTAGACGAACACGATCACCGGGTAGCGTCGCCCGGGATCGAAGTGGGAAGGCTTGAGCATCCAGCCGTCGAGCGCAACGCCCTCGCCGATGTCCACGGCGAAGAACTCCACGCCAGGCTGGACCAGCGGGGCCACCTTCGCCCGGAGCGGTTCGATGTCGGTGAGCGCGCGGAGGGATGCGTGCGCCGCGAGGTCCACGACATCCGTGGCGGGTGGCGTGTCGAACCGCGACCACGTGTGGAACGCGAGGCGGCCGCCCGGGGCCGGCACGTAGCCGTGCGTGCCCGGCTGATCGCGAGGCGTGACACGCTCCGGCGCGCCGGCGCCATCGAGCCGCGCACGGTAGAGGTACTGCCCGGTCGCATCGCCGGGGGAGGCGGTGAAATAGACCCATCCGCCGGGCTCGTCCAGGCCGGCGAGGTCGATGACGTCCGCGTCGAAGCGCGTGATCAGGAGGGCGACGCCGCCCTCGCGCGGCACGCGGTAGAGATGCCGCCACCCGTCGCGCTCGCTCAGCCAGAGGAACGCGGCGCCCGCGTCGATCCACTCGACGTGGTCGACCACGTCCACCCACGTCTTCGACTCGTCGCGGAAGACGCGTCGCCCCTCTCCGCTCCGGGCATCCGCCAGCAGGAAGTCGTTCCGGTTCTGCAGCCGGTTCAACTGCTGGATGGCCAGCGTGCGCTCATCGATCCAGTCCATCCGGGCCAGGTAGGTCTGGCGCGGGTCGCCCGGCGTCCGCATCCACTTCGTCTTCCCGCCGTCGGCGGAGACCACCCCGATACGCACCGCGGCGTTGGCGGTGCCCGCCTTCGGATAGGGAATCACCATGAGCGCCGGATAGAGCGACTCGGTGGAGTTGACGAGCGTGAAGAGCCCGACGCCCGTGGTGTCGAACTGCCAGTAGGCGATGGACCGCCCGTCCGGGCTCCAACGGAAGCCATCGCGGACGCCCAACTCCTCCTCGTACACCCAGTCGGACGTGCCGTTGATTCTGGTCGCCGACCCGTCGGTCGTGAGGCGACGGATGCGCGCGTCGGCAAGCCGCTCCACGTAGATGTCGTGCTGCCGCACGTAGGCGACTCGGGTGCCGTCGGGCGAGAACTTCGCGAACATCAGCGACGACCCGGGCGCGCGGCCGCCCAGCTTCACGAGCGTGCCGTCCTCGAGGCCCAGGACCCAGTAGTCCCCGCGCGTGTTGTCGCGCCACACCTTCCTGGTGTTCGTGAAGATCAGGAGCCGTCGCCCGTCGGACGACCAGGCGTAGTCGTCGATGGCGAGCGCGGCCGCCTGGCCCGCCGGGACGAGCCGCGCGCCCGCCACGAGCACCTCGCGCGCGCCGGTGGCGGCATCGTAGCGGACGATGTCCGACGCGCCTTCCGGCGACGCCGCGGGCTCCACCGTGGTGTAGCTCGTGCCATCCGGGCGCCAGCGTGCCGGACCGAACCGCGGGACGGCGTACTCGTTCGCGTCGAAGATGCGCCCGATCTGCTCGTCGAGGGCACGGGCACGATCGTCCTGCCGCGCGAGGGGAGCAACGCCTCCCGCGAGGACGACGGTCAGGGTGAGGAGAATGGCGGGTCGGCGCATGGGTCTTGGGGTCCGACTCCCGACGCTAATCAACCGTCCAGAGCGTGAGCGACGATGCGTCCTTCACGAAGATCCGGCGGCCCGAGATGGCGGGCTGCGGCCACGTGGCGCTCGTGGCCACCTCGTACTGCGCCACCGGCTCGAAGCCGGTCCGGCTGGCCCGCATCACCACCAGCTCGCCGTCGTCCTCGAGCGAGAAGATCGTGCGGCCCGCGCGCGTGGGGCGGAAGGCCGTGATGCCGTTGGCCCGGCCCGACTCGATCACCAGGTCCTCGTGGACGACCGGCGTCTGCGCGGTGGTGGTCGCGGGGGTCGTGTAGGGGCGCCGCCACAGCAGCGCGCCATCCGCGAGCGACACGCCCACGAAGTTCCTCTGCGTGAAGGTGATCGCCTGCCGCGTGCCGCCGAGCGTGGCGACCATGGGCGAGCCGTAGGCGGGACCGTCACCGGTCCACCGCCAGGCGATCCGGCCCGAGGCCACGTCGAACGCCGTGAGCGCACCGTTGTCCTGGCCGCCGACGTGCACGATGACGAGGTTGCCCTCGGCGACAGGTGACATGGCGGTGTGATACTGCGGCTGCACGGGCGGCGCGGGCGCCTGCCAGAGGACGTGGCCCTCGCGGGCGTCGAACGCGAACACCACGCCCGTCATGCCGAGCGTGAAGATCCGGCCGTCCGCGAACGTGGGCGTGGACTTCGGGCCGGGCCCGTGCTGTCGTGTCTCCGGGTTCATCGCGAACACCGCGGGGTAGGCCGCGCGCCAGAGACGCCTGCCGGTGGCGGCGTCCATCGCACGCAGCACCTCCTCGTCGCCCTGGCGCGTGAAGGTGAAGACGCGATCGCCCACGACCAGCGGAGTCGCGTAGCCGGTGCCGACCTCCACCTGCCACCGGCGCGTGAGCCGGCCGGGCCACGCGGCCGGCGGCGTGAAGGCCGCGATGACGCCGTCGCGGGCGGGCCCGCGCCACTGCGGCCAATCCTGCGCGTGCACGGCCAGCGTGGCCGCCACGACGGCCGTCAGGGTGAGGGCCTGGCTCGCGCCGTCCGGTCGTGATCTCATCGCACACCCCTGACGCGATACGATACACCCGTGTTCGACGTCGTCGGCATTGGCGCGAGCTCGGTGGACTACGTCTACCGCCTGCCCTCCGCTCCGCAGTTCCATGGTCCCGCGTCGAAGATGCGCCTCGTCGGGCACGCCGTCACATGCGGCGGGCAGGTGGCCACGGCCATGGCGACCTGCCGGGCCTTCGACCTGCGCGCGGCGTACGCCGGCGCCGTGGGCGATGACGAGGACGGCCGGCGGCTGGTCGATGCGCTCGCGGCGCGAGGCGTGGACGTCACGCTCACCGTCTGCCGGCGTGGCGGCAGCCAGTTCGCGGCCATCCTGATCGACCACTCGTCCGGCGAGCGCGTGGTGCTCTGGGACCGGCCGGCCTCCCTCCTGATCGCCGACGAGGACCTGCCCGTGGCCGCGCTGCGAGCGGCCCGCGCGGTGCTGGTGGACGATGTGGATCCGCGCGCGAGCCTCGCCGCGGCCCGCATTGCGCGGGCGGCGGGTGTGCCCGTGGTGACGGACCTGGATCACCTGACACCGCTGACGGAAGACCTGATCCGCACGGCATCGCACCCGGTACTCTCCGAGCACCTGCCCGAAGCGCTGACGGGCGAGCGTGACATGGAGCGCGCGCTCCGCAGGATGCGCGCCTGGAATGCGGGCCTGCTGACGGTCACGGTCGGCGAGCGCGGCGCGGTGGCGCTGGACGGCGACCGGTTCGTGCCGGTCGGAGGGTTCGGCGTGTCGGCCGTGGACACGACGGGATCGGGTGATGTCTTCCGGGGCGCGTTCATCGCGGGCCTGCTGCAGGGTCTGCCCGTCGCCGAGGTGTTGCGGTTCGCCAATGCGGCGGCGGCGGTGAGCTGCACCCGATCCGGGGCGCTCGACAGCGTCCCGACCCGGGCCGAAGTGCAGGCACGACTTGAAGGTCCCGGGTAACGGGTCCTGGGCCCCGTTCCTCCTGCGCCGCAGTCAGCGCAGCAGCACCGGCAATTTCTCGAGAAAAGCGGTCACCGGGAGGACGCGTACCGCCCCGTCTTTCGCGGCATGCTCGCCGCCGTACACCGCGACCGCGGTCTGGATCACGCGCCGCTCGAGCAACTCGCGCAGCGCGGCGCCGTCGCCGCGCCGCCAGGCGCTGCCCGCCTTCACCTCGATGCCCACGGCGCGTTCCGGCCCCTGCCAGATGAAGTCCACCTCCACGCCGGCGGCGGTCCGGTAATACGACAGTTCGCCGCCCACGGCAGTGTGCGAGCACTCGAGCCGCACAGGGCGAAGCGCCAGCGGGCACGGTGCCGTCCCATCAACGCCTGCACTTCGTTCAGGAGCGCGGGGATCCGTTGGACCTCGTCCACGACGACCCACGCCCCGGCCGGCAGCGCCTCCACGTCACGACGAAACGCCGACGGGTCGCCAAGCAGGCGGACGTAGAGATCCGATCTCAGCAGGTCGTAATGCTCGCAGCCTATACATCATCGCCGGGTCCGCCGACGGCCAGGCACGCCCGAAGTCCAGCACCTTGGCCGTGCCGTCATGGCGTGCCCCGATGTTCGCCGGCTCGGGGTCGCGGTGGACGATTCGCCATTGACTCGGGTGCGCGGATCGGATTTGCTCGTCCTCGTGCCGTGCTCGCACGACTCCGATCCCGCCTCGTGCAGCGACGTGACCCATGAACGCCGACGTCACCATCTGTATCCCCACGTATCGCTCGCGGGAGTTCATCGATCGCACGCTCGCGTGCGCCCGCGGCCAGACGCACGGGGCCGTGCGCATCGTCGTCTCGGTCGACCTCTGCGACGACGGCACGGAGGAGATCTGCCACCGCCACGCCCGTGAGGACGCGCGCATCGAGGTGCGGGTGCAGCGGGAGCGGCGCGGCTGGTCGCGCAACGCCAATGCCGCCCTCGACGGTGTCGGAACGGAGTTCTTCTTCCTCTACTTCCACGACGACATCATCGCCCCCACCTACGTGGACGCGCTGCGTCGCGCGTTGCTGGCTCGAGGAGACGCCGCGAGCGCGCACTGCGACCTGGTCGAGTTCGGCTTGCAGGACGAGGTGAAGCCGGCGCACGCCTACGAGGGGTCGACGCTCGTGCGCCTGGTCGACTTCATGATGACGAGGCGGGGCGCGACGCTGCGCAGCCTGGTGCGGCGACAGGCGTTGCCCCGGCCGCTGCGCTTTCCCGCGATCGCCGGCGACAACCACTGGACCGCCTTCGTGTTTCACCTCGAGCTCCTGGCGGCGGGGCCGGCGGTGGCCGTGCACGAACCGCTCTATCGGCGCTGGCAGCGCCACGGCAGCCTCACGCGATCGGAAGGCTGGGCGCCGCGCACGGTCGACACGCTCCTCAAGGGGCGAGAGCAGAGCCACGTCCTGTTGACGCGCCTGATCGACGACGCGATCGCGGACGCCGCCGAGCGGCGCGTGGCGCACCAGTGCCTGGCCTTGTTTCAACGGCTGTTCGTGCGCGAGCAGGAAGCCGCGTTGGGGAGCCCGCCGGCCGACCTCGGTCCGCTCGACCCGCCGGCCGCCGGCGTGCTGCCGGCCGAGGCCGACGCGTGGGCGCGCGCGGCCGAGGCGCGGCTCTCCGCATACGAGCGATGAGCCGGTGCGGCGCGGCGGCGGTGCTCGGGGCCGGGATCATGGGCAGCTCGGTGGCGCTGCTCCTGGCGCGGCGCGGCGTTCGCGTCTCCTTGATCGATGCCGCCGCCGAGCCGTTCGCGGGGGCGAGCCGGTGGAACGAGGGCAAGATCCACCTCGGCTATCTCTACGGCGCCGATCCCAGCCTGGCGACCGCACGGGCGCTCATCCCCGGCGGCCTCAGGTTTCGCGGCATCGTCGAACAGCTGCTCGACCGCCGGCTGCCCGATGCGGTGGTCACGCCGCACGGAGATCGCTACGTGATCCATCGGCGCTCGGTCGCGAGCGCGGAGCAGGTGTGGGCGCTCGCGCAGAGGATCTCGGCGTTGACGCGCGCGCACGAGAGCGCCCAGGAGTACTTCGGGCCACTCGAGCCGCCGCGCCTTCTGAGCCGGCGCGAGATCGACGCCTCCTACGACGGCGACACGATCGTCGCCGCGATCGAGGTGCCGGAGCGATCGGTCTCGACGCCGCCGATCGCCGATTGGTTCGTCGACGCGCTGCACGGCACGCCCGGCATCGAGATCGTCGTGCAGCACCGGGTCGCGCGCGTCAGCGAGCACCGGGGCCAGTGGATGGTGCACACGCAGGAGGGATCGCTCGGGCCGTTCGACGCCGTCGTGAATGCGTTGTGGGAGGGACGGCCTGCCGTCGATGCGACGGTGGGGCTCGCGACGGCCGACGCCTGGACGCACCGCTATCGGGTGTCGATCTTCGCGCGGACGAAGCGGCCGGTCGACGTGCGCAGCGCCGTCATCGCAGTCGGGCCCTTCGGGGACGTGAAGAGCTATGACGGCACGAGCCTCTACCTCTCGTGGTACGACGCGGGGCTGCTCGTCGAGAGCCACGACCTGCAGGCGCCGCGGGTGCCCGCGCTGAGCGGGACGGACGCGCAGCGGGTTGCCGACGAGACGTTCGCGCGACTCGCCGGCATCGTGAAAGGCGTCGGCGACGTGCGCGAACGGGTCGACACGCTCGCCGTGCGCGGAGGCTGGGTCTACGCCGTCGGGCGCGGCGGGTTGAGCGACGCGCGCTCCGGGCTGCACCGCCGCGATCGCGTGGGAGCGCTCGCGCGGCGGCGGTACTTCAGCGTCGACACCGGCAAGTACTCGATCGCGCCCGCGTTGGCCCTGCAGGTCGCGGACGCGATCGCCTGACGCGTCGGCGGCCCGGCGGTGTCCGGGCCTTCCCCCTTCACTGGCCTGTCGTCGGGAAGAATGCCGGCGTGTCGATGGACATCCCTCCCGTCGTGACGTTGTAGACCATGAACAGCACCGGCACCGGGAAGCCCTTGAAGTCCTCGAGGCCGGGCGTGGGCGGCGGATTGTAGTGGTACACCGATGCCAGCCCGTCCCGATAGAACAGCTGGCCGCAGTTCGGAGCCGTCGTGAACACACATCCGCGAATGACCTCGGCCTCCGGCTGGAAGGCGTTCCGGATCGTGTCGCTCAGTTCGACCGTGGATTCGCCAAGCGACGTGAGCGCGTCGTACAGCCCCTTGAGTGCCGTGAACAGATCGTCGGCAGACCGCGCCTTGCCGTCCGCGGGATCGGTGGGATTGAGCGGCCGCCGGTACTTCCACACGTCCTGGATGCGCTCCACGAAGTCCGTCACGGGCTGCATCAGATCGGGCCCGATGGCAATGACCACGTTGCCCCCGGCGTCCTCCGGGTCGATCGCGGCCTCGATGAAGGAGAACTCCTTCTCGAAGAAGCGGAACGAGAGGGAGGCGCCGGCGACGACGGCGGTCAGGTCCTCCGCCTGCACGAACTCCCGGAAGTGGTGCGCGGCCGCCACCGTCGCGGCGCCGAAGGCGGCGAACTTCAGCGTGTCGCCCATGACCTGTTTGGCGCTCCGGTAGTACTCGCTCGCACCCTCCAGGATCTCCTCGACGACGTACTCCATGGCCATGCGCGTCAGCTGCTCGCCCAGCGTGGAGGTGGTGCCGGCCAGCCCGGGCGCCCCGGCGGGTCCGGCCGGCGACGGCGTCTCCAGCACACGCTCGAGATCGGCCATGAGCGCGTCGTAGAGCCGAGGGAGGCGGTCGGACACCAGCACGGTGATGGCCGACTGCGCACGAATCACGCCCCACTCGCTCAGGGTCAGTCCGTTCAGCCGGGCGGCCCGGCTCCTGAACCGGCGTGCCAGGGCCTGGATCTGCGCCATCGAGGTGTCGTCTGCGCGCAGTCCCTGGATCCAGTCCCGCAGGTCGGCCGCGGCATCCGTCAGAACGGTCTGCGCCAGCAGGTCGTCGGCCGTCGGGCTGAGGCCCAGCGTCGCCAGGTCGCCGAGCGTCGGGAAGAACCCGAGCTCGAGCCCGAGCGGCGTGGCCAGCGACAGCTCGCGGACGTCGACCTGCCGCCACCGCGTCACCATCTGCTGCAGCAGCACCCGCATCGCCGCGTCATCCTCCGCCGCGAGGGCGACGCGACCCTGGCGGATCAGCTCGTCGATGTCACCCAGCGCCTCGGTGAGCCCGGCAATCACGTCGTTCATCGACGAGGTACCCGATGCCGGCCGTGGGTGGGTGACCGCGAAGTCGGCGCTCGCGGTCCGGCCCGTCGCAGCATCGGTGGCCGTGACCCGGAACGCCCCGCGCGTGTCGAAGCCGGTGGCAATCACACCGGTGCCGGCGGCGGGCAGCGAGCCAAAGGAGGGGGACATCGCGGCCGTGACCTCGAAGCCGACCGCGGGCGGCACCACCTCCTCGTAGTTCAGCCCGTAGGCCACCACGGTCACGGGCATCGTCGTCCCGGCAGGCATCGTCGCGCGCGGCAGGCGCAGCCTGAGACCACTGCCCACCGAGACGGTCACGGTCACGGCCGCCGGCGCCATCGTCGTCCCGGCCATCGGAGACTGGCTGATGACGACGCCATCCGGCACGGTGCTCGAGAAGGCGCGCACCACCACGGGGCTGAACCCGCGCATCGTGAGGCGCTGGCGGGCACTGCGCTCCGTGTCTCCCACCAGGTTCGGCACCGTGACCGGCACCGGTCCCGAGGAGATGACCAGCGCCACGTCGGACCCCGTCGCGGCCAGTGTCCCCGCCGAAGGCTCGTGGGACACGACGTGGCCCTCCGGCACGACGCTGTTCGGCGATCGGATCGTGCTTCCCACTGACAGACCGGACGCCTGGAGCAGGACCGCGGCGTCGGCCTCGGAAAGGCCGGTCGCGTCCGGTACCGCGATTGCGGCCGTCAGGGACACGAAGAACATCTGCGTGTCGCTCTGGCCCGAGGCGTCGGTCACCTGGACGATGACCTGAGCCACGCCGGTGGCGGCCGCCGGCGGTGTCCACCGCACGACGCCGCTGCCGGACGTGATGGTCATGTCCGCAGGCCCCTGCACCAGGGCAAAGCTCAGCGCCTCCCCGGCATCGGGATCCATGGCCGACACACCGTAGACGTACGGCACGCCGGGCGCGGCCGTCGCCGGAGCGATGGAGACGATGCGCGGCGCCGTGCTGGCCGGCAGCAGGTCGATCTGCACGGTGGCCACGTTCGACATCGCCTGCCCGTTCGACACGCGGTAGGTGAACCGGTCGATGTCGCTCGAGGTCTCGCCGGGGAGCGGCACGTTGACGCGCTGGCTGTTCAGCCCGGGCGTCAGCCAGTTCGCGGCTTCGAACGGCGGGATCCGCCCGTCGGCCTCGACGTTGGTCGCGTGGTACGACGTCTGGTTCCAGATCGGCCGCGTGCGCGCCCACGAGCCCTGGGCCGCCGAGAACACCCGCAGCGTCATCTGATCGTCCCAGCCGCCGGTCGCGATGTCGGCGGCCCCGTCGCCATCGACGTCCGCCACCACCGGCGTCTGGTGCTGGTGGCGGAAGTTGATGGTCCGCGTCGCCTGGATGGTGTGCAGCAGCGCGCCGCTCGGGCCATCGAAGATGTACAACGCGCCGCGGCGCAGCGCGTCGTCGAACGGCCCGACCGCGCCGTGGAAGATCACCTCGGGGCGGCCGTCGCCGTTGAGGTCGAAGACGGTCGGATTGCCGCCCTGGCCCCACACCTGCTGCTCGGGCACCGGCAGCGACATGGTCCGCACCAGCGAACCATCACGGTTCAACACCTCGATGCTCTCGCGGACGATCAGGATCTCGGAGACACCATCACCATCCGCGTCGCCGACGGTGATGCCGCTGCCGCTGAAACCGTTCGACTGAATCGCCCGGCTCCACTTCGCCGCGCCAGTGTGTTCCGTGGCGTAGAGCCAGTGGTAGCGGTTCATGAAGAGCACCTCGCCGAAGGGATCGTCATCCAGGTTGACGACGGCGACGTCGTAGACGGCGCCGCTGGTGCTGGTATTCGACCAGCGATGCGCCCCCGCGCAGTCGAACACGTCCTCGCCGACCACGATCTCCGCGCAGCCGTCGAGATCGAGATCGGCCACCACCAGGTTGCCCATCGTCGGTTGACGCCCGGCCGGACCGGGGGCCCGCGTCGTCCAGAGGCGGTGGCCGTCGGCATCGAACACGGTGACACCGTCCTCGGCGAAGGCGCCCGTCGGCGTGGCCGCCCAGCGCCCCGCGTGCGCGACGATGATCTCGGGGCGGCCGTCGTGATCCAGATCCGCCAGGACCGGCTTCACCGCGCCGCTCGTTTCCAGCACCTCCAGCCCATCGACCAGGTCGTCGCTCGTCCAGCGCAGCGTGCCGTCGTGATTGAAGGCCAGCAGCGTACGTCGCAGTGGAAGGTCGCCCCCCACGGCGACGGTCTCGAGGCGCCCGTCGCCATCGAGGTCGCCCAGGGCGAGGTCGGTGTCGAGCGGGATGACGACCGGCACGGGATCGTTGGGCCGATACACATCGACGTCGAACACCGTCGCCATGTCGGACCCGCGAACCGCGACCAGCCTGCGATACAAAGGGCCGCTCTCGACGATCACCACCTCCGGCACGCCGTCGCCATCGACGTCGCCCACGACCGGCTGGTTGCGGGTCGTGGCGGCCAGCGGGTTCGTGCGGCTGCGTACCAGCGCCGGCTCGGTGGAGCCGGGCGCTCCCGGGGCGGGTGTGTAGTCGAAGCCGCCTCCTGGCAGCAGGGTCAGCGCGCCCTTCGCCGGCGGGGTCACGACGGCGGCGGCCAGGCCGAGCCCTGCCGGATCGAAGTCGTTGTCCGCGACGCCGGGCGACAGGACGCTCAGCACGGCGTTGCGGCGCGCCGCGTAGCGGTCGTCGCGCGCCACGGGAGGCGCGGCCACCTGCGCCACGTCCACGAACAGCGTGAAGGTGGCCATGTCCGCCAGCCCCGTGGAGTCGGTCACCGACAGGGTGACCGCATGCGCGCCCAGATGGGCAGAGGTGGGCGTCCACGTGATCTGGCCCGACACATCGAGCACGAGACCGGCGGGGCCCGCGACGACCGCCAGCGTTCGCGAGTCAGCGGGGTTCGGGTCGGACACCTCCACGACGCGTGCGAAGGTCGAGCCCAGCAGCACGGTGGCGTCTTCCTGCGGGCCGAACCTCGGCGCGGCCGGGCTGTCCACGACATCCAGCGCCAACGCCATCGTGTCGGACGCCCCGGCACGGTCCTGCACGCGGGCGGTGAGGACGTGACGTCCCAGCTGGCTCGTCGCGGGCGTCCATTCGAGCAGGGGCGATGGCCCGAGCGTCGCGCCGGTCGGCCCACCCACCAGCGCGAAGGTGAGCGCGTCGTCCGGATCGGGATCGTCCGCGATGAGCTGCATGCGGAATGGCACGCCGACGGGAATCTGCCGGTCGGGCACCGGCCGCAGTTCGGGCGGGCGGTTCGCGGCCACGGTGATGTTCAGGGAGAACGACTGCGCGGCCTGCCCTCCGTGTCCGTCGGAGACGTTCACGGCGACTGCGACAATGCCGGTCCCGGTCGGTAGCCACGAGATGAGGCCGGCCGATCCGTCCACGGCCATGCCCGGCGGCGCGGCCGTCAGGGTGTAAGTGAGCGGGTCGCCGTCCGGGTCGGATGCGACCACGGCATAGGTGTAGGCTTCGAACAGCGTGGCGGTGGTGACGGGTGCGCTCGTGATGGCAGGCGGACGGTTGACCGGAGACCCGCCCGCGGTGATCGTCACCCGATCCGGAACGCTCGCCGCCGATCCGTCGTGCACGATCAGCTCGGCCACATAGGATCCCGCGACGTCGGCGACGAACGACGGGTGCGCCGATCCCGGGGCATCCAGCGCGGCGGCGCTGCCGGCCGGACGCTGCTGCAGCGTCCAGGCGTAGGTCAGCGGATCACCGTCCGGATCGCTGGAGGCCGTGCCGTCGAGGGTCACCGTCGCCCCGACCGTCACCTCGCGATCGAGGCCTGCCTCGGCGAAAGGCGCAGCGTTCGATGGCGAGCACGAGGTTCCTCGAGCCACCCAGATCGACAGCCCGCTGCCCGGCCGCCCGTTCAACGTCACGCTCAGCTCGTTGACCTCCTGGACGATGACCGGGCGCCCCAGTTCGCCGACACGGGGGTTGAAATCATTCGGCCGGAAGATGGCGCTGCCGTTCAGGACGATCCAGGCGCTGGTCACCGGATGGTAGTGGTCGAGCGTCCCCCTGTTGTCGACGCAGAGCAGGTGCCCGGCCGTCGGGTCACCGCCGAAGATGAACCGCTGCTCGCCGGATTGGCCAGTCACCACGGTCACGTCCTTCGGTCCGAACACGACGCCGTGGCCGCCGCCGGCCGGGGGCCCGGACTGCGCGAGAACGGGCATCGTGGCGAGCGCCAGCCACGTCACGGCCTGTTTCCACGACGCGCCCGGAGCAGGACGAAGGGGGAGAATTGCACGCACGATGACACGCCTCCAGTCGCGGAGGGACTCCGCGCTGATGGAGATCGCGCAATCCGGGCGACGGCACCCTCATTGCTATACTGGCCGCCATGCCAGCGCCCCCCGCTGGAGAGGCACCGGACGTCACCGCGCTGCTGCTGCGGTGGAACGCGGGGGATCCGCGTGCGCTCGACGATCTCACGCCCGTGCTCTACGACGACCTTCGGCGCGTCGCGCGGGGGATGCTGCTGCGCGAGACGCCGGGGCACACGCTGTCGGCGACCGCCCTCGTGCACGAGGCCTACCTGCGCCTGGTGGACCAGCGGCGGGTCCGCTGGGAGAACCGCGCGCACTTCTTCGGCGTGGCCGCCCACATCATGCGACGCGTGCTCGTCGATCACGCCCGCGCACGCGCCACCGCGAAACGAGGCGGTTCGGCGACGAAAGTCGCGATCCCGGATGACATCCCGGTCGAGGATCTCGTCGCGGACGACGTGCTCAGCCTCGACGCCGCACTGGCGCGCCTGGCCGCGCTCGACCCGCGCAAGGTTCGTGTCGTGGAGATGAAGTTCTTCGCGGGAATGACCAATCTTGAGATTGCCGAGGCTCTGGCCGTGTCGGACGCCACCGTGGAGCGCGACTGGAAGATGGCGCGGGCCTGGCTGATTGCCGCCATGGACCGCGGCGGCGCCGCTGGCGGCCAGGAGCCGTGATGTCGTCCGAAGACGTGCAGTGGTCGCGGCTCGACGACCTCTTCCATCGTGCGCTCGACTGTCCGCCTGCCGAGCGCGAGGCCTTCCTCGCACGGGAGAGCGGGGGCGACCAGCGCCTGGCCCGTGACGCGCGGGCGCTGGTGTCCGCCCACGAACGCACGCACCGGCTCCTCGATGCCCCCAGGCCCGACCGGCTGCCGGAGGGCATGCGGATTGGCCCTTACGCCCTCGAGCGCGTGCTCGGCTCCGGCGGCATGGCCACGGTCTACCTGGCCCACCGCGCCGACCAGCGCTTCGACAAGCGCGTGGCGATCAAGCTGCTCCACCAGGGCCTGATGGCCGGACTGACCGACCGGCACTTCGAGTCGGAGCAGCGGATTCTCGCCCGGCTCGAGCACCCGAACATCGCGCGCCTGCTCGACGCGGGCGTCACCGAGTTCCTCCAGCCCTATCTCGTCATGGAGTGGGTGGACGGGATCACCCTCGATGTCTGGATGTCGCAGGCGCACCACTCCCGCCGGGCGCGGCTCGACCTGTGGCTCGACCTGGCGTCGGCCGTCGCCTATGCCCACCAGCACCTGGTCGTGCACGGCGATCTCAAGCCCACCAATGTCATCGTCGACCGTGACGGGCGCGCCCGGCTGGTGGACTTCGGCATCGGCCGGCTGCTGTCGACGGGCGCCGAGTCGGTGACGGGCACCGTCCGGTTCACGCCTCGGTACGCCAGCCCGGAGCAGCTGGATGGCAGGCCGGTGACCACGGCGTCCGACGTCTACGGCCTCGGCGTCCTGCTCTTCGAGCTGGTGGTCGGTGAGCATCCGCAGGGGGCCGGCGACGTCTCCGACCTCACCGTGCGAGTCGCATCCGGCGAGGTGCGCGTGCCTTCGTCGGTGGCGCCGGACCTGAGGGCGGTGCTGCGGCAGGCCCTCAGCGCCGACCCGTCGCAGCGCTACGCGACCGTCGAGCAGTTCGCGGACGATCTCCGCCGCTATCGGAGCGGCCAGCCGGTCCGGGCCCAGGCCGACACGCTCGCCTACCGGATGCGGCGATTCGTCGGACGGCATCGGGTGGCCGTGGCGACCGCGGCGGTGGTGACCGCGTCGATGGTCACGCTGACCGCGCTGGCGCTGCGGCAGGCGCGGCTGGCCACCGAGCAGCGGGTCCGCGCGGAGGAGGTCACCGACTACATCGCCGGGTTCCTGGGCGCCACGCCCGCCGGCGCCGACTGGGCGCTGCGGGATCGGGGCGCCGGCCTCCGCGTCGTGGAGCTGGCCGACCTCATGGCCGAGCGGCTCACGCAGTCGAGCGGCGTGCACCCCGACACCGAGGCGGCGCTCCGCTACGTGCTGGGGATGGTGTACACGCAACTCGGTCAGCTCGAGCCCGCACTGGCGCACGTGAGCCGGGCGCGTGCGTTGTACAGCGAGCGTGCCGCACGCGACGATCCGCGCCGCCTGTCGGCGGAGCTCCTCCAGGCGGCGGCCGACAACATGCTGGGGCGTTTCGAGCAGGCCGAGGCGACCCTCGAGCGGACGCGGCGGTTGTGGGCCGACCCGCCGGCGTCGGCGCTGGCGGGCCTCCACGAACAGCTCGGCCTGGCGCAGTTCCGGCTGGGCAAGATCGACGCGGCCGAGCGCACGTATACCGAGGGCATGGCGCGGCTGCAGGCCAGGCTCGGCCCACGGCACTACAACCTGGCGCTCCTCGGCAGCAATCTGGCCATGGTGCACATGGAGCGCGGCCACTACGAGCGCGCGGCCGCCGAGCTCGAGCAGGCCACCGCCATCGTCCGCGACACTGCCCGGGGGTCGTCGCTCGGACTGGCGTGGGGCCTGGTGAACCTGTCGAATGCCTACCGATTCCTGGGACGGCACGCCGACATGCGGCGCGTGGCCGAGGAGGCGGCGGATCGGATGCGCGAGGCGCTCGGCGCCGGCCACTTCGCGCTGGTGCACCCGCTTTCGTTCATCGCGTACGGCCTCGCGATCGCGGGCGATCCGTCAGCCGAGGCGATGGCGCGAGAGGCCGTCTCGGTCCAGGCCACGCTCGCGCCGGATCACTACGAGCGCGCGGTGGGCTTGACGTTTCTCGGCTTCGCGCTCGGGCGAGCCGGCATGCTCGCAGAGGCGGACCGCGTGCTCACCGAGGCGCTGGCCCTGCGACGCGCGCGGTTCGAGGCGCCGAACTGGCGCATTGCCGAGACGGCCGGGTTCCTCGGGGAGGTCGCAGCGCGGAGGGGCGATTCG
Organism: Acidobacteriota bacterium; assembly: GCA_963169195.1. Classification (GTDB taxonomy): domain Bacteria; phylum Acidobacteriota; class Vicinamibacteria; order Vicinamibacterales; family UBA2999; genus VFZN01. Next base: position 484 of record CAUJDN010000036.1, on the reverse strand, counting down.
CAGCGCGCGCGAACCCTGCTGGACGAGAGCGTGGCGGCGTTCACGACGCTGTACGGGACCGACAACCCGCGGACACGCGACGCGGTGAACCGGCGCGATCGAGCGCTCGCTCTCACAGGCTCCGCGCGCTGATCCGTCCGGGTGTCGGCGCCCGGCTGCTCCCGGATCATGGGACGGGTGCGCCATCAGGACGGCTCGCCCGACGCCGCCGGATACGCGGCGGCGTGGTCGACCTCGGCGGTGACGCCGAAGCCGTACTCCGGTACCCAGCGCCAGGCCCCGACGACGCGGGCACCGCGGTAGTCCAGGTACCCTCGCGTGTCGAAGCCGTTCTGGTGGCGCGTGGCCGCCTGGGCCATGCGCGTCAGCGGCCAGCCCTCCACCGGCCCGTCGGAGGGCTCGGCGACGCGAAGGCGCAGCGGTGTCTGCTGCCCCTCGGTGGTCAGCAGTCCCGAGGCCAGGAGGTGCTCGGGAAAGCGACTGT
>CAUJDN010000035.1 GCA_963169195.1 Acidobacteriota bacterium | reverse complement strand
CCGCCCCAGAGCTGGTGATCCCAGTCGCCACCGGTGATCCATGTGCCTGCCGGCACCGTCTTCGCGAAGGCGCCGATGCGCGCCACGAACTCCTCGCGCGTCTTCGCATCGCGCAACTGCACCGACGCCAGGCGCGAGCCGCCCTCGAGGAAGTGCACGTGCGTGTCGATGAAGCCGGGCACGAGGAACTGCCCGCCGGCATCCACGAGTTCGAGCCCCGCCCGCTCCGAGGCTCCCGCGGCCAGGCCTGCCACGCGTCGAATCTCGTCGTTCGTCCCCACCGCGACGATGCGGTCGCCCGCGACGGCGACGGCCTCGGCCGACCGCGTCGCGGCATCGCCGGTCCACACGCGTGCGTTGACGATGGCGAGCGTCACGGTGGACTCCGATTGGGGAGGCTGCCCCGGCGCACAGGCCGCGGAGAGGAGGAAGGCCAGGACGGCGATTCGTCGCATGCCGGGATCCTATCCGACACCTCCATCGGCGTCATCTGCACGGTCTGCGGCGCCGACATGCCACGGTCCCACCGAATCGCCGTGGTGGCCGCCTGCGGTGGACTTCCCGCCGGGCTGACCGCTGTCGCGCGGTGGCCAGCAGCGCGAGGAGTGAGGCATGGCAAGCATGGTTCCGAAGCGTGTGGCGGCCACCATCGGGGGCGACTTCGTCGCGTTCCTGATCGGCGTGCGGATCAACAAGCCGTGGAAGATCAACAAGTGGCTGCCGGTCTTCCTCGCGTGCCGCGGATGCTGAGGGAGCGCCAGCACCGGCCGGAGTCGGATGCCGCCGTTCGGCCTGGCCAAAGCGAGCGCCCAGACCGACGCCGTGGGCGCGCTCGACTCGGCCAGGGGACGGTTGGGGAGAGTCGAAGCCGCCAGCTGACCAGTGCTCTGCGCCATCCGCGTTCTGCGTCCATCTGCGTTCAGGGTTTCGGGACCCTCAGCGTCGCGCTAATCATCGCGCTCCCGCTGGCCACGTAGATGAGGGAGAAGGGGCGCAGATCCGCCGACGCGATCTCCAGCACGCCGAACCACAGCGCGTCACCGACCCGGCCCAGGTAGAACGCCGCGGCCAGGATCGCCACGATGACGATGCTGGTCGGGATGGGCGTGCCCTCGAAGTACTTCACCTTCCCGGTCCGCTCGTCCGCGAGCGCATCGGCGGTGACGTTGAAGCGCGCCAGCCGGCTCACGCCGCACACGACGAAGTAGGTGAGGCAGAGCATGTCCCACCCGCCGCGGAGCCCCAGCGTGTAGCCGAGCACCGCCGGCGCCACGCCGAACGAGATGATGTCCGCAAGCGAGTCGAGGTCTGCGCCGAGTACCGAACGCCGGCCCGGGTGGAGGCGGGCGACGTAGCCGTCGAGCGCGTCCGCGACGAGCGCCGCCGGCAGGAGGAGGAACGCGGTCCAGAGGTGCCGGCTGCGTCCGGTGGCGATGTAGTCCAGACAGAGGAAGATCGCGATGGTCCCGCACGCCGCGTTGGCGATGGTCAGCGCGTCGGCGGCCGTGTAGGACCGCAGCATCGAGAGGTGGCGGCCGGGGCGCGTCACGGGGGCAGCATAGACCACGTGGGCTTCGCGCGTACGCGCAGAGGAGGGGCGCTCGCGCGCGGATCGTCGCCGGTGTGGTGTACTAGGCGGGAGACGTCGACGATGAGCAGTTCCCGCGTCACCGGCCCCGCAGTGCTGGCGGCCCTCAGCCTGCTGATGTGTGCGCGGCCTGCCACCGCGCAGGATCGGGTCTTCGTCGGGTCGCGTGAGGTCGGGGCAATCGGCCACTTCGGCGGCGACCTGGGACAGGCCCCTGCCCTGCTGTGGGAACCGAGATTCGGCGGCGAGCGCTACGTCCACGTGTTCGGCAGGGGCGTTATCGACCTGCGCACGGGCCGGGCGATACCCCTTGCCGAGGGGTTCCCGGTGGCCTACGACCGCGCGCGGCCACGCGTCTACATGGGCAGGAGCGACGGCATCTGGGCCGTCGACGTGTCCACGTCCTGGTCGTTCCTGGTTCTCCCCGTGTCGGTCACAGGGCTGGCGACCTGCGTCCACGCGACGTCCGCCGACGTCCTGTTCTGCGCGTTCCTGCGCCCGGACGGCCAGCACGACATCGTGCGGTCCGGGCCGTTCGGGCCGGTGCTGGTGGTGACCACCCGGTTCGCCGAGTTTCCGTCCAGCGCGGGCTGGGTGGTGACGCCGGACGCGTCGCGGATCTACCTCAAGCACTGTGCTCGCTCGGCTGGCTCCACGCCGCCGTATCACTGCGTCGAGCCCGACCTGGCGATGGTGGACGTGGCGACCGGAGCCGTGTCCACCGCCGGCCGTTTCGACGCGCGCGCTTCCCTGAGGCTGGTGTGGGACGACGTGCACGATCGGCTGTTCGCGGTTGGCACCCGCATCGACGTCTTCACCAGCGACCTCGTCTCGCTTGGGTCCGCCGCCACGGGCGGGCGCTGCCGTGATCTGGCGATCAGCCCGCACTCGGGCCGGATCTACCTCAATGTCTACGACGACCACTTCAGCACGTCGTGGGCCACGCTGAGCGCGTACGATGCGGGAGCGCTGCGTCCCCTGGAGCCGGGGATCATGCGGACGGCACACGCCGCGTGCGGCATCGCGGTGGTCACCGCCCCCGGTGCCCCGCGCGATCTCCAGGCGCACGTAATCGGCCGGGACCTCGCGTTGACCTGGACCAACATCGGAGCCGCCTCGGGTTTCGTGCTCGACGTGGGCTTCGCGCCCGGTCGCACCGATTGGTCGCTGTTCCTCGGGCCCGAGGCGTTCGCGAGGTTCAGCGGCGTGCCTCCGGGGACGTACTACGTGCGGCTCAGGGGAGGCAACGAGGTGGGCGGCGGTCGTTCGTCGGACGAGATGGTCGTGAGGGTCCGGTGAGCCCGGGGCCTGGGATGTCGTGCTTCGCCCTTCTCAGGACGAGCGGCGGACGAGCCCCAGCTTGAGCGCCATCAGCGCTGCCGCGAGCAGCAGCGTGCGCGTCACGCGCGAGGTACGGCACGCGCCTGCTCGCCTCGTCAGCCGACTACAACCTCGGGATGGGCGGCGTGCTCTCCGTGCAGCCATCGACGGGCGCCGTTCTCGCCGGCGATCTTTCGCTGACGCCGCGATGCGTGGCGGACTGGCGCACGAGGGGCGGTGGTGCTCGAGGCCGCCACGCTGGCGCCGGCAGGTGCCCTGGACGTGCCGAGCGCGCGGCTTCCCCTCCTGGAACGCATGAGACTCCGTCCCCCTTTGAGGGAGCCCACTCCAGCCGGGACCGCCGCGATCCAGCCCGGTCAGGAGCGACAGCCTCGGCCCGACAGCCCCGTGCACCACCCCGATCAGTGAGCTTCGTTATCTGCGCCATCTGCGGCTTCATCCGCGGCTTCCGTGTTCCATAATCGACGTTCATGGCACGCGCCGCCGCCGACCCCAACAAGCTCACCGGCCTCACCAGCCGATTCGCCGCCTTCGTCACCGAGCGGCACCCCCTGGCCATCCACGTCGCCCTCGAGGTCTTCGAGGCGGTCGGCGGGAACAAGCTGAAGCCGCGGGACCACGCGGCCATCGACGGCCTTCGCGTCCCGTTCCGCCGCGAGCTGGCGCGCCGCCTCTACGACACGCTGAAGGCGCCCGACGGCACCGACCACACCACGCCCGGGACGACGGCCGTGAAGCGGATGGAGCAGGCCCGGGCCGAGCTTGCCGAGGCCTGCGACGGGTTCCTGCGCCGCGAGGCCATCGCCGCGTCGCTCACGAAGGACGAGCGCCTCGAGATCCTTCGCGGCATGGCGCTCACGCGCGCGGTGGACAACCGCCTCAAGCAGTTCTTCATGGCCGGCGAGGTGCGCTGGGGCGACATGGCGTTCCAGGGCAAGGGCTTCCGCTCGCTCGGGCAGGAAGCGATCTACGCGGCGGGCATCCGCCTGAAGCGCGGGCCGAAGCACCGCGGGGACGACGGCTCGTGGCAGGGCGATGTCGTGGCGCCCGTCATCCGCGACATCGGCGTGGCGCTGGCCATGCGACACGATGCCGAAGCCGTGCGCAACATCTTCACCGCCCAGATGGGGAAGGACGGCCCGCCCATGCACGGCAAGGACCTGCACACGGGCGACTTCGAGTGGGGCGTGCTGCCGGCGACGGCGCCGCTGGCCATCGGCTCGCTCTCCACCGCGGGCATGGCGATGGCCTTCTGGCGCGACGGGGCCGAGCGCGTGGCCGTGTGCTTCATCGGCGAGGGCGGATCGTCGCTGGGCGAGTGGCACGAGGCCATCAACCTGTGCGCGGCGAGGAAGCTCCCTGCCGTCTTCTGCATCGAGAACAACCAGACGGCGCTCTCGACGCCGGTGCCCGACAATTCCGCCGTGCGTGTCTTCGCCGACAAGGCGGCGGGCTACGGCATCCCCGGCGTCTCCATCGACGGCACGGACCCGGACGCGGTGGCGGCCGCGTTCACGTGGGCGGCCGATCGCGCCCGCGCGGGGCAGGGGCCCACGCTCATCGAGGTCGTCGCCATGCGCATGTGCGGCCACGCGCACCACGACGACATGCTCTACCTGGGCAAGGATCCGCAGCCGTCGTGGGAATACCCCGCGCTGCACGAGACCGGCTACGCCAACCGCGAGCTCTACGAGTTCTGGTCGAAGCGCGACCCGCTGCCGCGATACGCCGCCACGCTCGAGGCCGAGGGTCTCATCAACCACAAGGAGCTCGACCGCATCAGGCAGTGGGCGCAGGAACTGGTCGAACGCGAGGCGCAGGCCGTCATCGCCATGCCGTGGCCGAAGCCGGAGACGGCCGGTGTCGGTGTCTTCAAGGACGAGCCGCGGCGCGTGCGCGTGGAGCTGCTCGACCCGCCGCGGCGCCTCGCGCAGCCGCTCACCGCGGAGCTGCCGCCGCTCGAACCCGGTCTGCCCTTCGACAAGAAGGGCAACACTTTCCTCGAGGCCGTCATGCTCGGCGTGGGCGACGCCCTCCGCGCGGACCCGCGGGTGTTCGTGTACGGCGAGGACGTGGGCGGCCAGTACGGCAACGCCTTCCTGCTGCTCCGGCCGCTGCTGAAGGAGTTCGGCGACCGCCTCATCAACTCGCCGCTCGCCGAGAGTGCCGTGCTGGGCGTCTGCGTCGGCGCCGCGCTGGCCGGCCAGCGCCCGATTGGCGAGATGCAGTTCAACGACTTCGTCGCCACCGGCTTCAACCAGCTGGTGAACAACGCGGCGAAGATTCGCTATCGGTGGGGCGCCGGGGTGCCGATGGTGGTGCGCATGCCCTGGGGCGGGCTCCGCTATGCCGGCCCCTACCACTCCCAGAACACCGAGCCGTGGTTCTACCGCACGCCCGGGCTGAAGATCGTCGTGCCATCCACGCCGGAGGACGCGCGTGCGCTGATGGCCGCGGCCGTGGCCGATCCCGATCCGGTGCTCTACTACGAGCACATCTCGCTCTACCGCGAGCCGCGCATCAAGCAGGCGCTGCCGAAGGACCCGCCCGCGCCGGGCCACGTGCCCATTGGAAAGGCCGCGCTGCGCCGCGCCGGCAAGGACCTGGCGATGATCTCCTACGGCGCCTACGTGCACGACTGCCTGCGCGCGGCCGAGACGCTGGCCGGGGACGGCATCGAGGCCTCGGTGCTGGACCTGCGGACACTCTCTCCCCTGGACCGCGACGCAGTTCTCGCCGTCGCCCGCCACTGCAGCCGCGTGCTCATCGTCCACGAGGACTCGCGGACGGGCGGCATCGGCGAGAGCCTGGCGGCCGTCATTCAGGAGGAGGCGTTCGAGTCGCTGGACGCGCCCGTGCGCGTGCTCGGCGCGCTCGACACGCCCGTGCCCTACTCGCCGCCACTCGAGGAGGTGTTCCTGGTGAGCGAGGCGGAGATCCTGGCGGCCGCGCGGAACCTCGTGGCGTTCTGACCCCACAGTTCACTTCGGTTGAGTGTCCATCAGCCGAGACTCCCCTCCGTTTGCGCCCGTTCCATCGGATCAGCCAGCGGATGGACTCTCAACTCGAGTGAGACGGGGGGGAGGTCCGCCGGGGTGAAGCCCCGGCGCGCTGGACCGGGGGCTGAGGATCCCGCGTCCCTTGTTTCGTTCCGGCCCCGCCGGCGCGACAATAGGAAGATGGGGATCAGGGTCTGGAGCAGGCGAGGGTCAGGGCGGGCGGCCGCGGTGGTCGTGGTCGTGGCCGTGGCGCTGGCCGCGTGCAAGCGTGAGGCGGCTACCCGTGCTGCACCGTCCGGTGCTGAACCGTCTGCCCACGCGACGCCGCTGCCCCGCACGCGACCCTCCGTCGCGCCCGAGCCACACGATCCCGTCTGGCATTACGAGGGCGAGGAGGGGCCCGAGCACTGGGGCGATCTGAGCCCCGCGTTCGCGGCGTGCCGAGACGGCCGCGCGCAATCACCCATCGACATCGTCCTGCCGGCCCGCGGCGGCCTCACGCCCGCGCCGAAGCTGCAGTTCCCGGCCGCCACGCTCCGGATCGCGCACCACGAGCACGTCGCCGACGGCATCAACAACGGCCACACCATCCAGGTGAACTACGACGATGGGGACACGCTCGTCCTGGGGGACACCGCGTACGACCTCGTGCAGTACCACTTCCACAACCCGAGCGAGCACCTGCTCTCGGGGCGGCGCTTCCCGATGGAGGTGCACATGGTGCACCGCTCGGCGGCGGGCGACCTCGCCGTGGTGGCGGTGCTCATCGAGGAAGGCGGGCACAACCGGGCGTTCGAGCCCGTGTGGGCGAACCTGCCGCGCACGAAGGGCGTGGAGACGCACTACGAGCACGTGACGGTGGACGTGGATGCGCTGCTGCCGGCGGGGCGGACGTCGTACCGCTACGAGGGGTCGCTGACCACGCCGCCCTGCACCGAGGGTGTGACGTGGATCGTGCTGACGATGCCGATCGAGCTCGATACGGCGCAGATTCGGGCGTTCACCGACATCGTTCACGGCAACAGCCGGCCCGCGCAGCCCCTGAATGGCCGCACGGTGGTCGCCGACATGGTGGCGGTGACGTCGCGCTGACGCGGCGCCCCGGGCTTCCCGCCGGCGCTACTTCCGCTTGCCGGTGAAGTCGGCGACCCCCATCCCGTAGTCGAGCGTGCCCTTCATCTCGGTGCTGTTCACCTCCGCGCTCAGCTTGATGTCGAAGACGCCCTCAGGCGTGTTCACGCTGAAGGCGAGCGCGAGCGTGGACCCGTTCATCGTGCCGGCCACGGTGGCGTCGCCGGCGGGGCCGCTGAACGAGCCGGTCACCTTCTCGCCATCCTGCTTGAGCGTGGCGTCGGAGTCGATGACGCCCTGCGGCCCGTTGATGGTGAGGGTCCAGTTGCCGGACACGTCGTTCTGGGCGGCTGCCGCGGCCGCGCCGAGCGCGAGGGAAAGGGCGAGGGCGATCGAGGACAGCAGTCGCGTCATGGGGTGATGCCTCCAGCGCGCGGAGGATACCACGGAAGAGCTTCCCCGGACAGGCCCCGGGCCCCGCGTTCCGCGCGGAGCGTGGCGGGCCCGAACCTACTTCCGCGCCGCCGGCGTCAGCTGCGTCTCGCGCCGCTCGCCGCCCCGCACGTAGACCACCTTGGCCGGTTGTCCGATCTTCAGCAGCTCGAGCGCGTAGGTGTAGTCGTAGATGTTCGCGATCGACTGCCCGGCGATCTCGACGATGACGTCGCCCTTCTGCAGACCCGCCTGCTCGGCAGGGCCGCCGCCGATGACGCCGCCCAGCAGCAGCCCCTTCACCTCGGTGGCGTAGTCGGGAATCGTCCCGGTGAAGATGCGCATGCCGGCGCGTCCGCCGCCCTCGGTCTTCTGCTCCACCTTGGTGAATTGCGGCGCCTGTTCCAGGTCCAGGAGGCGGCGCGTGATGTCGGTCGCGAACGCCGCGATGCGGTCCAGGTCCTCGTAGTTGATCTTCTCGGCCGTGTCCGTCGGCTTGTGGTAGTCCATGTGCGCGCCGGTGAAGAAGGCCAGCGAGGCCACGCCCGCCTGGTTGAAGCTGCTCACGTCGGTCGGCTGGTAGGGATCCTCCTGGAGGATCAGGTCGAAGCCGGCCGCCACGTTGGCCTGCTCCAGCATCTTCGGCCACATCGGGCTCGTGCCCGTCGCCTGCACGGTGAGCTTGTTGTCGGTGGAGCGGCCGACCATGTCGAAGTTCAGGTACGCCGCCATCTCGGCGATGGGTACGGGTGGCGTGGTGACGAAGTGGTTCGACCCGACCAGCCCCAGCTCCTCCCCCGACCAGAACGCGACGGCCAAGTTGCGCCTGCGGGGCTGCTTCGAGAGTGCCTCGGCGATGGCGAGCACCGCGGACGTACCCGACGCGTTGTCGTCGGCGCCGTGGTGGATCTGTCCTGCCTGCTCCTTCGAGGCCAGCGAGCTGCCCGTCGCGCCGCGTCCGAGGTGGTCGTAGTGCGCGCCGATCACGACCCAGGGCTTGTCCACGCCGCCGGGGCTGCCCCCCCGGCGCGCCGTGTCCAGGCTGGCCGGGAAGTACCCGACGACGTTGTGGCCCGTCTGCCGCTCGCGCGCCACGTCGGCCTTCACCGTGAGCGTCAGGCCCGGCACGGCGAAGCCCGCGACGTGCGGGTTGCCGCTGTCCAGTGCCTTCTGCACGGCCTCGAGCGACTTGTCGGGCACGGCCGCGAAGATGGCCTGGGCCACATCGCCGTTCGCACTCGTCGCCACCAGGCCCGACCCGGCCAGCGCCGTGTCGAAGGTCATCGGGACGATGTTGCCGGCGTTCGGGGAGCGCGGGCCGGTGACGACCACGAGCGCCTTCGCGCCGCGCTGCCGTGCCGCCTGCGCCTTGTACCGGAGATCCGAGTAGCGCGCCACCGCCGCGCGCGTCTGCGTGTCGGCGTCCTCGGGAAAGTAGCGCAGCACCACCACGACCTTGTCCTTCACGTCCAGGCCCTGGTAGCTGTCGTAGCTGAAGTTCTGGCTCGGCGGGACGACCAGGCCGTAGCCGGCGAAGACCACGGGGCCGCTCACCTCGCCGTTGTCCGAGTAGGAGAGCGCCATCACCTGTGCGCGCGTGGTGAACGTGCGCGGCGGCACGCCCTCACGCTGCACGGTGATGATCGACCCGGCGTCCTTCGATCCCGCGGTGAAGGAGAACGGCAGGCGGTAGTCGCCCTGGCCCGGCATCGGCTTCGCACCCATCCGCTGCAGCGCCTTCACGAGGTACTCCGCGGCCAGCTTCTCGCCGGCCGATCCGGCCAGCCGGCCCTCGAGCTTCGGTGAGGCGAGCGTCTCCACGTGCGCGCGCGTGGGTGAATGCACAGCCGTCTGCGCGTGGGCCGCGCCGGCGGCGAGGAGGAGGGTCACCGTGGTCAGGCAAGTCGTGGGACGCATGTCGTGAACCTTCGTGTTTCGAACCGTCGTGCTTCGAACCTTCGTGCTTCGAACCGTCGTGCTTCGAACCGTCGTGCTTCGAACCGTCGTGCTTCGAACCGTCGTGCTTCGAACCTACTTGCGAGGCCCCGCCGCCGCGAGCGCCTTCATCGCGTTCTCGTGGTTCCACTGCGCCAGGAAGATCTGTCCTGCGCCTCCACCCGATCGGCTCGACGTGAACGCGATCTGCTTCCCGTCCGGCGACGGCACCGGCAGTCCGTCGAAGCCATCCGAGTAGGTGACGCGCACCGGCTCCTTCGCGCCGGCCTTGTCTACCATGAAGACCTCGAAGTTCTCGAAGCCCAGCTTGTTCGAGGCGAACAGGACGTACTCACCCGACGGGTGCTCGTACGGCGCCCAGCTCATCGACTTGAAGTCCGTGATCTGCGTCTTGTCCGTCCCATCCAGCTTCATCGTCCAGATGTCGGCGATGAGCCCCTGCTCGTCGAAGTGCCGCCAGACGATACGCTGGCCGTCGTGGGTGAAGAAGGGTCCGCCGTCGTAGCCGGGCTCGGTGGTGAGGCGACGCTGCTCCGACCCGTCGGCCTTCATGAGGTAGATCTCGCCGTAGTAGCTCGGGTCGGTGTCGAGCTGCTTCTGCTCCTGCGCCGAGAGCGTGCGGTTGTACGCATCGCGCATCGACGAGAACGCAATCCACTGGCCGTCGGGCGAGTAGCTGGCCTCGGCATCGTAGCCCGTCGCGTTGGTGAGCCGCGTCATCGCGCCGGTCTTCTCCGCATAGTCGTAGATCTCCATCTCGGTGTCGTAGTCCCAGGCGTAGCGGCGTTCCTTGCCGGAGGCGCGGAAGGCCAGTTCCTCGTCCTGGAGCTGCTTCGACTTCGGGTCGTGGTGTGTCGAGGCGAAGAGGATCTGGTCGCTGCCCGGACGGAAGAACGCGCACGTGGTCTTGCCGATGCCGGGCGAGATGCGTGTCGTCTCTCCCGTGGCGAAGTCCAGGACGTAGATCTGGTAGAAGGGGTTCGACGGGTCGCGCTCGCTCTGGAAGACCAGCCGCTTGCCGTCCGGCGACCAGTAGCCCTCGCCCGCGCGCCGGCCTTCCACGGTGAGGCGCCGGACACGGCTGAGGAAGTCGCGCTCCTGGTTGGCGGCGGGCGCCGGGGACTGCGCGGCGGGCTCGCCGCGCCGGGGCCCGTCGTCGTCGAACCGCGCGAAGGCGGAGGCGGCGGTCAGGCCGGCCACCAGGAACATCACCAGCAATCGCATCGTCATCGGGGAGCCTTGAGCAGCGTGCGGATCTTCGCGTTCTGCGGGTCGTCGCGGAACAATTCGAACTCGAGGGTATAACCTTCCGGATCGTAGGCCGTGAAGCCCCGGATGGGCAACGACTTCGAGTCGGCCACGGCGCTGCGCATCCTGACCCCGCGGGCGACGAGCCAGGCATGCCAGGCGTCGACGTCCGGCGTGACGAAGGCCACGGCCACCGGCTTGGTGTCCGAGGCCCGGTGCATGCCGCGCTGCTCGTCCACCAGCCCGATGAAGGACGTGGGGGAGGTCTGGTAGACCTTGGCCCAGCCCTGGTCCACGGTCAGGGTCAGGCCCAGGATGTCCTCGTAGAAGCGCATCGCCGCCGGAAGGTCCTTGTAGTAGAGCCAGGTAATGCTGGCCTGGCCCAGCGGCGAGGGCCGGGTCTGGGCCTGAGCGGTCGCCGCCAGGGCGGCCACGAGCAGAAGCGTCTGCAATGCGCGCATCGAAGTCTCCTTAACGGGGACAGTCCCTGTAAAGTTCCTGTAAAGTCCCGTTACATGAATGTCTGGGTCCCGGGGCGGAAGCGCATGACGGCGGCCAGGATCCGCTGTTCCGGCCCCTTCACCGTGGGGAACACCGCGACGACGCGGCCGGCGTAGGCGTCCACGCCGTTGTAGTCGCCCACGAACGAGGACGCCGCGCAGCAGTCGAACGGTTCGACCGGCACCCGATGGTTCACAAAGGTCCTGCCGCCGTCGGTGCTGCGCGCCAGCGTGACCCCCGTCATGGTCCCTGACAGGCCCCGCCGGTCGTGGAAGACGACGTTGATGGCACCGTCCGCCGGATCCACCGCCATCCAGGTGAACATCTGCGCCGCGCCCCTGGGGTCGTCGTTCACGCGCACAGGCGCGGCCCACGTGCGGCCGCCGTCGCGCGAGGCCAGCAGGAAGACGTCCGTATCGCCGTTGCGCTCGTCGATGAAGTTGATGTAGACCGTCCCGCGATTGGCACCGCCTGAGAGATCCACCGCCGTCACCGGCATGCCATTGTGTCGAGCCACGCCAGGCACGGGGATGTCCCAGCCTCCGGTCAGGCTGCCGATCACCGTGTCGGAGCCGAACGTCCACCCGCCGTCGTCGGAACGGTCGAAGGAGAGGCCCTTCGGGCCGGCCCAGGCCACGTACACCTCGCCTTTCGGTCCGACAGCGGGCACCGCGCCCTCCACGGTGCCGTCGCTGTCCTTCGCATCTCCCGAGTCGTCCGAAATCCGCAGCGGCGGCTGGAACGACCCTCCGCCGTCGCGCGATCGTGCGAACCAGATGTGCGTGCGATGGAGTGGATCGGCGCTGCCGTACACGTCGAATCGCGTCCACGCCACGTAGACGCTGCCCCGGTGAGGCGAGTCCACCGCGCGGTCCACCACGGTCCACGGCTTGTCCTCGAAGGGGATGGCCGTGTTCACGTGGTCCACGACGGGCACCGGCGGGTCCCATGCGACGCCGTCGGTCGTGCGCCGCACGAAGATGCCCGACGAGGCCCTGTCGGGCCGGTCCACGCGGATCCCGTCGAAGGCGATGTAGGTGTGGAATGCCGTTCCGTCCCGCCCGAACACGATCACGTCGTCGCCCTGCACGCGCCTGCCGGGATTGGCGGCCGGCGTGCCGGTCCACGTGAGCCCACCGTCCGTCGAGACGTACCCCCAGTTCGTGGAGCGTGGCTGCTGCCCCGGCACGGCGCTCTGGATGAACGTGGCGATCACGTGCTCGGGGTTGGTGGGGTTGATGGCGACGGAGGCCTCGGCCGGCCGTCGCGCATCGGGTGCGCTCACCTGGACCACGCGGATCTGCGGTGACGGCTGGGCTGGCGCCAGCGCCGACCCCAGGAGAATCATCAGCGCGATGGCTGGAACGACACGACACATGGGCCGATTGTATGGGAGGTGCATACAATCGCGGCATGAGGCGCCATCCGCTGCTTCGCCTGCTCGCCGTGACGGCCGTGCTGGGGGTTCCGCTGCTATCCGCGCAGGAAGAGGTCCGCCTCATCCCGATTGAAGGAGAGGGCGCGAAGTACTGGCCGCGTTGGCGAGGGCCGTCCGGCCAGGGCCTCGTGCCCCGAGGCGCCTACACCGACACCTGGTCGCCCACCTCGCGCGTGCAGTGGAAGGTGCCCGTGCCGGGACGAGGCAACTCGTCGCCGATCGTCTGGGGCGACCGCGTGTTCCTGACCAGCGCGCGCGACGACGGGCGCCGCCTGTCCATGCTGGCGTTCAGCCGCGCCGACGGCAGGCTGCTGTGGGAAACCTTCATTCCTCAGGAAGGTACGGAGCAGGTACACCCGAAGAACGGCTACGCCTCCGCCACGCCCGTCACCGACGGCCAGCGCGTCTACGCTTCGTTCGGCCGCCACGGCCTGGCCGCCTTCGACTTCGCCGGCCGTCTGGTCTGGCACCGTCGCTTCGGCGTCATCGACAACTACCACGGGCCCGCCGGCTCGCCCGTCCTCCACAAGGACCGCATCTTCCTCTATCAGGATCAGAACCCGACGGCGAGCCAGACCGCGTTTGTCGCGGCGTTCGACACGGCCACGGGCAGGACCCTGTGGCAGACGCCGCGAGCCGAGACGGTCGGCTGGGGCACACCGGTCGTCATCGACGCGGGTCCGCGCGATGAGCTCGTCGTGTCGGGCCAGCGTCGCGTGGCGGCCTACGACCCGGACACGGGCCGCGAGCTCTGGACCGTGCGCGGCATGACGTTCGAGGTCATCCCGACGCCCGTCGTCGCGCACGGGCTCGTCTTCGCGTCCTCCGGTCGAGCGGGCCCGACCCTCGCCATTCGCCCGGGCGGGTCGGGCGACGTCACGCGGACGCACGTCGCCTGGAGCACGCCCAAAGGCTCGCCCTTCGTCCCTTCCGGCATTGTCGTGGACGACCTGCTCTACCTGGTGAACGACATGCAGAGCATCCTCACGGTGTACGAGGCCGCCACGGGAACGCTCGTGTACCAGGGACGACTGGGCGTGACCCAGCGCGAAGGCTTCTCGGCTTCGCCCGTGGCCGTGAACGGCAAGGTGTTCTTCACCAACGACGAGGGGCAGACGTTCGTCGTCCAGGCGGGGCGCGAGTTCACGCTGCTGTACACCAACGAGCTCGGAGGGCGCACGCTGGCATCGCCGGCCCTCGTGGACGGGACCTGGTACTGGCGGACCGACGCGGCGCTCCTGGCCATTCGGTAGCGGGGTCGGGTGTGCCGACAGGGCGTCTGGCAGGTCTGCCTGAAATCATATGGATCTCACGTCTGCTGACGCCCTCGTGCATATGGAGTGGCCTCCATGGTTATGCGTACGACCCAGGACCTGCCGGATGCCCTCATCGATGACGCTCGCGCGGTACTGGGATTCACGTCGAAGACCGACACGGTCGTTCACGCGTTGAAGGAAGTCGCGCGCCTGGATCTCGTCCGGCTGTTCTCCTACCGCACCAGCTGAGGGCGCAGGGTCTCTACCCCCGGGACGAGTCCGGCCGCTGAGCCTTCCAGGGCCCGTTTCCATCCATCCATTGCCCCGGGGAGGCCATCCGCCGGCTTTTGGTCACCGGCGGCCCGCGGGCGCAGTACGCTCTCAGGCTATGCACACGACCCTTGTCCTGGTACTCATCGCGGCCGCCCTGGCGCTGGCCGATACCCCGGCCTTCGGGCAGGTGGGCACCACGCTGACCGGCACGGTGACACAGGCCGAGGGCGGCCAGCCGATGGCGGGCGCCCTGGTGATCATCGACGAGCTTCGGCGCGAATCGCGGACCGGCGACGATGGCACGTATCGGTTCGAGGGCGTGCCGCCGGGGAACTATCACGTGGGTGTGCGTGCCGAGGGCTACACGACCCGCCGCACCGAAGTGACCGTGGGCACGGTGCCGGCCACGCTGGACCTCGCGGTGGAGTTCGATCTCCACTTCGCGGAGGTCGTCTCGGTGAGTCCCAATCCGCGACCGCAGTTCGAATCCTACCAACCCACTTCCGTGCTGACCGGCCAGGACCTGACGCGGCAGCTCGACAGCACGGTGGCCGGCACGCTGCAATCCGAGCCCGGCATCGCCACGCGCTCGTTCGGCGCGGCGCCGGCACGGCCGGTCATCCGCGGCCTGGATGGTGACCGCGTCGTCGTGCTCGAGGACGGCCAGCGCATGGGGGACGTCTCCAGCCAGTCGGGCGATCACGGCGTGCCCATCAACCCGGCGGCGGCCAGCAAGCTCGAAGTCGTCCGCGGGCCCGCCACGCTGCTCTACGGCGCGAACGCGATCGGCGGCCTCGTGAACGTCATCACGGACCAGATCCCGAGCGAGCGCTTCACCGGCACCTCCGGCACCTTCACGTTCGACCTCGGCACCAACGGCGGGCAGGCGGGCGGGGCGGGCGACATCCACGTCGGCAACGGCCAATGGGCGTTCCACTTCGGCGGCAGCGGCCAGCGGATGGGGGAGTACAGCACGCCGGCGGGCGATGCCGCCAACACGCAGTCACGCACGGGCACGGCCAGCTTCGGCGGCGCGTGGACGGGCGAGAACTCCTACGCCGGCGCCAGCTACGGATACACCGACCAGAAGTACGGCATCCCGGTGGTCGAAGAAGGGCAGATCAGCCTCACGCCCAGGCGACACGCGTTCAACGTCCGCGCCGGTGGATCGGCCCTGCCGGGATTCATCCAGTCCTACCGCGCCACGTTCGGCGTGCGGCGGTACGAGCACCAGGAGCTGGAAGGGACCGAGGTTGGCACGATCTTCGAGAACGACACGCTCGAGGGTGAAGTGCTGCTCTCACACCGGAAGACGGGCGCGCTGCTCGGCAGCGTCGGCGGGTGGCTCCTCAACCGCCAGTTCGCCGCCCGGGGCGCCGAGGCGCTGTCGCCACCCGTCGATCAGAACAGCCTCGCCGCCTTCGCCTACGAGGAAGTGGCGTGGTCGCACGCCACGCTCCAGTTCGGCGGACGCCTCGACCACACCCGGTACACGCCTGAGAACGGGCTGCGGGGTCGGGACTTCACGGAGTGGTCCAGTTCGGTGGGCCTGCTGGTGCGGCCCGAGGCCGCCAACGACAACCTCGTGATCGCGGCGAGCCTGGCGCGCGCCGCACGGGCCCCCGCGCTGGAGGAGCTGTATTTCTTCGGCCCGCACCTGGGCAACTTCGCGTACGAGATCGGCAACCCCGACCTGAAGGCCGAGCGCGCGCTGGGCTTCGACCTCGCGGTACGCGTGCGCGGCGAGCGCTTCGAGGGCGAGGTTTCCTTCTTCCACAACGCCATCAGTAACTTCATCTTCCGAAACCCGCTCAGCGACGAGGAATTCGAGGAGCGCGAGGAGGAGTTCGACGACCGGTTCGGTGTCGAGCACGGCGAGGAAGAGGCAGATGAGGGCCACGGGCACGGCGAGGGCCTGCCGTTCGTGGAGTTCCTGGGGCGCGACGCCACGCTGTGGGGCATGGAGGCGCACGGGGACGTGAAGCTCACGCCGGAATGGACGGTGGAGTTCACCTTCGACATGGTGCGCGGGCAACTGGACGACACCAACGAGCCGCTGCCCCGCATTCCGCCCTACCGCGGCATCGTGGGCCTGCGCTACCAGAAGAACGCGTTCCAGGCCGGCGCGTCGGTCACGGCCGTGGCGGACCAGACGCGCGTCTACGGCGACGAAACCCCGACGGCCGGGTGGGCAACGGCCCGGTTTCACGCATCCTACTCGTTCACGCAGGGACGGCTGCTCAACACCATCACGGCGCGGCTCGAGAACGCCACGAACACGCTTTACCGGAATCACCTGAACTACCTGAAGAACGAACTGCCGGAGATCGGAAGGAGCTTCCGGCTGGTCTACGCGCTGGGGTTCTGAGCGGGTGCGAACGGGTGCGAGCGGGTGCGAGCAGGTGCGAGCAGGCTTGGCCCGCTGTAGCTCGGGATGGCAAAGCGGTCGAGCGGAGGCGGCTCAGCGCCGCTCGGCGGCCGTGCGCGTGAGGGCCATGAAGATGGTGCACGCCATGGCCAGCGTCACGAGGATGACGGCCGTCAGCGACGGCTCGAGGCCACGGCTGACGAAGAAGAGCGCCACCGAGAACCACGCGCAGGACACGGCCACCAGCTTCACGCCCCGCGAGATCGATCGGTCCGCATGATAGCGCTCCACGTGCACCAGCGCCTCGCGGAACAGGGGCATGCGCTTCACCCATCCGTGCAGTCGATCGCTGGAGCGTGAGAACGCCCACAACGCCACCAGCAGGAAGACTGTCGTCGGCAGCCCCGGCAACAGGGCGCCGAGCGTGGCCAGCCCGACGGAGGAGAGGCCCACGACGATGTAGACGGCACGGGCGAAGAGGGGCATGACGACGGTCCCGATTATAATCCGCGCCCATGCATCGGATCGTTTCCTTCGTCCTCGTCCTGGGGTTCGGGCTGGCCGCGGCCGCCGGGTGGCCGGCGGCCCTTTCGGCCGGGACCGACACTGCCCAGACCCCGGTCCCGGGGTGGCTCTCCCCCTATCGTGACACCGCGCAGCGCCTCATCTCGGCCGCGATGGCCGACCAGTTCGGATGGGACCGTCTGGCGGAGCTCACCGATACCTACGGCGCCCGGCTGACCGGCTCCGACAACCTGACCCGGGCCATTGCCTGGGCCGTGGAGACCATGAAGAAGGACGGGCTCGAACGCGTCCGCACCGAGAAGGTGATGGCGCCCCGGTGGGTGCGTGGCCGGGAGAGCCTCGAGATTCTTGACCCGCCCCATCACGTCATCCCCATGCTCGGGCTCGGCGGCAGCGTGGCCACGCCGCCCGGGGGCGTCGAAGCCGAGGTGATGGTCGTCTCCACGATGGAGGAGCTCCAGAAGCGCTCGGCGGAGGCGAAGGGCCGCATCGTCCTGTTCGACGTGCCGTACACGAACTACGGGGAGACCGTGGCCTATCGATCCGGCGGCGCCCGCGCGGCTGCGCGGCACGGGGCGGTCGGCATGCTGCTGCGATCGGTCGGGCCGATGGGCCTTCGCACAACGCACACCGGCGGCATGGCGTACGGCGAGGACGGGCCGAGGATTCCCGCGGCGGCCATCTCCGCGGAGGACTCGCAGCGCATCCACCGGATCGTGAACCGCGGGCGAGCGGTGCGCGTGCGGCTCACGATGGAGGCGCGCTTCGAGGCCGACGTCGAGTCGGCCAACGTCATTGGCGAGCTGGTCGGGCGCGAGCGTCCCGACGAGATTGTCCTGGTCGGGTGCCACTTCGACTCCTGGGACCCCGGCACGGGGGCGTCCGACGATGCCGTCGGCTGCATCGTCACGTGGGAGGGCGTGCGCCTGATGAAGACGCTCGGAATCCAGCCGAGGCGTACGGTGCGGGTGGTGCTCTTCACCAACGAGGAGAACGGCCTGCGCGGCGGCACCGCGTACAGGGACGCTCATGCCGCCGAGGCCGAGAACCACATCCTGGCCATCGAGTCGGACTCGGGCGTCTTCGCTCCCGCGCGTCTCGCCTTCAGCGGGTCCGAGTCGGCGCGCCGCATCATCGCCGACATCGGGACGTTGCTGGCCGGCATCGACATGCAGAGCATCGGCCCCGGCGGCGGAGGGGCGGACATCGGTCCCATCGCGCAGCTCGGCCGCGTGCCGATGATGGCCTACTCGGGCGACTCGACGAAGTACTTCACCATCCATCACACGCCGGCCGACACCGTCGAGCGGATTCTGCCGGCCGAGGTGTCGAAGGCGGCGGCGTCACTCGCGGTGATGACCTATGTGGTGGCGGAGATGCCGGAGAGGCTGCCCAAGTAGGTGCGCACGGGGGGCGGCTGACGCGCCGGGCTCGCCTTCGACCTGGATCGCCAGCCTGCGGCATGGGCGAGGACGGGGGACGAGGAGGGGGGCCTGCCGCGCCGAGGCGGGTGGTCGTGCCGACGCGCAGCTGGCCGGCTGCATCGACCTTCAGGGTCCGCCGTGCGCTTTGCGTGTAGCCTACGTGAGACGATGGAAGCCGTGGTGCGGCAGATTGACTCGGGAGCCATCGACGCCGCTCCCGCCAGGGTCGAGGGCGCGGGGTGGTCCGAAGCCGGTCCCGTTGTCACGGCCCGCTGGCTGGCCCGATTCCGCTGGGCCGTCGCCCTCGGTGCGGTGGCGACCCTGGTCATCGCGCGCTCGCTCCTCGGCGCCGCCTTTTCCGCTGGTGGGAGCCTGCTCCTGCTGGTCGCGCAGGTGGCCAGCAACGCGTGGCTCGACCTCCGGCTGCGACGCGGCTCCGAGCCGTCGGACGGCATCCTTGGTGGGCTCATCCTCTTCGACATCGGCATCCTGACGGCCCTCATGGCGCTGACCGGCGGGCCCTCGAATCCCTTCACGATCAGCTACCTGGTCTACATCACGCTCGCGGCCGTCACCTTGAACGCGGCCTGGGCCTGGACCGCGGCCGCCGCGTCCCTGGGCGCCTATGGCCTGCTCTTCGTGACGCCGCTTCGCGCGCTGGTGGATCCGCAAGCCGGCCACGCCGGGATGGACCCCTCGCTCAGCCACCAGGTGGGCATGGGCGTCGCGTTTGCCGCGGCCGCCCTGCTGACGGCCAGCTTCGTGACGCGGATCCGGCTGGCGCTCGAGGCGCGGGAGCGCGCCCTGGGCGAAGCCCGTCGCGTGGCGGCGCAACAGGAGCGCCTGGCGTCGCTGACCACGCTGGCGGCGGGGGCGGCCCACGAGCTGGCCACGCCGCTCAGCGCCATCGCGGTGGCGGCCCACGAGCTGGATCTGGCCGCGTCGGGGGCCGGCATCCCGGCAGCGATCGCGGACGATGCGCGGCTCATCAGATCGCAGGTGGACCGTTGCCGAGAGATCCTGGACCAGATGAGCGGGCGCGCCGATGCCTCGGTGGCGCAGGAGGCGCAGAGGCTGCCGCCGGCCCGCGTCATCGAGGCCATGCTCGCCACGTTGGCCACTCGCGATCGGGAGCGTGTGCTCGTGTCGATCGCGCCCGGGACCCCGAGCGTGCAGGCACCGCTCGAGGGCGCTGCGCGATCACTCCGGACGCTGGTCAGGAACGCGTTCGATGCCTCGCCGGCAGGCGTCCCCGTCCAGGTCAGCGTGGACGAGCACCGCCCCTTCGTGCGCTTCCGCGTCACCGACCGCGGATCGGGCATGGAACCCGGGACGCTGCAGCGCGCGGGCGAACCGTTCTTCACCACCAAGCCCGTCGGCTCGGGGTTTGGCCTCGGCCTGTTCCTGGCCCGCACCTTCGCCGAGCGCTGGGGCGGACGCCTTTCGCTCTCGTCCGCGACAGGTCAAGGCACGACGGCCACGCTGCTGCTCCCGCCCGCCGCCACCGACGCACGCCCGGCATGAACGACGATCGCACGCTCCTGCTGCTCGACGATGACGACGTGTTCGCCTCGCGGATGGCGAAGGCGCTCGCGGCCCGCGGGTTCGAGGTGACGCGCGCCGCCACCGCCGCCGAGGCCCTCGCGTCGGCGCGGACGGAAAGCCCCGAATGCGCGCTGGTGGACCTGCGGCTCCCGGACGGCCACGGCCTGGACGTCGTGGCCGATCTGCACGCCATCGACCAGACGACGCGCATCGTGGTGCTCACCGGCTACGGCGCCATCGCCACCGCGGTGGAGAGCCTGAAACGCGGCGCCTCCGACTACCTGACCAAGCCCGTCGACGCGGACCAGGTCGTGGCCGCACTCGAGAAAGGAGAGAAGGAGAAGGTCACCCTTGGCGAGGCACGCGAGTTCACCGTGCCCTCGCTGGCCCGCGTGGAGTGGGAGCACATCCAGCG
This sequence comes from Acidobacteriota bacterium, assembly GCA_963169195.1. Taxonomy (GTDB): domain Bacteria; phylum Acidobacteriota; class Vicinamibacteria; order Vicinamibacterales; family UBA2999; genus VFZN01. The sequence continues at coordinate 180,386 of CAUJDN010000035.1, read as the reverse complement.
GGTCATGACCGAGTGCGGGGGCAACGTCTCGCAGGCCGCCCGCCTGCTCGGCCTGCACCGACGCTCGCTGCAGCGGAAGCTCTCGAAGTACCCGGCGAACCGGTGAACGCAGGGCGGGCCGCAGGGGGCCCGCGACGAGGCCCGAGCCGGCACGGTTTCTGCTTTTCGGTTACGGTATAAGGCACCTTGCGGCATGAGGCTTCACCCGTTCCTCACATCGTGACTGGAGTCGTTATGGTCGAGTTCAAACACATCCTCTGCCCGACGGATCTGAGCGACGCGTCGCGCCCGGCCCTGGCCTACGCCGCAGCCTTCACGGTGTGGTATGGCGCCAAGCTGTCCCTCCTGCACGTCGTCCCCACCTTCGACGCGGTCCAGGTGCCGCCGGGAACGCTCGGCGAGTCGGTGCAGGTGGTCTATCCGTCCACCCGCGAAGAGGTCGTCGCGGCCATGCAACGCCAGGCCGACGCAACGGGCGCCGCAGCCGCGAGCCCGTATCTGCTCGCCGAATCCGGCGACTCCGTGGGCACCATCGTCGATCAGGCCCTGACGATCCCGTCGGATCTCATCGTCTTGGGCACCCACGGCCGGAGTGGCTTCAACCGGCTGCTGCACGGATCGGTGACCGAGCAGGTGCTGCACCGCGCGTCGTGCCCTGTCCTGACCGTGCCGCCCCATGCGCACGGGGCGCCCGGCGACGTGACGTTCAAGCACATCGTATGTGCCATGGACTTCTCACCGGCGTCGCTCCAGGCCCTGGGCTTCGCCCTCGACCTGGGCCGTCAGGCCAACGGCGTCGTCACGGTCCTCCACTCCATCGAGTGGCTGGCGGAGGAAGAGCCTCGCGTTCACACCCACTTCAATGTGTCCGAGTACCGTACCTACCTGATCGACGACGCGAGGAAGCGGCTCGATCAGCTGGTGTCGGGTGAGGAGCGCACCTGGTGCGAGATCGAGAACGTGATCACGGTGGGCCGGGCGTACCGCGAGATCCTCCGAGTGGCCGGTGAACGGAAGGCCGACCTCGTCGTGATGGGCGCGCAGGGGCGCGGCGGGCTCGGCCTCCGTCTCCTCGGCTCGGCCACCCACCAGGTGGTTCGCGCCGCGGAGTGCCCGGTGTTGACGGTTCGTGGCGTGGAGACGCCGGAAGCCGCCTGATCCCGGCTGCCGACTCGGGGGTCACCGGCCGGGGGCTGTGTCGGCAACTCGGCGCCGCGCCCAGGCGGGATGACGGTGTGCCGGCGGGCTGAAGGGAATGCGAGCAGAGAAAAGGGAAGGACGCGAAGCGGGACGTGAGGAGCGAGGAGCACGGATGATGGTGACGAGAGCGATAGGGGTGGCGGGCGTGGCGCTGCTCCTGGCGGGGCAGGCCGGGAGCGCGCAGCAGGCGCAGGCCTCGGCCACGGGGGCGTGGGTGCGCGAGCCTGCCGCGGGGGCCACGTCAACCGCCGCGTTTGCGGTGATCGAGAATCCCTCGATGTACGAGATCTACGTCGTGAGCGTCTCCGCCGACGCTGCCGAGGCGGCCGAGGTCGTGACCGGGCCCCCGGAGGCCGTGAAGCCCGTGCCGGAGTTGGCGGTGCCGGCCTATGGTCGGGCCGAGCTCGAGCCGGGCGGGGCGCACATCCGGCTGAAGGACCTGAAGCAGCCGCTGAAGGAAGGCGATTCGGTGCAGCTGACGCTGACGACCGACGGCGGCGTGACGATCACGGTCTCGGCGCCGGTGAAGAAGGGGTGAGGGTCAGCGGCGACGGCGCTCATGCGAAGTCGCGCAGGTAGGGGAGCTTCGCCGCGAAGTCGCGGATCTGGTCGAAGTCCTGCAGCAGCAGCCCGAGGCCGTCCCATCGCCCGGTGACCAGGGCGTCGCGCGCGGCGGCGGGCAGATGGACCGCGAAGGCCAGCGGGCCGGCGGTCGCCCGCATCGACTCCAGGTCGAGGCGCACCTCGGTCCGCGGATCGCGGTCGATGGCGGCCTGCAGCGCCGCCACATCCTCGTGGGCGGCCGTGACGGCGGGCAGGCCCAGCATCACGGCGTTCCCGAAGAAAATCTCCGAGAACGACTCGCCGACGATGCCGCGGATGCCCCAGCGGACGATACCCTGCGGCGCATGCTCGCGAGACGATCCGCAGCCGAAGTTCCGGTTCACCACCATGAGGGACGCGCCCGCGAAGCGCGGGTCGTCCATCGGGTGGACGCGCCCGTCCCGCGCGGCATGCGCGCGGTCGTCGCCGAAGACGTGGCGCTCGAGCCCGTCGAAGGTGATGGCGCGCAGGTGGCGCGCGGGCATGATGCGATCCGTATCGATGTCGTCGCCGACCAGGGGGAGGGCGCGGCCGGCGACCGAGAGAATGCGCGACGCGCTCATTGCACCACTCCCCCGCGCGGGACGACACTCCGCACGTCCACGACCTCGCCGGCGATCGCCGCCGCCGCCACCATGGCGGGACTCATCAGCAGGGTGCGCCCCGTGGGACTGCCCTGGCGGCCGCGGAAATTCCGGTTCGACGACGACGCGCAGGTCTCGGCGCCGGACAGCTTGTCGTCGTTCATGCCGAGGCAGAGCGAGCATCCAGGCTCGCGCCACTCGAAGCCGGCGGCCTTGAACACCTCGTCCAGGCCTTCGGCCTCGGCGGCGTGCTGGACCTCGCGGGAGCCGGGGACCACCAGCCCGCGGACGTGCCGCGCCACGCGCTGGCCCCGCACCAGGCTGGCTGCGGCCCTCAGGTCCGACAATCGCGCGTTGGTGCACGACCCGATGAACGCCACGTCCACGCGGCGGCCCTTCACCGTCTCGCCGGCGTCGAAGCCCATGAACTGCAATGCCTCGAGCGCCGCCTCGCGCTCTCCAGGCGGCAGCGACGCCGTGTCGGGGATCGGTTCGTCCACCATCACGCTCTGCCCGGGGTTGGTGCCCCAGGTGACCACCGGGCCAATCCTCGGCACGTCGATGGTCCGCTCGTCGTCGGCCGCGGCGTTCGAGTCCGACGCCATGCGGCGCCACCAGTTGACGGCCCGGTCCCACGCCTCGCCCTTCGGCGCGTGCTCGCGCCCCCGCAGGAAGGCGAACGTCGTGTCGTCCGGGTTCACGTAGCCCATGCGCGCGCCGCCCTCGATGGACAGGTTGCACAGCGTCATGCGCTCGTCCATCGTCATGCGCGCCACGGTGTCGCCGGCGTACTCGTAGGCGAAGCCCACGCCGCCGTTCACCCCGAGCTGGCGGATCATCGCGAGCGCCAGGTCCTTCGCCGTGACGCCGGGCCCCATCGCACCCTCGAAACGCACCCGCCGCAGCTTCGGCTTGTCCATCGCGAGGCACTGCGACGCCAGCACGTCGCGCACCTGCGAGGTGCCGATGCCGAAGGCCAGCGCGCCGAACGCGCCGTGCGTCGAGGTGTGGCTGTCACCGCACGCGATGGTCATGCCCGGCTGCGTCAGCCCCAGCTCGGGCCCGATCACGTGGACGATGCCCTGGTGCGAGTCGCCGAGGCCGAAGAGCGGGATGTGGTGCTCGCGGCAATTGGCCTCGAGCGTGGCGATCATCTCCTCCGCCACCGGATCCGGCGCGGGCCGGCAGAGGCTCGAGGTCGGGATGATGTGGTCCATCGTCCCGAAGATCCGATCGGGGAACGCCGGCACGAGTCCGCGCTCGCGCAGCATCGCGAAGGCCTGCGGCGTGGTCACCTCGTGAATGAGGTGCAGGCCGATGAACAGCTGGGTCTGTCCCGTCGGCAGCCGCCGGACGGTGTGCAGGTCCCAGACCTTGTCGAGAAGGGTGGCCACAGCAGAGAAGGATGACGGACGAGGGGGAGGGAAGGCAAGGCAAAAGGCAGAAGGCAAAAGGGACAAAGCTCCTCTGCCTCTTGCCTTCTGCCTACCCCTTCAGCCGTCTGTTCACTTCCGCCCAGTTGATGACGTTCCAGAAGGCCGTCACGTAGTCAGCGCGGCGGTTCTGGTACTTCAGGTAGTAGGCGTGCTCCCAGACGTCCAGCCCGAAGAGGCCGCGCTTGTTCTCCATGGACGGCGTGTCCTGGTTGGCCGTGCTGTGGATGACCAGCTTGCCGTTGTCGTCGCTCAGCCAGGCCCAGCCGCTGCCGAAGCGGCCCATCGCCGCCGCTGCGAACATCTCCTTGAACTTGTCGAAGGTCCCGAACGTGGAGGTGATGGCGTCGGCCACTGCGCCGGTCGGCGGGCCGCCCGCGTTGGGGGCCATGAGCGTCCAGAACTGCATGTGGTTCCAGTGCCCCCCGCCGTTGTTGCGGACGGCCGTCCGCACGCTGTCGGGCACCTGGCCCAAGTTCTTCAGCATCTCGTCGAGGGGCATCTTGCCCGCGGCGCCCGCGTTGGCCACCGCGCTGTTCAGGTTCGTCACGTACGCCTGGTGGTGGCGGTCGTGGTGGATCTGCATGGTTTGCGCGTCGATGTGCGGCTCGAGCGCGGCGAAGGGGTAGGGCAGCGGGGCCAGCGAGAACGGGCCGCCGGGCGCCGCGGCCTGGTCGACTGCGCCGAGGCGGCCGGCGCCGCCGGAGGTCCGCGCGGTCGCGAGTGCCAGGCCGCCGAGCCCCAGGGTCGAGAAGATCTGTCGTCGTGTCAGCGTCATGCGTCGCCCCCTGGAACGAGCCTACAGCTTACACCTCCGGGTATAGTGACCGCATGCGTGCCCATGCTCCCGTCGCCCTTGGCCTGCTGGCCGTCGCCGCCCTTCCCTCGGCCGCGCAGGATGCCCGCCGCCCGATCGCGCTGGACGATCACTCGCGCCTGGTGGCCGTGGCCGATCCCCAGCGGTCGCCCGAGGGGGACTGGGTGGCCTACACCGTGACCACCAACGACGTCGACAAGGACAAGCGGAACACGGACGTCTGGATGGTGAAGTGGGATGGCAGCGCGCGCGTGCAGCTGACCTCGTCTCCGGAGAGCGAATCGTCTCCGCGGTGGAGTCCCGACGGACGGTACCTGGCCTTCGTTGCGTCGCGAGGCACCGAGGAGGAGCAGAAGAAGGGCGCCCAGATCTGGCTGCTGGATCGGCGCGGCGGCGAGGCGCGCAAGGGCAGCGACGTGAAGGGCGGGGTCTCGGGGATCCAGTGGTCGCCCGACGGCACGCGCATCGCCTTCGTCATCGGCGACGAGGACCCGGACGAGGAACCCGAGAAGAAGGAGGGCTGGAAGCGGAAGACGCCGCCGCCCGTCGTCATCGACCGCTATCACTTCAAGGAGGATCGCGAGGGGTACCTCCGCCGGCTCTACGACCACATCGCCGTGCTCGACATCGCGACCGGGAAGCACACCGTGCTCACCAGCGGGCAGGTGGACGACTCGAGCCCGTCGTGGTCGCCGGACGGGACCCGGATCGCGTTTCTGAGCAAGCGGGCACATGCCGACCCGGATCGCACCGCGAACCAGGATCTCTGGGTGATCGATGCGCGCGAGGGCACGACGCCGCGCCAGGTGACCAGCACCCCGGAGAGCGAGAGCGGCCGGCCGGTCTGGAGCCCGGACGGCTCGCGCATCGCCGTGCTGCTGGGCGACGTGGATCGGTACTACGCCTACGACATGAACAAGCTGGCCATGGTGCCCGCGCCGACGGGGGCGTCTGCCCCGGTGGCGAAGCCCGCACTCTTCATGTCGCAGCTGGATCGCGCGGTGTCGAACCTCGAGTGGTCGGCCGACGGTGAATCCGTGGCCTTCCTGGTGGAGGACGATCGGCGCGTGCAGCTGGCCTCGGTGCCGACCGGCCGCGTGTCCACCCGTGGCGTGGAGCCGCTCACGACGGGGAATCGCGCGGTGCGTGCGCTCAGTCCCGGCAAGGACGGCCACTTCGCCGTGCTGATGACCACGCCCACGCAGCCGCCCGAGGTGTTCGCGCTCGAGGGAGGCGCCTTCCGGCAGCTGACGACGCACAACGATGCGCTGATGAAGGAGCTGCAGCTGGCCGAGACCGAGGACTTCCAGTCGACGAGCAAGGACGGCACCGAGGTGCACGGGCTCATCGTGAAACCCGCCGGCTACGTGGCCGGGCGGGCGTACCCGACGCTGCTCATCATCCACGGTGGCCCGAACGGCCAGGACGAGCACGAGTTCGACTTCGAGCGCGAGTGGTACGCCGCGCACGGCTACGTGGTGCTCACCGTCAACTATCGCGGCAGCTCGGGACGGGGCAGCGCCTTCCAGAAGGCGATCTACGGGGACTGGGGCAACCTCGAGGTCGTGGACATCCTGGGCATGGTGGACGAGGCCGTGCGGCAGGGCATTGCCGACCCGGAACGCCTTGGCATCGGCGGGTGGAGCTACGGCGGCATCTCGACCAACTACACCATCGCGACCGACCCGCGCTTCAAGGCGGCGGTCAGCGGCGCCGGCAGCTCGGCGCAGGCCTCGATGTACGGGCTGGACCAGTACATCGTCCAGTGGGACGTGGAGATCGGACCGCCGTGGAAGGCGAAGGACGTGTACGAGAAAGTGTCCTACCCCTTCTTCCACGCGGACCGCATCAGGACGCCCACGCTGTTCCTGGGCGGCGAGAAGGACTTCAACGTGCCCATCGCCGGGAGCGAGCAGATGTACCAGGCGCTCAGGAGCCTGGGTGTGCCCACCGAGCTGGTGATCTATCCGGGGCAGTTCCACTCGCTGACCATCCCCAGCTACCAGCGCGATCGGCTGCAGCGGTACCTGGACTGGTTCAACAAGTACCTGCAGCCGCCCGGCGCGACGTCCGCAGGCCGGTGAACCGCGGTCGCTTCTCCGTCGTCGAAGCCACGGTGGCGGGCGTGCACGCGGCGCTCGCGTCCGGCGAGACGACGTGCGTCGATGTCGTGCGCGCGTGCCTCGATCGCATCGAGGCGTACGACGGGAAGGGGCCGGCGCTCCACGCCATCATCGCGGTGAATCCCCGCGCGCTCGAGGCCGCCGCCGAGAGGGATCGGCTTCGCACGACCGGGGCCGCCCTGCCGCCGCTGCACGGCATTCCGCTCGTCCTGAAGGACAACTTCGACACGGCGGACCTGCCCACCACCGGCGGCGCCGCGACGCTGGTGGGTTCGGTCCCGCCCCGCGATGCATTCGTCGTCTCGCGCCTCCGCGCGGCCGGCGCCGTCATCATCGGCAAGGCCAACCAGACGGAACTGGCACTCAACGGGTCGTCGGTCAGCTCGCTCGGCGGGCAGACGCTCAACCCGTACGACCTGACGCGCACGCCCGGCGGATCGAGCGGCGGAACCGGAGCGGCCCTCGCCGCGAGCTTTGCCGTGCTCGGGACTGGCAGCGACACCGGCCAGTCCATCCGCTCGCCCGCGTCGGCGTGCGCACTGGTCGGCGTACGGCCGACGCGCGGGCTCGTGAGCCGGCGCGGCATCATGCCGTTCAGCCCTTCGCAGGACGAGGCGGGTCCCATCGCGCGCACCGCCGAGGACGCGGCCCGCATGCTCGACGTGATGGCAGGGGCCGACCCGGAGGATCCCGAGACCACCCTGGGCGTCGGCCAGGCGCCCGGGTCCTTTCGTGACGCCCTGCGGCCCGGCGCGCTCCGCGGGGCCCGACTCGGCCTGCTCGAAGCCTTCCTGGGCACCGACGACGTTCACCAGCCCGTCAACGCCGTGTTCCACGAGGCCGTGCGGCACCTCGAACGGCTTGGCGCGGTCATCGTCCCCCTGGCCATCCCGGGCCTCGAGGCGCTGGCGCGCGACCTCAGTCTCATGCGCCTCGAGCTGGCCGACGCCTTCGACGCGTACCTGACCACGCTCGGCACCGCGGCGCCGGTGCGGACGCTGGCCGAGTTCGTCGCCCGCGGCGAGTTCCACCCGTCGCTCAGGGCCGATCTCGAGGCGGCGCTCGCGGCGCAACGCGCGGCCGCATCCCCCGAACGTGCCGAGCTGCACCGCCGCCGCGCCGTGCTCCGTGCCGCCGTGCAGCGGGCCTTCGGGGCCGACGGGCTCGATGCCATCCTCTACCCGCATCAGCGACGGCTGGCCGTGCCGGTGGGCGAGGAGCAGGTGGACCGCAACGGCGTGCTCGCCAACAGCACCGGGTGCCCGGCCGTCGTGTTTCCCGCCGGGTTCTCGCCGCCGACGGCCTCGGCGCCGCTCGGCGTGCCGGTGGGACTGGAGATGCTGGGGCCGGCCTGGAGCGAGTACCGGCTCCTGGGGTTTGCCCACGCGTTCGAATGGGGCGCAGGCACGCGCCGACCGCCGGCCAGCACGCCACCGCTGGCTCATCCGTCGCTGCGGGCCTGATGACGGCCGTCATGGGGCCGTGCGGGCGAGGCCGTGATAGGATGACCAAAGTGAGATCAAGTCTCACTTCGGACCCAGCCATGCACCATCACCGCCCGCTCGCCCGCGTGCCCGTCGGCTCCACCGCCATCGTTTCCCGCGTGTCCGGCACCCGGAGCGTCGTGAGGCGACTGATGGAAATGGGCCTGGTGCCGGGCACGCCCGTCACCGTCCAGCGGACGGCCCCCCTCGGTGATCCGGTGGAGCTTCGCGTGCGCAACTACGCCCTGTCCATCCGGCGGGCCGACGCGCTCGGTATCGAAGTGGAGTGAGATGACCCCGACCGTGCTGGCGCAGGGCCCCCGCACGCGCCAGGCGCTGGTGCTGGTTGCGGGCAATCCCAACTCGGGCAAGTCCACCGTCTTCAACGCCCTGTCCGGCGCGCGCACGCGCGTGGCGAACTATCCCGGCGTCACCATCGAACGCCGCTCGGCCACGGTTGCCCTGGGCGGCGGCACGTCCATCGAGCTGACGGACCTTCCCGGCACCTACTCGCTCAGCGCGCGCTCGCGCGAGGAACAGATTGCCGTCGAGTCGCTCCTCGGGCGCGGCCCTCGCCGACCGGATGCCATCCTCGTGGTGGCCGATGCCACGGCCCTGGCGCGGGCGCTGTACCTGACCCTGGAGATCCTCGAGATTGGCCGGCCCGTCGTCATCGCGCTCAACATGACCGATGAGGCCGCACGCGAGGGCATCTCCATCGACGCCGCACGCCTGGAGCGGCTGACCGGGGCACGCGTCGTCCCCACCGTCGCCAGCAAGGGCGTCGGTACGGCGGCGCTGAAGGCGGCGCTGGCCGAGGCCGTGCGCACCCAGGCGCTGCCGCAGCGCCCGGAGGTGACGCGGCCGCCCGCGCTCCAGGCGGACCTGGCCGAGCTCGAAGCGCAGATTCTCGCCGAGCGCCTGATGGATCGGCCCGAGGAGGCCAGGGTCTGGGCGCAGTGGCTCCTCCTGTCGCTGGATCACGACGGCGCCGACGAGCTGACCGGCATTCCCGCCACGATTCGCGAGGCCGTCCATCGCATCCACCAGCGCGGCGCCGAGGCCGGGCGGAACATGGACCTGGAGATCATCGGCGCGCGCTACGCCCTCGTGGATCGGTTGATGGGGGAGGTCTGCGAGGCGCCGGCGGCGAAGCGCAAGAGCTGGACCGACCGACTGGACGCCGTCCTCACGCACAAGGTCGGCGGCGCCCTGGCGTTTGCCGCCGTCATGATGGTCGTGTTCCAGGCGCTCTTCAGCTGGTCCGAGCCGGCGATTGCCGCCATCGAGGATGCCATCGCGGCCGTGCAGTCCTGGGTGGGCGGCGTCATGCCGGCAGGGCCGCTGACCAGCCTCATCATCGACGGCGTGATTGCCGGCGTGGGCAACGTGGTCGTCTTCGTCCCCCAGATCGCGCTGCTGTTCCTCTTCATCGGCCTCCTCGAGGACCTGGGCTACCTCGCGCGCGCGGCGTTCGTCATCGACCGCGTGATGCGCGCGGTCGGCCTGCACGGCAAGGCCTTCGTGCCGATGCTGTCCGGCTTCTCCTGCGCCGTGCCGGCCGTGATGGCGACGCGCACGCTCGAGAGCCGCACCGACCGCCTGCTGACGATGCTCGTGCTGCCGCTGACGTCGTGCAGCGCGAGGCTCCCGGTGTACGTGCTGGTGACGGCCACGGTGTTCGGTCCGGGCGCGAGCGTCGGGTTCCTCAGTGCCGGTGCGGTCGCGTTGTTCTCGATGTACGCCCTGTCCGTCGTCGCGGCCCTGGTGGCGGCGGCGGTCCTGCGGCGCACGGTGCTGAAGGGACCCGTGCCGGCACTGGTTTTGGAGCTGCCGCCCTACCGGATGCCGGTTCTGCGCGTGCTGCTGAGGGGCGTGTGGCAGCGCGTGAAGACGTTCCTGGTGGATGCGGGCACCGTCATCCTCGCACTCACCATCGTGTTGTGGGCGCTGCTGTCCTACCCGAAGAGCGATGTCGTGGCCGCGCAGGCCGAGGCCGAGCGCGCGGCCGTCGCGGCCGCGTCGCTGGCGGACGAGGATCGCGAGGCGCGCCAGGCCGAGATCGACAGCCGCGAGAGCGGCGCGCAGCTCCGCAACAGCGTGGCGGGGCGCATCGGGCGCCTCATGGAGCCGGTCATCGCTCCGCTCGGCTTCGACTGGCGGATTGGCGTCGGCATCCTCGGCGCCTTCGCCGCGCGTGAGGTGTTCGTCGGCACGCTCGGCGTCGTCTTCGACATCTCCGACGCGGACGAGACCAACGAGCCCCTGCGCGAGGTCCTTCGCCGCGCCACGTGGCCGGATGGCGCGCCGTTGATGACGCCGCTGGCCGGCATCTCGCTGATGGTCTTCTTCGTGCTCGCGTGCCAGTGCATGAGCACCGTCGCGGTGGTGAAGCGCGAGTCGGGCGGCTGGCGGTGGCCGCTGTTCATGGTGGCCTACATGACGGTCCTGGCCTACACCGCGTCGCTCCTCGTGTACCAGGTGGGCAGCCGCCTGGGCTGGGGACTCGGATGACCTGGCAGGACCTCGGTGTGGTCATCGTGGTCGGTGGCGCCGTGGCGTACCTCGCGCGCAAGTTCTTCGGCCGGCCGACGCGCAAGGTCGCCACCACGTTCGTTCCCCTCAAGAACCTGAAGAAGTAGCCGACCGGGTGACACGGGCCCGGAGGCGCCGCCGGCATCGCCCACCATCCAGTGCCGGAGCACGCGGCCTGGCGCGCGAGTGACACTTGATGACTTGCCAGCTCGTGTGTGGTTGGCGCAAGATCCGAGCACGCTCGATGACCAGCCCTCCCCCCCGGCTGCGCGCGCTCGACGCGCTGCGCGGGGTGACCATTCTGTGGGTCGCGACCATGCACTTCGCGGCCGACACCCGTGGTCTGCCCGGTGCCGAGATCGGACCGCCGGCCCTGTGGGCCCGGCTCTCGAGCGGCGATGTCTTCGGCACGCTCGGGGGCGCCGTGACCGGCATCCTCTTCCTGCCCGGGTTCCGCCTCGATCTCCTGCTGTTCGTGACGGGGCTGGTGCTGTCGCTCGGTCGGCCCCTGCCGGCCATCCCTCTGCTGATCCGGCGCGCGCGCGCCATCCTGCCAGGCTACTGGCTGGGTACCCTGGCCGTCACCGCCGTCCTCATGCTGTGTGCCGGCCTGCGTGCGGCCGTGCTCGGCACACCCTTCACGGAGGAAGCGCTCGCCGGATCCCGGCTGGCCGGAAACCCCTACCTGTTCGCACCCGAGGACGTGCTCCGATCCGCGACGGTCGTGGGCCGATTCCAGTCGCCCGCCACCGTCCAGGTCGTTTCCCCTTCGCTCTGGTACATCGCGCTGGTCGCACAGTTCTACGTGGCGTACCCGTTGATGCGCTGGATGCTGATGCGGCTGGGCGCTTCCGGGTTCCTCGTCGTGTGCACCCTCACCATGCTGGCGTGCCGGGCGGCGGTCCTGAATGGCCTGCCGACGGGGTCGTTCGATCCGGTGTCCGCGCTGGCGTCCTTCCTGCCGTTCCGACTCGCGTCGCCGGCCCTCGGCATGGTGGTGGCGCCATGGCTGAGGGTCCGGGCGGAGGCGGGTGCGCGCCCGGGCGGCACCGCCTTCCGGCTCGTGGTCGCGGCCGCGCTGCTGCTCGTCGCCGGATGGATCAGCGCCGGCCACCTGCTGCCGGTCAACGTGGCGCTGGCCGTGGGGCCATCGCTGGCGGTGCCGCCCGCGATGGTGGGGTTGTGGCTCCTGGCCGGCGCGATGCCGGGGCCCGTCCATGCCCTGCTGGTGTGGGCGGGCGGGGTGTCGCTCGCCCTGCTCGTCGTGCAGGATGCGCTGCGCTTCGTCGTGGGAACGGCCATCAGCCTTGGCGTGCCGCTTTCCGGGTGGCTGTGGCCCGTGCTGCCGCTTTACCTTGCGGCGGCCCTCGGGCTGACCCGGCTGTGGTGGCCGGTCACCCAGGGCTTTGCCGACCTGATCTGGCCGGCGCGGAGGGCCGGCGCCCAGGACGCGGCCCCGTCGCCGGCGCCGCGCGATCTCATGGAGCGGGCGTAGCCGCCCGCATGGGATGAGCGCGCAGGGCGTGGACGACGAGTGAGCCATTAGACGAGGCACCCGATGCGCATCTACGACCAGACGCTGTCCAGGCTCACCCGCCGTCAACTCCTGAACGCGGCGTGGAAGCTGGGCGCCGCGGCGGTGGCGGCGCCGGTCGTGTCGAGGGTCACGCTCGCCCAGCCGTACTTCCGCGCGTATCCGTTCGCGCTCGGCGTGGCCTCGGGTGATCCGCTGCCGGACGGCGTGGTGCTCTGGACCCGGCTGGCGCCCGATCCGCTGGCGGGTGGCGGGATGCCGATGGCACGCGTCCCGGTCGGCTGGGAGGTGGCTCGCGACCCGGCGTTCCGCACGATCGTCCAGACCGGCACCGAGGTGGCGCGGCCAGAACTCGGCCACAGCGTGCACGTGGAGGTGGAAGGCCTCGAGCCCGGCCGCGAGTTCTGGTATCGCTTCCACGCCGGTGGCGAGGTCAGCCAGGTCGGCCGCACCCGGACCGCGCCCGCGGACCCGGCGTCGGTGGACCGGTTGCGCTTCGCGGTCTGCGGCTGCAACCATTACGAGACGGGATACTTCACGGCGTATCAGCACATCGCCGAGCAGGCGTTCGACTTCGTCTTCCACACCGGCGACTACATCTACGAGGACCGAGGCGACGGCGGGCGCAACGCGAACCGCGTGCGCCAGCACCACGGCGACGAGATCTTCACGCTCGTGGATTACCGGAACCGCTACGCGCAGTACAAGCTGGATCCGGCCCTGCGCGCGGCGCACCTGTCCGCCCCCTTCATCGTCACCTGGGACGACCACGAGACCGACAACGACTACGCGGGGGACCGCGACGAGCACGACACGCCGCCCGAGGTCTTCCTGCTCCGGCGTGCCGCCGCCTACCAGGCGTACTTCGAGTCGATGCCGCTTCGGCGGGCCCAGTGGCCCAGGGGCGCGTCGCTTCGGCTCTTCCGGCGCCTGCGCTTCGGCTCGCTCATCGACCTGAGTGTCCTCGACACGCGCCAGTACCGCTCGGACCAGGCGTGTGGCGGCGCCACCGCCACGGGGTGCGCCGCGGCCCTCGACCCCGCACGGACGATGCTCGGCGACGAGCAGGAGCGATGGCTGTTCGAGCACCTGGCCACCGTCAGGGCTCGCTGGACCGTGCTCGGCCAGCAGGTGCCGACCTTCGCGCGCGACAACCTCGAGGCCAGCCCGTCGGGGCAGTTCGCCATGGACAAGTGGGACGGCTACGTGGTGGCCCGACAGCGCCTGTACGCGCGCCTCAGGGAGACGAGGGCGCCAAACCCGCTGGTGTTGTCCGGCGACGTCCACCTGCACTACGGCGCGGATCTGAAGCTCGACTTCACCGACCCGGCCTCGGAGACGATCGGCGCGGAGTTCACGAACACGTCCATCTCGTCCGCCGGCGACGGGGGGGACGTGGCCCCCAACTGGGAGGCGACGCGCGCCGACAACCCTCACATCAAGTATCACAGCGGCCGGAGGGGATACATCGACTGCACGGCCACGCCATCGACGCTCAGGGCCGACTTCAAGATCGTCGAGAAGGTGTCAGTGCCGGGCCTGCCGGTCCTGACGGGCGGGTCGCTGGTGATGGAGGCGGGTAAGCCCGGGTGCGTGCGCGGGTAGGATAGGGCCATGATTCGATTGACCCTCGTCTCCCTGTTCCCGGCACTGCTGCTCGGCCTGGCCGCCGCCGCCTCGGCACAGGTGGCCGACCGCAAGGTCATCACGCTCGAAGGCGCCAAGCGCATCCTGGCGGCCGCCGAGGCCGAGGCCCGCAAGAACAACTGGAACGTCGCCATGGCCGTGGTGGACGAGTCCGGCAACCTCATCGCGTTCGCGAAACTGGACGACACGCAGGTGGGCAGCATCGACATCGCGATTGGCAAGGCGCGGACGGCGGCCCGGATGAAGCGCCCGACCAAGGCACTCGAAGACGCGGTAGCGGGCGGGCGCACGCTGATGCTGGCCGTGGAGGGCATCGTGCCCCTCGAAGGTGGCGTGCCGGTCACGCTCGATGGCCGCATCATCGGCGCCGTGGGCGTGAGCGGCGTTACCTCGCAGCAGGACGCGCAGGTGGCGGCCGCCGGCGTGGCCGCGCTGGGCAAGTAGCCCTTCCGCTCTCCTTCCGTGGCTCAGAACCGGTGTGTGTAGTTGATCTTCGTGGTGATGCCGCGCGAGACGGTGGCGAGGCGCTGTTCCATGTCGCTCCAGTTGTGCGCGTAGACGACGAAGAAGTCGCTGCCGGGCCGCACGATCCACCGCAGGCGCGCATTCAGTCCCATCAACCCGCTGACGTCGTCGTACTGCAGGTTGTTGGTGACTGACGCCCACGGGCTCAGGTCCCAGTTCGTGGTCAACCGGTAGAGGAGCGTCGAGAACTCGCCTTCCGGCAGTGTCACGTCCTGGCTCTCCACGAACCCCGACAGCTGGAGACCCGGTCGTGGCCTGAGAGTGACGTCGCCTGCCAGGCGCGTGCGGCGGCCCGACCAGAATTCACCCCGCTGGACCTCCAGCCCCGCTGATACCCTGCGTTGCGACGCGGACGACAGGTCGACCGTCACGTCGTTGAACGAGTAACCGCCAGGTGCCAGCGCGATGTCGTTCGAAATCTGGAACGGCTGTTTCAGGAGCTCGTGCTGGTTGGCCACGGTCACGTTGAGCCGGTCGCCGCTGTTGAACCGTACTCCGAGCGGGCGCGCCGAGGCACGGCGTGTTTCGAGCACGCCGCCGAGGTCCGCGAGGTGCTCGAAATACGCCTCGAACTCGTACTGCCGTACCAGGCGGGAGGAGAGTGGCCTGGGGTTCCACGACACGGTCGGCTGGACGCGGCGGAAGCCGCGACGGGGCGCGAAACCTACGGCCGGATCCCAGGCATCGCCGAACTCGCGGAAGGAGACGTGGGCCTGCCAGATGTCGTTGGGATAGTTCAGGCGGAAGCCGCGTGTCGATCGATCGCCGAGCGTGGTCGTCTCGTCGCGCGTGCCAACCGTATGGCCCACGAAGAAGGCCTCGAACTGGAGGTTCTTGTTGCCGAGGAACCGTGCCGTCGAGAGGTCCAGATCGAAGCCCAGCGTGTGTCGATCGGGGAGGTCCACCTCGCCGAGGCGCTCGGTGGCCCGCCGCGTGTAGATGACGCCGATCGAGGACTGCGCGAACACGTTTCGCCGGACGCGTCCCACGGTGAACTGCTCGGACGGCTGGGCACCCTCACGGCCCGTTCTCACCTGCAGGAAACCCAGGTCGAAGGCCCCGGCCTGTCCACCCAGTCGGGCGCCGTACGTGATGGGGATCGCCTGGCCTGCCGCCAGTCCGATGCGACGGCTGAAGAACGGGTTGATCCCGCTGGCCGGCGCGAAGGTGTAGACACTCGATCCCTCGAGGAAGAACTGGCGCCGTTCGGGGAAGAAGAGCGGGAAGCGCGTCAGGTTGACCTGGCGGTCGTCGACGTCGGTCTCGGCGAAGTCGGTATTCACGGTGAGCGCGGCCCGAAGGCCCGGCGTGATGCTGTAGCCGAGGTCGAAGCCGATGTTGCTCGTGCCGTCCACGACGCCGCCGGCCTCCCGGGCGCCTCCGGAGACATAGGGGCGGGCTTCGAGCCCGATGCCCTGCGAGAGCCCTGTGAGCCCGGTCAGCCGCCCGGCGTTCACCGGGCGGAACAGGCCCTGGTTGCGCCGCCACCCGCTCCAGAGAAGCTCCTCGTTCCGCCGGCGAATGGTCCGCTGGAAATTGATGCCCCAGGCGTCGAGCGTAGGGTCGAAGTTGAGGGTGCGGAACGGAATCCGGATCTCCGCCGACCAGCCCTGGTCGTGCCGCGCCACCTGAACGTCCCAGATGCCGTCCCAGGACTTGTTGAGCGTGTTGCCGCTCGCCGCACGCATCAGCCCGTCGCCCAGCAGCCCCTGTGGGTTGATCTCGAAGAAGTAGGCGGACCTTCCGTCGAGAAAGGTGTCGAGGATCCACATGAACCGATCGTCGGAGCCCAGCCCGGCGTCACGCCGCCGCTGATATCCCCTGATGCCGGATGGATCCGAGTCGTGGAGCATGGCGCCGATGTACAGGTTCCCGTCGTCGAAGGCGACGTGCACCTCCGTCTGCTCGGTGGGTGGCGCGCCCTCGCCCGGCTCCTGCTGCCGGAAGTCCGTGGCGGGCGCTGTCCGTTTCCAGATCGGCTCGCTCAGCACGCCGTCGAGCACGATGCGATCCTCGGGCGCCAGGCGGACGGCCTCGACGGCCGGCAGGAGCTCGCTCGACTGCGCCCGGACGGGCACGACCGCCGCGGCGAGGGCGGCGCACACGACGAGCAGGCGAAAGGGGAGGTCCATCGGCGGTGCCGGTCTCGAATCCGTGCGGCGGGACCGCATCGAGCAGCCGCCCCTCACAGTCTAACCGCCGGCCTGACGAACTCAAGCTCGGCGGCACGTCCCGGGGCCTGGCACGATCCCCCTCCGAACGTGGCAGAGATTGCCTGCGACAACTCACCGCAGCGGAAGGATCGCACGTGCTCACCAGACTTCCGGGGTCACGTGGCGCCTTGTGCTGCCTTTGGTCCCTTCAAGCCGACCGTTCGTCACGAAGTCGCAACGCCGGTGGCTGGCCGGACACTTGCTTTCGCACGACGGCATGGTCGAGGCAATCCGCCTGCCGCGCGTTGTCCTCCCTGCGTTGCTTGCGCTGATGGTCGGCGCCCCTCGGGGGTGCAACGACTCGCCGACCCGGTGGCGCTTCCGTACGATCGGGCCCTACGACAATCACGAGGTGGTGCACGTCTACTCGGCGATGATCGGCCGCCCGTCCGACTTCAACAACGAGGGCCTCGCGGTGTCCTTCCAGGCCGATCCGGGCCGGAGCGATCTGACGGTGAGATTCAACGGGCAGCAGGTGCAGGAAGCCTGTCGCGGATGGCCGGGTCGTTCGTGCTCTACCTGACCGAACGCTTCGGGCTGCCGGCGGTGCTGGGCTTCTTTCGCGGCGCGGCGAGGGATCATTCGCTGGCCACCACTCGTGCGCGGCTGCAGGCGGCGCTTGGCGTGACGCTCGAAGAGGCCGAGGCGGAGTGGCTCGACGCCCTCCGGCAGTAATCGGAACTTGGCGCGTCGTCAGCTTTCGAGCAGCGGCGTCAGCACCGGCAGCATCTCCTTCAGCAGCTGCACCGGCAGCGCGCTGGTGAAGTCGTAGCGGGCCGCCTCCCCGCCGGGCACATACGCGACAATCGTGCCGAAGTGGCGGTCCCCGATCGTGAACGCAAACGTCGCGGTCCGGTTCACCACGCGCGAACGGCGCCCGTCCGGGCCGTTCGTGATGAAGCGGTTGTCGCCGGTTCCCGTCTTGCCGCCGATTGGCAGCACCCGCCCGTCGGCCTGCTCGACGCCGCCCGCAAGCCGGCGGCCCGTGCCGTGTTCCACGACAGCTACGAGCTCGCGCCTCAGCACGGTCGCCACCGCAGAGGTCAGCACCCGCTCACCTGCGGGGAGCATCCGCGTCAGCCGCGTATCGTACGGCGTGCCTGCACCAAACTGGACCTCGGCGATGCGCACGGTCGGCAGGCGGAGGCCGTCGTTCTGGATGATGCCCATCAGCTCCGAGAGCGCCGCCGGGTTGTCGCCCGAGCTGCCGATCGCGGTCGCATACGAAGGGACCAGCGACGCGAAGGGGTAGCCCTGCCGCCGCCAGGACGCATGGATGCGGCCGAAGGCGCCCTCCTCGACGAGCGTGGCGATGACTCGCTGCCGGGCACGCGCGTTCGAGGTCCTGAACAGCCACTGGTAGGCGTCCTGTCGCTCCGCGGCGCTGGCCTCGATGGCCTCAGGGAGGCTGGCACCCGGGCGCTGGTGGAAGAAGCGCACCAGCCACAGCTCCAGGGGGTGCACGCGCGCGAGGTGGCCGAGGTCCTGCCAGCTCCACCGCGCCGGGTCGGACTCGTCGAAGAGGGCCTGCACGCGTGACGCGTTCAGCGTGCCGGACTTCGCGTGTGCAAGAAGGAAGGCCTCGAGCCCTTCCACCGGCGCCTCGGGTCTGACGGTGCGAAGAATCGCGGCCAGGCGCGCCGGACTGCCGGCCGCGCGACGGCCCAGCGTGTCGATCGCCTCCGCTGGAGAGGAGGCCCCGTGCTGCCGGTGGAAGCGACGGAGGAACTCCCGCCCTTCCCGATCCGCGAAGCGCGCGAGGTAGCCGGGCCGTGCCGGGTGTGCCGGATCCAGGAGCACGCCGGCCCACTCGGGATTCTCGAACGTGTAGTGCGCGACCAGGTCGCGCATCAGGCGGATGAACACGAGGTTGACCGAATCGCGGAGCGCCTGGCGCACCGTCAGCGTCGTCCCGTCGTGCCTGCTGTCGAAGTTGTTGAAGCGGTGCACGCCGCCGCCCGTGAAGAACGACTCGGCCGGGCTCGCGGAGTAGCGCCGGGCGAGCGCCGCGTCGATCATCGGCGCCAGGCTGCGGTCGCCGGCGCGGGTGAGGTAGGCCACCGCCCACGCGCGCAGGCGACCGCGCGGCTGGACCGCGCGGAGCGCGTCGTCGGAGAGGCCCGCGTACTGCGCGTGCAGCTGCTCGATGACCTCCAGATAGCTGACCAGCGTTCGCAGCTTGGCCGTGGAGCCGAGCTCGAGGCGCGTCCCCTCGGTGATGTTGAGCGGTTGACCGTGGTTGTCGGCCTGGACGCGTAGCAGGTTGCCCTCGTCACCCCGTTCGTAGAGCGTCAGGCTGTAGATGACCTTCTCCGGGCGACTGGTCCCGAGAAGCCGGGACTCGGTGAGTCCCGCCTTGCGGGCGCTGGCCGGGTTGGCCACGTCGCTCAGGACGCGCGACACCTCGGCGCTCCCTGGGCCATCGAGCGTGGTGCGCACCACCACGTCCAGGCGGTCGAGGTCGTACGTGCCCGACAGGCCCAGGCGCGACGCCAGCTCCAACCGGACGCCGTCCACGCCCTTCCGCTCGGCGAAGTCCGGCTGCGAGAGGGGCACGCGCGCCCGGACCTGGAGGCGCGTGGCAAGCGCCGCGTCACGGAGCGCAGGCGAAATGATGCCCGCCTGAGCGAGCAGGCGCAGGTAGCTGTCCACGCGTCCCTCCAGCGCACCGGGAACGCTGAGCAGGTAGGTGGTGGGCTGTCGAGCCGCCAGCAGCAGGCTGAGCGCCTGTCGATAGGCGCGCGCCCGCTCCGCCAGGGTCGGATCGGCCTCCCCGACGCCCGCCCCGCCGGCCAGCAGCCGGTTCACCTCATCGACATCCGCCCCGTACCATGCCCACAGGCCGTCGGCCAGGCCGACCACCTCGCCGTGACCGGCGATGGCCCCGAGCGGCAGGGCATTGACGTAATCGCGCACGATGAGATGTCGTGCCGCGAGCGTCTCCTCTCCCTGCCGATACGCGCGCAGGGACGCGGAGAGCATCTGGCGGCCCTTCTCGATCATCGAGCTGGTCCGTCCCTCGGGGGAGTGGCGCACCTTCTCCAGTTGTGTGGCGAGTGTGCTGCCGCCGCTCATCGGGTGCCCCGGGTCCAGCAGCCGCCGCGTGACGTCCAGCACCGCGTTGGCCAGGCGCGGGTACTCGATGGCGGGGTTCCGCCGCGCCATGCGCGTCTGCAGCAGTTCGCGGTTCTCCGCGAACAGCAGCGACTCGACGATGACGGGCGGGATGTCCTCGAAGCGCGTGTAGATCCGGCCGGGGTGCCGCACAACGTAGAGCGGGCGGTCGTTGCGGTCCAGCACCTGCAGCCCCGCCTGGCCCTTCTCGGCGTGGATGGGGAACAGGCCTCCGTCGACCACGGCCTCTGCGGTCGGGGACCAGCGGGCCTGGTGCGCCACCATGAATCCCTGCCCCTGCAGTCGATGGACGAACTGGGGCTGCCGCGTGTAACCCAGGCGCACGTCATGCGGACCGTTGGTGGGATAGCGAACGGATGGGCTGGGTCCTGCCCCCGGCGTGTAGGAAATACGCCGTCCCACCGCCGCCAGCAGCCGGGACTGCAGCCAGGAGGTCTGGACCTCGATGGCGACCAGCCAGATGCAGACCAGCCCCAGCGCCGCCAGCCAGCGGGACGGATTGAGGAGAAGCCACAGCCGGGCGTGCCGGACTCGGCTCCGCGCGGTCTTCGAAGCGACGGTCAGCGAGCGCGCCAGCTGACCGGTAGCGGCCGACCAGACCTGATCGGCTTCGGCGGCCTTCCAGCGGAAGGGCCACTGACCCCGGGGCAACACGACCAGAACCTCCCAATCTTTAGACGCCGCCGCGGGCGTCGGGTCGCGCGTCCGCCGGTCGATTCCGACCACTGGTTGGAGGGTGCTGACCCGGGATTCCGTCCGGGGGCAGAATGGGTCCCATGAGACTACCCCTGTCACCGCTGGCTCTTGGCGCCGTAGCGGCCCTGGTGGTCGGGATGGGGCCCGGCGTCCGCGTCAACGGTCATGTTCAGCCGCGGGCACCCTTCATGCTGGCCGGTCAGGGCGTTTCCGCCGGCCAACGGGCCGACATTGACATCCCCGTGCCTGCGGGGCCCGCCGACCCAGCCACCATCGTCCCGGTGACCGTGTTCCACGGCGCTGGCGCCGGTCCGGTGCTGGCCCTGACCGCCGGGGTGCACGGCTACGAGTTCCCGCCGATCCTGGCCGGGCAGCAGCTCCTGACTCGCATCGACCCGGGCCGGCTGGCGGGCACCGTGATCCTCGTGCGCCTGGCCCACGTTGCCGCCTTCGAGCATCGGGTGCCGTATGTGAACCCGTTCGACCGGAGGAACCTGAACCGTGTCTTTCCCGGCAAGGCGGACGGGACCCAGACCGAGCACATCGCCTGGGTGCTGACACGCGAGGTGATCCGCCGGAGCGACCTCCACGTCGAGCTGCACAGCGGAGACGGGGCCGAATGGCTCGAGGCCTTTGCGGGAATCTATGGCGGGAGGCTCGCCGCGGCACAGTACGCGAGGTCGCGTGATATCGGGCTCGCTTTCGGCCTCCAGAACATCGTGAAGTACTCGATGGAGACGCAGGCCCAGGTCGACTCCGGCCGCTCGTTGAACCGGCAGGCGGTGGCCGACGGCAAGCCCACGGTGCTCATCGAGATTGGGGAGAACGGCCGGCGCGACGCCTCGTTCGTGGACGCGATCGTGAAGGGCGTGGACAACCTGCTGCGGGTGCTGAAGATGATGCCGGGGGCTCCGGATCCGTCGCGTGCCGATCTCCGGTGGTTCGAGGGGACAGCGGATCCGACGGCAACCGTCACCGGCATCTACACCCCGGTGGCGACGACGGGGCGGACGGTGAGGAAGGGCGACCTGATAGGAACGGTCACCGACTATGCGGGCCGCGAGCGGGAGCGCATCGTCTCGCCCGTGGACGGTTATGTGATGTACGGCCTCACGGGTCCCCCGGTCAGGGCTGGCGAGGCCGTGGTCACCATCGGCATACCCGCGAAGGGGCCACTGTAGAAGGTCAGCGGACGAGCGCGAGTGCGGCGTCGAGCTCCGAGTTCATGCGGTCCAGCGCGCGCTCGATGCGGCCCAACTCGCGCGTGACGCGGGCCTGGTCCTTCAGACGCAGCGCCTCACCCAGGCCGGGGAACGGCTGACCGTCGTACATCGAGTAGATGTTCCAGCCGTAGAAGACGTGCCGGTACCACTTCGACTCCGGCGCGCCGTCATCGTCGGCCAGCTGCTGCTCCATGCGCGCGAGGCGATCGTTGAGCGCGGGCAGCGCGTCGCGCGGGATGTCGCCGGCGGCGAGCCGCCCGTCGATGGCGGCCTCGAGGGCCAGGGCCGCCTGTCCGACGGCCGCGGCGCGCTGGCGGAGCGGCGTCACGTCCACGGTGACACCGGCGTCCCGCGCCCATCCCTCGGCGGCGCTCACCGCCTCGCCCAGCTTCGTGGCGTAGTGCGAGAAGCGGAAGGGCAGCACGTCGGCCTCGCTCATCCTGAGCGCCAGGGTGCCCAGGACCTGCGCCATCGTGACGCCCTGTGCGAAGCCCGGGTCGGCGATCTTCTCCGCGTACGCGCGTGAGTCGTAGTTCGAGTGATAGGTGCCGAAGGCGTAGCCGTTCTCGCCGATGAACTCGATGGCGAGCGTGGGCACGCCGAGGTGATCCTGGAACGGCACGAAGTCCGCGCCGCTGCCGAGCGGCTTCAGGTCCGGCGCGAACGCTGCCTGGTCACCCTGCCGCGCGGCCGCGGGCTTCCGCGCCCACTCCGAAGCCTGCCAGCCCTCGTAGACCGTGCCGGCGCCGCCGGGCACGTCCTTGACCACGTCCGCGACGAACGCCCGCAGCGAGGGCACGCCGCCCGGGTCGAACCGGCCCTTCATGTACATGTCGATGTTCACGTACATCACGAGCTGGTCCTTCAGGCGATCGCGCTGGTCCTCGGCGTACTCGGTGGAGCCCACGAGCCCCAGCTCCTCCGCGTCCCAGAACGCAAACGCGATGGTGCGTGCGGGCCGCCACCCCGTCTTGGCCAGCACGCCCAGGCCCTTCGCGACCTCCAGCAGCGCCGTCGCGCCGGTGCCGGGATCGACGCCGCCGAAGGTCCACGCGTCGTGATGCGTGCCGAAAAGGATGGTGCGCTCCGGCGTCGCGGTGCCGCGGAGCGACGCCACCACGTTGTAGATCGGGCCGAGCCGCTGATCCATGTCCACCGAGACCGTGACGGCCGTGGCCCCCGGGCCGACGTGATACGTGAAGGGCAACCCGCCGCGAAAGGGTGCCGGCGCCTCGGGGCCGCGGAGCGACGACAGCAGGTGCTGCGCCTCGCCCCAGCTGAGGGCCACCACCGGGATCTTCGGAAGGGTTGGTGCCGTCGCGACGTCGATGCGTGGCGCGCTGGCAGTGGCGGCCACGCCCGGCGTGAGCGCATCGCCGTGCCAGTACCAGCTGTACTTGGCGTTGCCGCGCTGCAGCATGTGCTCGCCGCGCCAGTAGCCTTCGGGCCAGGCGGGGCCCTTCACGAAGCCATCGTCAGCCGGGTCGCTGTAGAGGATGAGCGCGCGTGCGCCGGCCTGCTGGGCCGTGTGTGCCTTCACCGCACGATGGCTGCGCCCGTAACGCGCCACCACGATTCGGTTCTTCACCGAGACACCGAGCTTTTCGAGCTCGGCGTAGTCCGGCGGCAGGCCGTAGTTCACGTAGACCACCTGGCCCGACGCCGTGCCCGACGCGGAATAGGAGATGTATCCGCCGCCGAGCTCGGGGTGTGACGACGTGGGATCGGCCGTCATGGCAGGCTCGTCGACGCTCAGGCGGCGACGCGCCGGCGCGGTCATCGTGACCTCGACCGTGCGCGGGCTCGACAGCAGCACCTGGTATTCGTGCGTCTCGACCTCGAGGCCGAAGGCCGCCAGGGTCTGCTGCAGGTGTTTCACCAGTTCCGCCGTGCCGGGCGAACCCGCCGGGTGTGGTCGCGCGGTCAGCTGCCCGTGCAGTGCCGACATCGAGTCGGCCTTCACCGTCGCCTGGAAGCGCTGCTCGAGCGAGGCGCTGGCGGCAGACGACGCCTGCGTGTAGCCGAGGCGTGTGCGGACGATGGGCTGCGGCGTGCTGGAGGTGCAGCCGGCCGCCAGGATGGCGGTGGACAGGAGGAGCGGGAGTCTCATGAAGAGAAGTGGGAAGTGAGAAGTGAGAAGTGAGAAGTGAGAAGTGAGAAACTCCTACGGCGCGACCAGCACGTAGCCCTGCTGCTGCAACGCGATGATGGTGGTGAGCGCCCACAGATCCAGCTGCACTTCGGGCGTGATGTCCTTCGGGTCGATCTTCCGCCCGAGGGCGGCCTGACCGCAGACGCGGAAGTCCACGCCCGCCTGCTTCAGCGCCTGGATCATGGGCAGGTTGGGGTTGTCCTGGCCCTCGTGCCGGGCCTTGTAGGCGTCGTTCCTGAGGATGTAGTCGGTCGAGCCCTGGTGGAAGACGAGGGCCACCTTGCGACTGGCGGCCGGCACGCCCGTCTTTGCGAGCGTGTTCACGTAGCGGGCCACGGCCTGCAGCATCGGGTGCACCTTCGCGTCCTTCGGGTTCGCCGTGGCGAGGTCGAAGACGACCTTGTGCGCGACGTTCGGATTCGGCATCTCCTTCGCACCGGGAACATCGCGCGCGGGGTCGACTCCGGGGACGGGCAGCGCCTGGGCCGCGGCCAGGCCGGTCCCCATCAACGTCGCGCCCAGCGTCAGCACCATCACCGTTCGTCGCATCGTCGGCCTCCTCGGTCGTGACGCCCGGGGCCGCGCCTTCGCGGCCCCCGAGGCGATTCAGCTTACACCGAGGCGCGATCGCCGGTATCGGTGGCGACCGCGAGGGAGTAGTAGACTCTGGCGCATGGGTCGGAAAGCCAGGGCCAGGAAGGAACCCCGGGACGCAGGCGGCGCCGCGAGCGTCGTGTCCGGCACGACGCCGAACTGGCCGCTGCTGGCGCTCAGCGTGACTGGCGTCGCGCTGGCGGGCTACCTGTCGTGGACGAGCTGGTCGGGTGGGGCGGTGCAGGGCTGCAGCGCGGGCAGCGGGTGCGACCTGGTCCTGTCGAGCCGATGGGCCACGCTCCTGGGCCTGCCCACCGCCTTCTGGGGCCTGCTGGCCTATCTTGCGCTTGCCGGCACCGCATGGATCGCGAGCGCTCACCGGCAGTGGCGCCTGGCGTGGACGCTGTCGTGCTTCGGCCTGCTCTACAGCCTGTACCTGACGACGGTTTCGGTGGCGATGCTGGGAGCGACCTGCCCCTATTGCCTCACGTCGCTGGCGCTGATGACCGCCATCTTCACGGTCGTCACGTTTCAGCGGCCGGACGGGATTCCCGGGTTCTCGTGGCCGCGGTGGCTGCGCATCCGGGGGCCCGTGGCCGTGGGGATCATCGCGTTCCTGCACCTCAACTACATCGGCCTGGTGGGGAAGGCGCCCGCCGTTGAGGATCCCACCCTGCGTGCGCTGGCCGTCCACCTCGCCCAGACCGGCGCGAAGATGTACGGCGCGGAGTGGTGCCCGCACTGCCAGGACCAGAAGGCGCTGTTCGGCGTGGCGGCGCGGCGCCTGCCGTACGTCGAGTGCAGCATGGGCGCCCGGCAGGGCGCGCCGCAGACCGCCGAGTGCCGTGAGGCGCGCATCAACACGTACCCGACGTGGGAGATTGCCGGGAAGCGGTACGAGGAGGTACTGTCGCCGCTCCGGCTGGCCCAGCTCACCGGGTTCGACCTGGCTGCCGCGACCCGGCCCGCCTCGGCGCCGTAGGGAGTGGCGGCTGTCCAACGAGCGATTGCCGATTGCCGAACGGGTGATGGGTGATTGGGGCCCCGGGGTATCGGGGAATTGGCGATTCAGGTGCGTTGAGAGATTGGAGTGGGTGATCGTGCGGACGAATCGACGTGGTTTCCTGAGGAACGCTGGCGCGATGGGCACACTGGCAGCCGTGGGCGCGGCGGCGGGATGCGCGCCCACGGCGCCGGGTTCGAGCGTGCCGCCCTCGCGGACGCTGGGGCGGGGGCTGGCCAGGGGCCTGACGCTGCTGACCTTCCGAGAGCAGGGCCAGGATCGGCTGGGCGCGAAGACGGACAAGGGTATCCTGGACGTGGCGCGCGCGGCGTCGCTGCTTGGCCTGTACGCGCCGGCCACGATGGACGAGATGCTGCAGCAGGAGGACGGCCCCAGCGTGCAGGCCGTCGTCGAGGCCTCGCTGCGCGGCAGCGAGGCGCAGCCCGCGTTCCGCGCCGAAGACGGCCTCGAGTACGGACCGCTGGTCGGCCGGCCCGACAAGATCATCTGCGTGGGCCTCAACTACCGGAAGCACGCCGAGGAGATCGGGTCGCCCGTGCCTGCGTACCCGGTGCTGTTCAACAAGTTCAACGCGTCGCTCAACCGGCACAAGGGCACGGTGACGCTGCCGGTGGACCTGGCCACGAACTTCGACTACGAGGTGGAGCTGGTCATCGTGATGGGCGCCACGGCGCACCGCGTGACCGACGCCGACGCGCTCACCGTTGTCGCCGGCTACGCCACCGGAAACGACTTCACCGCGCGTGACCTGCAGTACCAGCGCGGCGGGCAGTGGATGGTGGGGAAGGCCATCGACGGCTTCGCGCCCATCGGGCCCTACCTGGTGACGGCCGACCAGGTCGACCCCGACAACCTCGCGCTCGAATGCCGCGTCAACGGCGAAACCCGCCAGTCGTCCACGACCGCCGACTTCATCTTCAGCACGCGGACGATGATCAGCTACATCTCTCACCACTTCACGCTGAAGCCCGGGGACGTCATCTACACCGGCACCCCGCAGGGCGTCATCCAGGGCATGCCGAAGGAGAAGCAGGCGTGGCTGAAGCCGGGCGACCGGATCGCCTGCAGCGTGGAGAAGCTCGGCGAGCTGACGTTCGAGCTCGGCTGACGTCCGCGCTCTCCATTCGTGCCAGCCCGGCGGGGCGCTCTACGGCTTCCCCACGACCAGCGTGATGGACGAGGGCCGCGCCTGGCTCCTGTAGACGCGCTGGGTGGCCGGCTTGAACTCCTCGGGCCTGGCCTTCGGGATGTCGGTGAAGACCTGTGGATTGCGATCCGTCAGCGGGAACCAGGAGCTCTGGACGTGCAGCATCAGCCGGTGGCCACGCCGGAACGTGTGCGCCACGTCGGGCAGGTCGAAGCGGATGCGATCCGGCTGATTGGGCACGAACGGCACCGGCTTCTCGAAGCTCTGGCGGAACTTCCCGCGGAACGGCTCGCCGCGCACGAGCTGCTGGTAGCCACCCATCCGCACGCGGTTCGCGGGCTCGGGCGTCGGCCCCTTCCAGTCGGGCGTGGGATAGTCGGCCGGGAACCCGTCAATCACCTTGACCACGAAGTCGGCGTCGGTGCCCGAGGTGGCGACGTGCAGGTCCACGGCGATGGGGCCGTGCACGATCAGGTCCTCCTCGAGCGGAGGCGTGGCGTAGACGAGGACGTCGGGGCGCGTCGCGGCGAAGCGCTGGTCTTCGGTCATGTAATCGCGCTGCATGCCCATCTGGACGTGGCCGACATAGGGCACCGGCCGGTTGGGATCGCTCAGGTACTCGTCGAAGGCCTCGGCTTCCGCCGGCGCCGCCGGGGTCAACAGGCCGCCGGCCGCGAGGTACATCGTCCGCTGCGCCGTGGAGGGGGGCCAGGCGTCGAAGGTGCGCCAGCGATTGGTGCCGGTCTCGTACATGGTGACGGGGGCCACGCCCCGACCCTTGTCCTTCAGGTGCTGCATGAAGAACGGGAACTCCACGTGCTCGCGGTACCAGGCGGAGGTGTCCTGGCCGAAGTCGAGGTTGCCCACGGTGCGGCCCGTGTCCCGTGCCCAGCTGCCGTGCGTCCACGGGCCCATCACGAGGTGGTTCGTCGTGGACGGGCTCTCGGCGCGAATCGTGCGGTAGGTCAGCAGCGGCCCGGCGAGATCCTCGGCGTCGTACCACCCACCCACGGTGAGGACGGCGGGCGCGATGCCCTTGAAGTGCCTCCAGATGGACCGCGCTCTCCAGAAGTCGTCGTACGTCGTGTGCTCGAGGTTCAGGCGGTAGTACGGGTTCGCGAGCACGCCGTAACGTTCCGCGCCGGCCCAGAGGGGCCCCATCTGCAGGTAGAACTCGTACCCGCTCGGTGTCCCGTAGTCGAAGGGCAGGGCGGCCCGCGGACGCGTGGGTTCGGGTCGCGGCTTGAAGCTCGAGTAGAAGCCGAAGTTCGCGGCCAGCATGAACGCGCCATTGTGGAAGGAGTCGTCGCCCAGGTAGTAGTCGGTCACCGGCGCCTGCGGCGAGACGGCTTCGAGCGCCGGATGGGCGTCGATCATGCCGGCCGACACGTAGAAGCCCGGGTACGAGATGCCCCACATGCCCACGCGCCCGTTGTTGCAGGGCACGTTCTTCACCAGCCAGTCGATGGTGTCCCACGTGTCGGTGCTCTCGTCGATGTCGCGTGGCCCCTTCTTCGGGTTGTGCGGCCGCACCTCGACCCACTGACCCTCGGACAGGTAGCGCCCGCGCACGTCCTGGTACACGGCGATGATGCCCTCCTTCAGGAAGTGCTCGGAGGGGCCGATGGTCGTGCGGTAGTTGTCGATGCCGTACGGCGCGACGGAGTACGGCGTGCGCTGCATGATGATGGGATAGGGGGCATCGCACGCCTTCGGCACGTACACCGAGGTGAACAGCTTCACGCCGTCCCGCATCGGGACCATGTGCTCGTATTTCGTGTAGGCCGCGCGGACCGGGTTTGGCGTATCAGCGGGCGGCTGCTGGGCGGAGACGAGCGCCGCGCCGGACACCGCCAGCACGGCCAGGAGAAGTCGTGGACGCATGTCGGCAGTCTAACGGCTAATCGGTCCCGTTCGCACGGATCGAGGGGCGGCGCCCCAGGCGCCGACGGCGGCAGGTGCCGTGCGGCGCGGGGAGGCGTAACCTGTGGGTATGCGCACCCACGCTCGAATCCTCCTTGCAGCCCTCCTTGCCAGCGCGTCCGCCCCCCTGTCGTCACAGGCTCCCCCGGCTGCGCAGGCGGCCAGGCCCATCGACATGTCGGCCCCCACGCCGCGGGTGGCCGCGGCCGTGGACCGGGCCGACGCCGCGGTCCGTCAGCTGCAGCTGACCCTCATCTCCCGACTGAAGGAGGAGCTGGGCCGCGGCGGACCGAAGGCGGCGGTCACGGTGTGCCGTGACGAGGCGCAGCAACTGACCGACTCGGTCGGGAAGGCGCAGGATCTGGCCATTGGCCGGACCAGCCACAAGATCCGCAATCCGCGCAACGCCCCGCGCGCGTGGGCCGCCGGCACCGTGGCGTCGAGCGCCGGCCGTCCCATCACGGGCGCCCGGCCGGCGGTGTTCGACCTGGGCGACCGCGTTGGCGTGTTGCGGCCGATTGGCCAGATGGCGATGTGCGAGACCTGCCATGGGCCGCGGGAGCAGGTCGAGGCCGCCATTGGCGACGTCCTTCGCACGTCGTATCCGGATGATCAGGCCGTGGGTTTCGCGGCGGGGGACCTGCGCGGCTGGTTCTGGGTGGAGGTGCTGCTGGCGCCGCGGTGAACCGCGCGCGGGTGCGGGCCCTTCCATCTGGCTGCCGTGACCGCGAGCCGCTCAATGCCGGTAAGATTGCCCGCATGAACCGACGTACGTGGCTCGCGTCCGGGGGCGCGGCCCTCCTGGGCCTGGGGTTGGGGGGGTGTCGGGCCGCGGGACCGCCCCGCGTGTCGGCGGCGCGGCCCCCTCGCCCGCGTGTGAACCTGGCGCCCGTGCGCGTGTCGTGGGACCGCGTGATTCGGACCACGGTGGGCCTGCGCCCGCACCGGGACGGTGGTTTCGTCCTGCGCGCCGACAAGCTGGACGACAAGGTGCTCGTCCACAACTACGGGCATGGCGGGGCCGGCATGTCGCTGGCGTGGGGATGCGGCACGCTCGTGGGAGAGCTGGCGGAGCCGGCCGGCGTCCGTCGTGCGGCCGTCATCGGGTGCGGCTCGCCCGGTCTTTCCACCGCCCGGCAGCTGCAACGCCGCGGCTACGACGTCACCATCTACACCGCCACGGTGCCGCCCGACACGACGTCCAACATGTCGTGGGCGGGCTACACGCCCACTTCTGGACTCATCGAGCCCGAGCGGCGCACGCCGGGGTGGGATGCGCAGTTCCGCACCGCGGCCGAGGTGTCCTACCGCCAGCTGCAGCTGATGGCCGGCCCGCGCTACGGCGTCTACTGGATCGACAGCTACAACGCCACCGACGATCCCAACCCGCGCCCGCGGGGCGGGAGCGACAGCGACCTGCTGCCCGAGCCCCTGCGGACCGGGCGCGATCGTGAGGTGCTCGGGCCCGGCGAGCACCCGTTCCCGACGCGGTACGCGATCCGCCAGTCGAACCTGGCCATCGAGCCCTCCATCTACATGGACGCGCTCGTGCAGGACTTCCTCGCGTTCGGCGGGCGCGTCGTCATCCGCCGCTTCGAGTCGCGCCGCGAGCTGGCCGCGCTTCCCGAGCCCGTCATCGTCAACTGCACGGGGCTGGGGTCGTTCTCGCTCTTCGACGACCAGGAGCTGGTGCCGGTGAAGGGGCAGCTGACGCTGCTCGTGCCGCAGCCCGAGGTGAACTACCGGGCGTCCGCCCGGCTGGCCGATGACAGCAATGCGAGCATCAACCCCCGGAGCGACGGCATCGTGGTCGGCAACTCGCAGGAGCGGGGCGTCTGGTCGATGGAGCCGAACGAGGAGATCCGGAAGCGGAACGTGGACAACGCGATCGCGTTCTTCTCGCGCATGGCGCCGCCGGCGCCCGGAACACGCCTCACGCGTTCAGAGCCGCCGCGCGTGGCGCCTGCTGCCGAGCGCTTCTTCGACTGGCACACGGCCGATTGACGTGCGCCGCCGTGCGAGCCCAAACGGCGGGCGTTAGTACAGGCGGGTAAGGCCCGGCAGGGTGTCGAAGCCGGCGTCGAAGCTGAGGATGCGCGTCACGCCATGCCGCTCCATCACCGCGGCATGAAGTGCATCGCGCGCCGAGAGCGCCTGGCGCTCGAGCACGATCGCCCGGGCCCGGTCGGCGTCGGCCACCTCGATCGCGAACACCTCGTCGGTCACGGCGGCGAGGGCATCCCAGGCGGGCTGGATCGCATCGCGCCGGCCGATGGCGGTGTAGCGGTGCAGGATCTCCTGGAAGACCTCGGCGCTCGTCACGAGCTTGTCGCCGTCTGCGACCGCGCGCTCGAGCAATCGCTGGGCATCGGCCTTGTGGGGATGCGCGGCCCCGACCAGGTACATCGGGATGTTCGAATCGACGAAGGTCACCGGTCGGACTCCGCGCGACCGCGGGCGATTTCGGCGAGCATCTGATCGATGTCCGCCGTCGGAAAGGCGTGACGGCTCGAGGCGCGGATGGCCTCGAGCTTCCGGCCGCGGTCCGGTCCAGGCTCCGCCCGCCGGGCCGCACGCAGCGCGTTCCGCACCCACTCCGAGACCGTCATCCGCTGACGCCGCGCGCTGCGCTGGATCTCGCGGAGCTCGGCCTCGTCCATGACGACCTGCAGCCGGATACTCATGCGATGAGTATATCCGACTATGCCGTGTAGCTACGCGGGGCGCCCGGCCGCTCCCGGGGGCCACTCCCGGCGGGCGGAGGCATCGCGCATACAATTGGGCGCGCGGGCCCATGATCGATCACGTCCTGACGAAAGACGAACATGCGCTGCTGGCGGACGAGCGCGCCGTCCTGGGCCGGCTGCAGCGGGCGCTGGCGCGCGTCGAGGGCAGCACCGAGGACCAGGAGGCGCTGGCGCGTTCCATCCGCCGCCTCGACGAGCTGTTCCTCCTCGTCGTGGTGGGGGAGTTCAACTCGGGCAAGAGCACGTTCATCAACGCGCTGGCCGGGCAGCGCGTGCTCGAGGAAGGGGCGACGCCCACCACGCGGCGGATCCAGATCCTGACCCACGGTCCCGAGATCACGCGCGTCGTCTCCGAGGCGGCAGTGGACGTGGTGACGGCGCCGGCCGCCATGCTGCGGGACATCCACATCGTGGACACGCCCGGCACCAACGCCATCTTCCGCGAGCACGAGGCCATCACCACCGACTTCGTCCCGCGAGCCGACTTCGTCCTGTTCGTCACTTCGGCCGATCGCCCCTTCACGGAGACCGAGCGTGGGTTCATGGAGGCCATCCGCGAGTGGGGCAAGAAGATCGTCGTCGTGGTCAACAAGTCGGACATCCTCGAGACGGCTGAGGACCGGGCCAGCGTCGAGCAGTTCGTCCGGCAGAGCGCCGCGGACCTGCTGGGCTCGGAGCCGCGGGTGTTCCTGGTCTCGGCGCGTGCCGCGCTCAGGGCCAAGCTGGCCGGGGTGCTTCCGGAGGAAGCGAGCGCTCAGGGCGGCACGCCCGGCGCCGGAGCCTTCGCCGCGCTCGAGCGGTACATCGCGTCCACGCTCGACGAACGGGAGCGTGTCCGGCTGAAGCTGCTGAACCCCGTTGGTGTGGGCCTGCGCCTCGGCGAGCGATACCTGGGCCTGGTCGAGGCCGACCTGCACGTCCTGAAGGACGACGTGCGGGCGATGGACGACATCGAGGGGCAGCTGTCCGTGTACCGGGAGGACATGGCCCGGGAGTTCCGTCACCGCCTGTCCTCGGTGGACAACGTCCTCCACGCGTTCGAGCGCCGCGGTGTGTCGTTCTTCGACGACACGCTGCGCCTGGGGCGGGTGTTCGACCTGATGAACAAGAGCCGGCTCAAGGCCGAGTTCGAGCGCGATGTCGTGCAGGACATGCCGCAGCTCATCGAGCGTCAGGTGGGCGACATCATCGACTGGATGGTCGCCAGCGACCTGCGCCAGTGGCAGGGTGTGATGGAGCGCATCCAGGCGAGGCGCACCACCCACGCCGACCGTCTGGCAGGCGCCATCGACAGCCGCTTCGAGTACGACCGGGCGCAGCTGCTCGAGACCGTGGGCCGGGCGGCCGAGCGGACCGTCGAGAGCTACGACATCGCGCGCGAGAGCGAGACCATGGCCGAATCGGTCCGGATGGCCGTGGCGGGCACGGCGCTGGCGGAAGCCGGGGCCATCGGGCTGGGCGCCGCGGTCACGGCGCTGGCGACGACCACGTTTGCGGACGTGACCGGCATCCTCGCGGCGGGCGCGCTGGCCGTCATCGGGCTGTTCGTCATCCCCGTGCGGCGGAGGCAGGCGAAGGCGGCGATGCGCGAGACGATCGAGGGTATGCGGACGCAGCTGGTCGGAACGCTCACTGCGCAGTTCGATCGCGAGGTGGAGCGCAGCGTCGGCCGCGTGCGCGACGCCATCGCGCCCTACACCCGGTTCGTGCGGGCGGAGCAGCAGCGGTTACAGAGCACGCGCGACGAGCTGCGCGGGACGGCCGGCGATCTGGCCGCCCTGCGGCGGCGGATCGATGAGCTGCCGGCCGGTAGCTCCTAGCCCGGATTTTACAGGGACTTTACAGGGACTGTCCCCGATTCCCCCGATTCGGGCCCTACTCGGTCCGGAGCGCCGTGACGGGGTTCACCTCCGTTGCCCGCCGGGCCGGCATCCACGTGGCCACGATCGAGGCTGCCAGGAAACCGACAGGGAGCAGCGCGAAGGTCCACGGATCGAAAGCCTGCATGTCAACGAACGTGCTGGCCAGCACGCGGCCGATACCCAGGCCCAGCACCCACCCCACGGCGACGCCGGTCGTCGTGGTCCGAAGGCTCTCGGAGAGAATCATGCGCAAGACCGCGGCCGGCCGGGCGCCCACGGCCATGCGCACGCCGATCTCTCGCGTGCGCCGCGCCACCGCGTGGGACGTGACCCCGTAGATGCCGACCAGGGCGACGATCATCGCCATGGCGCCGAAGAACGCGAAGAGGGACGTCGACAGCCGCAGCATCCAGTACTCCGCGGCATTCTCGAGGTGCGATGCGAACGTTCGCACGCCGAAGATCGGCACGCCTGGCGCCGTGGCCCGCAGCTCGCGACGCACGGTGTCCTCGAGGCCGATCGCCGGCGCCGCCGGCCGCACGTGAAAGAACGCGCTGCTCATGAAGCCCTGGGCGAAGGGCACATAAACATTGCCGCGCGGCTCACGCTCGAACAGGCCGAGCCGCGTCGGGGCGACGATGCCCACGACTTCCATCGGCTCGCCGGGCTTGCCGCCCTCCTCGGCCGCCCACTGAATCCGCTGGCCCAGCGCCGAGCCGTCCGGCCACAGCCTGCGGGCCAGCGATTCGTCGAGCATGGCCACGAGCGGCGCACCCTTGCCGAAGGCCTCCGCCTGCGTGAAGGTGCGTCCCTGCAGCACCGGCACGCCCATCGCGTCGAAATAGGCGGCGCCAATCGCGTTCCAAGGCGCACCGAAACTCTGGCCGGCCTCGGGCGTGGACGGCTTCGAGCCGGGCGGAGGGCTCACCCCCGCGCGCTGCACCGCCTTGCCCATGCTGATCATGCCCATCGGCACGATGGCGCCAATGCTCGCCGACTGCATGCCCGGCAGCGACGCGAGCCGCTCCTCGATCCGCGCGTACGCGTCCAGGCTCCGCGCCTCGTCCAGCCCGCCGAGGCGGCTGTCCACTTCCGCAAGCACGGTGTCGTCCGCGCGGAAGCCGAAATCCGTGCTGGCCGCGACGAGCGCCATGCGGAGGAAGAGGCCCGCCGCGATGAGCAGGCACAGCGACAGCGCCACCTGCGCCGCCACGAGCGGGTTGCGCGGCACGAAGCGCCACCGCCGCGGCGCCGGGTCGTCGCCCGCCTGCACCTTGAGGTCTGTGAGGATGTCCGCGCGCGAGTGCTTGAGCGCCGGTCCCAGCGCGAAGCCGATCGTGGCGAGCAGGCAGAAGCCGATGGACCCGCCCACCAGCGCCGGCGAGGCCATGCTCCCGAGCGTCAGCGTGATGGGCACCATGCTGGACAGCGAGGTGGTCAGGAAGTCGATGGCGTAGAGACCGAGCGCCACGCCCAGTGAACCGCCCACGATCGAGAGCAGCAGGCCCTCCACCAGCAGTTGTCGGACGATGCGCCCGCGCCCGCCGCCGAGGGCCAGGCGCACGGCGAACTCCTTGCGCCGCGCGCGTCCTCGCGCCAGCAGCATGGACGCAAGGTTCAGGCACACCGTCAGGAGCACGGCGCCGGTCAGGCCCATCATCAGGGCACCGAGCGTGCCCAGCACGGTCTCGTTCGCCGGCGACGTGCCCGTGGAGAATTTCGGGAGCGGCGCCAGCGACAGCACCTGGTGCTCGTGCTCGACAGGGAAGGCCTGGGACAGGCTCCTGCCGACGAGCTCCAGCCCCACCGATGCCCCGGAAGCGGCCACTCCGTCCTTCAGGCGCCCGACGAGGAACAGGTTGTACGCGTCCGCGCGCCGCAGCGACCGCGTGCTCTCGCCCTGAAAGTCGTTCGCCAGCGTGTGGAACACCCCGAGCGGGAAGAAGAGTTCGGGCCCGAACACGCTCATCGTTCCCGTGAAGCCCTCCGGGGCGATGCCGATGATGGTGAAGAGCCGCTCGTTGACCCGGACCGTCTTGCCGACGAGCCCCGGATCGAACCCGGTGCGCTTCCAGTAGGCATGGCTGGCGATGGTGACCGGAATGTCCTGGCCGGGCCGATCCTCCTGGGCGGAGAACGTGCGGCCCTGGAGCAGCGTTACGCCGAGCACGTCGAAGTAGTTCGCGCTGGCGATCACCGAGAAGGCCCGGCGTGACTGCTCGCCTTCGCCGATGCCCACGATCGTGGCGTTGTGTGCCAGCAGGCCGCTGAACATGTCGGCGCGCCCGGCCAGCTCCTGGTAGACGGGGTAGGAAAAGGCGCGGTAGTCGTTCGTGGTCCGCGCGTCGCGTGAATACAGCTGAACGATGCGGTCCGGCTCCGGAAACGGCCGGCCGGCGATGGTGAACGCATAGACCACGCTGAACATCGTGGCGTTGAGCCCGATGCCGAGCGCCAGCACGACGATGGCGGCGAGGGAGAAGCCGGGAGACCTCATCAGCAGCCGCAGCGAGACCTTGAGATCGTCCACGGGGGCTAGGACGAGAGCGGGGAGGGGGTTGTTCCGGATGGGCCGCGCTTCGCACGGTAGGCCTCACGGTGGGCCTCGCCGCTTCGCGGCCCGGTGGGCGCTTCGCGTAGGACTAGGGCAGGCCCGCACCGGGCGTGATCCGGTAGCACCAGGCTTCGCCCTCGAGGACCGTTTCGCCTGTCTGACGCGTGACGCGGACGGCCAGCTGCGACACCGGCCTGGCCTGGTGCACCTTCAGTACCTCGGCGTGGGCCGTGATGGTGTCGCCGATGTAGACCGGCGCGGTGAACTTCCAGTTCTGGCTCAGAAACACCGTCCCGGGCCAGGGCAGGTCTGTGGCCACGAGCGCATGGACGCAGGTGAGGCCATCGTTGGTGGCGAACAGGGTCGGCGTGACCACGCCGTTGAGCGGCCCGCGCTCCTTCTTCGGTTCCTGAACTGCGGTCTGTGACATGGCTGGTTCTCCTCCATCTGTCTATTCGACAAACGGAGGAGAAACACGCCACGGACTTTTCGACGAAACCCGTCGGAGAGCGGTTGGAACTGTCCCGGCCGTGCGGCCGTCGGAGGACGCCGCGCCAGCTACCTGTGCAGTGCCACGAGGTCTCCCACCTCGACGACGTCGGAGACGCGCTCGATCCGGATCGTCGCCGACTGCGGCCGCGTCACGACGACGATGGCGTCGCCGACGGAGGTGGCCGGCCCGCGCTCGCCCATCGAGCGGCGGAAGATCGTGAGGCGCTGACCCCGTGCCACGCCCTGATTGAAGCCCCGGTCGATGACCATGAGCTGCTGCGGCCCGCTGGTGACGCGCCCGAGCTCGCCGAACACGATGCGCGCGGGGTCGTCGAACTGCGGCGAACCCTCGGCCTGCGCGGTCACGACGGGCATCGGATCGAATGGCTCCAGCGCATCACCCGCCATGAACTCACCGCAGGCGTACACGACGACGACGACCGATGTCTCGGGCGTGGTGTCCACCACCTGCACGAGCCCGGCCGTGTGCTCGCCGAAGGTCGCGTGCTTGGCCGGCGCGCTCTTGTCGCCGTAGCGGAAGCGGCGCCGGACGACGAAGTTCTGGCCGGCCTTCATCCCCATGTCGGCGCCGACGTCCACCAGCAGGACGTCGCCGGGACCGTAGAGCTCGCGCCGCGGGTCGTCGCGGTGCGCGGCGATGTGGCCGACGGTGTAGCTGACATCCGCGGGTTTGTCGGGTCCGCACACCGAGGCGAGCATGGCCTTCGGTACCGGCACGGCCTGGGGACGCGTCCGCAGCGGAGGCAGCGGCGCGGCCGGAGGCGGAGGCGGCTTGGGGGCCTCGCCGGTGACGGTCACGGTCTCGGTGAGGGCGGCCAGGCCCAGCTGGCGGTCGAGGACGAACACTTCGCCGGGGCCGAGCACGATCGTGGGATTCGTCCGCGTCTCGAAGCCGGACATCTCGAACGTGACGCTGTAGGCACCGGGAGGGAGCGGCGGTGTCTGGTACTGGCCGACCTCGTCGGTGACGACCGTGACCGGCCTCGACGCGCCCGGGCCGGTCATCGTCACGGTGGCACCGGGCAGTGCGCCGCCCGACCCATCCGTGACGCGCCCGGTCAGCCGCGACTGGTCGGCCTGGGCCCCGATGGCCACGGGGCCGGCCAGCGTGGCCACGAGAACGGCCAGGGCGAGGGAGGAAACGGGGGATCTCATCGTGCCACTCCGGGAGTTCGATCTCGTATCGGCCCGGGTCCGACGCACCTGTAGTGCGCGACGTTCGCCGGGCCTGCAGGCCCGACGCTCCATCGCCCCTCCTGCTACGAACCGACGGTCGATGGCGGGCGCCGATGCCTTGTCGCCCGCTCGTAGGCGTGCGCCATCTCCAGCAGCGTTCGGTCGTTCCACATTCGTCCGAGGAGCGAGGCGCCGACGGGATGGCGACCGCCGATGAAGCCGGCCGGCACGGTGACCTGCGGCAGGCCCGTGGCGGCACTCTCCTGACAGGTGCCCGGCTCGGTGCCGTAGCGCTCGGCGCCGCCTTCGTGCGTGTGCGGGCGCGCCTGGTTGGCCGGGTAGAGGATGGCGTCGAGGCGCTCGCGCTCCATCAGGTCCACGAAGAGCCGCCGGAAGGCCTCGCGGCGTGCGATGAAGTCGCGCGTGGCCTGCTCGAGCGCGGCGCCCGTGGGGGTGGGCGCGAGCGCACCCTCGAGACGGCGCTGCCCGGCCGGTGCCATCCTGCCCGAGGCGATCAGGTCCTCGATGGTGAGCACGCGCTCGCCCGGCTTCGCTCCACGGGCGAGATACGCCCTCCATCCTGCGGCCAGGGACCCGGGCGCGGCGCCCGCGGCGATGCGGTACTTCGCGTCGTAGTCCGGGATGGCGACCTCCACGAGCGTGGCGCCTGCGGCCTCGAATTCCTTCACCACCCGAGCCATCGCATCGGCCACCTCCCGCTCACCGGTGACGCCGACGAAGCGCTGGCGGAACACGCCGATCCGGCGGCCCTGCAGCGTGGCGGCGTCGAGCCCTGCGGCGAAGGAGCCCGCGATGTGGGCGCCGGCCTCGGCGGTGACCGGGTCCTCGGCATCGGCGCCCGTCACCAGATCCAGGGCGAGGGCGAGGTCGCGCACCGACTTCGCCATGGGCCCGACGGCGTCGTTGTACGTGTTGAGGGGCATCACGCCCGCGCGGCTGGTGAGGCCGCGCGTCGTCCGGATGGTGGCGAGCGACGCAAACGACGCCGGGTTCGAGAGCGAGTTGCACGTGTCGGTGCCGAAACCGAGGGCCGCGAGGCTGGCGGCCACTGCCGTGGCGCTGCCGCCGCTCGAGCCGGCCGTGCTGAGCGACGGATCGTAGGCGTTGCCCACGGTGCCGCCCACGGTGCTGATGCCGAAGTCCCCGAACGGGAACTCGTCCAGGTTGGCCTTGCCCAGCACGACCGCACCGCCAGCCTTCATGCCCGCGGCCACGCGCGAATCGAGCCGCGGCCGATGAGCCTCGAGCGCGCGCGCCCCCCCGGTGGTGGGGAGCTCCGTCGTGTCGATGTTGTCCTTGAAGACGATGGGCACGCCGTGGAAGGGGCTGCGGGCCCGTCCGGCCGCACGCTCGGCGTCGCGCGCGCGGGCATCGGCGAGGGCGC
Organism: Acidobacteriota bacterium; assembly: GCA_963169195.1. Taxonomy (GTDB): domain Bacteria; phylum Acidobacteriota; class Vicinamibacteria; order Vicinamibacterales; family UBA2999; genus VFZN01. The sequence continues at coordinate 141,537 of CAUJDN010000035.1, read as the reverse complement.
GCGGGTTCAGGGACAGCAGCGCACGGAACGCCGGACCGTTCCGGTCGTACAGCGTGAGCCGCGTGAGGTATTCGCGCACGATGTCTTCGCTGGTGACCACGCCACGCGCCATCGCGTCCTGCAGCTCGGTGACGGACTTCTCGACGACCGTGAACGGCGCAAGCGCGGCGGCGGGGGGGAGCACCCAGTTGACGATCTGCGCGCGCTGGCGCGGCGTGAGGCCGCGGAGATCCGGATTCGCCACCAGCGCGCGGGCGACGGCCGTGACACGCGCGATCTCGGAGCCTGGTGCCGGCACGCGCGCGTCCGGCCCCGCGTAGACGGGGTCGGACCAGTTCGAGACGAGCGCGTCCCTGCGTGGGATGGGATACCCGCCGCGTGGATCGTAGACCTCGCTGAGCCCCTTCACCACGAAGGTCACCAGCGCCGCCGTCTCCCCGGGCGCCAGCCGCAGGGTGAAGACATAGCCGATGTGTGCCGGGTCGTATCCCGGATAGGCGCCCGTGAACGGGTCGCCGTACATGTCACCCACCGACGTGAGCGCGCCGGCCTTCGAGCCGAGCACGTGCGCAGACGGGCCGTGGCCCGATGGCCCCTGCGCCGGGTCGGCCGCGTCCCGTGCGTTCTGCATCACCGTGACGAAGGTGTCCGACGGATCGATGCGGCGATCCCCGCTCGACGTCTCGGCCACCGTCACGCGTCCGCCGTCCTCGAACGCGCCGGTGGCGCCCCCCCACGCCACACGCACCGTGAGCGGCTCGGCGCCGCTGTTGTGGAACGTGTCGACATAGCGGAGGTAGTTCGTGTCCTTCGGTGCGAACACCGCGCGCGAGACGACGACCTGATCGTGGAGCACCGGCGTGATCGAGTCGAACCGCTCGCCCCCGTCGTGCGCGAGGCCGAAGCCCTTCAGGTAGCGGTTCGTCACCGCCGGGGGCGCGCCCGCTCGCCCGGTCTCGAGCTTCAGGTAGCCGAAGCCGTTGAACGGGTTCGCGCGGCCCCCGGTGGCGATGCCGCCGCTGTCCTGCGCCCAGGGCGAGGTGTCCTGGATGTCCCAGAACTGGCCGTCGGCGGACGGCAGTCGTGTCACGGCGGCACTGTGCGCCACCAGGACGCAGGCGAGCGCCAGCGCGACGAGGAAGCCGTGGAGGTGCGAGGGGCGCGGCATGCGGGGAGTCTACCCCGCGCGCCTAGAATCGGAACAGCCGCGTGCCCTTCACGACGAACGTGCGGTTCACCAGTCCCGGGAATCGATCGCCGAGGCGCGTGTCACGGCCGTCGCTGTAGACGAGGAAGAGGTCGCTGCCGGGCTGGTACTCCCAGCGGAACCGCACGCTCGACCCCAGGCTGCGCGACGTCGAGTTGTACTGGGAGAGACCGCTCACGGCCATCCGCGGCGAGACCATGAACGTGGAGCGGATGCTGACCACCTTCGTGGTGAAGTCGCCCGCCGGCCGGTCAATCCGGTTGATCGTGAAGCCGGGCTCCACGTTGAGGCGCGGCGACACCTCGAGGATGCCCCGATAGCCGAACTCGGTGTTCGTGCCGTCGTAGAACGTTCCGTGCGCGCCGCTCACCGAGCCCGACAGCCGACGCTGGGGGCCGAACACATACGTGCCCCTGACATCCCCGAAGTGGTAGGCGCCCGCGCCGATCTGCTGGCCCGGCACGATGGTGAACCCCTCCCGGAGGAACTCGTAATTCCGCGACAGATCGACGGACCACTGATCGTTGTTGTTCATCTCCATCCGGTAGGCCACCTTGGCCTCGCGCGTCTCCAGCACGCCGTCGGTGCCCGTGATGTGATCGAACTCGCCCTCGAAGACATGGCGTCGGATGAGGCCGGGCCCCCGCGGGCGCGGGCTGAAGCGTGCCGAGGCGTAGTTGCGCCGGAAGGCCGTCCGGCGGAGGAACCCGACCTCGGGCTGGAACGCCGACCCGACGACGAGGTGCTCGTAGCGCAGGCCGTAGCGATCCGGCGACCACTCGAACTCCGCGCGATAGCTGCTCCGATCCGTGGCCGCGCGCGTGTCCGATCCCGTCCTCGATTGCGCATAGAACCCGGTGAGCGTCACGTTCTGGAAGAACCAGAAGTTCGCATCGATGCCGAAGACGTCGTTCACCGCCTGCCCGTCCGGCGCGCGCCGCGTGTAGACGAGGCCGACGTTGCTCCGCCGGAGGATGTCCCGCCGCAGGCGGACGACGGAGAAGTTCGTCGACCGCGCGCCGAGCGCGGGCGCGGCCTCCGTCTGGATGTTCAGCACGCCCACCGCCGTCCGCCCGGCCCGTCCGGCCAGCCGCCCGCCGGCCACGATGGGGACGATGCCGCCGGTCCCGAGCCCGATGCGGCGGCTGTAGAAGACGACGGGCGTGAGGCTGGGCGTCTGCGTGCGGGCCGAGGACTGGCCGCCTCCGCCCCCGCCCCGCTGCTCGCCGCCGAAGCCGAACAGCCCCTGGCCCTCGAGGAAGAAGTCGCGCCGCTCCGGGAAGAACAGGCTGAAGCGGGTCAGGTTGACCTGCTGCTGGTCCTCCTCGACCTGCGCGAAGTCCGTGCGGTAGGTGAAATCGGCCACCAGGCTGTTGGTGATGCCGTACTTCACGTCGAAGCCGGCATTGGCGGTCGGGTCGTTCCGGAAGGGCGGCGTGGCGCCGAGGTTGGTGGTGCTCGAGGCGATGGCGTACGGCTTGACGTCCACCGGCCGGCGCGTGGTGGGCGTCTCGACCCCGACCAGGGTGGCGAAGATGTCGAAACGGTACATCGCGCGCACGGAGGCGGCCGCCGGAATGGGCGCGATCGACACGTGTTCGTTCTTCCAGCGAATCACGCGCCGGAGGTTGAACCCCCAGACCTGCGGACCTTCCCCGCGGTAGCGGAGCGAGACGAAGGGAATGGCGAACTCCATCGTCCAGCCGTCGGGGAGGATGCGCGAGCGCGTGTACCAGATGGTGTTCCAGTCGTTGTTGTTGCTTCGCTCGTCCTGGATCTCCTGGTCGCGCTGGGCGCCGAGCGCGTTGGTCTGGAAGAACACGCCGCTCCGGCGTGTGTACAGCGGGTCGATGCTGATCGAGATGTTGTCGTTCTGGAAGATGTTGAAGCTGTCGCGGCGCAGCTCGTTGGCCACGAGCCGCTCGGGTTGCGAGTCGAAGGCCCGGACGCTCACGTAGAAGCGCTCGTCGTCGAAGAAGAGCCACGCCAGCGTGCGCTCGGTCGCCGGCTGCCCTTCGCGCGGCTCCTGCTGGATGAAGTGCTCGATGGGCTGAACCAGGCGGTAGTCCGGCTCGTCGAGGTGGCCGTCCAGCGAGAGGGGCGCCGTGAGTCGGGTCGCGCGCAGCGTGACGCGCCCCTGATCGTCCGTCGCGAGGACCTCGGGGGAGACGGGCGCCGGCGGCCCGGCCCAGACGACCGCCGTCTGCTGGGACGCCGCCACGGGAGAGCCAGCCGCCAGCAGCAGCGCCAGCGACACGATGGGGACACGGACGTACAACAGGAGAATTCTATGCGATCCTGTCCGTGCGGCGATTTGCCGCATGTCCGGCCGGCCCGGCCCTGTTAGGCTGATCGCATGCCCGTTCGTGCGGTACTCGTGCTCATGGCCGTGCTGGCCGCCGCGTGCCAGGACAACCGGCCTCAGCAGCTCTCCGAGGAGATCGACCGGGGCCGCCGGCTCTACGCGGCCAACGGGTGCGGCACGTGCCACGGCATGCAGGGCCGGGGTGATGGTCCCGTGGCCGCGACGCTCAACCCGCCCCCGCGCGACTTCCGCGACGCGGAGGCGTTCAAGAACGGCACGGATCCCTCGTCCATCGCCAACACGCTCGCGACGGGCCTCACCCGCGACGGCGGGCAGATGCAGTCGTATTTCCACCTGTCCGACCGCGAGCGCTACCTCATCGCGCGCTACGTGATTTCCCTCCGAGAGTCCTCTTCCCCTGGAGCTGGCCATGTTCCGACTCATTAGTGGTGCGGCCGCGGCCGTGCTCGTCGCCGGCCTCGGCGTGGCCGAGGCGCAGGCGCCGCTCACGGCCTCCGGCGCCTGGGTGCGCGAGCCCGTGCCCGGCCGCACGGTCACCGCCGCCTTCGTCGTCATCGAGAACCCGGGCGCCTCCGACGTGCAGATCGTCGGCGCGACGTCCGATGCCGCAGGCATCGTCGAGCTGCACGAGATGGTGCGGAGCGGCGACATGATGAAGATGGCGCCGGTGAAGAGCATCGCGGTGCCCGCGAAGGGCAAGGTGGAGCTGAAGCCCGGCGGGCTGCACCTGATGCTCTTCGAGCTGAAGAGGCCCCTGAAGGAGGGCGAGACGGTGAACCTGGCACTGACGACCGACACGGGTGGCTCCATCCATGTGACCGCGGCGGTCAGGAAGTTCCGGATGCAGCCATGACGATGCGCCTGCTCGTGACGGCCCTGGTGCTGTGGATGGCGGCGTGCGCGCCCGGCGGCGAGCGCGGTGCGCCGGCGGGGACAGGCGGGGCAGCCAGCGCCGAACTGCCGGTCCTGCCCATCGGCGGCGATTTCACCCTGATCGACCAGGACGCCAGGCCCTTCACGCTGTCGTCGCTGAGGGGCAAGGTCGTGCTGATCTTCTTCGGCTACACCATGTGCCCGGATGCCTGCCCCACGACACTCTCCAAGCTGAGCTCGGCCTACTCACGACTCGCGCCAGACGAGCGCGCGCGGGTGAAGGCGGTGTACATCAGCATCGATCCCGAGCGCGATACCCCGGCCGTGATGAAAGAGCACCTCACCTACTTCGGCGTGGACGCCATCGGGCTCACGGGGACGCCCGAAGACACGGCGAAAGTGGCGCGACAATTCGCCGCGCACTTCGAGAAGACGGCGGACAAGACCGCGGCAGGCTACCTGATGTCGCACACCGTCTCGGTGTTCGGCCTGGATGCGAATGGCCAGACGCGGGTGCTCATCGACTACGAGGCCAGCGTGGACACCGTCGTGAAGGAAATCCGGGCCCTGCTGGCGGCGGCGTGACATCCGGGCGCCTGCGACGATTCACCGCACCCCCTGGCGGCCCGCGCGGGCGCACACTGGACGCAGGTGGTGGTGTATGACCCGTCCGCGGATTCCCGCTGCGCTGCGCTCGCTGCCCTGGTCGCTGGCCATCGCCGTCACACTGCTGGCCGCCGGCCCGGCGCTGGCGCAGGCGCCGCCCTCCGGTGACAAGGAGGCCGCCCAGGCCGAGGCGCAGGTGCTCTTCCGCGAGGTGATGAGCCCCTTCTGCCCGGGCCTCACCCTGGCCGACTGCCCGTCGCCGAACGCCTTCGAACTGCGCAAGGACATCCAGGCGCGCCTCGAGCGAGGCGAGAGCCGCGAGGCCATCGTCGATGCGCTGGTGGCGCAGTACGGCACCGAGCTGCTGTCCGACCCGTCGGACACGCCCATCGGCCGGGTGGTCTGGGGTGTGCCGTTCCTGCTCGCGGCGCTGGCGGCGGGCGTGCTGGCGTGGCTCGTGCGGCGGATGACGCGCGGGCAGGGCGCGGAGATGCCTGGCGGCGCCGAGACCCCCGCCGTCCGCGAGCGGCTGGACGAGGAGCTGGCGGCGCTGGACTGAGAGTTGTGGGGTCTTGGGGTCTTGGGGTCTTGGGGTCTTGAGGTCTTGGGAGGTGGATCTTTCAGCGCTCGACGGCCGCGCCAGGAGACACGCCTGCCAGGGCCTCAAGACCCCAAGACCTCAAGGCCTTATCAGGTAAAACTCCGTCTGCCGCCCGTCGATCCAGTCCCACTTCCCATCCGGCATGAGCGCCGCGTCCTCCTCGAGGGCGAAGCGCACGGGCTGGTTGTTCCACTCGGGCACGGGGTGCGTGGCGTTGAGCTCGATGGAATGCCACGTGCTCGGACGGAAGACGTAGTCCCCGCGCACGGGGACGCCGGACTGGTAGTCGGACATGCCGATGGGCGGGCCGGCGCCGTGGCCGTGATACCCGATCGCGTGGCAGTAGATGGAAGGCACGAGCCCTTCCTTCTTCGCGTGTGCCAGCGCGTCGGCCAGCGCCTCGTTCCCCGTCCGCTCCACCCGCGCGTACTGCATCGTCAGGTCCTGCAGCCGGTTCGCGGCCTTCAGGCCGTCCTTCAGGCCCTGCGGCGCGTCGGTCTCGCCGGGACGCAAAACGTAGGCGTTGTGCTGCGTGTCGGTGGAGAAACCCATGTAGACGATGCCGAAGTCGGTGTGGAGCATGTCGCCTGGCTGGATGACCCCCTGGAGGGTGCCCTTCTCGCCCCGGCGCGCGATGTTGATGGACGGCTGGAACCAGGAGCCCAGGCCGAGCTCCGCAACGCGCTGGCGCATCCACCACACGACGTCCTGTGACGTGGTCGTGCCCGGGGTGATCACCGTGTTCGAGAACGCCTCGCGGATGACCATGTGCGCCGCCTTCATGGCGTGCCGGTAGGCCTCGAGCTCCTCGGGGAGCTTCACTTCGAGCCAGCCGACGGCGAGCATCTCCGCCGACTTCACGCGCGCCGCATAGGTGGGGCCCAGGGCGTCGAGGAGGCGCCGCTTCTCGTTGGCGGTGAGGCCGTCGGCGTGGTTCCAGGCGTCCGACTCGTTGATGCCGATCACCTTCGGCTGCTTCTCCTCGACCAGCGTGCGGAGGCCCGCGTGCTGCCCGTCGTTGCTGGTGGGGATGGGTGTGTAGATCCTGTCGTAGTCGAAGCGGCCGATGGAGTAGCGCTCCACGGGCCTGCCGCCGCCGGGGTTGTAGAAGACGAGGATCGTGCGCCGCCTCGACGCGAAGTAGGTGAGCGGCGACATCGACGCGAATACGGGATCCTCGTTGTACTCGCGTGTGGGAATGATCCACATGTCGATGCCCTCGCGCGCCATGAGCCCCGGCAGCAGCGTGTCGAACCGCTTCTTGATCCAGGGCGTGACCAGCTCGTTCTGCTCGCGATGGGTGAGGACGCGGACGGCGGGGTCGGGATAGGAGCCCCGTGATTGGGCAGACGGGCGGACCTCGCCAACGGCGATGGCTGCAGTGGTGGCGGCGGCCAGGAGGAGATGCTTCGCAGCAGTCATGACGTCGAGTGTAACGCTGATGGCGCAGGGCGGACCGCAGATGGCGCAGATGACGCTGGCAGGGTCAGGACGGGCCGGTCAGGCACGTGGCGGGTTCCTCCCCGCTGGGGCACCCGCCCGCACCTGTCCGCACACGCCCGCACCTGTCCGCAGCCGCTGGGCAGGGCTCAGATTCCACCGGCGGCGGCCGTCAACCTCTCCACAGCCTGCTGATAGAACCTGAACTCACCCAGCTGGTCCACCGTCGGCCGGCCCGCCCAGCGGCCGGTTTCGCCGTAGAGCCGCGTGAGGCGCGACATCAGCTCGCGCGCCTGGCGCTTGAGGTCCGTCATCTGCGCGTCGCCGGCGGGCGCCTTCTGCACCTTGTCGGCGACCGGCGCGAACTGGCGGATGGCGCCGGCGACCGCGAGCTGGAAGTCCGACCACTCCTTGCGGTCCGGGGCCGGTGCGTCGATGCGCGGGTCGTCCTTCACCTCGACCTTCTGCTCCAGCGTCCGGCTGCCGGAGACGAGCCGCACGGTGTAGATGCCCGGTGTCACGTACGGACCCGCGAGGTTCGTGCGCGGCCCGTCGTCGTCGCCGAATCCACCCGCCCGGACCGGCAGGTCCGCGTGGCGCAGGTTCCACACCACGCGGTTCACGCCACGCCCGCGTGCCGGGGTGAGCGTCTGCACCAGCGTGCCTGACGAGTCGTGCACAGAGAGGGCCACCTCGCTCGTGGGATTCGCCAGCCAGTAGTCGATGATGGCGCCGTTTGGCGGGTTCTCCCCGCGGAACAGCATGTCGCCGGCGTGCGCCTTGAGGTTCGTGTAGCGAATCTGCTCCGCCGGGTCGATGGGGAAGAGGTGGGCGTCGCTGCCGAGCGCCGCCGGCGTCAGGCCCTGGAGCGCCGTCAGCTGGTCGAGGATCCAGATGCCACGCCCGTGCGAGGCGAGCACCAGATCGTTGTCACGCGTGTGGATGGTCAGGTCGTTGAAGGGGAGCGTCGGCATGTTGTTCTTCAGCTCCACCCAGTTCTGCCCGCCGTTCACGCTGATGAAGAGGCCCAGCTCGGTGCCGAGGTAGAGCAGGTTCGGGCTCCGTGGATCCTCGCGGATGGTGCGCGCCACGCGCTCCGACGGCAGGTCGCCCACGATGGACGTGAACGTCCTGCCGAAGTCCGTGGACTTGAACACGTAGTTCCTGAAGTCGTTGCTCCGGTGGTTGTCCACGCTCACGTAGACCGTCCCGTCCGCGTGACGCGAGGCCTCGATGCCCCCGAACCACGACGAAGCCGGGAGGCCCGGGAACCGCGACTCCGCACTCTCGAACGCCTTGCCGTCGTCCATCGAAATGCGGAACTTCCCGTCGTCGGTGCCGACGTAGAGCACGCCGCGCCGCCGCGGCGACTCGGCGATCGCCGTCGTGCCCGGATAGTACGGCACGCCGTCGTCGATGGACAGGATGTTCTCGTCGGGCAGCCGGCCCATCAGCGGCAGGGTGGCGCGGTCCACGCCGCTCGTCATGTCGCCCAGGTCCTGCCAGGTGAGGCCGCGGTCGCGCGAGCGGAACAGGTGCTTCGCGCCCGCATAGATGGTGGCGGAGTCGTGCGGCGAGATCACGACCGGCGAGTCCCAGTTGGCGGGGTGCATGGCGTTGCCCAGCACCTGCTCGGGCACGTGCTTCCCCCAGGTGTTCCAGTTGCGCCGGTCGCTGATGGCCCCGGTCGGGTCACCGGGCCGGATGTCCTGTGTCTGCCACGTGCGCGTATCGTTGCGCTGGAGCCCGAGGAACTGCGAGGCCGAGAAGACCACGCGCGGGTCCTTCGGATCCGGCACCGCGAAGAACCCGTCGCCGCCGCACAGCCGCGCCCAGTGCTCGTTCAGCACGCCGTTCGACGTCCAGCTCGCGTTCGGGCCCACCCAGCAGCCGTTGTCCTGCAGGCCGCCGTAGACGTTGTAGGGATGCGCGTTGTCCACCGCCAGGCGGTAGAACTGCGAGACGGGCAGTGACGTGACATAGAGGAACTTGTTGCCGCGATCGTACGAGATGCCGATGCCGCCGTCGTCGAGCTTCACCACGTGGCGCGAATCCCGCGGGTTCACCCAGACGAAGCGATCGTCGCCGTGCAGCGTCTGCCGCGGCGTGGTGAACGTCTCGCCCCCGTCGTCCGAGTACGAGTAGCTGTTCATCATGTAGATGCGTCGATCGTCGTTCGGGTCGATGGCGGGCTGGCTGGCGTACATCGGCCGCGGGTTCCAGTCGGACATGAACCGCCAGGTCCGGCCGCGGTCGTTGCTCCGGTAGATGCCGCCCTTGCGGGTGATGTAGGCGGTGGACGCGTTGTAGCGCGTGCCCTGCTCGATGCTCACGTAGACGACGCTCGGGTCCTTGCGGTAGACGGCGATGCCGATGCGCCCGTACTCGCCGTCGGGCAGGCCGTTGCCCGTGAGCTTCGCCCACGTGGCGCCCGCGTCCGTGCTCTTCCACAGCGCGCTGCCCGGGCCGCCCCCGTTGAAGCCGAAGGCGCTGCGCCGCCGCTGGTAGGTGGCGGCGTAGAGGATGCCCGGGTCGCGCCAGTCCATCGCCACGTCCGTGGCGCCCGTGTCCTCGTCCACGTAGAGCGTGCGGGTCCACGTGCGGCCGCCGTCCGTCGTTCGGTAGAGCCCGCGGTCCCCGCCCGGTCCCCACACCGAGCCCTGCGCGGCCACGTAGGCGATGTCCGGGTTCGTCGGGTGCAGGACGATGCGGCCGATGTGCCGGCTGGCCTTCAGGCCCACGTTCGACCAGGTCTTCCCGGCGTCGGTGGTCTTGTAGACGCCATCGCCCCAGCCGACGCTCTGGCGGTTGGCGCGCTCGCCGGTCCCCACCCAGATGATGTTCGGATTGGGCTGGAAGATGGCGATGTCGCCCACCGAGTGCACGGGCTCCTTCTCGAAGACGGGCTCCCACATGACCCCGTTGTCGCGCGTCCGGAAGATGCCGCCCGTGGACGAGGCGACGTACATGACGTACGGGTCGGACTCGACCACGTCCATGTCCACCATGCGGCCGGACATGGTGGCAGGGCCGATGTTCCGGAGGCGCAGGCCCGAGAGGTCCCGGGACTGCAGGGCGACTTGCTGAGCCGGCAGCTGCGGCGCGAGGGTGACGCCCAGCACGGCGACGAGGAAGAGGAGGAGGCGCTTCATGGCGCCATTATGTGCGGGCCCGCTGTCACCGATTGTCAACAAACGGCCCGCCGCACCCCGGGGGAGGTCGCGCGCCGTCAGCCGCTCACTTCCCCGGGTTCTCGAGCGTCAGCTGGCGCACCCACACGCCCCGCGCCGTCTCGCGCGTGTCGGGCAGCGGCGCCGTGAACGCGTGGCTCATGAGCTCGCCAGCCGGACGGGCCGGCGCCTTCTTCAATCCGCCCACGCCGCGCAGGGCGGTGGCCAGCTCACCCGGCAGCGGCTGCGGCGCGGGGGCCGCGCCCGGCGTCGGTTGCGGGAGCGACTGGAACATGCGCTCGAACGCCGGCGATGGAGGCTCCGGGCTCGCGAAGACGACGAAGTGCTCCCGGCCGCCCGCGCTCGACACCTGCCAGTTGATCCGCTCGCCGTTGACGACGCCTGGGATCGCGTGCCGCGCGCCGGGCGGCAGCGGGTTGGCGAGCTGCTGGCCCGGCAGCGGGAACAGCAGGTACGCCTCGCCGCGATCGTCTTCGTTCACGACGTAGACGTAGGTGGGGACCGAGCTCTGGATTTCGAAGGAGAGCTCATCCCCGGGCGCAATCCGCGCGCCCGACTGCAGGCGAACGGCCTTCCCGCCCTGGTGCCGGTAGAACGCGGCCTCCACGTCGTAGCTGTCCGCGCCAACGGCCGGGGGTGGGGGCGTGACCGCGGCCGCCGAGGTGGGGGCAGGCACCGCACCTGGGGACGAGGGCCACCAATGGTAGCCCGCCCCGGCCGCCATGACGAGGGCTGCCGCCAGCGGGAGCGCCCAGCGCCGGAGCGGCGTGGGGACCGGATCGGGCACGACATCGTCCTGGCTCATGCGGTGAAGGGCCGTCTCGAGCTCGCCTGCCGTCTGGTAGCGATCCTCCGGGCGTTCGGCCGACGCGCGCTCCACGACGCGAATGAACGCCTCCGGCAGGTCGGGCCGGACGTCGCGGAGCAGCCGGCGCGGCGCGTGGGCCTCGTGCTGCCGCTCGATGTCGTCGCGCGTGTGGCCGTTCACGGGATAGGTCCCCGTGGCCAGGTGGAAGAGGAGGATGCCGAGGCTGTAGATGTCCGATGCGGTCGTGCGCGGTGCGCCCGCCAGCACCTCCGGCGCGAGGTAGATCGGCGTGCCGGCCGCCCGCCGGTGCGCGCGCTCCGGCGACGACTTGAGGTCGTGCCCGGCCCCGAAGTCCATCAGCACGGTGCGCCCGCCGTGGGCGCGCATCACGTTGTTGGCCTTGATGTCGCCGTGCAGCAGGCGTGCGCCATGCACCGCCGCGACCGCGCGGCACAGCTCCTGGCCAATCAGGATCGTCTCGCTGGCGCTGAACGGGCCATGGGCGCGCACGAGCCAGTGGAGCGTCCGGCCCCGGACGAGCTCCATGGCGATGCCCACCTCCCGGCCGATCCGCTCCGCCGAGTACACGCGGACGACGTTCGCGTGGTTGATCTGCGCGAGCAGCCGCGCCTCGTTGAGGGCGCGCCGGATGTCGTGGTCCTCGCCATCCCGGCCGGGGCGGATCACCTTGAGGGCAATCTCGAGGCCCAGGTCGTGGTCCATCGCGCTGTAGACCGTTCCGTACGATCCGTGCCCGAGCTCCCCCGTGATCTCGAAGGGCCCCCAGGCGTCGGGGACCGGCGAGCTCGCCTGGCAGACCCCTTCGATCTGGCGCAGCTCCTCGAGGATGGTCGTGGTCTCGGGATCGGTGGGCACCGTGCTCCAGTCCACGGGGTGGCCTCTGGCAATCGTCGAGGCCACCGAGAGCAGGCGTGGGTCCTCAGCGTCTGGGCTTGCGGTCATGGGCCATCTCCTCAGCCAGCCGCATCAGGGCGCGGCTCACGGCCATGTGCGCGGCGGCGGCGCTCGACTTGCCGAGCGCGGCGGCCACTTCCACGTGCGACAAGCCCATCTCGACGCGGGCCACGATGGCCTCGCGGTCCTCGGGGCGCAGGCGATCCATGGCGGCGTCGTAGCGGGCGAACGCCTCGCGGCCCATCGCCTCTTCGAGGGGCGACGGGCCGTTGGCGGCCACGTCGGTGTCGAGCGGGCCGGTGGGGCCGCGCCGCTTGTACTTGCGGGCGATGTCGCGAATCGCGTTCCAGAGCGTCGTCCAGACGTAGTCGCGAAAGGCGCGGGGGTGGCGCGGGTCGAAGCTGGGCAGTTGCCGGAAGACGCGGACGAGGGTTTCCTGGACGAGGTCCTGGGTCTCGAGGGCGCCCCGGGCGGCGGGTGGGAGGCGGCCGTGTGCCCACCGGCGCAGACGGGCCTCGTAACGGGCGAACAGCTCGTCGCACGCGTCCTGCTCGCCGCCCCTGGCCTTCAGGACCAGGTCCAGCGTGGCCACGGCGTCGGGCGGTTCGACCGGCCGGGGGGCCGGGCGGTGGTCGGCATCGTCCATCAGGGGCAGGCCGCCGAGCGCGACTGTCGCGGTGCCAATCATACGCCTTACCTGTGAGAAACGTCCGAGGTCGGTCCGTCGAACAGGGTAAGCGCCCGAACGGGTGCAGCGGTGTTGACGACTGACGAGGCGCATGATCGTGCCGGTTGAGGGCGGCCGTCGGCTGGGCTAGACTGCGGGGCCTCGCCGCTTGTTGCCGGACGACCGCTGTCCGGCCCGGTTCGTCGACGCTCGCAGGCAGCGAACCCCGGATGCCCCGAGGAGTCATCGCATGGCGAAGAAGGTTCCGGCGAAGCCCGTAGGTCGGCCGAAGGACGGCTGGCTGGTGATGCTGTACCTGGCGGGCGACAACAACCTCACCGAGGACATGGTGCTCGCCCTGCAGGAGGTCACGCGAGTCGACGGCGTGCCCTACCCTGGCGACGTCGTCGTCGCACAACTGGATCCCCAGGGTGATGGTCTGGCGACCGGCAGGTTCGACATGTCGACGCAGGTCCAACGGCCGCAGGGGGCGGCGGTCCAACTGGAGGACTACCGGGTGTCGAGCCTTCCCGACCAGAGCACGGGGAGCGTCGGGAGCCTGGTCGATTTCATCACCTGGGCCGTGGATGAACACGACCCCGGTCGCCAGATGCGATACCTCCTCGTGCTCTCGGGTCACGGAAGTGGCGTCACGGACGACTTCTTCCTGCAGGACGATGGTTCCACGGACTCGCTCACAATCCCGGAGCTCGTCGAAGCGATTAACTTGGCGAATGCGCACATCGCCAAGAGGGCCCGGCGCCGCAGGGGCCAGAAGAAGAAGATCGACATCCTGGGCCTGGACGCGTGCTTCATGGCCATGGGAGAGATCGCCTATGCTCTGCGTGACTCGGCGGAAATCCTTGTCGGCGCGGAGGGGTTCGAGCCGGAGCTGGGATGGCCCTACCGTAGACTCCTGACGGCGGGCCGACTGGCGGTCGCAAGGAAGCGCGCTCCGCTGGAGCCTGAGGAACTGGCCACGCTCATCGTCGAGCAGTACGTCCTCAACTACGCGGATTACGATCGTGCGGCCGGGCGGTCCGTCGATCTGTCCGCCATTGCTCTCAACAGGATGGGCCGACTCACGGCGCCGTTGAAGAGACTGGCAACGGCGCTGTACAAGTTGGACCGGTCCGGCCAGCAACAGGTTCTGCTGGCGCACTGGTTCGCCCAGACCTTCAAGTTCGACCAGTTCGTCGACCTGCGTGATTTCTGCAGCCAGCTGAAGCGAACGGCGCGGAAGCACCCTGGGGTCGTCGAGGCGGCCACGGAGACCATGGAGGCGCTGGACGAGCACGTCGTGATCAGTGCTGGCTGCAGCGGCTTCTCGTGCCAGCACGCGTACGGGCTATCCGTCTATTTCCCGTGGGCCGTGGTGTCGCCGCAGTACACCAACCTCGACTTCCCGTCCGACCTCAACACCAGCTGGACCAAGTTCTTGAGAAAGCACATCAGGCTGACACAGCGGTACCCGAGGAAGGGGTTCGGGCTCGAATCCGCACGGTTGCACCCGAACAAGCGGACGTTCTGCCCAAGGTATCCCAAGGACTTGCGGGACTCCCTTTTCCAGAAGGCGGTAGAGGCCTTCGGGGCGGGCTTCGAAGTGGCCACCAAGCGAGCTGGAAGAAAGGCGTTAGAGCGGGCCGTCGACAAGGTCTTGGAGAAGGACATCGAGCCGAGAGACTTCATCTCCGAGCTTGCGCAGTATCTCAATCGGGGCGGCTTCGATGCGAAGACGATCGGGCCGCGCAGCAAGTTCGGGCCGCGCAGCAAGTTCGGGCCGCACAGCAAGTTCGGACCGCACAGCAAGTTTGGGGGCAACGCCATGCGCGGTGGCGCCTCGCGCGAACTCGAGGTCAAGAACCTCCCCCCGCTTGTCGGTGCCGTGCTGCACCGGGACCAAGGCAAGACCTACGTCCTCGAGAACGGGAGGTTCAGGCGGCATCGCTGAACGGCGCGTCCATTCGAGTGGAGCCGCGAGAAGTCATCGCCGGCCCATGCAGGCCGCCTGCACTCTGAACGTGAGAACCGTACACGCCCTCGCCGCGGTGTTGATTCTCGGGGTCCTCGAGTCGAGCCACTGCGCTCGCGGCGCGTCTCACGACGTTCTTGCCGAGGCCGAGTCACTTCGGGTGCAGTACGAGAAGCCGGCGGCCGAGCGAGCCGTCGCCCTCTATCGTGGGGCGCGGGCGGCATGGCAGGCCGGTAATCCGCGCGATGCCGCGCGCGCGGCGCAGGGCCTCGGAGCGACCTACCACCAGCTGGGCCTCCTCGGTGACTCAATGGGTGCGCTCGCCGATGCGCTGATGCTGGCGGAGCGGGCGCAGGACCGCTTGCTCGAGGCCGAGATCAGCGCTGATCTCGGGTTCGCCGAGGCCTGGATCGGGGATCGGGCCGCGACGCTGGAGCGAGCGGAGGATCGATGCCAAAAGGCCCTGATTGAGGCGCGCATGCTGGCAGGCCTGCGCGGGGAAGCCAAGGCCCTGGCGTGCCTGGGCGAGGTCATCTACAGCCGCGGCGGCAACCTGGAGCCCGCCCTTGCCATGCAGCGAGACGCTGAAGCCGCCTGGGCCCGCGTCGGGAACCTCTCCGGCGTTGCGCAGGCGCGCCTGTCACAGGGCTATCTCTACTCCGACCTGCGCCGATTCGACGAGGCGCGTCAGGCCTTCGATGGTGCCCGCTCGATCTGGGAGGGGATTGGGGATCGGCGCGGTCTCGCCATCACCCTCGTCGCCGATGCGCGTCTCCTCGAACGACGAGGCGAGTACCAAGTGTCGCTCGACAAGTATCAGCAGGCGCTGGAACTGCTTGAGCCCATCGGAGACGCAGTATGGCAGGGTTCGTGCCTTGCTGGTCTGGCCACGATCCATCAGTTCCTGTCGGACTACCCTCGGGCGCTGGCGTACTTTCAGAAGGCCCTGCAGTTCGCCCAGGCGTCCGGGCAGAAGGTCTTCGCGATGGACATGCTGACCGCCGTCGGGAACGCGCACCTCGCTTCTGGCGATGAGGCCGCAGCGATTGCCTGGTTCGAGCGGGCATTCAAGCTGGCTGTGGAGCTGGAGAATCCCCGTTGGCAGGCGTGGACACTGAAATACATCGGGGCGGCACACCTGTCACGCCGATCGGCTGTGTCGGCACAACGGTCATTTCGACGCGCATTGGATCTGGTGAACGGACTGAACGAGAAGTGGCTCGAGGCGGAGGCGCTGAGTGGCCTCGGTGAGACGTTCGAGCTCATGGACCAGCCCGATCGCGCGTACCGGTACTTCGCCGACTCCGTCGCCGTGAGTCGGCGCACCGACGATCGAGTGCTGGTGGCGAAGGGACTGTACTCGCTCGGAAGCCTCGAAGCGCGGCGAGGGCACTGGGCTCTGGCGCGCGCCAACGTCGGCGCAGCCCTCTCGGACTACGAGCGCCTGTTCGGACCCGCGCATCCGCTCATCGCCCAATCCAAGGCCACGCTCGCCGGGGTCGATCTCGCCAGCGGCCGATTCCACTCGGCTCTGGCCACGTCGATCGAGGCAGAGCGCACAAGCCTGGAGCACCTCCGATTCACCGTGCGGTACCTGCCGGAGCGTCAGGCGCTGGCGTTCGCCTCGAGACGGCCGCGGGGAATGGACGTCGCGTTGACGGCCGCCGCGATGGGGGCGCCGGAGGACGTCGCACGGGTGCTTGACCTGGTGATCCAGTCGCGTGGCGTCGTCCTCGACGAGCTGGCAGCCCGGGGACGGCTGGACGGTCCGGTCGAACCGAGGCTGGCCGATCTTCAGATGCGAACCAGACGCGCCCGCCAGCGCTTTGCCAACGTCCTCGTCCGGAGCCTGGAGGGGGCCGTTGCGCGGGATCAGTTCGACGAAGCTCGTCGCGACATGGAAGAAGCCGAACGCAGTCTCGCCTCCCAGAGCCTCGAGGCCCGCGCCGAAATGGCCCGGTCCCCGGCGGGTCTCGACGCCGTCCGGGCCGCACTGCCGGAGGGCTCCGCCCTCGTGTCGTTCGTGCAGTATGCGCGCCACGAGCGACCAGCGGGCGGACCGGCCGCGCCGCCTCAGCCGGTTCCCTCGTTTGCGGCCTTTGTTCTGCGGGCCGGCTCGAAAGACGTGGCGCTCGTCAGGCTCGGGCCCGTGAGCGAGATCGAACGACTCATCGCCGAGTGGCGCGGCGAGGCCGCCGGACGAACGCGGCTGTTGGAAGGGTCGCATGCGGCTGCCGAGCAGTCGTACCGCGATGCCGGCGGGCGATTGCGCGGCGCTGTCTGGGACCGCCTTGCCCGCTCCCTCCGCGGCGCCAGCCGCGTGTTCGTGGTTCCCGACGGCGCGCTCGGTCTGGTGACGTTCGACGGGCTGCCGATCGGCCGGACCTCGTACGTCCTCGAGCAGTCCGCACCGCTTCATTACCTGACCGCCGAGCGGGATCTCGTGTCGATGATCGACGGCCCCAGGCAGCTCTCATCTGGCATCCTGGCGCTTGGTGGACCCGGCTTCGACGACAATCCCATCGCCCGCTCGTCGACCGCCACCTCCCCCGTCGGCGCTGGGGACGACGTCGCCATGCGGAGCGGACGGACACCCTGCGGAAGCCTGCGGACCCTGAGTTTCGAGCCCCTGGCCGGGACCCTCCAGGAAGCGCAGGAAGTCTCGCGGCTGTGGCCAACCACGCTTGGCGCCGCGCGCACGCTCGTCGGACGCGAGGCCAGCGAGCAGGCGTTCAAGCAGCAGGCGCACAACCACCGCGTGCTGCACCTGGCGACCCACGGCTTCTTCCTCGATGGCTCCTGTCTGCCTGAATCGGGAGGCGCGGGCACGCGCGGCGTCGGCGGGCTGTCCGGCACCAGACCCGTCGAGAACCCGCTGCGCCTCTCCGGCCTCGCCCTGGCCGGCGCCAATCGCCGCGCCCTCGCCGGTCCGGACGAGGACGACGGCATCCTCACCGCCGAGGAGGTGGCCTCGCTGGATCTCCAGGGCGTCGAGTGGGCCGTGCTCTCCGCCTGCGACACCGGCGTCGGGGAGATCAAGGCGGGCGAAGGCGTCTTCGGCCTCCGTCGCGCCTTCCAGGTGGCCGGTGCCCGCACCGTCGTCATGAGCCTCTGGTCCGTGGACGACCAGGCCACGCGCGCGTGGATGCGCGCACTCTACGAAGGGCGCTTCCAGAAGAAGCTCTCCACCGCCGACGCCGTGCATCAGGCCAGCCTTACCGTGCTCCGCGACCGTCGGGCGAAGGGGCAGAGCACGCACCCCTTCTACTGGGCCGCGTTCGTGGCGGCGGGGGATTGGCGCTAGGGGGGGCACGGCGGAGCGGGACCGGGGCAGCCCCGCACGACCGTGCCGGCGCGTCGCTAGTAGACGAACGCGTGTCCCGTCGGCTCACCCAGCGGGAACCAGGCCGTGATCGGCGGCGGCACGCCACGCGCCGCCTCACCGAACTCGATCACGAGGTCGCGACGCGTGCTGTTCGGACGGCTCGCCCGCATGGTCGAGCCCCGGTAGAAGACCTTCGAGCCCTCGGCGTTCCGGACCACCACGACATCCGGGTGGATCGCCACCGCTCGCTCGAAGACGTAGGTGCCCGCAGACAATGTCACCCCGGGCAGCGCCACCGGGCCGCTGAACGTGAGGTAGTTCGTGTTGAGGGTGTCGACCTCGCCGTGCGTCGGCACGACGAGGACACAGCCCAGGATCAGCCCACCGAGCGCGGCCAGTAGCAGACTCCGCTTGACCATTGACGTGACCTCCTGTGTTGGAAGTCAACGTCGCGCAACGGCGGAGTGAACCTCGGAACCGGGTTCTGGGGTTCTGAGGTTCTGGGGTTCTGGGGTTCTGGGGTTCTGAGGTTCTGAGGTTCTGAGGTTCGGAGGTTCGGAGGTTCTCGGGTTCCGGTCGAGCTGTCAGCGAGCCGACGAGGTGGTGCGGCCGCCGAGGACGGCCACGACGCGATCGATGTCCTCGTGCGTGTTGAAGACCGACACCGCCAGGCGCAGGCGGTTCTCGTTGCCGATGACCGTGCCCACCACCCTGCCCGCCTGCAGCGCCTTGCTCGTCGTGGCCGCGTCCTTCAGGCCGAAGGCGAGGATGGGGGTCTCGGTGCCACGCGGCGTGAGCGGCGGGTAGCCGAGCGGGGGCAGCTCGTTCTGCAGCCGATCCGTGAGCGCGCGCGCGTGGGCGCGGATCTTCTCCAGGCCGAGCGACTGCACGTAGTCGATGCCCGCCGACACCGCCGCGGCCAGGATGATCGCGATGCCGCCCGTCTCGTACCGCGCTGCGCCCGGCAGCGGCTCCCACGTCAGCTCCGCGCGGTTGAAGTTCGTCACCTGCCGGTGGCCGTAGCGCGTGGTGGGCAGCACCGTGCCCTGCAGGTCTTCCTTCACGTAGAGGAAGCCGAGGCCCCGCTCGCCCATCAGCCACTTGTAGGTGCCGCACGACGCGAAGTCGATGCCGAGTGCCTTCACGTCGAGCGGCACCGCGCCCGCCGCCTGGATGATGTCCGCGAAGACGTGCGCACCGCGCGCGTGCGCGATGTCGCTCACCGCCCGGCAGTCGTGCAGGTAGCCGTTGACGTTCGACACCAGCGCCAGCGACACGAGCCGCGTGTTGCGGTCGATGGCCCTGCTCATGTCCTCCGGATCGATGGCCCAGTTCCGGTGCTTGACGATGCGCAGCTCGACGCCTTGCTTCTCCAGCTCCTTGTACATGTAGAGCGAGGTGGTGAAGTGCAGCTCGTCGATGACGACGTTGCCCTTCTTCCCCGGCAGGTCCAGGCCCATGACGACGATGTTCTCGCCGTCGGAGGTGCTGGCGGTGTAGGCAATCTCGTTGGCCGTCGCGCCAATCAGCTTGCCGTAGCGGGTCTTCAGGTCGGACTGCTGCGCGGCCGTGAAGTCCGAGCGCCCCTCGCCGGGACCGTGGACGCGATAGTCGATCACCTGCTGCATCGCGCGGGCGGCAAACGCGCCGACCGGGTGCAGCGCGGCCGAATTCAGGTAGGTCTGCGTCAGCACCGAGGGGAAGTCGGCGCGCACCGAGGCCGGGAAGATGCCCAGGGGCCTGACCGCAGGCGCCTGGCCGCCCGCGAAGAGGGACCGGGGCGTGAGGGCGACGGCGCCGGCGCCTGCCAGGAATTCGCGACGACCGAGGATCATGGGACCTCCTGAATGGTGACGGGCATTGTACGCAGAAACCGCATCGAAAACCGGGCGATCGTGCCAGGCCCCATCGGCCGCCTCGCCCACCGTCATCGCCCCCTCCGCCGCGCGGAAGCCGTACGGGTCCTCGGGAATGTCCCGCGCCACCTGGATCGTGTTCCTGCGCACGGTCCGGAAGCTCTCCGCCATCTCCTTCGCACCGTAGCTCATGGCGAATAGCCTACGCCAGCGCCGCCGTCGGGGTGGGGACTCGCTCACGAAGCGCGCGGTGCACGCTCAGCGCGACGGCTTCCCACCGAAGGCCCACGGCCCCGAACGGGCCGCCTCAGAACCTTACCGGGCCATCGTTTCCCGGGCCGCGGCGCCCGTGGCCTGCGCCGTCCCGTAGAAGATTCCGTTGAACAGGAACTTGAACGTGCCGTGCGGCTGGGCGCGGAAGGTGATCTCCGGGCCCAGCAGGAAGACCTTGCCCTTGCCCAGCGCGGCCTCGACCGCGGCCGTGCCGCCCTCGAGGTAGTGCTGGCCCCATGCCCATCCCGAGCGGAGCGGCGCCTTCGAGTCGAACCAGGAGACGGGCCGCACGCCGCGGAGCGCGGCGTCAGGCGCCAGGCGCATCACCGGGCTGTTGTCGAAGAACACGTCGATCTCTTTCTCCAGACCGAAGGCGAGCGGATTGGTGTTGTCGACGGCCACGCGCAGGATGGCGCCGGGGATGTAGTACTTCGTCCGCGGCAGCGGCTGCGCCTGGCCGTCGGCCGCCGCCTCCACGAGGTGGTCGCCGAGCGCGAGCCCGAGGTGATGCCCGAGCACCGCCGAGCCGCCGAAGGCGACGATGACGCCGCCCTCTTCGGCGAACTGCTTGAGTGCCGGCACCGTGCGCGCGATGGTGACGCGGCCGAGGCGGTCGCGATACTCCGCCGGGATGTCGTCGGCGCGCGGCTGGGCGCCGCCGAACCCGCCGCCCGCGGTGTCGGTTTCGGGAATGCCGCCATCGGGGAACAGGATCACGTCGTACTTCGCCTTCAGCCCGCCGGCATCCAGCGCCTGCGGGTAGATGACGTCGAAGTCGAACGCGAACTGCTCGAGGAGCCACCGCACGTGCCCCGATGGCATGGACCCGCCGTACTGGTCCCACAGTGCGATGCGCGGCTTCGTCAGCCTGTACATCGGGCCCGGCGGGCGGCTGGAGACACCCGTGAAGCTCACCCCGAGATCCGCGGCCGCCTCCTGCAGCACCGCCGCCGTGCTCGGCCGCGCCGTGATGAACATCACGCCCGTACCGTCGGCGCTCTGGTAGGAGCGATCGCCGACGAAGAAGACCTCCTCGCCGGCCTTCAGCAGGCGATTGACCGCCGTGAACGCGTCGTTCAGGCGATGCGGCACGGTGAAGCCCACCGCGCCCTGCGCGCCGGTCACCTGGCCGGCCGCCGGCTTCACCACGTCGGCGATTTTCTCGAGCGGCCCGTCCACGCTCTCGAGGACGCGGTCGAACCTGATCCCCATCTGGTACGCGAGCGTCCAGCCCGAGTTGTCGTAGGGCGGAATCGGCGGCCCGCCGGGATACTGCAGGTCGTGCGGGTGGTCCTGCGGCTCGAACATGTCGAGCAGGTGCGGGCGATAGGCCTGCGCGGCCTTGAAGACGTACGAGCCGGCGGGATAGGTCCTGCCCCCCGCCGTGAGGGGCGCCGTCGCGCGGTGCACCGACAGCCCCGCCTTGATCATGATGTTCACGAACTTCGTGGCCGTGAGGAAGTCGCCCTCGTTGGCCGGCAGGATGTACGCGCGCGCGTCGCGCCATTCGGGCTTGCGAAGCAGGTCGTAGTACTTGGCCGGCACGGGCTGGGCGCGGCCGCCGGCCACCGTGCGCGGATCGGTGGATTCGGTCTTCGTCGTCCTGGCGATCTCGGCCTTCACCTCCGCGATCCGCCGCGGGTACATCGTCCACGTGTCGGTGCTGCCCCGGGCGATGGAGTTCCGGCCCATCACGTAGGCGTTGTAGAGCAGCGTTTCCCGGTAGCGCTGGGCGAAGTCGAGCACGGCGTAGTTGGCGGTGACGGAGTAGTCGATGGACTGGCGGAAGTGCCAGGTCTGCGGCGCGATGGGCGCCGGCAGGTCGCCCCGCGGCAGCAGCCGGTCCGGCACGAACTCGATCTGCACCGGGGTCGGGTTGCCAATCGTCTCGGTGAGCAGGCCGATCTGATTGTGGAAGTACGGCATCGTGCGGAGGCCGCCGTTCCACCACGTCGAGTAGTTCGCGCCCGAGCGCGTCGTCACGCCCGGCTTGCCTTCCTGGTCGAATCGCGCGTGCATGGCCGCGCCCACCTGGTCCAGCGTGTTGACGACGAGCGGGTCGTACACGTAGTTGAACGGGTCGCGGAAGGGCGGCGAGAACATCACCGTGCCGGTGGGGCCCGTCTGGTGGTGGTTGTAGACGATCTGCGGGAACCACTCGCGATAGAGCTGGTGGTTGATGTTCACCGACTCGGGCTGGTTCATCATGTAGAAGTCGCGGTTGTTGTCGTGCCCGACGTACTTCTGGTACAGGCGCGGGATGGCGCCGGTGCTGCGCGACTTCGGGTCCTCCTTGCGCATGTACCAGTCGGAGACCAGCTCCATGCCGTCGGGGTTGGCGTGCGCGGCCAGGATGATCACGTCGCGCAGGATGCGCAGCGTCTCCTCGTCCGTCCTGCTGACGAACTGGTAGATCGTCTCGGTGAGCTGCTGCGCGCCCAGGACCTCGGTGGCGTGCAGGCCGCCGTCGATCCACACCACCGCCTTGCCCTCCCGGGCCAGTGCGCGCGCCTGATCGTCGGTGAGCCCCTCGGCGTGCGACAGCCGGCGCACGATCTCCTTGTAGCGGTCCAGCCGCTTGACGTTCTCGGGCGCGGTGATGATGGCCATCAGCTGGTCGCGGCCCTCGGCTGTCTTGCCGATGCTCTGCACCACCATGCGGTTCGACTCCGCGTCGAGCTTGCGGACGTACTCCGTGAACTTCGTGTAGTTCGGGAGCACGTAGTCCTCGCCAATCCGGTGGCCGAAGAACTGCTCGGGCGTGGTCACCTTCAGGGGCGCCGGGGTGGCGGCCGCCGGCCGGGGGGCCGTGGTCGTCTGCGCGCTCGGCGCGCCGGAGGCGGCCAGGGTCAGGGTGAGGGCAAGGAGGGCGAAGGAGCGAAGTCTGGCGGGCATAGGCATCCTCGACGCGCACACTTTAGCGCGATTCGGCGCCCGCGTTGTCGGGGTTTCGGTCCGTCCCGCCGCCGCGCCGCCGCCGCGCCGCAGAAAATCCGCGCCGTATGACGGCCGTCATACGGCGGGCCATTCGGGAGGTGCAGTATCGCCCCAGCGACATCTCCCGTAACAGCCTTCAGCCGCCGTGGGCTTCCTACACCTCCTGTGCCCCCGGCGGCTGCTTTTTTTCGTGGCGTCGGTCCACGCCCGGTTCGCCGCTCCTTCGCCACGCCAGCTGGTGCGGGGCTCCCGCACTTCCCGGAAAGTGACTCCCGGCAGGCTTCTGAGATGATACGAGAGACATCACGGGCCCCCCTGCTCGTGGCAATCCTGGCGGCGGGGTGTATGCAGCAGAGTCCGCGAGAAACCAAGACCGTGGCGCCTTATGGGGCCTGGGCCTCGCCGCTGACGGCGGCGCGGGTCACGGCGGGCGCGCTCAGGCTCGGCGAGATTGCGCTCGACGGCGGCGACGTCTACTGGACCGAGGGCCGGGCCTCCGAGGGCGGCCGTTACGTCATCGTCCGGCGCACGCCGGACGGCCGCATCAGCGACGTGACGCCGACCGGGTTCAACGCGCGGTCGCGCGTGCACGAGTACGGCGGGGCGGCGATGACGGTGCACCGCGGGGACGTGTACTTCTCCAACTTCGGGGACCAGCGGCTCTACGTGCAGAGAGGCGGCGGCGCGCCCGTGCCGCTGACGCCGGAGGGGTTCTTCTACGCCGACGCGCGCCTCGACGCGACGCGCGGACGGCTCGTGGCCGTGCGGGAGGATCACCGGAAAGGCGACGCCGAGCCCACGGCGGCGGTCGTTGCCATCGCCGTCGCGGGGGCGGAAGCCCCGGGCACGGTGCTCGTCTCGGGCGCCGACTTCTACTCGGACCCGGTGGTCTCACCCGACGGCGCCACGCTGGCGTGGCTGCAGTGGAACCACCCCAACATGCCGTGGGACGGTACGGAGCTGTGGACGGCGCCCATCGGGCCGGACGGCAGGCTCGGAGCGCGGGCGAAGGTGGCGGGCGGGCCGGACGAGTCGATCTTCCAGCCCGAGTGGTCGCCGGACGGCGTCCTGCACTTCGTGTCGGACCGCACGGGGTGGTGGAACCTGTATCGTGCTCGTCCGCGGGACGCCGGGGCACCCCGTGCCGGCTCGGAGGCGCTCCCGGCCGACGCCATCGAGCCGCTGCACCCGATGAGCGCCGACTTCGGCAAGCCGCAATGGACCTTCTCGATGGTGACCTACGCGTTCGCGGGGCCGCGGCGCATCGCCGCCACGTACACGCAGAACGGCCGATGGCACCTGGCGTTCATCGAGACCGACTCGCTTCGCTGGGAGCCGGTCCAGACGTCGCTCGATGTCATGGAATCCCTCCGTGCGGACGAGCGCGCGCTCTACTTCGTCGGCGGATCGCCGACCGCGGCGCCCGTGGTGGCGCGCATGACCCTCGCCGCGATGGAGCCGGAGGTGCTGCGCCGGTCCACGAGCGAGCCCATCGACGCCGCGTGGATCTCGACCGCCGAGCCCGTCACGTTCCCGTCGCCGCACCCGCCCGCACCTGCCAGCTCCCGCGAAGTCCACGCCTTCTACTACGCGCCGCGCAACCCGGACTACCAGGCGCCCGAGGGCGCCGCGCCTCCGCTGCTCGTGCTCACCCACGGCGGGCCCACCGGCGCCACCGAAGCGGTGCTCGATCCCGAGGTCCAGTTCTGGACGAGCCGCGGCTTTGCGGTGCTGGACGTGAACTACAGCGGCAGCACCGGCTACGGCCGAGCCTATCGCGACCGGCTGAAGGGGCAGTGGGGCATCGTGGACGTGCAGGATGCGGTGGCCGGCGCCATGGCCATGGTGGACGCGGGCAAGGCCGATGGCAAGCGCCTGGCCATCCGCGGCGGCAGCGCGGGCGGCTACACGACCCTGGCCGCCCTGACGTTCCACGCCACCTTCAGGGCGGGCGCCAGCTACTACGGCATCAGCGACATCGAGGTCCTGGCCCGTGACACCCACAAGTTCGAGTCACGCTACCTCGACTCGCTGATTGGCCCCTACCCGGCGGCGAAGGATCTGTATGTCGAGCGGTCGCCCATCAACTTCACCGACCGGCTGTCGAGCGCGCTCATCCTGTTCCAGGGCCTGGAGGACAAGGTGGTGCCACCCAACCAGTCGCAGATGATGGCCGACGCCGTCAGGAGGAAGGGGCTGCCCGTCGCCTACCTCGCCTACGAGGGCGAGCAGCACGGCTTCCGCAAGGCCGAGAACATCGTCCGCAGCCTCGAGGCCGAGCTCTACTTCTACGGGAGGGTGTTCGGCTTTACGCCGGCCGATCGCATCGATCCGGTGAGCATCGACAACCTGCGGTAATCTGTGACGACCATGACGATCACCAAGCCGCGCGCCCGTGCCATCCTGGCCTGCACCCTGGTGATGGGCGTGCTCACCGGGACTCACGCGGCCGCCCAGGGCCGCGCGCGCGTCGGGCTCATCCCCTTCGACGTGGCCAGCGTGGACGGCGGCACGCACCAGGCGGCCACGGCCCTCGCCAAGCTGGTGCGGGCCCAGATGATCACCAGCCGCACCATGCAGCCCGTCCTCATCGACCTGCCGGCCGGTGAAACGCTCCCGCTGCCCGAGGACCGCCTGGCCGCCCTGGCTGCGGAGCACAACGTGGCCCTCATTGTCGCCGGCACCGTGCTCGATGCCACGACGACCCACGGCAGCAACCGGGTCTCGACGGGCTCTCTGGGCCGCGTGGCCGGTATCGGCAATGTCGGCGGGAGCATGCGGCGGACCCGTGCCGAGGTGCGGCTGCACGTCGAGATGGTGAACCCCGAGGGCAGCACCATCCACGCTTTCGAGGTCCAGGGTGACAACACGGATGTCGGCATCGGGGCGGACCTCTGGACGACCCTCGGCGGCTTCGACGTGGGCGACGCCGGCTGGGACAAGTCGCCGATGGGCAAGGCCCTGCGCGAGGCCGCCGAGAAGCTGGTGAACGAGGTTCGGAAGAACCGCCGCTGATCCCTGATCCCTGACCCCCGGATCAGGGGCCTTGCGCGCGCGGCCACACGGGCCACAATATTACTGAATGGTCACATAGCGATAAGGAGCCGCCCTCATGATCGTCCAGCGCTTCTACGAGCCCTCCATCGCCCAGGCCAGCTACCTCATCGGCTGCGCCGCCACCGGCGAGGCCATCGTCATCGACCCGAATCGCGACGTGGAGCGCTACATCGAGGCCGCCGCGCGCGAGGCCCTCTCGGTGACGCACGTCACCGAGACGCACATCCACGCCGACTTCCTCTCCGGCGCGCGCGAGCTGGCGGCGCGCACGGGCGCGCGGCTGTACCTCTCGGACGAGGGTGACAAGGACTGGAAATACGGGTTCGCCGCGGAGGGCACGCTCATCCGCGACGGTGACCGCATCACGGTCGGCAACATCCTGGTGGACGTCGTCGCCACGCCCGGCCACACGCCCGAGCACCTCACGTTCCTCGTCACCGACGGCGCCGCCGCGGACAGGCCCATTGCCGCCGCCACCGGCGACTTCGTCTTCGTCGGCGACGTCGGCCGTCCCGATCTGCTCGAGCGCGCCGCCAACATCAAGGGGACGATGGAGAAGGGCGCGCGGACGCTGTGGAAGAGCCTGCAGGCCTTCAACCGGAACGAGGAATGGCTCCAGATCTGGCCCGGCCACGGCGCCGGCTCGGCCTGCGGCAAGGGCATCAGCGCCGTGCCGTACAGCACGCTCGGCTACGAGCGGCGCTTCAACTGGGCGTTCCAGGTGCAGACGGAGGACGAGTTCGTCACCAGCGTGCTGGCCGGCCAGCCCGAGCCGCCGAAGTACTTCGCGATGATGAAGCACCTGAACAAGGTGGGCCCGCGCGTGCTGGGCGGCTTCCACGCGCCACCGCGACTGGACGACCATCGGCTGCCGTCGCTCCTGGCGACCGGCGCCATCGTGGTGGATACGAGGCCCGCGGGGGTCTACGCCGCCGCACACCTGCCGGGCACCATCAACATCCCGCTCGGCGGGTCGTTCGTGACCTGGGCGGGGTGGCTCCTCCCGTATCAGACGGACCTCTACTTCATCGTGGACGACCTGGCCGAGGGCAGCATCGTGGAGCTGGTGCGGCAGCTGGCCTTCATCGGCCTGGACCAGATCGCGGGCATCTTCGAGGCGCGGGTGGTGCAGCACCTCGCCGAGGGCGGAGCGCACCTGGCCACAGTGCCCCAGATGACCGTGGACGAGCTGGCCACGGAGGTCAAGGCCCGCGATGCCTTCGTGCTCGACGTGCGGAGCGCGAGCGAGTGGCAGGGCGGGCACATTCCTTCGGCCACGCACATCCCGCTCGGCTATCTCACCGATCGCCTGGCCGAGATCCCAGCCGATCGCCCGGTGGTCGTTCAGTGCCAGGCCGGTGCGCGGTCCGCCATCGCGGCGTCGGTCCTGCGGCGCGCGGGACGCACCAACGTCCGGAACCTGGCGGGCGGCTTCGCCTCGTGGCAGGGCGCCGGCCTGCCCGTCGAGATGCCGGCGGCGTCGTGAGGGACCGGAACATGACGCCCGAGCTGCTGGAGGACGTGGCTGCGCGATTCAAGGTGCTGGCCGAGCCGGCGCGGCTGCAGGTGCTCGACGCGTTGGCCGACGGGCCGCGGCACGTCAGCGCGCTGATGGAGGCCACCGGCCTCAACCAGGCCAACCTGTCGAAGCACCTCCAGCTGCTTCACGCCCACGGCCTCGTGTCGCGCCGCCGTCAGGGGCTGTTCGTCTACTACGCGCTTGCGGACGCCTCGGTGTTCACGTTGTGCGACCTCGCCTGCGGCGCCGTCGAGGAGAGAGCCCGGAGGTCCGCGCAGCGACACGCGCGCGCCATGCGGTAGCAGAAGGGTTCCCCCTCGTCTCCCAGGACCCCAAGACCGTCTACACTCTCCCCATGCAGAAACTCCTGGCCGGCTGCCTGGTCATCGTCGTCCTCGGCACGCTGGCCGTGGGCGTCGCGCTCTATTTCGGGTACCGCGCCGCGCGTCCCATGCTCGACAACGCGACGGCGTGGCTCGACCAGGCGAAGGAGATGGCTGCCGAGTCGGATCGGGTCGAGAACAAGGCCGACTACCAGGCGCCGGCCGGCGGCGAGCTGACCGAGGCCCAGGTGAGGCGCTACCTGGCCGTCCACGAGCGCATGCGGAAGGCGCTGGGACCGCGGTGGGCCGAGCTGCAGGAGAAGGGCCGGTCGCTCGAGGCGCGCGCGCGCGAGGGCGGGCGCGACCTGTCGTTCTCCGAGATCGGCACGATGCTGTCGGAGCTGAGGAGCGTGTTGGGGGAGGCCCGGCGCGCCCACGTGGACGCGCTCAACGCCGAGGGCTTCTCGTCCAGCGAATACGCGTGGGTCCGCCTGCGCGCCTACGAGGCGGCCGGCATCGAGGTGGCCAGCCGCATCGACTGGACCGCCCTGCAGGATCTGATCCGGAAGGGGACCGACCAGGCGGGCCTGCCGGAACCCAGCATGCCCGTCCCCGACGTCCCGGAGCGGAATCGCGAACTGGTGAAGCCGCACGTCGGCGCGCTCCAGGAGTGGCTGCCACTCACGGTGCTGGGGTTCTGACAAGGCCGTATGGCGGGTTGGCTCGCCGGCTGCTCCGGTCCGCGGAGACAATCGGAGACATCTCCTGGTTTCTGCGCTGTGGTCCAATAGGCGGCCGTGGCGATCCCGGTCCGGGTGATGTGTCGCGTGGGGCGTGGAATCCTCGCCATCCTCCTGCTGGGGGCGCCCGCCGCCGCCTACGCGCAGGACGTCGAGCCCCTGCTCGGCCTGGCGGATTCCAGCCTCTTCGGCCCCCCTCCGCCCGAGCCGCCGGCGGTCATCAATCGCGACGCCAGCGGCAACGCGACCATCCGGACGATGCGGCTGCCGTCGCCGCTCATCCTGGACGGCGCGCTGGACGAGGCACCGTATCGCGACGTGCCGGCCATTTCCGGGTTCATCCAGCAGGAGCCGGCCGAGGGGCAGCCGGCCACCGACACGACCGAGATCTGGGTCTTCTTCGACGACAAGAACCTCTACATCGGCGCGAAGATGTGGGAGAGCGAGCCCGGGCGGCGCGTGACCAGCGACCTGCGCCGCGACAGCTTCAACCTCTACAACAACGACCACCTGGCCATCCAGCTGGATACGTTCTACGACCGTCGCAACGGGTTCGGTGTCTCGTCGAACTCCGAGGGAGGCATGTTCGACTGGGTGGTCACCAACGAGCAGTCGAACCCGAACTGGAACCAGGTGTGGAACGTTCGCACCGCGGAGTTCGAAGGCGGCTGGTCGGCCGAGTTCGCCATTCCGTTCCGCTCGCTGCGCTTCCGCGAGGGCTCGACCGTGTGGGGTCTCAACATCCGGCGCATGGTCCGATGGAAGAACGAGCAGTCCTTCCTCAACCCGGTGCCGCAGTCGTGGGGCCGGCGCGGCCTCAGCAAGGTGTCGTCGGCCGCCACGCTGGTCGGCGTGCAGACCCCGGGCCGCGGCCTGAACCTCGACGTCAAGCCGTACGGCCTCGGGTCGGTCCTGACCAACCGCACCGCGTCGCCGCCCGTCGACAACGACGGCAACTTCGAGTGGGGTGTGGACGCGAAGTGGGGCCTCACGCAGACGCTCATCGCCGATTTCACCTACAACACCGACTTCGCCCAGGTGGAGGACGATGAGGCGCAGGTGAACCTGACGCGCTTCAGTCTCTTCTTCCCGGAGCGGCGTGACTTCTTTCTCGAAGGGCAGGACATCTTCTCGTTCGGCGGCGTCGGGGGCGGCTTTGGAGGAGGCGGTGGTGGCGGGGGCGGGGGCGGGGGCTTCCGCGGGCCGAGCAATACGCCCATCCTCTTCTACTCGCGGCGCATCGGGCTGGACGAGGGCGCCGTCGTGCCGATTCTCGCAGGGGGCCGCCTGCTCGGCCGGACCGGGCCGTACAACGTCGGCGCGCTGAGCATGCAGACCGACGACGTGCCGGCCGAGGGCAAGGCGAGCACGAACTTCTCCGTCGTGCGCCTCACCCGCGACGTGCTGCGCCGCAGCCGCATCGGCTTCATCGGCACGGCCCGCAACCCGACGGCGCCGGCCGGCGCCAGCAGCTACACCGTCGGCGCCGACGCACGCTTTCAGCTCTTCGACAACGTCAACATCGACACGTACTACGCGCGCACCGACACGCCCGGCCGGACCGGCGATCAGAGCAGCTACCGCGGGCGATACGACTGGAACTCGGATCGGTGGGGCGTGGAGACCGAATACCTGAGCGTGGGCCGCGACTTCAACCCGGAAGTCGGGTTCCTCCGCCGCAGCGCGTTCCGGCGCTCGTTCGGACAGTTCCGGTTCAGCCCGCGCCCGCGGCAGCCATCGGCCATCCGCAAGGTCTTCTACGAAGCGAGCCTCGACTACATCACCGGCCCCGGCCGCAAGCTGGAGACGCGGGAAGCCCAGGGGTCCGTGCGCCTGGAGTTCAACAGCGGCGACTTCGCCAGCGTGGAAGTGACCCGCAGTTTCGAGGGCCTCATCGAGCCCTTCGAGGTAGGCGGCGACGTCGTCGTGCCGGTCGGCAACTACTCGTTCACCCAGGCGCGGCTCAACTACCAGTTCGGGCCCCAGCGGCCGGTCAACGGGGGCCTGAACATCGCGCACGGCGGCTTCTTCGACGGCACGCTCTCGGAGGTGTCGTGGCGGGGCCGCATGGAGATCAGCCCGCACTTCCTGCTGGAGCCGACCCTGTCGTGGAACCATGCCGAGATGCCGTGGGGCACCTTCACGACCAGGCTCGTCACCGGGCGCTTCACGTGGACGATGAGCAGCCGGCGGTTCTTCTCGGTGCTCGCGCAGTACCAGTCCGCCAGCCACACGCTCTCGACCAATGCCCGGTTCCGCTGGGAGTACGTCCCGGGCAGCGAGCTGTTCGTCGTCTACAGCGACGGGCGCGACACGCTGTCGCGCGGTTTCCCGGCCATGGACAACCGATCGTTCGTCGTCAAGATCACGCGACTGCTGCGGTGGTAGCGCGCCCTCGGCCTCCGTCGCGATGCGTGGCGTGTCGGTCCACGCTCGCGTGACGCCTCAGTAGGGGACCGGAATCAGCCGGTCGCCCGTGCGCATGTCCGCCTCGATCAGCCCCAGCAGCGCCCTGGCCACGGGGCCGGGCCTGCCGTCGCCAATCGACTGGCCGTCCCACTGGACGATGGGCGCGACCTTCACGGAGCTGCCGATGAGCAGCATCTCGCGTGCGGCGCGCGCGTCGGCCGCCGGGATGTCGCAGACCTCGACGCCCTTCAGGAGCCCGCTGTCCAGGAGGGCCGGCGCGAGGTCGAGCATCCGGCGGGCCGTGCAGCCCGACAGGATGTGATCGAACTTCGGGTGGCGCAGCACGCCGTCCGCGGTGACGAAGGCCACGTTCATGTTCGAGCTCTCGCCGACGTTGCCGCGGGCGTCGAGGAAGACGCCGTTGTCGAGGCCCTTCTCCTTCGCCTCCATCTGCATCAGGACATTCGGCAGGTAGTTGGTGGTCTTCGTGATGGCGTAGAGCGACGGCTTGATGGGATAGGTCGTCGTCATCACGCGCAGGCCCTCGGTGTACCACCGCTCCGGGTACACCAGGCCCGGGAAGATCATCACGAAGAAGCCGGGCTCCGCGCCCGCCGCCGGGCTCAGCTCGAGGCTGCCGGGTCCGGAGGAGAGCCAGTAGCGGATGGCGCCATCGCGGCGACCGCTGGCGGCGGTGGTGCGGACGATGATGTCCCGCATGTCGGCCCGGGATCCCGGAAGCGTCAGCCTGGAGCGCTCGGCCGACCGTGTGAAGCGATCGAGGTGCGCCTCGAGGTCGTAGATGTTCCCATCGACCAGCCCCGCGGTGTCGAAGATCCCATGGCCGCGGTGCACCATGTGGTCGTCGAACGGGAGGACCATCAGCGCCGGGTCGGTGACGATGCCCCCGAGCTGGCTGGAGTAGAAGGCGGCGTACTTGACGGGCTGCTTCGCGCGAAGGTCGCCGAGCGCCTGGAGGACCGCACCGGCGTCGAGGAGGCGGATGGGGCTGGTCGTGGTTGCCATGACAGCCCTTCACTCTACCCCGAGGCCGCGCGAAAAGCCACGCGCCTCAGGGAGGGTGGAGGCGAGAAGTCAGAAGTGAGAAGTCAGAAGTGAGAAGGGAAGGTGACCAGCCGAATCCGCTTCATCTGCGGCGTCTGCGTCATCTGCGGCCCTTCCCCCCTGCGTCTACCTCTGCGAAATCCTCAAGCCGCCGTTCGTCGTCCGCACGCGCACGGGGGCACCGCCGGCGCCGAGCGTGGTGGCGATCCCGCGCCGCGGCGACAGCTCGCCGGTGATGGTCAGCGGGTAATCGAAGCGGAAGCCGCCATTCTCGGTGCGCGTCTCCAGCTGCGCGTTGTACGACGAGGGAATCTCCAGTGTGACGCCGCCGTTCGACGTCTCCACGTCCAGCCCCGCGCCGTCCCACTGGCGGCCGCCCAGGGCCACGCGCAGGCCGCCGTTGCGCGTGCGCCCGGTCACCTGGCCTGCGAGATCGGCGAGCCGCACGCCGCCGTTGGTGGTGTCGAAGCGGATGGCGCCGGTCACGTTCGCGATGGTGATGCCGCCGTTGCGCGCATTCAGCTCGAGGTCGGTCCGGTGCGGCACGCTGATGCGGTAGCTCACCGACCATCCCCGGCCCCGCTCCGTGTCGGGCCCGCTGGCGCTCACGCGGCCGCCCCCGGCACGAATCTCCACCTCGCTGGCCAGCCTCTTTGCCTCGGCCTCATCACGGCCGCGCGCCTGGACGACGGCGCGCACGAGGACATCGCTGCCATCCCAGCCCTCCACGCGGATGCCGCCATTGGTCCCCGCGTCCACTGACAGGGGGCCGGCAGGGAGCCGCTCCTCGCGGACCTCGCAGTGGCGGTAGGTGTCGTCGTCCCAGCGGTCGCGGTCGTCACAGGGGTTGTCGTCGATACTGCTCTGGTCCTGGCCTGACCAGCCGTTTGCGCCGATCCGCCGCTCGATGCGTGATTGCACGGTGCGCACGCGCGACTCGACTCGTGCCCGGATCCGGTCGGCGTTGCGCTCGGCCCTGGCGGCGGCCCGATCCGCTGCGTACTCGACGCGGTTGCTCACGCGGTCGGCGATGCGCTCCACGCGGGCGCCGACGCGATTCGCAATCCGCTCCGCGATGTGCGAGACGTGCTCGAGCGCGCGCTCGATGTGCTCGCCCAGGTGGCTTTCCAGGGCGTGCCCGTGTCGGCCGGGCTCCCAGTGGAATGTCTGCTCGGCGGCGGGCGCCGCGGCCAGGCCCGCCAGGATGGCCAGCGTGAAGAGGATGCGAAGGGTCATCGTCCAGGTCTCCCGTGAATGCCGTCGTGGGAGTTGGACGAGAGAAACGTGGCGGAAGTTGGCAGGAGCGATCGTGCCGGGAACCGGGAGCCGGGAGCCGGGAACCGGGAGCCGGGGACGAAGGGCGGGACGGGAGGGTGCGGGCTAGGTCTCGACGGGCCTCGTCGGGTCGGCGCACCACTCGCTCCACGAGCCGGGGAAGATGCGCGAGCCGGGGAGGCCGGCCACTTCCATGGCCAGGAGGTTGTGGCAGGCCGTGACGCCGGAGCCGCAGTACATCACCACGCCCGTCGGGTCCTGGCCCTGGAGGACGGCATCCCACTGCGCGCGGAGCTCCGCGGCCGGCTTGAAGGTCTTGTCCTCGGCGAGGTTCTGCTGGAAGAAGTAGTTGCGGGCGCCGGGGATGTGCCCCGCGACCGGGTCGAGCGTCTCGTTCATGCCGCGGAAGCGCTCGGGCGCGCGTGCGTCCACGAGGAGCCCGGGGCCGCCCGCGGCCACCTGATCGACCGTCAGGCGCCAGTCCGCCCTCGGGTTCGGTGAGAAGACGGTGGGCGTCGCGGTGACGCGACCTGGCTGCACGGGGCCGCCCCCGGCGACCCACCGCGCGAAGCCGCCGTCGAGCACCGCCACGGCGTCATGGCCGAGGAAGCGCAGCATCCACCACAGGCGTGCCGCGTACATCCCCGAGTCGGCGTCGCAGGCCACGACCTGGGTATCCTTCGCGATGCCCAGCGCGCCGAAGGTCGCCGCCATGCGCTCGACGTCGGGCAGCGGATGGCGTCCGTTCGTGCCCGTCCTGGTCCCGGACAGGTCGCGGTCGAGATGCGCATACCGCGCCCCGGGGATGTGCCCCGCCACGTACTGCTCCTCGCCCCACGAGGGGTTGGCGAGATCGAATCGGCAGTCCACGACCACCCATCGCGGGTCGGCGAGGTGCGGCGCGAGGTCAACGGGACGAATCAATGTCGTGTGCATGGCGAGTCCACGGGAACACGAAGGCCACGAAGAGCACGAAGTCCTACCGAAAGCCCACCGCGCAGCGGCCCACCCGACGCCCACCGCGAAGCGGCCTTGTCCGGCCTGCCGTGCGAGGCACGGCCCTACCTCAGCGCCAACGCCAGCTGGTGCAGGAACAGCCCCACGTCGGTGACCACGCCGACCGTCTGCGTGGAGCCGCGGTCCGCGAGCTTGGTGACGACGGCGGGGTTGATGTCCACGCAGACCACCATCACCCACGACGGCAGCATGTTCCCCACGCCGATGCTGTGGAGCATGGACGACAGCATCACCACCACCTCGACGCCGTCGAGCGCCTTCGCGTAGGCGTCCTGCGCCGCCGCCAAATCCATCATCGTCTCGGGCAGCGGCCCGTCGTCGCGGATGGAGCCGGCGAGGATGTACGGCACGCCCCGCGTGTGACACGCGTGCATGATGCCGCGCGTGAGCACGCCGGCCTCCACCGCTTTCGCGATGCCGCCCGCGCGCCGGATGGCGTTGATGGCGCGCATGTGGTTGCGGTGCCCGTGCTCCACGGGCGCGCCCGAGCTCAGGTCGATGCCGAGCGAGGTGCCGGAGAGCGCCGCCTCGATGTCGTGCACCGCGAGGGCGTTGCCCGAGAGCAGCAGGTCCACGTAGCCGAGCCGCACGAGCTCGCAGAAGTAGTCGCCGCCGCCCGTGTGCACGACGACCGGGCCCGCGACGAACGCGATGCGGCCGCCGCGATCCTTGACGCGCCGCATGCTGTCGGCCACGCGCGCCACCGCCGTCTCGACGCGGCGCTCCGACGACACCTCGTTGCTCATGAAGCCGAAGGTCGGCTTGTCGCGCGACTGCAGCTCCGGCTGGACGCGGACACCCTGCAGGCCGCACACGACGAGGTCGCCCCTGCGGATGTCCCTCAGCTTCCGGCACGTGGCCGTCATGCCCTGGACGATGATGGCCGCGTCCATCCGCTGGTGGCCGGCCACGACCCATCGACCGTCGAGGTACACCGACGTCCGGTGGTTGGTCGTGGAGTAGAAGTCTTCCGGGGCCGCGCCGTCCATGTCGGCCGCGCGCAGCACCGCGGGCGGCGTCCCCTTCACGTAGCAGCCGAAGACCGAGAGTTTCGACAGCAGGGCCTGGAGCGAATCGTCCGTGTCGGCGATGAGCTTGATCGCCAGCTTCGACGGGGCCTCGTTCCTCCGGCCGACGTCCAGGCGCAGGATCTCGTACTCCGCACCGTGCTCGACGATGGTGGTGAGGATGGACTGCAGGTTGCCCGAGTCGATCAGGTGCCCTTCGGCTTCGACGGTTTCGGTGACCACGGGGAATCGGGTTCTCAGGTTCTAAGGTTCTGGGGTTCTGGGGTTCTGGGGTTCCGGGACGTTGGACTACCTGCCTTCTCCTGGCATCGACGTGTAGCTGCCGTTCAGGATCTTCCACGCCCCGCCGTCCTTCACCAGCGTGAAGTAGTCCACGCCGTGCGAGCGGACCTTGCCGTCGACGACGACGGTGAAGTCGGCGCGCAGGAAGGCGAGGTGGCCGCTTTCCACGTGGACGGTGACGTTGGCGAGCGGCTCCCGGAAGATGGTACCGGGCGTCTGCGCCTTCAGGCCCGCCAGCCACTCGTCGGACGTCTGGTGGGTGGTCGTCCATTTCCCGTCACGCTGGCGCACGACGACCATCGTGGCCTTCGGCGCGAAGAGGGCAGGAAGCTTGTCGAGGCGGCGGTTGCCCAGATCGTCCAGGAACTGCTCCACCGTGCGCCGCACGGCGGAGGCTTCGGGGTCAACCGGCTGTCCGGCCCATAGCGGCGCGCCCGTCATCATCAGGACCGCTCCGACCGCGAGGAGGTAAACGAATCGTCGATGCATCTCCCGACTCCCGACTTCCGGTTCCCGACTCCCGACGCGATCTCTACCGCATGCCCTGCAACGCCGCGATGCGCGCCTCGAGCGGCGGGTGCGTCGAGAGCAGGGCCATCATGCCGCCCCGGCCCGAGATCTTCATCGTGGCGAGGGACGGGTGCTCCGTGTCGATCATCCGCGTGTTCTGCTGCAGCCGCTGCAGGGCGGCGATCATCTTGCCCCGGCCAGAGAGCGCGGCCGCGCCGGCGTCGGCACGGAACTCGCGCGCGCGAGAGAACCACGCGACGACCATCATGCCGAGGATGCCGAAGGCGATGTCGAGCACGATGGTGGTGAGGATGCCGACGAGGTACGAGACCTTCTCGTCCACGGCGTTGCGCGCGATGTTCGCCACGACGCGCGCGAAGAACATCACGAACGCGTTCACCACACCCTGGATGAGCGTCATCGTCACCATGTCGCCGTTCTGGATGTGCGACACCTCGTGGGCGAGCACGCCCTCGACCTCGTCGCGGGACATCGATCGCAGCAGGCCGGAGGACACGGCCACGAGGCTCCGGCTCCTGCTCGGCCCGGTGGCGAACGCGTTCACCTCGGGCGATTCGTAGATGCCCACCTGCGGCATCGGCAGGCCGGCGCGATCCGTGAGCTGCTTCACGGTCCCGTACAGCCAGTCGGCCTCGGCGTGGCCCGTCCGGCCATCCACCAGCTGCACGCCCATGGCCTGCCTGGCGACGATGCGCGACAGGGCCAGCGAGATGAACGCGCCGCCCATGCCCCAGACGAGGCAGAAGGCCATGAGAGCGCCGTAGTCCAGTCCGCCACCGGGCAGCCGGTATCCGCCGATCCCCAGGATCCCGAGGATGATGGACAGGGTGACCATCACCGCCAGGTTGGTCAGCACGAAGAGGAGGATGCGCTTCATGAATCAACTATAAGGCAACGCGGTGGCCGGCTGCGCCGGTGGGCGCTGCGCGCGGGCCCTGCGGGTGGGCCGCGGCGCTCAGCGCACCGCGGCGTAGCCCTCGGCGAGCTTCTTGCGCGCGGCTTCCACGTCCCGGTGGAAGACGAACAGGGCATCGGCGTTGGCCGCGTTCTTGTCGGTGAAGTTCCAGGTCTTGCCGCCCCTCTGCTTCACGCGGAGGTTCTTGTCCATGTAGTCCACGACGAAGGTCTCGATCTGGGCGTAGGGCAGCTTGAAGGCGTCGTTCTTGTTCGTGGTCTCGTAGGCCAGCCCATCCACGGTGGCCACCAGCGTCCCCGAACACGAGCCCATCCCATGCTTGTGGGTCACGTCCATGCGCCTGTTCAGCCGCACTTCACGGAACTTCATCGTGAGCGGGTTCTCGCCCGGCGACAGATCGACCGAACGTTCGATCCCCTCGTAGCCGTCGGCGGTCAGCTTCACCTGCCTGCTGCCGGGCTCGAGCTTGTCGAGGCGAAGCGGCGTGGTGCCCACGTACTGCCGGTCCACGAAGACGGAGGCGCCGGGGACGTCGCTGTCGAGCACCAGCGTGGCCAGGGTCGGCGCGGCGGGTTCCGCCGGCGCCGAAGCCGGTTCCGCCTTGCGCGGAGCCTTGCGCGCACGCGCGGCGGGCTCCGCGGCCGGGGCGGCCGGCTCGGGGGCAGGGGCCGGAGCGGCGGGCTCGGGCCTGGCCGCCGGCGGTGCGGCTGCCGGGGCGGGCGCCTCCTCGACGCGTGAGCGGCTGGTCACGAACAGGACAAGGCCCGCGACGAGCATCAGGGCGGCAACGATGGCGGCGATCAGCTTCACGCGCGAGATGGTAGCAAATCGGGCCACCGTTGAGGTGGCTTCACGTGAGTACGATGCCGACGGCCGCGTCGCCGGCGGCGAGGGCGATCTCGCCGCATCAGGCGCAACGCGCCGCCCGCGCGCGCGGCATGACGCGGATGCGGGCAGAGCTGGTCAGCCGGGAACCCGGGAACCCGATCGCGGATAATCCCCCCGGTGACGATCCTCTGCCTCGCGTCCTACTTCAAGGGTCACGACTTCATCCGCGAAGCTCATCGGCTGGGCTGCCGCGTGCTGCTCGTCACGTCCGAGAGCCTGCGCGACGCCGCATGGCCGCGCGAGTGCATCACGGAGATGTTCTACGTCCCCGACGTGAACAAGCAGTGGAAGCTCGACGATCTGCTGCTCGGCGTCAGCCATCTCGCCCGCCGCGAGGTCCTCGACCGCATCGTCCCGCTCGATGACTTCGATCTCGAGCGGGCCTCGGCGCTGCGCGAGCACCTCCGGGTCCCCGGCATGGGTGAGACCACCACGCGCTACTTTCGCGACAAACTCGCCATGCGCGTGAAGGCCGCCGGCGACGGCATCCCGGTGCCGGGTTTCGTGCACGTGCTGAACGAGGCGCGGGTCCGGGCGTTCTGCGCGGAGGTGGCGCCGCCGTGGTTCCTGAAGCCCCGCCAGCAGGCCGGGGCCATCGGCATCCGCAAGGTCAACACCGAGGCGGAGCTGTGGGCGGCCATCGAGGGGTTGGGGGACCGGTCGTCCCACCATCTGCTCGAAACCTACGTCGCCGGCGACGTCTATCACGTGGACTCGATCGTCTATGAACGGGAGATCCGGATGGCCGTCGCCAGCCGCTACGGCACACCGCCCTTCGACGTGTCCCATGGCGGCGGCGTGTTCACGACCCGGATCGTGAGGCGGGCCACGGACGAGGACCGCGGCGTGCTGGAGCTCAACCGCAAGGTGCTCACGTCCCTCGGGCTCGTGCGCGGCGTGTCGCACAGCGAGTACATCCGCCGGGCCAACGGGGAGTTCGTGTTCCTCGAGACCTCCGCGCGGGTTGGCGGCGCGCACATCAACGAGCTGGTCGAGGCGGCGACCGGGGTCAATCTGTGGGCCGAGTGGGCGCGTATCGAGAAGGCGGGCGGGGACGAGCCCTACGAGATTCTCGCCCCCCGCGCCGACTACGCGGGCCTGATCGTCTCGCTGGCGCGGCAGGAGCATCCGTCCACCGAGGCCTACGCGGATCCGGAGGTGGTATGGCGACTCGACAAGCGCCACCACGCGGGGCTGATTGTCCGTTCGTCGTCGTACGACCGCGTGGAGCAGCTGCTGGGGGACTACAGCGCCCGATTCGTGCGCGATTTCGCAGCGACGCTTCCTGCGCGGGAGACGCCGATGGACTGACGCCGATGGACCGAACGCAGATGCCGCAGGTGCCACAGATGCCGCAGATGGCACGGACTCGGATCGGGATGCAGGACCAGGGCGCGTCCCACGATCGAATCTGACCCGTCTTGCACGACGACCCGTTCCTGAGCCGAGGTGCCACGATGGCCACCGCGACGGTCAACGCATCCAGTTCTCGTGGAATCCGGCGACCCCGAGGATTCTGCGTCATCTGCGCCTCCGGCCTGTCGTTCCTGCGCCATCCCCTCAGCGCCCGGCATCTTCTTTCGGTGTTCGGCGTTTCCATCGCGGTCGTGGTCGGCGTCGCGCAGGCACCTCCACCACCGGAGTGGTCGCAGTGGCGAGGTCCGAACCGCGACGGCATCTCGCGTGAAACGGGCCTGCTCGAGCAGTGGCCCGCCGCTGGCCCGCCGCTGGCCTGGCAGACGACCGGTGCGGGCAACGCCTACTCATCGTTCTCCACGTCGGGCGGGCGCCTCTACACTCTGGGCGCGCGCGACGAGGTCGAGTACGTGATGGCCTTCGACCGCGCGACGGGGACGAAGCTGTGGGAGACACCGAACGGCCGGCGCTTCCGGAACGAGCAGGGCGATGGCCCGCGCAGCACGCCCACCACGGACGGGAACGTCGTCTATGCGTTCGGGGGCTCCGGTGAGCTGTCGTGCCTGGATGCGGGGTCGGGCCGGAAGCTCTGGTCGGTCAACGTCGTCCAGACGTTCGGCGGCGTGACACCGTACTGGGGGTACAGCGAATCGCCCCTCGTGGTCGGCGACCGCATCGTGCTGAACGCGGGAGGGCGCCGTGCCTCGATCGTCGCCCTCGACAAGACGGACGGGAGCACGCTGTGGCAGCAGGCGGGAGACGAGGCCGGGTACTCGTCGCCCGTTCTGCTCAGGACCGGCAGCCTGCAGCAGGTGGTGTTCTTCACCGCCTCGCGCGGGCTTGCCGTGGATCCGAGGGACGGGCGGATCCTGTGGACCCACGAGCGCGCCGCGAATCGCACGGCGAACATCGCGACGCCCGTGGTGCGCGGCAACCGCGTGTTCTTCTCGTCCGACTACGGCACGGGCGCGGCGCTCGTGGACGTGCGCGCCGCGGGCAGCTTCGCCACCGCCGACGAGGTCTACTTCACCCGCGACATGCGCAACCACCACGCATCGTCCGTGCTGGTGGGCACGCACTTGTACGGGTTCAACAGCAGCATCCTGACGGCACTCGAGTTCGACACCGGCACGATGGCCTGGCGGAACCGCAGCGTGGGGAAGGGCTCCGTCATCGCTGCCGGCGAGCGGCTCTATCTCTACAGCGAGAACGGCGTGGCAGGCCTGGCCGACGCGTCACCCGCAGGCTACGTGGAGCGCGGGCGCTTCCAGCTGAAGACCGGCGGCTCTCCGACCTGGAGCCATCCCATCATCACGAACGGGCTGCTCATCCTGCGCGACCAGGACCGCCTGTATGCCTACGATATCCGCGCTGTCCATTGATGACTGCCGAGATCGGCAATAATCGGCAATCGTCAATGGACGCGCCGCTTCCCAGTCGCCGCCCGAGAAGGGCGGCGCCCCGCGCGGTGCTCGTGTCGGTCGTGGTGATGGCTGTTGCCGGCTGTGCGTCGACCGTGACGCGTACCCCAGCCTCGGGCGCTGGTCCCGCGCGCATTCCCACGCTCGAGTTCCTCGCGTCGCACGTCATCCCTTCGGCGCGGCCGGGTTCCGCCGCCGATCGTGCCCGAATCGTCGGCAGCCTCTCCGGCCTTGCCCGGGACGCGCGCTCGGGCCGCTACCTGGCGGTGATCGACCACCGCCAGCCGGCCAGGGTGGCCTGGCTGGACATCGCGTTTGCCAACGGCACGCTCCTGGTGACGCCGGGCACGGTGATTCCCGTCACCCCGGGGCCGGGCACGGACGAGAGGCGGGTGACCTCCGCCGACCTCGAAGGCGTTGTCGCGCTGCCCGACGGCACGTTCGTGGCCGGCGAGGAAGGGCATCGATCCACGGGAGCGCCGGGGCAGCCGGCTGCAGGTGAGTGGCCGGCCGCGCTGCTGTCCCTGACTCCGGAGATGGTCGTCACGAGGATGGACGCGTGGCCCTCGTCGTTCGACCTTGGCCCGGACCTTGGCGGCATCCGTGACAACCAGGGCGCCGAGGCACTGACGCGCACCCCGGACGGCCGGCTGATTGCCGGCCTCGAGCAGCCCCGGCACGACGATCGGCCGGCCACGACGCGCAATGGACGGCCCTTCGGTGGCGGCCGCGGCGGGCCGGGGCGGCTGGTCGAGTTCGTGGCTGATGGCGCCGGATGGCACGCGCGCCGGCAGTGGATGTTCCCCATCGCGCCAACGCCCGCGCGCGAGGGCTTTGACGCGATCTGCGACGACGGAGAGAACGGGTTGACCGAGCTGCTGGCGCTGGACGACTCGAACCTGCTCGCGCTCGAGCGGGCCTGCCTGGTGGACCCTCCAACGCGCGTGGTCCGCAACACGGCCCTGATCAGCTACGTGAGGCTGGACGGCGCGGAGGACGTGTCGGCCGTGGAGAGCCTCGCACGCGGACGCTGGCGCGGCGTGATGAAGACTCCCCTCCTCGACCTGGACAGCCTCATCCCGCGCCTGCCTGCCTCGCTCGCGAATCTCGACAACTTCGAGGCGATGGCCTTCGGCCCGGATCTGCCGGACGGCAGCCGCACGCTGCTGGTAGTGTCGGACGACAACTTCCGCCCGACGCAGCAGACCGTGTTCCTGCTGTTCAGGATCGGGTAGCGACCTTCAGAGCGGAACATCCAAGCCCCAAGCCCCAAGCCCCAAGCCCCAAGCCCCCTTCAGACAGCCATCTTGTAGCCCACGCCCCGGACCGTGAGCAGCAGCGCCGGCCGGCCGGGGTCGTCTTCCAGGTAGCGCCGCAGGCGGACGATGAAGTTGTCGATGGCGCGCGTGTCGGTGTCTTCGTGCAGGGCCCAGACGTCCTCGAGAATCGCCTTGCGGGAGACGGCCTTCCCGGCGTTCCGAAGCAGGTAGGCCAGCAGGTCGCATTCCATCTGCGTCAAGTGGTAGGTCTTGTCGCCAACGTGCAGCTCGAGGGCGGCGAGGTCCAGGGTCCGGCCGTGAAAGGCCAGCGTGCGCGGCGTCTCGGCGGCGGACGCGGCCTCGCGGGCCCACTGTCGGCGGCGCAGCAGTCCCCGCACGCGGGCGAGGAGGATGGCGAGCTCGAACGGCTTCGGCAGGTAGTCGTCAGCGCCCGCCTCGAAGCCATTCAGCACGTCCTCGGGACGCCCGCGCGCGGT
Source organism: Acidobacteriota bacterium (assembly GCA_963169195.1). Taxonomy (GTDB): domain Bacteria; phylum Acidobacteriota; class Vicinamibacteria; order Vicinamibacterales; family UBA2999; genus VFZN01. The sequence continues at coordinate 98,897 of CAUJDN010000035.1, read as the reverse complement.
GAGCATCAGCACCGGCACGTACTGGCCGGCCTCGCGCAGCGCGTGCACGACCTCGAACCCGTCTCGCCCCGGCAACATGACATCGAGGATCACGGCGTCGTACGGCGCGCCGCTCCCCAGGAGGCGCTCCAGGGCGCGGTCGCCGTCCCCTTCGATGTCGACGGTGTGCCCGTCGGCTTCGAGGTTGAAGCGGAGCCCCTCGGCCAGATGCTCTTCGTCTTCGACGACCAGGATGCGGGGCATATGGTCAGTGTCGGAGTCGGGGGGCAGGGATCAGGGGGCGGGGATCAGGGAACAGGGGGCAGGGAGCGTGCGGAGGACGCCGAGGGCAGCGGCCACCCGCACCTGATCGCACCCGTTCGCACCTGCCCGAGCCCGTCAACCGCCTGCCCGCGCCGGTTCCGCCCCGGCCTGCGTGGCCTTGGGCGCCGGCCTGGCGACCATCCGCGGCAGCTCGAGCGTGAACGTGGCGCCGGTACCCTCACCCTCGCTGTGCGCGAAGGCCCGGCCGCCGTGCTGCCTGGCGATGGAACGCACGATGTAGAGCCCGAGCCCCGTGCCCTTCACCTTGTAGCCGCGCGACTGGAAGCGGTAGAACCGGTTGAAGATGCGCTTCAACTGCGACGGCGGGATGCCGATGCCGCGGTCGCGGACCCGCACCCACACGGTGTCGGGCGCCGGCGCCGCCACCTCCACGGTCACCTGCATCACCTTCAACGAGTACTTCACGGCATTGTCGATGAGGTTCGAGAGCGCCGTCCTCAGCTCGTCGGCATCGCCTTCGACCACGAGCGGCTGGTCCGTGACGGGCACGACCAGCCCCACCGCGTCCGGCCCCAGGTGATAGCGGCGTCGGGCCGTGTCCACGCACTCGGACGCCAGCGCTCTCAGATCGACCGGCGCGAAGTGGATCGTGTGCCGGTGCCCGGCGACGCCCGCCTTGAGCACCTGCTCGACGGTGTGCTGCAGGCGCTCGGTGTCGGCGAGCATCACCTTGTAGAACTCCTTCCGCTGCTGGTCGCCCACGTCGCGGGCCTGCAGCGTCTCGAGGTACAGCCGGATGGAGGCGATGGGCGTCTTCAGCTCGTGCGTGACGGCGTTGATGAAGGCGTCGTGCTGCTCGTTGCGCCGCAACTCGCGCACGAGGAACACCGTATACACCACGATCCCGGCGATGATGAGCGCGAAGGCGATGATGCCCAGGACCAGGGGCAGGACATTGCGCGCGGTCACCAGGACCCAGCCGACGTTCAACGACACGGCCGCCGCCACGAGGACGACGGAGAGGACGATGAAGACGATGGCAGCGGTTCGCCGTCGGTTCATGGAGCAGGACCACGATAGAAGGCAAAAGGCAGGAGGCACAAGGCAAAAAAGGGGAACTCCCGAAGGGGAGAACCCTCTGCCCTGCGCCTCCTGCCCTTAGGCCTTCGTGTCTTCCGCCGTGTGCCTTCCGCCTACGCCGCTTCTTCCTCGAGCTGCTGGTTGACGCGGGCGACCTTGACGTCCCGGGCGAGGCCCAGGAACTCGAGGGCCTTGATGCCCATATAGTTGATGTCGATTTCGTACCAGGCCAAACCGTGGCGCGCCGACACCGGGTGGGCGTGGTGGTTGTTGTGCCAGCCCTCGCCCCACGTGAACATCGCCACCCACCAGTTGTTGGTGGAGTCGTCGCGCGTCGCGAAGCGGCGCGAGCCCCACAGGTGGGTCGCCGAGTTCACCGCCCACGTGCAGTGCAGGCCGAACACCGTGCGGAAGAACACGCCCCACAGCACGTAGGGGAGGCCGCCGATGGCCAGGAGGGCGAGGCCGACCACCACCTGCGGCACCCAGTGCCAGGTGGTGAGCGCGACGTGGAACCTGTCCCGGCTGAGGTCGGGCACGTAGCGCTTCAGGATCTGGGTGTCGTGGTGCATGGCCTGGCCGGTCATGATCCAGCCCATGTGCGCCCAGTACGTGCCCTCGCGCGGGGTGTGCGGGTCGCCTTCGTGATCCGAGTTCTGGTGGTGGATGCGGTGCGTGGCCACCCAGAAGATGGGCCCGCCCTCGAGCGCCAGCGTGCCGCAGAGGGTCAGGAAGTACTCCACCCACTTCGGCGTCTTGTAGCCGCGGTGCGTCAGCAGGCGGTGGTACCCCATCCCGATGCCCCAGCTGCCCGAGATGTACCAGAGCGCCAGCATCGCGGTGATGGCGCCCCAATCGACGTAGAAGAACGCGGCAACCGCACCGATGTGGAAGCCCGTCATGGCAATGACGGTGATCCAGTTGGTGCCCCTGGAATTCCTGCGGCCGTAGATCTGTGCAGCAGCGACTTGAGCCATCAGGCTCACGACGGTATCAGCTGCCGGCCGGGCCGTCTGTAATACTTCTGTACACGCCCGAAGCGGCTGTCTTCGTGGAGCGTGCCGGGAACGGCACTACGGCCCGGTGACGTATCTGAGCCACGTGCCGACCAGCGCCGCCTGTGGCCCCTTGCCCTCCGCGTAGCGCGCCGCGTACTCCACGAAGTGCGCCCGGTCCGCCTCGCCGAGGGCGCCGCTCTCCTGCCGCACGCGGTACATCACCTGCAACGCGAGGTAGAGCAGGTCCAGGTCGGCGGGCCGGCGTTCGAGGAGCCCGTGGAGCTTCTCCAAGGCGGGAGCGTAGGCGCCGGTCATGGCCTCCGCGGTGGCCTGACGCTCGTCCCTCGCGTCGGTATCCTGCCAGGCGTCGGGCGCCTCGTCCAGGAAGGTGAGCGCCTGCAGCCCGTCGCCGAGCCGCAGCAGGCCATCGACGAGCGGCGGGTACACGACGTCGGCGGCGTCGCTCAACAACGACATCTGCCAGGCGCCCACGGCTTCGGCGTCGCGGCCACTCGCCGCGTGGCACGCGCCGATGTAGAAGGCCGCTCCGAGGAAATCGGATGCCGCCTTCAGCGTCACCTGGAACCACGCCGTCGCCTGCGCGTAGCGCTTCCGCTCGAACTCGCCGATCCCGCGCACGAACGCGAACGTCGCCTCGTCGGCCGGGGCCGCGCCGCGTGGAGGCTCGGGTGCATCGAACCGGCCCAGCCGCGCGCGAGCGATCACGGCGGCCGCCTCCGGCGACGGCGGGTACATCAACGCCAGCGACGTCAGGAATGCATCGATGACGGGCGGGGCGAGGACGGATGCCGCGTCGAAGTGCGGCAGCCGCACCGCGATGCGGGGCGGCGGCGGGGGCGGCAGCTCCTCGTCCACCGGTGGCGGCGCCGTGGCGGCATCAGCCTCCACCGGAGCCGGCGACACCAGCGGCGCGAAACGGAAGGGCTTCGTCCGGCGTGTTTCGGGCTGCCCGGGCGTGGCAATCACCGCGCGCGCCACGTACGGTCCCGGCGGCAGGAGCCCCATCGGGACCAGGCCGCCAAAGGTCCGCATCGACGCCTCACGGCGAGCCAGCGGCAGCTCCACCGAGGTGACGGGAGGGCCCTCCTCCGACTCGGCGACCTGCACGGTCACCGTGGTGCTGGCCAGTTGCGCGTCGCTCCGGCCCCTCACCGAGAGCTGGATCGAGACGCGCTCGGTGTCCACGAGCGGCGCGGGCATCAGGCGTGCCGTGTCCGGAGGTGTCGGCTCCGGCGCGATCAGCAGGTCCGACACCTCCCGCCCTCCCGCGGCGTGCGCGAGCCCTGCGCGAATGGTGTGGTGGACGCTGCCGGCGCGCCCGTTGTCGTCCACGGCCGCCAGCCGCAGGGTGTACTCGCCTGGCTCGAGGAGCACCGATGTCTGCAGCAGCCGCGGCGATGCGGCACGGGGCGTGGCGGGTGCCAGCCTCATGCGGGCGATCTGGCCGGCAGCCGTCTTCTCGTCCCTGTCCAGGACGAGGATCCCGATGGGCCACTCCGCCGGCTCGCGCGCCGGCTCTCCGATCTCGGCGCTGATGATCACGCGCACTCGCGGGTCGTCGCCGTCGGCGGCGTTGTAGGTGGCCACGCGCATCGGCAGGCCGCGAGCCGGCAGCGGGAAGGACAGCAGGTCCTTGACGTCCGCCTCGGGCGCGCGCGCGTCGACGCCGCTCGTGACGCCGCCTGCCACGGCCGTCCCTGCGGTCTCGCGCGCGAGCGCGAAGGTCGGTCGCGCGCGCACCGCCAGCCCGCGTCGCCTCACCTGCACGCGAATGCGTCGGTCGCGCCCCGTGCGGTCCTCGTCCGTCGGCTCGAAGCCAATCAGGTAGTAGCCCGAGAGCTCGCGGCTCAGGCTGGCGAAGACGCCGGCGCCCGTACCGGCGGCGACCTGGAGCAGCCGTCCGCGTGTCTGTCCGGCCAGCTGCTCGAGGCCCTCGCGCATCAGGGCGTCGTCCATCGAGAAGTGCTGCCCGGACGCGACGGCGTGCGAGGCATCGGCCATCATCGACTGGGCCGGCCGGACGATGTGCAGGGTGACGCGGGCTTCGGCGGCCCGGCGCGACACGTCGGCCAGCCTGAGCGGCGAGCGCCCGACGAACAGGCCCTCGGACATCAGGACGACGTTGACGGGGGTGCCCAGGCGTGCGAGCCTCGAGAACAGCCCGTCGAGATACCGCAGCGTCTGTCCGGCCCGTGCGTTGGCCTCGTTGATGGCCATGCGGGCATCGGCCTCCAGCGCGTCGGCGCACGACTCGAGGCCAAGGTCGGTGAGGCCGCTGCACTCGCGCTGCACGGCGCGCTGCCACGTGTCCATGTCGTTGATGTCGAGCGCATAGGCCTCGCTGATCGGCACCTGGCCGCTTCCGGCGGATCCGGCCGGGGTCCCCGCGGGACGGCGCAGCGCCTCGAGCACGCGGCGGCGATCCGCCGTGAACTCCACGCTGCCCACGCCGGTGGGGAGCCGCGCCACGCCGACGAGATCCCCGGGGGCCAGCTGATCGAGCAGCATCTCGCCCGCGCGGATGATGCCCTGCGACCCGCCCACGCGGATGTGCCCATCGTCCACCACGAAGAGCATGAGGCGGCCCGAGGTGGTCGCGTCGTTCGAGGTGGGCGTACCCGCCATCGACGCCGGACCCCTGGCGTCGGCGACCGTCGAGATGTACTGCGCCGACGCGATGGGGCGGGACTGGCCGTTCACCTGCAGGTCGAAGTCGGCGACGCTGAGGTCCGACACGGGACGGCTGTCGCCGTCGGTGACACTGACGTCCACGAGAACCAGCTCGGTCTTGACGCCGAACTGCAACCCGGATGGAGACTGGGACGGGGATTGCGCAGACACGGAGGAGCCGCTGGCTGAGCCGCAGATGACGCAGATGGCGCAGATCAGGGCCGCAGATGACGCAGATGACCGCGATCGGCAGATCCGACTCCCGGCGCGCTCCACTATCCCCCTCCCGGCGCGCGATAGCCCTGGCGGGCGCGCACGGTATGGCTGCTGTCGGGCAGGTCGATCGCGATTTCGCGCCACGTGCCGTCGCGCTTCGTGTTCGTGGACTGGTAGCCGATCAGGTACTGGTTCGACAGCTCCTCGACGATGTCGGCGAAGGCGTCCTCGAGCTTGTCGCTGCGCTCGACGAAGAGGCCGCGTCCGCCGCTGAGCGTGACGAGGCGCTGGATGCCCGAGCGCAGCTGCGCCTCGCGCGCGCCGCGGCCGAGCGCGACCATGAAGAGCGTGGCGTCACTCGACCGCAGCGCCGCCTCGACGTTGGCGACGGTGGCGTGGCTGGTGCGGTCGTCGCCGTCCGAGAACACCACGAGCACCCGACGGCCGGGCTGCCGCGTGAGCAGCTGCACGCCGCGGACGATGACGTCGTAGAGCGCCGTGCCGCCCCAGGGCGCCAGGCGATCCACGGCGCGCTGGCGCTGGGCCGGCGCCGTCTCGCGCCGCGCGAGCGTGAAGAGGTCGTCGTTGAAGGCGGCCAGCGTCACCTGGTCCTTTGGCCCGAGGGCCGCCAGGAACCTGCGCACGGCGTTCTTCAGCTGCGGCATGTTGGGCGCCATGCTCTGGCTCACGTCCACGGCGACGACGAGCTCGAGCGGCGAGCCCTCGCTCGAGAAATGCGAGATGGCCTGCGGCACGCCGTCCTCGTGGATGCGGAACCGGCTGCGCTCCAGCCCCTTCACGAAACGGTTGCCATCGTTCACCACGGCCGTGACCTGCACGACGTCCACGGAAACCTGTTCGACGTGCTCCAGGCCCTTCGTTCGCGCCGTGCTCACGAGGCGGCCCCCGTCCTTCAGGTCCGCCACCACGCGCACGAGGTGCTCCTTCACGTCCGCGCCCGCGTCCCACGGGCACTCCGCACGCGTGGTGTCCGGCACCGTGCAGACGAGGCGGCCGTCGGCGTAGAACAGCACGCGCGAGGCCTCGCGCGCCCGTGGCGGCGGCTCGATGATGGCTTTGAGCAGCACGGGGCCTGAGAGGTACGTCTCCGGACCCGGCGAGACGATGCGGATGGCGAGATTCGGCGCCTGCGCGCTCAGCGTGAGCGCGGCGAGGAGGAAGACGACGCCCGCGGCAGGTCTGGCCGGCATGTCGTGCCCGAAAGGGCCGATTCTAGCGCGGCCTGAGGGGGCCGGCACTGGCAAGCGCGGCCACGTAGTCCTCGATGCGCGCCACGGAGAGGCCCGCGGCCCCGCGCACCATCGCCGGCCAGTCGTCGGAGAAGCGCGCCTCCACCTCGTGCCAGAAGTCTTGTGTGGCGAAGAGCAGCAGGGCCGGGATGAGCGCCGCCGGCAGCCGCCTCTCGGCGGTGACCTCGACCAGCCGGAGCGTCAGGTCCGGAACCTGCGTGGCCAGCACGCCCATGTTGGGACGTCCCGCCAGGTGAACCCACGGCAGAGGCGCATCGAAGCGGGTGGCGAGCCGCCCGTCCACCGGGTGGCTGAGCACGCCCCATCGGTCCAGCGTGGCACCATCCACGCGCGGGCGTCCGAGCCACAGCAGATCCCTCATGCTGAAGAGCGAAGGACCAGCGTCCGGGATGCGTGAGACGCTCCAGGCCAGCGCCTCCCGGTCCGCCAGGGGCAGCGCCGCCTCGTCCGCGAGGGCGAGCAGCGCGGCCGATCTGGCCCCGGCGGCGGCCACGCGCGCGCGTCCCCGCCCAATCGCGTTGGCCAGTTCGTCCCGCGTGGCATCGTCCAGGCCGGCGGGGCGGAGCGCGACGGCGGTGCGTGCCAGCGTGAGCTGATCGTTGAGGTTCACGGTGGGCATGGCCGGCAGGTCGTCGATGGAGAGCCGGCGAAGCGCGGAGCGGGCCAGTGCCACGTCGAGTCCGAGGAGGCTCCCGGCCACGTGCCACGGCTCGCCGATGCCGGTTCGTTCCACCGGCACGCGCCAGGGCACGTCGCGTCCGGGCGACGAGCGCGACCCGCCGAAGTCGTGCCGCTCGACCACCTCGGGACCGAGCGACACGGCGCCCTCGGGGTCGCCCAGCGCCGGCGCGTACGCGAGGGCGGCGAGCGCCGCGGCCAGGGCCTCGTCGTCCTGGCCCGCGAGCGCCGTGTCCAGGCCGGGCGAGGGCAGCAGCGAGCGGATGCGCCGGATGCGCTCGTGCTCCGCGGCGACGACGTCCACGGTGTAGTCGGCGCCTTCCCACGAAAGCGTCGGGGGCGCCTCCAGGGGCCGCCCCGCGAGGGCCTGCAGCACGCGCGACTCGTAGGCCGTCGGCCCCGAGAAGCGATCCGGCCGGACGAGCGGCGGCAGGGCCGGGATGAAGCTGTCGAGGAGCCACGCGCGCACGGACGCGGCTGGAGCGGTGGCGCCGTCCACGGCGGCGGCGAGCGACAGGAGGACGCGGTCCGTCGTGTCCGGCTCGAGGCTGCCGGCGATGCGCGCGCGCTCGACGAGCGCCAGCGCCCCCTGGAACACCGCGAGCCGCAGCCGGCGCGCGCGGCCGTTGCCGGCGTCCACGCGTGCGGCGGCATCCACGAGGCCCGCCCACGCTTCAGGGGAGGTCACGGCCAGCCGATCCAGCGTGAGGAGCAAGGCCGGGACGCGGCGGTACTGTCCGAGGGCATGGAGGAGGTCGGCCTGCGCGTCCGCCGGTGCGGCGGCGTCCCATGCGCGGCGCGCCATGGCGACGACGGTCATGCGATCGCGCCGCTCGTCCGGCGAGCCGTCGAGCATGGCCCGGACGAGGGCCACATAAGGCTCGGGGCCGGGCGCCGCTGCCAGCAGCGCGCGCGCGTCGGCGCGCGAACGCACGCCGCCGGACAGCAGCGGGGGCCACCGGCTGGCAACGTCCAGCATGGCGCCCGCCGGGGGTGGGCCAAGGGCGTGCAGCACGGAGGGCAGATCGGCGTGACTCAGCTGGTAGGGATGCGCGTTCGGATCCCACGGGGCATCGGCCGCCCTCGCGAGGCGATACGTGGCGGCGAGCGCGCGTGGGGCGTCTTCTCCCGGCAGCGGGCGCAGCAGCGCCGCGCGCGTGACATCGTCCAGCCGGCCAAGCGTGCCGTAGAAACGCGCGAGGTGCCCGTCGTCGCGGGCCAGCAGCCGTCGGAGGAACTCGTCCGGGTTCGATGACGGCACGCCCACGAGCCGTCCCCAGGCGGCATCGAGCGGTGCGCCTCCCGGGACGGCCACGCGGTCTCCGGTGACCTGGAGCGCCGGGGCGGCCTGCGCGAAGGAGCCTGCCCACCTCGTGACGACGTCCTGTAGCAGGCGCGGCTCCCGGGCGAGCCATTCGCGAAACCCGGAACGTGACTGCATCGCGCCCGCCGAGACGAGCAGCGCGCCACGATGCATGACGATAGCCCTGAAGAGGTCAGCCCCGGGGGACAGCCCGAGGACCCGCCGCCAGACGGCGTCGCTGAACGGCGCCAGCACGACCGCGCCTGGCCCACCCGCGCGCGCGGGCTCGGTGGCCGTTGATCCGAGGATCTCGGCGGCCGTGGCCGCGAGCCCGCCGCCCGCATCCGCCGTCACCACGCCGTGCATCGCCCGCGCCAGCAGGTGCAGGGCGATGCCGCACTCCTCCGGCCGGATGCCGAGTCGGGCGATGGTGGCGTCGCCGCCCGTGACGGGCAATTCGAACGATCCCGCCGGGGGCTGCGCCAGGGCGTACGATGCCGACGTCAGGTCGAGGGCCAGGGACAGGCACACGGCAGGAGGCACAAGGCAGAAACGCATGGGGACCGGGCGCCGATGCCGGCACCTTACCCCAGTCTCCGCCGTTTCTGCCTTCCGGCTTACATCGCGGCTGGACTCTGCGTGGAGGCGACGCGGTCCGAGACCTCGTCGACGACGTCCGCCCCCTGTCCCGGGATGCGTATCTCCACCGTCGTGCCCGCGGGCGAGCTGGCGGCCACCTCGATGGTGCCGCCGTGCAGCGTGAGGACCTCGCGGCAGATCGCGAGACCGAGGCCGCTGCCGCCCGTATGTCGCGCGCGCGACTGGTCGAGCCGGTAGAACCGCTCGAAGATGCGCTCGTGCTGGTCGGGCTGGATGCCCGTGCCGGTGTCCTGCACGAGGATGTGCACGATGGGCGGCGCCCACGCGCCCGTGCTGGGTTCCTCGACCCGCGCGGTGACCTGGACCCAGCCGTTCTCGCGGTTGTAGTGGACGGCGTTGGCCAGCACGTTGTCGATGACCCGCGCGAAGAGCGACGGGTCGGCGTAGACCTGGATGCCGTCCAGCCCCTCGTGCCTGAGCGTCACGCTCCGGGCACGGGCGGATGCGTCGAGCCGGTGGAAGGCCTCGTCCACGAGCGGGGCCAGGGCCACCTCGCGCAGGGTGACCTCGCGCGTGCCCTCCTGCGCGCGGACCAGCAGGATCAGATCCTCGGCCAGCGTCGTGAGCGCCCCCAGGCGGCCGCGCACGTGGCGGAGCGTCTCCTCATAGCTGTCGGCCGATCGGGGAAAGCGCAGCGCGACGTCGAGCTCGCCGGCCATGGCGGTGAGCGGGCCACGGAGTTCGTGCGAGGCGTCGGACGCGAATCGCCGGTTGGCCTCGACGGCCGCCTGCAGGCGGTCCAGCATCGAGTTGAGCAGCACGGTCATGCGGCCGACCTCGTCCAGGACGCGCGGCTGATCGAGCCGCGCGGCGAAGTTGCCCCGCGCGATCCACGCCGCGCGCTCGGTGATTCGCGCCACGGGCGCGAGTGCACGGGAGGCCAGCCCGTACCCGATGGCCGCGGTGGCGGCGAGTCCCGCCAGCCACACTGCGCCCAGCATCCACGCCAGGAACGCGAGGCCCTGCTCGATGTCCTCTGCGAACAGGCCGACCGCGACGGCGAACGGACGACCGTCCCGTTCGGCTCTGAGGACCGCGGCCCGTGCCGGCCGGCCCTCGACGCTGACCGACACCACCGGCGCGCGGCCAGCCAGGGCCTCGGCGATCACGCCGGGCTCGACGAGCGGCGGCTGGCTGCCGAGCGCCGTGGACTGCAGCACCAGTCGCCCGTCACCGTTGAAGATCTGGACGAACTTCTCGGTGAAGGCCCCGCCCTGGAGCTGCCCGAAGGGCGCCTCGTGGAGGTGCACGTCGCCCAGGCCGTCCGTGGACGAGGCCGCCTCGGTGGCGGCGACGGTCCGGACGTGGCGGTCCAGCCACCGGTCGAGGTACAGCCGAGCGCCGCCGTAGACCACCAGGTTCGCCATGCCCAGCAGCACCCCGACGGCGAGCGTCCACCGCAGGGTGAGCCGCGCGCGGAACGTCGTGAGCCGAGGCAGGCGGATCATGGGCGCCGGTCTCGCTTCAGCATATAGCCGAGACCGCGGACCGTGTGGATGAGCGGTTCCGGCGTGGCCGCCTGCAGCTTGCGCCGCACGTAGCCCACGTAGACATCGGCGTTGTTCGACGTGGGGTCGTAGTCCCCGCCCCAGACGTGCTGGGCGAGCTGGTCCCGCGTGACGATGGCCTCGGCGCGCCGCACGAGGAACTCGAGCAGGCGGTACTCGGTGGCGGTGAGCGTGAGCGGTGTGCCGCTGACCGTCACCGTGTGCGCCACCGGATCCACCGAGACGGGACCGTAGTCCAGCGTGGTGGTGAGGTGGCGGGTGCGGCCGCGTCGCGTGAGCGCGCGCAGGCGCGCCAGCAACTCCTCGAACGCGAATGGCTTCACCAGGTAGTCGTCCGCGCCGCCGTCGAGGCCCGAGATGCGGTCGCTGACCGCGTCGCGGGCCGTGACGACGATGACCGGCGTGTCGACACCCCGTGCGCGCAGCCGCCGGCACACCTCGAAGCCGTCCATCCCCGGCAGCATCAGGTCCAGCACCACGGCGTCGTACTCCTCGGCGATGGCCATGTCCACGGCCGACGCCCCGTCCTCCACCAGGTCCACCAGGTGGCGCTCCTCGGTGAGCCCGCGCACGATGAACCGGCTGATCTCGGGATCGTCTTCGACGACGAGGACGCGCATCATGTCCCCCGGTCGGCTCGTGCGGCCGGCGCTAGGCCTCCGCCTCCGTCTCGGCTTCGGCGGCCTCGCGGCGTGCCACCCACCGCTCCATCATGTCGTACAGCGTCGGCAGCACGATGAGCGTGAGCAGCGTGGACGTGACGATGCCGCCGATCACCACGGTGGCCAGGGGCCGCTGCACCTCGGCACCCGCGCCGTGCGACAGCGCCATCGGCAGGAAGCCGATGGAGGCCACGAGCGCGGTCATCAGCACCGGCTTCAGGCGCGCGCCGGCGCCGGCAACGGTCGCCTCCCGGATCTCCAGGCCGTCGTCCTCGCGCAGCGCACGGATGGCGGCGATCATCACGACGCCGTTCAGGACGGCCACGCCGAAGAGGGCGATGAACCCGACTGAGGCGGAGAGATTGAGGGTGAGGCCGCGGAGCCACAGGGCGGCCACGCCGCCCACGGCGGCGAACGGCACGTTGGCGAGGATCAGCACGGCCCAGCGAAAGCGGCCGAACGTGACCATCAGCAGCAGGAAGATGATGGCCAGCGACAGGGGGACGACGACGGCCAGCCGCGCCATGGCGCGTTGCTGGTTCTCGAACTGGCCGCCCCACGTGATGTAGTAGCCGGTGGGCAGGGTTACCGATCCCTGCAGCCGGCGCTGCGCCTCGGCGACGAAGCTGCCTACGTCGCGGCCGCGCACGTTGCTCTGGACCACCAGGCGGCGCTCGGCGTTCTCGTGGGTGATCGCCTCCGGCGTGGAGGCGAGCCGGATGTCGGCCAGGCGGCTGAGCGGCACACGCTCGCCGCCGGGAGCGGTGACGATCAGGGCGCTGATGGTGTCGGCGTCCTGCCGCATGGCCGCCGGCAGCCGCACGACGACGGGGAAGCGGCGCGCGCCGTCGAGGAGCTCGGTGGCCTCGCTTCCGCCCACGGCCGCCTCGACCACCTGCTGCACGTCGGCGACGTGCAGGCCGTAGCGCGCGATGGCGTCGCGGTCGATCCGGATCTCGAGCTGTGCCGCGCCGGAGAGCACCTCCACCTGCATGTCAGCGGCGCCTGGCACGTGCTCGATGACGTCCAGGATCTGGGCGCCGAGGCGCTCCAGCACGGCCGAGTCGGGCCCGAACACCTTCACGGCCACGTCGGCCTTGATCCCCGACACCACCTCGTCCAGCCGCATCGCCATCGGCTGCGTGAAGTTCACCGACAGCCCCGGCACGTGCGACAGCGACTCGGCCATCGCATTGATCAGTGCCTCCTTGGTGCGCCCGCTCTCCCACGCGTCCTCGGGATGGAGCAGCACGTAGACGTCGCCCTGGTAGATGCCCATGGCCTCCGTCGCCAGATCGGGCCGGCCCATCTTCGTGACGATCTGCGAGATCTCCGTGAAGTCGCGCAGCAGGATCTGCTCGACGCGGGTGGAGATCTGTACCGACTCTTCGAGCGACACCGACGGCAGCTTCCGCGTCTCGATGAGGATGGACCCCTCGTCCAGCCGCGGCATGAACTCCGTGCCGAGGAAGGGGATGGAGCCCAGGGCCGATGCCACCAGCGCGACCGCGATGCCGATCGTGAGGGCCGGGTGGCGCATGTGCCGGCCGAGGTGGTGCGTGTAGCGGTTCCGCAGCCGGACGAACCACCGCTCCTCCTCGTGGTGCCCGGACAGCGTCAGCAGGTAGGAGGACACGACCGGGACGCCCGTGAGCGACAGCACCAGCGACCCGAACAGGGCCGAGCAGACCGTGATGGCCATCGGCCGGAACATCTTTCCTTCCAGCCCTTCGAGCGTGAAGATGGGCAGGTACACCGCGATGATGATGAGCACGCCGAAGAGCACGGGCCGCGCCATCTCGATGGAGGCGCTGCGGAACAGGTTGAGCCGCAGGGCGTGGCGCTGGTCCGGCTGGGCGTGCAGGATCCGGTCGCCCGCCTCCGTCCGCCGGCGCACGAAGCTCTCCCTCATCACCACGGCGCCGTCCGCGATGAGGCCGAAGTCGATGGCGCCCAGCGACATCAGATTCGCCGAGACGCCGAAGAGGCGCATCCCGATGAAGCCCACGAGCATCGACAGCGGGATGACCGCCGCCACGATGAGCGACGCGCGCACGTCCCGCAGGAAGATGAAGAGCACGACGATGACCAGCAGGCTCCCCTCGATGAGGTTCGTCGCGACCGTGCGCGTCGTGCGGTCGATCACCTCGCTCTGGTCGTAGAAGGGCTCGACGCGCATGCCCGGTGGAAGGCTGGCCTGCACGTCGGCCATCCGCGCCTTCACGCGCTGCGACAGGTCGTGGGCGTTCTCGCCCTTCAGCATGATGACCATGCCGCCCACCACCTCGCCCTGGCCGTTGCGGGTGACGGCGCCGTTCCTCAGCATCGGCGCCACTTCGACCGCGGCCACGTCCCGGACCAGCACCGGCACGCCCTCGTGCGACTTGAGGACCACCCGCTCGAGATCCGCCACGTTCGTGACGAGCCCAACCCCGCGCACCGTGTAGCGCTCGGCGCGGTGCTCGATGAAGCCGCCGCTGAAGGACCGGTTGTTGTCCGCCACCGCGCGCAGCACCTCCCCGAGCGTCAGCGCGTACTTCTCCAGGCGCAGCGGATCCACGACGACCTGGAACTGCTTGGTGAGCCCACCCCACGAGTTCACCTCGCTCACGCCGGACACCGAGCGCAGGCGCGTCCGGATGTCCCAGTCGTGCGTGGTCTTGGCCACCATCGGGTCGACGCCGTCGCCCGTGACGACGTACTGGTAGATCTCGCCGAAGGCCGTCGCCACGGGGCCGAGCACCGGATCCAGGCCCTCGGGCAGGCGGCTCCGCACGTCGGTCAGGCGCTCGGTGACCAGCTGCCGCGCGAAGTAGATGGGCACCGCATCGTCGAACACCATCGTGATGATGGAGAGGCCGAACTTCGAGATGGAACGGACTTCCTGGGCGTCGGGCACGCCCATCAGCGCCGTCTCGATGGGATAGGAGACCCGCTGCTCCACCTCGGGCGCGGCCAGGCTGGGCGCCTCGGTGATGACCACGACCTGGTTGTTGGTCAGGTCCGGGAACGCCTCGATGGGCAGGTCGCGGAACGCCATCACGCCGGTGAAGGTGAGCGCCACGAGGAAGAACAGCACGAAGGCGCGCTGCCCGAACGTGGCGTTGACGAAGCGCTCGACGAGGCCCACGGCTACGACTCCTCGTCGCCCGCGGGCTTGAGCAGGTCGGACTTCAGCAGGAACGCGCCGGCCGTGGCGACGACATCGCCCTCGGCAAGGCCGCTCACGACCTCCACGAGGCCGTCCACCTCGGCGCCCACCTTGACGGAGCGCCGGGCGAACTGATCCGCACCGGTCCGGACGAACACCACCGTCTCGCCCTCCATGGCCTGCACGGCGCGCGACGGGACCACGAGGACGCGCCGCGGGCCCGCCGCGCCGAGGCTGGCGGTGACGAACATCTGGGGTTTCAGGCGGCGGTCCGCGTTGTCCACCTCGAGGCGCAGCGTGACGCGCCGGGTCATCGGGTTGACGACGTCGCCCACCGCGGTCAGTGTGCCGGTGAAGGTCTCTCCGGGATACGCGGCAGTGCGGATGGTCGCCGTGCCGCCCGTGGCGACGCGCCCGATGAGGGCCTCGTCGATCTCCGCCGTGATCCAGAGGCGTGACAGGTCCGAGATGACGACCAGCGGCGACCCCGGCGTGACCGGCGCGCCCTCGGTCGAGAGCCGCTCGATGACGGTGCCCGCGAAGGGCGCCACCACCGGCACCTCGCCTTCGTCCCTGGGGTTGGCGTCGGGGCGTGCCTTGATGCCGTAGTGCTCGAGCTCCTGCTCGCCGCGGATGATGTCGGCCAGCGCCGCGGCCACCGCCTGGCTGGCCGCGTTCACGTCGGCGCGCGCCCGCTCCAGTTCCTGCGGCGAGAGGGCCTTGTCGGCCACGAGCCGTGCCGCGCGCGCCTCCGCCGTCCGCGCGTACTCGAGCTCGGTCTCGGTCCGACGGTGCTCCGCCTGCGCCTTGAAATAGTCGGCCCATGCGTCGTGGATGACGTGGCTGTGCAGTCGCGCCACGACGGCGCCCCGGGCCACGCGGTCCCCGGGCTGCACCCGCAGTTCGGCCACCACACCTTCCACCAGCGAGCCGAGTCGCGCGGTCCGCCGCTCGTCGAAGGTGACGACGCCGGATGCCTGCAGCGGTTCCGACCGCTCGACCGTCCGCGCCGGCGCCGTCTCGATGCCCGCGGCCTTCGCGTCGGCGTTCGACACCTGCACCGACGTGCGGGCCTCCGGGGTCGCCGCGGGACCGGCGTCCTGCGGCGCGTCCGATCCACAGCCGGACGCCAGCACCGCGACGGCCACGACGGCGCCCGCGGTCTGCAATGTGATTCGTGAAGGCCTCATGGCAGCGGGTCCTCTCCTGCGGCCAGCCGCGCTTCGATGGCAGCGGTGACCGCGTCGGTCTCGAGATCGATGGCGATGAGCGCGGCGTCGGCGAACACGCGCTCCGCGTCCACCAGGCGGAGCACGTCGAGCGCGCCGGTGGCAAACGCCGCCCTCGCCGCGTCCCGGGCACCGCGCGCCGGATCCACGAGCCGTCCGCGGATGTCACGGGCGCGCTCGCCGAGGCGCTGCGCGGCCGCACGCGCCGCCGCCAGCTCCCCACGCGCCCGGCGCTCGGTTGCCGCCAGCTCGAGCTCGGCGGCGGTCACCTGCCCCTGCGCGACGATCCGCGCCGCGCGGTTGTGGTTGAAGAGGGGGACCGGCATCGTCACGGTGAAGAGGCCCGTGTTGTAGCCGGTCGTGCGCTTCAGGCCCGCGTTGACCGCCGGATCCGGCACGGCCCGGGCATCCTCGAGCCGCAGGGCCTGCCGCGCCGCGGTCACGGCGCGCTCGGCCGAAACCACGTCGGGCCGGCGCTTCAACGCCAGGGCGTCATCGATCGCGTCTGCCGCTGGGGGCGGCGGGGGCAGTCCCAGCGCGTCGAGCGTGGCATCGACGTCGAGGCGGGCCGTCAGGACCGAGAGGGCCCGGTCGGCCGCCAGCTCCGTGCGAGTCAGCTCCGTGGCCGCGCGGGCCTCTTCGGTCCGCAGCTTGAGCAGCTCGGACTCCGCCGTCGTGCCGAGCGCCACGCGCCGGTCCAGCACGCGCACCATCTCGGCCAGGTCGGTCACCTGTGCCGCCAGGGTGCGCCGCCGATCGCGCAGCCGCACGGCATCGAGGTACGCGCGGGCGATGTCGAGCACGACCATCTGCGCGGCGAGCGCCTCGGTGGCCCGGCTGCTGTCGAGCGCGGCCTCCGCCACCGCGCGCCGCGCCCCGCGCTTGCCCCCGATCTCGACGACCTGCGTGACCTCGGCGAAGGCGTCGTACGGCAGCAGCGACCGCGACACGCCCGAGGCCCAGTTCTCCAGACGGAACTCGAAGATCGGGTTGGGTCCGCGGGCGGCCTGGCCGACGGCCTGCCCGGCAGCCTCGACCCGGGCGCGGGCCGCGGCGGTCTCGGGTGCCGTGGCGCGCGCGCGCGCGAGGGCATCGGCCAGCGTGAAGGTGGCAGATGCCGGAGGCGGTGATGGTTGAGCTGCCGTGGGCGACGCCGCCAGGGCCAGCGCGATGGCCAGTGCACATGGAATCCGCGGACCGAGCCCCATGCCCCATGTGTATCAGGCGCGCATGAGAGCGCCATGAGAGCCGTGAAACGAATCCGGGCCCGCACCCGTCTACTGCCTGCATGGACCACCTCATGCAGGACGTTCGCCACGCCGTTCGTGGCCTGCTGCGCACGCCGGGCTTCGCGCTGGTCACCATCCTCACCCTGGCGCTCGGCATCGGCGCCAACACCGCCATCTTCTCCATCGTCAACGGCGTGATCCTGCGGCCCCTGGGCTACCCGAAGCCCGAGCAGCTGGCCTACCTGACGACCCGGTTCCCGAACATGGGGTTCGACCAGTTCTGGGTGTCGCCGCCGGAGTTCTTCGAGTTCCGCGAACTGAACCAGTCGTTTGCCTCCGTCGGCGCGTTCACCACCGGCGAAGTGAACCTCATGGCCGCGGACCGCCCGCGGCGCGTGCGCTCCGCGTCGGTGACCGACGACCTGCTCACGACGCTCGGCGTGCCGGCCGCGCAGGGCCGTCTCTTCGCGAAGGGCGAGACCGACGTGGTCGGGGGCTCCGCGGCGCCGCTGCCGCCCGGGGCACCGCCGCCGCAGCCGCCGGCCGTGGCGATTCTCTCGCACGAGCTGTGGCAGTCAGCCTTCGGCGGCCAGCCCATCGTCGGGCAGATGGTGGAGGTCAACGGCGTCAGGCGCGAGGTGATTGGCGTGATGCCGCCCGGCGCGGACGTGATGGACAACCGGACGGAGATCTGGCTGCCCATCGGGCTCAACCCGGCGAACCGGCAGAACCGCGGCAACCACTTCCTCTATCTGATTGGCCGGTTGAAGGACGGCGTGACGATGGAGCAGGCACGGGCCGAGCTCGATTCGCTGATCGCCACCTGGGGCGAGCGAACCGGGGTGAAGATGCACGTGTTCGCGCCGCCGCAGCCGGCCGCGCCGGGCACGCAGCCTGGCGGCCACGTGCTGCAGATGGAGCCGGTCCAGGAAGAGATCGTCGGCAGCGCGAGCCGCGCCATCTGGGTCCTCCAGGCGGCGGTTGGCTTCGTGCTCCTCATCGCGTGCGCAAACCTCGCCAACCTGCTGCTCGCGCGCGCCGAGACGCGGCATCGCGAGTTCGCGGTCCGCACCGCGCTTGGAGCCGGGCGGGGGCGCCTGCTCGGGCAGTTCATGACCGAGGGCGTGCTGCTCTCGCTCGTCGGCGGCGCGCTGGGGCTGGTGCTGGCGCGCGTGGGCGTGGCGGCCATCATCGCGGCCTACCCGGAGAGCCTGCCGCGCACGGGCGAGGTCACCGTCGACCCCCTCGTGCTGCTCTTCACGCTGGCCGTGTCGGTCGCCACCGGCATCGTCTTCGGCCTGGCGCCGCTGCTGCACACGCGGGTGAGCGGCCTCGCCGCGGCCCTCAAGGAGGGCGGCGCCCGCGGCGCGACCGGCGCCGCGCGGCATCACGTGCGTCGCGGTCTCGTGATGGCCGAAGTGGCGCTCGCCGTGATGCTGGTCATCGGTGCCGGGTTGCTGCTCCGCACCGTCGTCAACCTCACCACGGTGGATGCCGGCTTCGACCGGTCGCGTCTCGTCACGTTCCAGGTGACGCTGCCGCCGGCCAGCTATCCGCAGCCGGCCGCCCGCGGACAGCTGATGCAGCGCGCACTCGCTCGGCTCCGGAGCCTGCCCGGCATCCAGGCAGCGTCGGCCATGTCGGGCCTGCCGCCGAACCGGCCCGTGGACGCGAACGACACGGACATCGACAATTACACCGCGCCGGCGGAGGGACCGTACGAGAACGTGGACTACTACCAGTTCGTGATGACGGACTACTTCGAGGCGATGGGCATCCCCATCGTCGCGGGACGCGGGTTCCAGGCCACGGACGCGTCGGCCACCGGCCCCGTCGCCGTCGTCAACGAGGCGCTGGTCCGGACGTTCTGGCAGGACCTGAATCCCATCGGCCAGCGCCTGCGCCCGTCCGGGCCGCCGGGCGCGAACATCCCGTGGTTCACGGTGGTGGGCGTGGCGAAGGACGTCAAGCAGGGCGGCGTGGACCAGAAGACGGGGACGGAGTTCTACTTCCTCGCCGATCAGACGGCGAACTTCCCGGTGTTCGGCACCATGCCCGCGACGATGAACGTGGTGCTGCGGACGACGCTGCCTCCCGCGGGGCTGGCCCAGACCATCGAGAGCGTGATGCGCGAGACGGACCGCGCGGTGCCCGTGGTGCGGCTGCGTGACATGAACGAGGTGTTCGCGGATGCCATCCGCCGGCCGCGGCTGCTGGCGCAGCTGCTCGGCGCCTTTGCGGTCCTCGCGCTCCTCCTCGCCGCGATTGGCACCTACGGCGTGCTCTCCTACATGGTGACGGAGCGGCGCCGCGAGATCGGCATCCGCATGGCGCTCGGCGCCGAGCGGGGGAGTGTCATCGGCGAGGTGCTGAAGCAGGGGCTCGTGCTCGCCGGCATCGGCGTCGTCGCCGGGCTGGCCGGTGCCTTCGGGCTCACGCGGCTGGTGACGTCGCTGCTGTTCGGCGTGCAGCCGACCGACCCGCTCACGATGGGCGCGGTGGTCGCGACGATCGCCGTCGTCGCGGCCGTCGCCAGCATGCTCCCCGCGTGGCGGGCTTCGAGGGTCGACCCTATCGTCGTCTTGCGCGACGAGTAGTGGGGAGGGGGCCGTCCATCGATGATTGCTTATTGAGGATTGAGCGATTCGTTGGGTGATTGGGGCATTGGGGCATCGGCGATTCGTCCGGTCCCGGGTCCCAGGTCCCGCCTATCCCATCCTCGCCCCTTGCTCCTCGAGCAGCGCGCGGAGGACGGACCGGTGGCACCGCGCCTCGTCGTCGCAGTAGCACCCCACTGAGAAGTCCGTCTGCTGCGAGAGCGCGGCCAGCACCGCGAGGAGCCGGGCGGTTTCGGGGCGCTTCATCTCGGCCCGGTACTTCTTCTCGAAGGCGCGCCACGCCCGATCGTCGGAGGCCTGCTGGGCCTGCTTGACCAGCGCCTCCGAGGGCGCGAGATCGGGGAGCCACAGATCGTAGTAGTCGCGCGAGGCGAACTCGGACTTCGGCACGCCACGTGGCGGGCGGCGCACCGTCCCGAGGCGGAGTCCCTCGCCCCGGGCCCGGCGGCTTCCCAGTCGCACGATCCGAATGGCCATCGCTGCTGCCCTCAGCGCCTTTGTATCACTTCGCCGCACGTGAGGCGATGGCCGTCGGGCGTGCGGAGCGTGAATTCCCGCAGCCCCCAGGGCTTGTCTGCCGGCGCGGACGTCAGCAGCGCGCCTCGCGCCGAGAGCTCGCGGTAGAGATCGTCCAGTCCCTGGACGTACCAGTACGCGAAGTACGAGTGGTCGCCGAGCTCGCTGGCCGGCCTCTCGTACCGGCACTCGCCGAGCATGACGCCGAAGGCGTCGCGCGTCAGGAAGCTCCAGCCCGCGGCATCGATCGGATCCCGGGTGAAGCCGAGCACGTCCGCGTAGTACCGCGTCGAGATCTCGAGGTCGCGCACCGCGAGGACGCATCGGGAGCCGATGATTCGCGCCATCCGTTCCCCTCCCCTGCTGGTGTCTGGAGCCATGGCGCCGGCGGCCGGGGCGGCGCTCGAACGTCCCGCGCGACCATCAGCGCAGCGAAATCAGCAGGCCGAGGATCCGCGCGCCCGGCCGAGAACGGGTGGTGCGCGACGGATGATCCGAGAAGACCCCGCGTAATCCAGCCACAGCGTCAGGTCGTCACCTGCCTGGACCAGTCGATCGACGCATCCGGGTCGTCTTCCTCGGCCCACAAGGTGAGCTTGTCGTCCTTCCCGAACGCGGCGAGCACCAGCACCGCGCCGTCGGTGGTCCGCGCGAACGACACATCCGGCAGCGCCTGGCGAGCCTCGTCCAGGGTCATGCCCAACCGGACGGGGCTCATCGCCGACGGGGTGACCAGGCGACGATCGAGCGGGCTGACATTCGTGCCGGGCAGCACGGAGCCGGAGAGCAGCGCCGCCGTGGCGTTGGCAACGCCTCGCGCCGCGATCCAATCGCGCGACGCCCCAATGCGCCAATCCCCGATGCGCCAATGCGCCAATGCCTCAATCCCCCGATCCGAATGCCGCAATGCCCAATCGCCAATCGCCCGATGAATCACCCGATCGCCAATCGGCAATCGTCAATGGGCAGCGCTCTTCAACCCTACAGCTTCCGCTGCAAACGCCCACTGGTCGGCGCGCTCGGCGATCAGCTTGTCCGTTGGACGGTAGCCGTGCGATCCCGCCACCTCCACGCGGATGAGGACCGGATTGCTGCACCCCTGCGCGGCCTGCAGCGCCGCCGCGTACTTGAACGAATGGCTCGGTACCACGCGGTCGTCGTGATCCGCGGTGGTCACCAGCGTCGCCGGATAGCACGTGCCTGCCTTCAGGTTCTGCACCGGTGAGTACGTGATGAGGAAGGCGAACTGCTCGGGGTTCGAGGCCGAGCCGTACTCGCCCACCCAGAGGCGCCCACCCGTGAAGCGGTCGTAGCGCAGCATGTCCATCACGCCCACCGCGGGCAGCGCCACGGCGAAGAGATCCGGCCGCTGGTTCATCACCGCGCCCACCAGCAGGCCGCCGTTCGACCCGCCCATCATCCCGAGCTTCGACGGCGAGGTGATCTTCTCCTTCACCAGGTGCTCGGCGACGGCGATGAAGTCGTCGAAGACGTTCTGCTTCTTCTCCAGCATGCCCGCCTTGTGCCACGCCTCGCCGAACTCCGCGCCGCCGCGCATGCTGGCCGTCACCCACACGCCGCCCAGCTCCAGCCACGCCGGCACGTCCGCCCGGTAGGTGGGGAGCGTCGTGACCGAGAAGCCGCCGTAGCCGTACAGCATCGTGGGGTTGTTGCCGTCGCGCGGCACGCCCTTCTTCGCCGTCATGAAGAAGGGCACGCGCGTGCCGTCGTTCGAGGTGGCGAAGCCGGCGATGGTCTCGTACTGGCTGGCATCCACGGGCGGGGTTGGCGGCTCGAAGGCCGTGCTCACCTTCGTCGCCGCGTCGTAGCGGTAGACGGTCGTCGGCGCGAGCGGCGAGCTGAACATGTACCAGACGTCCGGCGCGTCCTCGCGCCCGGCCAGTCCCCCCACCGTCCCGGTGCCCGGCAGCGCGATCTCGCCCTGGTCGCTGCCGTCCAGGCCGAAGAGGCGCAGCCGGCTCTGGACATCCACGAGGTACTGTGCGACGACACGTCCGCCGATGACGCCGACGCCCTCGAGCGCCTCCTTCTGCTCGGGGACAATGGTCTTCCAGTTCGTGGGCGCGGGCGACCGCAGGTCCACCGCGATGACCTTGCGGTTGGGCGCGTCCCTGTCGGAGCGCAGGTAGACAACGGAGCCCTTGTTGCCGATGGGCGCGTACTCCGCATCGTCGGTCTCGATGACGGGCTTCACCGGCGCCTTTACGTTCGGCCGCATGGCGTTGCCGAGGTCGGCGTAGTAGAGCCGGTTCTGGTTGCCGGAGCCCTCGGCCATCATGACGAGCAGGTAGCGGCCGTCCTCGGTGACGTTCCCGCCGATGAGCCAGCCGGCCATGTCCTTGCGCTCGTAGGCCAGCACGTCCTCGGACTGCGGCGTGCCCACGCGGTGGTAGTAGAGCGCCTGGCCGGAGAGGGCGGCCTCGAGCACCTTGTTCGCCGGCGGCTCGGGATAGCGCGAGTAGAAGAAGCCTTTCGAGTCCTTCGTCCACGAGATGTCGGAGAAGCGCATCCAGCGCACCTCGTCGGGCAGATCCTTCCCGGCCGCGATGTCGCGGACCTTGAGCGTGCGCCAGTCGGCGCCGCCCTCGGCCAGGCCGTACGCCAGCAGCTTCGCGTCCGGCGAGGGCTGGTACTGCGCCAGCGAGACCGACCCGTCTTCGGAGATGGTGTTCGGATCGATCACCAGCGTGGGTGCGGCCTGCCAGCCGGCGCGCATGAAGACGGGCGACTGCCGCTGCAGGCCGGTGTTCTTCGAGTAGAACAGCCGCCCGCCCTCGATGTCGGGCAGCCCGACGCGGGGGTAGTTCCAGAGGGCAGTGAGCCGGTCGATGAGGGGCTTGCGGAGCGGCAACGCGTCGAGGTACGGGTCGGTCACCGCGTTCTGCGCGGCCACCCAGTCCGCCACCGCCTTCGAGTCGAGGTCCTCCATCCAGCGATAGGGATCGGGGACCTTCGTGCCGTGGTAGTCCTCGACGACGTCGCCCTTGGCGGTGGCCGGGTACGTGACAGCCGTTTTCACGGGTTCAGCGGGGGAGCAGGACACGGCGGCAACCGCCAGCAGGGCGATGGGGACACGGGTCATGGAGCACCTTCGTACGCAAGAATTGCATCGGATTCGGGTCTATCGTGCCAGGCCGTCGCCGGGATGCAGGCGACGACCCGACCGCTCTTTACAATTGTCACAGGGACTGTCCCCAACTCACCGCGCGCGGACGAGATCCACGACCGCGTCCCAGTTGAACCGCACGAAGCGGTGCAGCTCGGCTTCGATGATGCGCTCCTGATCGCTGTGCGCCCCGAAGCCTTTCGGTCCGTCCTCGACGTCCAGCGCGGGGCCGATGCCATAGCACTGCATCCCCTTCTGCCGCAGGTAGGCCATGTCGGTCGCGCCCGTGCTCATCGTGGGCAGCGTGATGGCGCTGTAGTGTTTCGCCAGCATCGACTCCAGCACCTTGAAGGCCTCCGAGTCCAGCTTCGCCACGGGCGTGGACGGGCGGTCAGCGGCCGCTGGATTCGCGTACTCGACGGTGACCTGCGGGTCGTTCACGACCTTTCGCACCAGCTCCAGAAACACCTTCGGATCCTCGTCCGGCGTCTGCCGCACGTCGATGTTGGCGGTTGCCTCCGAGGGGATGACGTTCGACCGATAGCCGCCCTGGATGATCGTGGGCGAGAGCGACGTGCGCAGCATGGACCAGTGGCGCGGCTCGCTCTTGCGCAGGGCCTGCTGCGCCGGGCCCGAGATGGCCGGGTCCGGGCTGAGCGCGTTGCGGTAGCGCTCGGCCTCCTCGGGCGTGGACACCGTCGCCAGCCGCTTGAAATACGTCGCCGTCGTCTCGTTGAGACGCGTCGGCGGTGTCCACGCGGCAATGGCGCCCACGGCATCGCCCAGGTGCGCCACGGCGTTGTCCTCCAGCGGCACCGAGCCGTGGCCGGCCGTCCCCTTCGCCGTGATCTTGATGGCGCGTGGAATCTTCTCCATCGTCTGCACCGACGCGAACTTCACCGTGCCGCCGACGCGAGTGACGTTACCGCCCTCGGCGTAACAGAACTCGGCATCGATGGCGTCGTAGTGCTGGTTCACCATGAACTGGATACCGACGCGCGTGGCGCCCTCTTCACCCGCTTCGGCGAGGAAGATCACGTCGCGATCGAGCGGCACGTTCATCCGCTTCAGCAGCAGCATCGTCATCAGCGCGCCGACGACGTTGTCCTTGTCGTCCACGGTGCCGCGTCCGTAGACGTAGCCGCCCTCGCGATGGGCGCTGAAGGGCGGATGGGTCCACTTCTTCGCGTCCACGTTCACCGTGTCGGTGTGGCCCATGATGAGCAGCGGGCGCCTGCTGCCGTTACCCTTCAGGCGCGCCACGATGTTCGGTCTGTTGGCCTCGAGGGCGAACACCTGGACGGGGATGCCCTCCTTCTCGAGCACCTGTTTCAAGTAGTCGGCCACCGGCTTCTCGCCGCCGGGCGGAGTCCCGGGCGGGTCGGTCGTGTCCATCTGGACGATGGCCTGGAAGTGCCGGAGCGTTTCGGCCTCCACGGCGGTCCAGTCGGGCTGTTGCGGCGCCTGGGCCGCGGAGAGGGATGTGGCGACCAGCACGAGGAAGAAGAGGGCCGTCTTGCGCATGCGCGGGATGTTATCCCAAAGCCCCATGAGCGGAGTCCGGAGCCGGATGCCGCGAACTCCTCCCGCGGGTGCCGGATGGGCATGGACGTCGAGCACGTCGTGGATCTATATTATCGATATATACCACCCTGAAGGGGGCACCACCGTGAACAAGATGGCCAAGCTCTTCGCCAACGGCCGCAGCCAGGCCGTGCGATTGCCGCTGGAGTTCCGCTTCCCGGGCACCGAGGTGCGCATCACGCGCCATGGCCGGGGCGTGCTGCTCGAGCCCGTCGTCGCGGACGTGGACGAGTGGTTCGCCGAGCTCGACCGCTACGCCGCCGAGCCCTTCATGCCCGGTGGCCGCAACCAATCGCAGGCGCCGGCGCGAGCGGACTTCGCATGATCGAGTACGCGCTCGACACCAGCGCGTGCATCGCGATCATCAATGGCACGTCCGTCACCGTCCGATCGCGTCTCAAACGCGCCCTGGCGGACGGCGGGGTCGTGTGTATCTCCACGGTGGTCCTGCACGAGCTGTGGTACGGCGTGGCGAAGAGCACGCGGCGCGACTACAACACCGAGCGCGTGCAGATGTTCCTCGCCGGCCCGCTGGAGGTGCTGCCTTTCGACGCCGCGGATGCGCGGGCGGCTGGAGAGGTGCGGGCGGAGCTCGAGCGGCAGGCAGTGCCCATCGGCGCGTACGATGCGCTCATCGCCGGCCAGGCCGTCCGGCGCGGCCTCACCCTGGTCACGGCAAACACGCGCGAATTCGCCAGGGTCGAGGGGCTCATGTCGGAGGACTGGTCCGGCGCCTCCGCGGCTGAGCACACCTCACGGCGTCGGCGGCGCTGACACACGGGCTGCCGCTCGCGGCGAGCCGAGTTCCTGCCGGAACAGAGCGGCAAGGCGCCCTGGGGCACGGCCGCAGGGCCTGCGCCCGGCGCGCCGCTCACTCGACGTGCAGGGGTCTTGTTGCGTCTCACATGACTGATTGATCTGCTCGTCGTCGCCACCGCCGCCACTTCCACACGCCGCCGATGGCCAGGACCCTATGGCACCACGATGGTTTGTGACACGGTGCC
Source organism: Acidobacteriota bacterium (assembly GCA_963169195.1). Classification (GTDB taxonomy): domain Bacteria; phylum Acidobacteriota; class Vicinamibacteria; order Vicinamibacterales; family UBA2999; genus VFZN01. The sequence continues at coordinate 73,108 of CAUJDN010000035.1, read as the reverse complement.
GGGGCCGGCGCCGCATGCGTTCGTCGCCACGACACTGACGGCGTAGCTGCCCGGGGCGGCTGTTTCCGACAGCAGTCGGCCCGCCGTGGCGAAGCTTCCGACGAACGAGCCGCTGACGTCGACCCGATAGCCCGTGACGGCCGCGCCACCGGTCGGTGAATTCCAGCTGGCCGTGATCGTGCGACCGGCCCGCTGCAGGATCACCCGGGTGGGTACGTCGGGTGGCGCACTGCACGCGCCGGGGAACGTCAGCGTGACCGGGTTCGAGGGCGGGCTTGCGCCGGCGCCGTTGGTGGCCACGACCTCGAGTGTGTAGGTGCCGTCCGGGACGCCGGTGAACTGGAACGTCTCGGTCAGCCCGAGCGGGATGACGCCGTCGAGGGCTCCGGTCACTACGAGCGCCATCCCGGTCGGGGCGCCACCCTCGAAGGTGTTGGCCCATGACAGGGCGATGGTCGATCCATCGACCATCCCCAGCAGGTGCATCGGCGCCGACGGCGGCTCGGCGACGTTGACGGCGATACGGACGTCGCTCGACGGGCCGCCGGGCAGCCCCAGGGCTACGGCCCGCACGCGGACGTAGGAGACGCCGGTCGGCGCTTCAGCGGTGAAGGCAGGAGCGTTGCTGCCCGTTGGCACGACCGCCAGCGTCTGCCCGGGCGTCGTGCCGCCCTCCACCACGTACGACTCCGGTGCGGCGCCGACCTCTGGCGGCACCCAGGTCAGGGTCACCAGGTTGCCGGCCATCCTCCACACCGTCAGTCCCGTGGGGACCGCCGACCCGTCACCGGACCGGGCCGTGACCGGCGGAGACGGCTGTCCCCCGCCAGCGACGTTCACCGTGCGGAGGCGGATCGGGTAGGGGGTTAAGTCTGTCAGCCCGTCGATGACCAGCGGTGAGGCGAGAGACGCCGGATCGCGCGACACCCACGTGGCGCCGTCGTCGAGGGAGTAGGCGTAGTTCTGCGCGACGAAGTCCGGCAGCGTCGCCGCGCCTGGTGGCTGCAGCGCCAGGGAAAGCGTACCCGCTCCGGCCGTCACCCCGATGATGGATGGCGGTCGCAGCGTGCCGTCCCACTGGGTCGCCAGCACCGCACCAGCCGTGCCAGTGCGGGCATTCCAGACGACCGTGGCCGTGCCCCCGGGCGCCGTCACGAGCTGCGGATCACTGCCCGCGGTGTCCGCCGGTGACAGGACCCTCTGCAGCTGCCACTCCTGGGCCTCCTTCGAATAACGGCCCGCGTAGATACGACCGTCGGTCATCGTCCACGTCGCGAAGGCACTGCCCAGCCCATCGGCGGCGAGGGCCACCGTCCCGGCTCGACCCGTCTGCCCGACGGGCGCGGGGGTGGTCCAGGTGCCGGCGCCCGTGAGGTCGATGCGGCTGTAGAGCACGCCTTCGGCGGGCGTCGCCCACGCCACGAACGCGTGGTCGTTGCCGATCGCCGCGTCCGGTATCGGCAGCAGGAGTTGAAACGGCGCCGTCCACAGCGTGGTGGCGCTCGACCATGCGTCGGTCGAGGCCCACCGCGTGGCCACCTCCGTGCGCCAGGTCTGCGTCGCATCGAGGACGACCCACACCGCGACGGCGTTGCCGGCGCCATCGATGGCGAGCGCCGTGAACGGGCTGAACAGGGGGCTCGAGCCGAGCGTCGTCGGCTCGCTCCAACTGCCGGTGGCAGCGGTATAGTCGGCGACCCGAACCGTTGATGGGATCGACGAGGGATCGCTCCAGAGCGCCACGGCATTGCCGTCGGTGTGGGTCTCGACCCGGACGTTCCAGCCGGCCCCGAGGTCAACCGGCGCACCCCAGGTCCCGGTGTCGGCCGCGTAGCGCACCGCCTCGATTCGGTAGCTGCCATCGAGGTGCCACGCCACCAGCGCGTTGCCGTCCGGATCGACCGCCACCGCCGGAGCATGGGCGACGGACCGGCTGGCGATCAGCGTCGACCCGCCCCAGGTATCGGTGGTGGAGTCGTAGCGGACTGCCGAGACGCCGACATCGGACGTCCACACCGCGAGGACGTCGCCCGTCGGGTACGCGGCCACCGCTGCGTCGGCGCCGGTGAGCGGATTCGTCAAGGTGACCGGAGCGCTCCAGGTGCCACCGGGCACGAGGCGCGCGGCCCTGACGAGGTGGACCACGGGGAAGTACTCCACCCACACGGCCGTGAGCGTCCCGTCGGCGTCCACCGCCACGCGTGCGTCGTCCACGGACGTCACGATGGGGGAGACGACGGACACCGGGTCCGTCCAGCCCCGCTGTCCGAAGGCGGTGCCAGGCAGGCCCAGAAGAAGGAACGACGCGAGGGCGGCCGCGAGGCCGCGTGCGTGGCACCGACTCGGCTGGCTCCCGGCTCGATGCGCTGATGGGTTCGCCATTTGCGTGAAAACCATGCACATCCGGTGCCACATCGTAGCAGCGCCCGCATGGCCCGAGTGAACAGGCCCCGGCACCGCGCGACGCCGGAGATCCGGTGCCGTCGGGCAGGCCGCGACGGCGTACGGTGAGAAGGGTTGCAGGCGCCGGCCTTTTCCCTCAGAGTGGGACGCCATGCGTCGTGCCCTTGCGCTTATGTCTGCACTGGCTGCTGCCATCCCTGCTGTCTCGGCCCGGCAGCCCACACCTGTCCCCGTCGAGGAAGCCACCATTGCCGCCGTGCACACCGCAATGCGCGAGGGCCGGCTCACGTGCCGCGCACTGGTTGAGCGCTACCTCCGCCGTATCGAGGCCTATGACCGAAACGGGCCGGCCCTGAACGCCATCATCCTCACCAACCCGCAGGTGCTGGCGCAGGCCGACGCGATGGACGCGGATTTCAAACGGAGCGGCTCGCTCAGGCCGCTGCACTGCGTGCCGATGATCGTGAAGGACAACTTCGAGACCCTCGGCCTGCAGAGCGCGAATGGCTCGCTGGCGCTGGAGGGCTTCGTCGCGACGAAGGACGCCTTCCAGGTGAAGCGCGTGAAGGACGCCGGCGCGCTGGTGCTGGCCAAGTCGAACATGGCCGAGTGGGCGTTCACGCCGTACGAGACGGTCAGCTCGATCCTGCCGGGCTACACGAAGAACCCCTACGCGCTGGACCGCGTGACCGCCGGGTCGAGCGGCGGGACGGCGGCGGCCGTCGCGGCCAACTTCGGGCTGATCGGCCTTGGCAGCGACACGGGCAACTCGATTCGGGGGCCCTCGTCGCACCAGGCGCTGGTCGGCATCCGCTCGACGATGGGCCTCACGAGCCGCGCCGGCGTGATGCCGCTCAACCTGCTCGCCGACATCGCTGGCCCGATGGGGCGCACGGTGGAGGACGTTGCCGCCGTGTTCCAGGTGATCGTGGGAGAGGATCCGGACGATCCGGCGACCGAGGCCGCGCGTGGCCGTCCGCGCGAGGACTACCTGCAGGCGCTCCAGCGCGACGGCCTGAAGGGCGCGCGCATCGGCGTGCTGCGGCAGGCCTACGAGCGGAGCACTGCAGGGCCGCAGGCCCCGGGCGTGACCGCGCCGAAGGACACCACGGATCCGGAGGTGGCTGCGGTGTTCATGCGCGCGGTCGAGGACCTCCGGCGTGCGGGCGCCACCATCGTGGATCCGGCCACGGTCGACGGGCTCGACGCGATCCGGCGGCCGCAGGGCCTGGGCCCGTGCATGGGCTTCAAATACGACATCAACCGTTATCTCGCCTCGCATGGCGCTCGCGTGCCGGTGAAGAGCCTCGCGGAGATCATCAGGTCCGGTCGCTTCCATCCCACCGTGCAGCGCCGTCTCGAGCAGGCGGAGCAGGGACCCGAGAACGGCCCGGACACCCCTGCGTGCCAGGGGGAGATGGCGTACCGGCAGCAGGTGCGCGACGCCGTGCTGAAGGCGATGGACGCGCTGAAGCTGGACGCCTTCGTGTACCCGACCTGGAGCAATCCACCGCGGCTGATCGGGGACCTCAACTCACCGCACGGCGACAACAGCCAGTTCTTCTCGCCGACGACGGGGTTTCCGGCGATCCAGGTGCCCATGGGCTACACGCGCGGGGGCACGCTGCCGGCGGGCATCACCTTCCTCAGTCGCGCGTGGTCGGAGGCGACGCTCGTCAGGCTCGCGTATGCGTACGAGCAGGCGACGGGACACCGACGGCCGCCGGCGACCACACCGCCGCTGCGATAGGAGGATGCAGACAGCCGCACGCCCACCGCCGGCCTTCGGGCGCGGCCGGGACCTCGTAGGGGCCGAGTCGGGTCGCGGGTGGCAGCAGGCGGTGTCGGCGCCTCGGCCGAGTGGGCCCATCCTGCGGCCAACCCGCGTCGCACGTGCCATGAGCAGGCGATGGCCATCCAGGAGCCCTCATCCTCATCGTACAATCGCCGCGTGCAGACCATCCGCGGCGCATGCGGTCACGACTGCCCGGACACGTGCGGGTGGGTGGTCGAGGTTCGGGACGGCATCGCCACGAAGATGTCCGGCGATCCCGCGCATCCGTTCACCCGCGGCACGCTGTGCGCCAAGGTGAACCACTACCTGGAACGCGTGTATCACCCCGACCGCGTGCTGCACCCGCTGAAGCGGGTCGGCCCGAAGGGCGAGGCCCGTTTCGAGCGGGTCAGCTGGGACGACGCGCTGGCCGACATCGCCGGACGGTGGCAGGCCATTGCCGCCGAATCCGGGCCGGAGGCCATCCTGCCGTACAGCTCGGCGGGCGTGCAGGGCCTCATCCAGGAGTTCTCGCTCGATCGGCGCCTCTTCGGCTCGATGGGGTGCGCCGCCCTCGAGCGCGCCATCTGCGGGCCCGTGGCGGCGGCGGGACTCACGGCCACGATCGGCACGGGAACGGGCATCGATCCCGAGCAGATCGTGCATAGCCGGTTCGTGGTGCTGTGGGGCACCAACACCATCGTCACCAACCTGCACTACTGGCCGCTGGTGCGGGAGGCCAGGCGCCGCGGAGCCCGCCTGGTGGTCGTGGACCCCATCCGCACCCGCACCGCCGAGGCCGCGGACTGGCACCTGCAGGTTCGCCCGGGCACCGATGCGCTGCTCGCGCTCGCGATGATGCACGTGATCGTGGGCGCCGGCCTCGTGGATCGCGAGTACGTGGCGGCGCACGCTGTCGGCTACGAGTCCCTGGTCGCGCGTGTGCGCGACTACGCACCCGCGGACGTGGCCGATGCCGTCGGGCTGCCCGCGGCGGACATCGAGCGCTTCGCGCGGGAGTACGCCACCACACAGCCGTCGCTGCTGCGCCCGCTCATCGGCCTCGAGCATCACCGGAACGGCGCCATGCAGTTCCGCGCGCTGGCCTGCCTGCCGGTCCTGACGGGCGCCTGGCGGCATCGGGGCGGCGGGCTCGCGCGCTCGACCCACGCCCTGCACTATGCCGCATTCGCGCTGGACCGCGTACAGATGCCCGAGGTGCAGCGCCCGGGCGTGCGCACGCTGAACATGCGGGACCTCGGCCGTGACCTCTGCGATCCGAGCCTCGCTCCGCCGGTTCGCGCGCTGATGGTGTACGGCGCGAACCCGATGGTCTCCATCCCCAACCAGGCGCGCATCCGCGAGGGGCTGCTGCGCGAGGATCTCTTCACGGTGGTCCACGACCTGTTCGTCACCGAGACCGCCCGCTTCGCGGACTACGTGCTGCCGGCCACCAGCCAGATCGAGCACCTCGATCTGTCCCCGGCGTGGGGCCACCTGTACCTGGCGCTCAACCGGCCCGCCATCGCCCCGCGCGGCGAGTCGGTGTGCAACACGGAACTCTTCCGCCGTCTCGCGCACGCGCTCGGGCGCACCGAGCCGTGGCTCTTCGAGGGCGACGAGGCGATGCTGCGGGCGGCCCTGTCGAGCGGGCACCCGTGGCTGGAGGGCGTCACGTACGAGCGGCTGTGGGCGGAGGGGCACGTCCGCCTGAACGTTCCCGAGGACTGGCGGCCCTTCGCGCGCGGCGGCTTCCCCACCGCGTCGGGGAAGGCGGAGCTCTACTCCGAGCCGCTCCGCGCGCTCGGCCACGACCCGCTGCCGGCCCCGGGAGCGATGTCCCGTGAGGACGGGCTGCAACTCATCACGGGCAAGACGCTGCACTTCCTCAACTCGGGCTACAGCCACATCGAGCGGCACCGGCGGCGTACCGGAGATCTCTTCATCGAGCTGCACCCGGAGGATGCGCGCCGGCGTGGACTCGTGGCCGGCGACGTGGTCCGCGTGTGGAATGCGCGAGGCGCCCTGCAGGCGGTGTGCGCTGTCTCCGACCGCGTGCGTCCCGGCGTGGCGTGGATGCCGTTCGGCGGGCTGACGGACGTGTCCGGCGCGCGCCAGTCGGTGAACGTGCTGACGGCCGAGGCACCCACCGACTGGGGCGGCGGCAGCGGACTCTATGACGCGTTCGTCGACGTGGCGCCGATCGGCGAGCCGGTCGCCGCCGTCGCGGTCCTGCGCGAGCAGGACGACATCACCGCGCCAGCTCCAGCGTCATCTCGATCATCGTCTGGCGGAGCCCGGCCTTCATGAACGGCGCCGTCGTGCCCGTCGATGAACCGCGCGTCCGGGCCGAGCAGGTCGCGGTAACGCCGCTTCGCCCAGGCGCAGCGCGAGCTGAGAGTGTCGCGCTCCACGACGGAGATGTCGTGGCTGGGATGTGTATCGGCCAGCTCGATGAAGGCCTCGCGCGACGGCTCGGCGGACCCGGACGAGGCGCTCGCCAGGTTCGACTCGGGAATGCCCAGTCGCCGCAGCTCGGCCCGCACCGCCTCGTTCGCCGTGTAGGGAATGTCGATGCCGCAGAGCCGCGCCGGATCGGCACCAAGGCGCAGCAGGGTGCGGGTCAGCGGCACGAGGCTCCCGAACCGATGCTGAATGAGGACCGTCGTCAGGCCAGCCAGCGCAGCCGGTCGCCGATCCGCTCCTCGACGAACGCGTCGAGCAGCGGCAGGCGCTCCGGATTGATCTGCTCGACCTCGCACGAGCCGTTCTGTTCGGCCTCTGTCCTGCCATCCATTGAACTGAGCCGCATCGTCGATGCGCGGTGCCCTGCGACCCTCAGCTCGAGCGGGCCATCGCCGTCGACACGGAGGCGTTGAAGAAGAACCCGCCTCCGCGTCCGAGCCGGCGGGCGGGCGCTACAGCGCGCGCGTCAGCAGCGCCGTGAGCTTCGCGGCGAACGCGGCCGGGTCGGGTGGCGTCGACGCTTCGGCCAGCAGCGCCGTACCCAGCAGCAGGTGCGCGGCCTCGGCGAGTGACGCATCGTCGGGCGAGGCCGCGTGGAGCGTGCGGAGCTTCTCCACGAGTTCGTGACCGTCGTTCACCTCGAGGATCCGCTTCGTCGTCTCCCCGTCGTCCGTGCCCGAGGCCTGGCGCAGCAGCCGCTCCAGGCCGGGGCTGAGGTCGTGCTCCCCGGCCACGAGGCACGCCGGCGACGTCGTCAGACGCGACGAGACGCGAGCCTCGCGGATCGTGTCCCCGAGCGTGCGCTCGAGGAAGGCCAGGAACGGGCGGAGTTCGGTCTCGCGCGCCCTGCGCGCGTCCTCCGCCGCCTGGCGGTCGGCGTCGGGTCCCGGCTCGACGCCCGCACGCGAGACCGAGACGAGCGGCCTGCCGTCGAACTCGCGCACCGACTGCGCCACGAATTCGTCGATGGGATCGACGAGGAACAGCACCTCGTAGCCCTTCGCGCGAAACGCCTCGAGATGCGGTGATCGCTCGGCCACGGCACGCGACTCGCCGGTGACGTAGTAGAGGCTGGACTGTCCCTCCGGCATCCGCGTCACGTACTCCGCGAGCGAGGTCGGTTCCGGCGTCTCGCGGGTCGAACGGAACAGCAGCAGCTTCAGGAGCCGGTCGCGGTGTTCGGTCTCCTGGGCCAGTCCCTCCTTCAGTACCGGCCCGAACTCGCTCCAGAACTTCAGGTAGGCCTCGCGCCGGTCGGCCAGCATCGTGGCGAGGTGGTCCAGCACCTTGCGGGTCAGCCACGTGCGCATCTGCCCGATCTGGCGATCCTCCTGGACCATCTCCCGCGAAAGGTTGAGGGGCAGATCCGCGGAGTCGACCACGCCCTTCACGAAGCGCAGGAACGGCGGCAGCAGTGCGCGGCAGCGCTCCATGATCAGCACGCGCCGGACGTGCAGCTGAAGGCCGTACGCCTGGTCGCGGTAGTACAGGTCGAAGGGCGCGTTCGACGGGAGGAAGAGCAGCGCCTGGTACTCGAGCCGTCCCTCGGCGCGGAGCGACAGACGATCCAGCGGATCGTGCCAGTCGTGGGACAGGTGGCGGTAGAACTCGGCATAGGCCTCGTCGCTGACCTCGGAGGCCGCCTGCGTCCAGATCGGCTTCATCGAGTTGAGCGTCGTCCATCCGGGGACGCCGTCGGTCACCTCCTTGAGCTTGACGGGATACCCGACGAAGTCCGAGTGCTTCTTGACGAGCGCCTTCAGGACCTGCGCACTGGCATAGTCCGCGAGGCCGTTCTCGGGGTCCACCGGCTTGAGGTGCAGGATGACGTCGGTGCCGCGGCGGAACCGGCTGGCCTCGCTCACCGTGTAGGTGCCGTCACCCGCCGACTCCCATCGGGTCGCCGTGTCGGCGCCGGCCTTGCGGGTGACGACCTCGACCCGGTCCGCCACCATGAACGCGGAGTAGAAGCCCACCCCGAACTGCCCGATGAGCGAGGCCGCCGTTTCGCCCGAGGGCCCGGCCTTCAGCTGCTCGACGAGTTCGCGCGTGCCCGACTTGGCGATCGTGCCGATCAGGCGCACGAGCTCCTCGCGCGTCATTCCGATGCCGCTGTCGCTCACCGTCAGCGTGCGGGCCCTGCCGTCGGCGGCGAGCTCGATCTCGAGCACCGGGTCTTCGTCCAGCAGTGCGTGGTGCTCCAGCGCCTCGAGCCGCAGCTTGTCGAGGGCGTCGGAGGCGTTCGAGATCAACTCGCGAAGGAAGATCTCCTTGTTCGAGTAGAGCGAGTGGATGACGATGTCGAGGAGCTGGCGGGTTTCCGCCTGGAAGGGAAGGGTCTCGGTCACAGCGCCCATGCCGCCATTGTACCGGCCTCCCCTCCATGGAGACAGGCCGCAGACCCGGGGACGCGGAAAGCCGAGGGAACGGGCCTCCCACGGTCATCGCGATGCCGGGCCGCCACGACGGCTACCTGGCGCCCGTACGGCCGGGTGCGAAGTCCCGCCAGATCCGGTCGATCACCTTCGGATCGACAACGAGCGTGTCCGGCTTCTCCGGCGCTCGCCCCGAATACAGTGACAGCGTGACGCTTCCGCAGTGCGGACCGAACGCACCCGGGGCGAAGACGTACACGCCCTCGCGAACCACGTCCTCCTCCGACCTCTCGGAGGCGCGATGTTCGAGCAGGAACGGATGGATGGGGGTGACCTCGGCACCGCCGCAGGCCGCGCGCATCCGGAGGAAGTCCGTCTTGAAATCCTTGAAGGCCGGGAGCACGGCGCCCTGCGTGCGCGCCGCCTCGCGCGCGATCCGTTTCCAGAACCCCTCGACGAGCTTCGGCGTGACACGGACGACCAGAACGGAGGGCAGGTCCTCGAAGTAGCCGGACCAGGCACCGAAGTCCGTGAGCCGGCCGAGGCGCGCTTCCGCCTCGGGCGCGCGCCCGCCAGCGCCGCCCGTCCTGTCGGGTCGCTGCCGCGCGCGATGCACCATCGGTGGCGTGAGGAAGGCGATGTCGAAGTCCGACGAAGAGGCCACGGGCGGCGCGCTCGCGCCGGCGTCGGCCTTCACGGATGCCTCGAGCGCCCCGGCGGGGAAGGGCGTCACCGGCTCCACGGGCAGCCGCTCCGCGCCGGGAGGCGCCGAGCCCGCCATTTTCGCCCGGGCCGCCGAGAGCGCCTCGCAGAGAATCCCCACGCGGACCACCGCAGCATCGCTCCGCATCACGTCGCCGTCCCCGGGCACGGACGTGAGCCCGATGGGAGTCCCCGCCTCGTCGAAGGCGGGGCCCCCGGCGCCGCCGAACCCCAGCCTCAGGTCCGTCTCGATCGCCCGCGGCTCAAACCCGGTGACCGTTCCCCGCGCCAGGTCGGGTCCCGTTCGAAGCGGAGAGGCCAGTGCGACAATCTCCTGCCCCTCGTCCAGCGATGGTGCCGTGGCGGGCGGGCACGGCAGGGGCAGTGGCGGTCCGCCGACGACCGTGGGATCGACCTGGATGATCGCCACGTTTCGGGCCGGGTCAGCGACGAGGACGCGCGCCGGCACCTTCACCTCCCTCGACCACTGCACGGCGACCGGCACCGCGGGACCCGCCGCGCGCCCGTGGGTGGCAATCAAGCCTTGCGCGTCGACCACGAACCCGGTTGCGCGGGCCGTGGGCGACCAGACGGCCACGAGGCTCTGCTGCCAGGTGCCGAGGAGGAGGGAGGGATCGGTGCCGGACACGGCGGCAGCTCCCGCCGGCGGCGCCGGCGCCGCCAGCACCTCGGCGTTGTCCGAGCTCAGCACGACTGAAACAGCCTGGCCCGCCACGACGTCCACCATCTGCGTCCACTGGTAGGCCTTGCCGAGAAACGTGACGGGACGGTCGGACTCGACGGTGTAGGAACCGGGTGGGAGTCGGAGCGCCACGGTTCCATCCGCACCCGTCAGCATCCGACGCGGCTCGCGCGTGGCGGGGTTGTCGCTGACGAGCAACGCGTGCCGCGGCACGGCCGTTGGGGTCCCCGATGCGTCCATCACCGTCACCGTGATGTGCAGGACGCCCGGCGCCTGTCCGGACCCGATCGGCGGCACGGCGAGGAGCGCGGCCATCACCCACGCGAGACGCATGTTCGCGATGGTACCCCAGCGGTCGGCGCGTGACGCGTTTGCAACGGCGCCCTCCACGGCCTCGCCGCGGCCCGCGGACGGGGAACGCGTTCGGCCGGGGTGGTGGTCGTGCCCCAATGATGCGTTCGTGACCGGCGCGTCCGCCGCCCTGGACGGCTACACCGCAAATCGAGCCGTCGGGCGAAGGGTTGAGAGGCAGTCGTTGCCCGACGCCGGGGCGTGCCCCTGATGCCGGGGCCGCGGTGCCATCCCGGTCTTACGCCATACTCTTCCCCATGACGACCACCGCCCGCTCCCGCCTTGCGCTCGGCTCGCTGATCCTGGCGTCGGTGCCGCTGTCGTCCCATCTCGCCGCGCAGGGCCAGGAGCGAAGCCAGTTCGCCCCCGACTACGACCCGCGCGCCAGTCTCCGCGCGCACCGGCCCGCCGTGCCGGGCACCCGCGGGCTCGTGACCTCCGCGCACCCCCTGGCTTCGATGGCCGGGATGGAGATCCTCATGAAGGGCGGCAACGCCTTCGACGCGGCGGTGGCCGTGGCAGCGACGCTGAACCTGGTGGAGCCCATGAGCTCCGGCTTCGGCGGCAACGGCTTCATGACGGTGTACCACCGCCCGAGCGACAAGGTGCTGTCGCTCAGCATGGCCGGTACCGCTCCGAACGCCGTGGTCCCTGCGGAGGTGACGCCAGCCCTGCTGGACCGCGGGATCAGGGCGGGCATCGTGCCTGGCAACGCCGGGGGCCTGCTCACCGCGCTCGAGCGCTTCGGCACGAAGTCGCTGGCCGAGGTGCTGGCCACGGCCATCGGCTACGCCGAGCGCGGGGTGCCGATCAACCAGAACGTCGTCTCGTCCATCCGGAGCGCGCAGGGCTACTTCGCGAAGGTGCCGACGAGCGCCGCCGTGTTCCTCCCGGGCGGGCGCGTGCCGACGGAGGGCGAGCTGTTCCGGATGGCCGACCTGGCGCGCACGTTCCGGATGCTCGTCGAGGCCGAGGCCCAGGCGCTGGCGGCTGGCAGGCCGCGCGCCGCGGCCATCCGTGCCGCGTACGATCGCTTCTACACCGGCGACATCGCGAGGGAGATCGCAGCCTTCGCGCGCGCCAACGGCGGCTTCCTCACCGCGGAGGACATGGCGTCGTTCCGGGCCGAGTGGACCGATCCGCTGCACACGACGTACCGGGGCTACGACGTCTACAGCAACCCGTCCACCTCGCGCGGCGGCTTCGAGGTGGCGATGCAGCTGAACCTGGTGGAGGCCTTCGACCTGAAGGGCATGGGTGCCGGCTCGGCGGCCGCCACGCACGTGATGGCCGAGGCCATCAAGGTGGCGAAGGCCGACATCTACCGGTACGTGGCCGACCCGCGATCCTACGCCGTGCCGCAGGCGGGCCTGCTGTCGAAGGCGTATGCGGCGTCACGGCGCGGGCTCATCGACCCGGCGCGCGCGGGCGTGTATCCCGCGGCGGGCACGCCGGCGGGCACGCCGGCACCGTCACGGGACGCGCGAGGCCCGGTCCTCGACGAGCACTACGACCGCTCGTACGACACGACCAGCTTCTCGATCGTCGATCCCGAGGGTAACGCGGTCGCGTGCACGCCGACGCTGGGCGGCAACTTCGGCAACATGGTGGTGATGGGGGGGACGGGGCTGTTGCTGAACAATGGCATGCGCCTCGGCTCCACGTCGCCCTATCCGGACAGCCCCAACTACGTGGCGCCGGGGCGCATTCCCGTCCTCAACAACTCGCCCGTCATCGTGATGAAGGACGGCCGCCTCAAGATGGTCTTCGGCACGCCGGGCGGCGAGACCATCGGGCAGACCCAGTTCCAGGTGCTCGTGAACGTGCTCGACTTCGGCATGGGCATCCAGGAGGCCATCGAGGCGCCCCGCTTCCGCGTGGACGCAGAGCCGAGTTTCTACAAGCCAGGCGCCGCGATGACGCTGGCCGTGGAGGCGCGCCTGCCGACGGCTGTGCTCGACACGCTGAAGGGCATGGGGCATGTGGTGGAGAGGCTGCCCGCCTTCACCGCCGGTGTCGGCGGCGTGCAAGGGGTGTTGTTCGAGCTCGAGGCAGGCACTATGACCGCCGGCGCCGACCCGCGGCGGGCTGGCTATGCCGTGGGGTGGTGAAGGGCGCCCATTGACGATTGCCAATTGGCGATTGCGCGATTCATTGGGCGAGGGGTGATTGGGGCATTGGGCATTCCTGATTGGGGCATTGGTGATTGGTGATTGGTGATTCGTGATTGGTGATTGGGTGATTCCCTCCCCACGCGCCCGAGCGAGGGTGGGCCCGTGGCCCGGACGAAGCGACCGGCTGCCACCATCACCGCCCTTACCGGCGACGTCGCTTCCCTTCCGCCGTCTGACGTGACGCGTTCAGGATGGCGCTGATCTCACTGGCCTCCTGCAGCAGCCGCTCCACCGTGTCTGGTGAGCCGATCCGCTGGTGCGACAAGCGCTGCAGCCACCCTACCGACTCGTCGGATTCTTCCAGGGCGATCGACAGCTTGGCGATGAACCCCGCCTTCGACTGCGCGCGGCAGGCGGCCCGGTAGTTCGCTGCCGCGGACGTCGCCGAGTCCTGGAGTTGCAGCAGCAGGCGCAGGGCCAGCGGATCGGATGCCACCCCGCGGCACAGGGTGATGACGTCGTCGGCATAGCGGTCGATGCGGTTGCGGAGTTCCTGGGGCGTCATGCCTGGCGGAAAAGCAACCACGATGCCATGCGCATCCCGTCGAGAAGACCGCGCGTTTCCGCAGAAGGCGCGAGCGAGCCCAAGCCGCACCGCAGTTCCTGCGCCGAGCGGAAGGGCCGGGCATCGCAGGAACTGCGAATCCCCCAATGCCCAATCACCAATCACCCAATGAATCACCCGATTCGGCAATCAGCAATCATCAGTGGTCACCCGCGCCGCGCAAGGGCGTACAGCACCTCCATCCGCGTCACCCTCAGCCCGCGCAGGGCGTCGGTCACGCGCGTGCGGACGCGCGTTCGGCCGTCTGGCGGCAACGCCTCGTAGGCGGCGCGGCTACTGGTCCCCATGATGACGGGCCAGAACGCCTCGGGTGACGCGAGCGGCATTTCCCAGGAGTCGCGCGCGATGTCCACCGGCGCGATACCCGCGTGTTCAAACACCCGCGCGAGCTTCTCCGGCGTGTCGAGGCGTGCGGCGTGGCTGGCCGTCTCGATCGAGGGATGCTCGGCGCGCACGGCGTCCCAGAACACCGCTTCGCCCGGGGCCAGGACCTCTTCGCCCCATGTGGTGATGGCCAGTACGCCGCCTGGCGCCAGCCACTCCCACGCGCGGGCCAGCAGGCCGGCCATGTCCTCGATGAAGAACAGCCCGAAGACCGAGATGACGGCGTCGAAGGAATCGGGCGGAAAGGTGAGGGATTCGACTGGGGCGCACCTGAAGGCGGCGTGACGGAGCCCCTGCGCTGCGGCCTTCCTGCGTGCCTGCGCCACCCGTGCCTCGGTGAGGTCCACGCCGAGGACCGATCCAGCCGGCCCGACCGCGTCCGCCGCGGGCAGCGCGGAGGCGCCGGAGCCGCAACAGAGATCGAGCACCCGAGCTCCAGGCGCCAGTGCCAGGCGCTCCACCGTCCGTCGGCCGAAGTGGTGCCAGAACGGCAGGCTGTCGAGCGTGTCCGCGGCCTGGGTGTACGTGGCCGCTACGCGGGTGTGCACGTCCATTGGGGATTGCCAGTACTTGCCATCGGGTAATGCCTCGACGCCTCGACGCGCCCATGCGCCAATCCCCGGTGCGCGGATGCCCCAATCATCAATCGCCCAATGAATCGCTCGAGCGCCAATCGGCACCGGAAGCTCGAGCGTTCATGCTACCATCGCGACCGTCCGAGGAGTCCGAGGCCGCCTTCCGTGCCGCCTCCCGCGTCCGGTATGACGCCACTGCAGCGGGCAAGGTCCGCGTTCCTGAACGCACGCTTCGAAGTCCGGTTCTGCATCGCCTGTCAGGCGTTGATGCTTGGCGCCACCGTGCCGTTCTATTCCGCGCAGGGGCTCGTCGTCGCGTGGCACACCGCGATGCCCCAGGCGGTGGCCGTGGTCCTGCTCGCCGCCATGCTGTTCAACCTCTGGTGGAAGCCGGGGCCCCCGGGGGAACTGGTCGTGACGCAGACCGTGTTCGCCACGTTCCTCTTCCTGACCATCTCCTGCATCGCATCGCCGGCCCAGTACCTGGCGGTTGCCTTCGGGCGGCCGTTGATCGATCCGTGGCTGGCGACGGCCGATGCCCTGCTGGGCATTCATGTGCCCACCCTGGCGGACTGGACGCGCGCCAGGCCCCTGGTCGCCGAGGTCCTCCGGCTGGCCTACTTCAGCCTGCTGCCGCAGTTCGTCGGGGTCATCCTCCTCCTGGGCCTGGTGTACCGTGACGCGAACCGCCTGTGGGAGTACTGCTTCCACTTCCACCTGTGTGCGCTGGTCACCGTGGCCTCGCTGGCCCTGTTCCCGGCTGCGTGCGCCTTCGCGTACTACGGGTTCGAGTCGACGCTGCCGCAGGCGCGGTTCCTCGCCCACTTCAACGGGTTCCGCGACGGCACGCTGTCGGTGATTCGCTTCGACGATCTCGAGGGACTGATCTCGATGCCCTCGTTTCACGTCGCCGGCGGCTTCATGCTGACGTGGGTCTTCCGCGGCTACCGCATCCTCTGGCTGTTCGTGCTGTTGAACGGCCTGATGACCCTCTCGACAGTACTGACCGGCGCGCACTACGGCGTGGACATCCCGGGGACGGTCCTGTTGTTCGGCGTCAGCGTCCTCATCCACCGGGCCGTCACCCGCCCCTCCGTGAACCGTATCCCTACGTCCCGGCCGCGCCCCCTGCCGGGCGCGTCGCTGGCGGCGGACTGACGGCACCCGGCGGTGCGTGGTCCATCCCTGCCGCTGCGACCAGCAGTGGGTGGCGCGCGTCATGCGAACCGAGCCGCCCGGGAAGGCCGCGGCGTGCGGCCGCTGATCTGAGTCCACCCTCCCCGCGGATGGCATCGACGTCCGTCTCGGCACGTGGTACCCGCGGCCGGTGACGCCAAGGAACCCGAGAACCCCCGAACCCGAGAACCCCAGAACCCCAGAACCCCAGAACCCCAGAACCTACGTCGTGCCCTTGACGAACGCGCGCGCGGCCTCCGCAAACCCTACCAGACGGGCCTCGACGCACGCGTTGACGCTGCCGTCGGGGAAGCTGCCGGTTTCATCCCGCGCGCCCGCCGTCGTGCCCGTCAACAACTCCAGCGCGTCGTCCACCTGCTCGACGGCGTGCACGTGGAAGCGGCCGGCCGCGACGGCGTCCACGACGTCCCGGCGCAGCATCAGGTTCTTCACGTTGCTCTTCGGGATGATGACGCCCTGCTCGCCGGTGAGGCCGCGCTGCTGGCAGATGTCGAAGAAGCCCTCGACCTTCTCGTTCACGCCGCCGATGGACTGCACCTGGCCGTGCTGGTTGATCGATCCGGTCGTGGCCAGTGACTGGCGTACCGGCAGCCCGGCCAGCGCCGAGACGAGCGTGCAGAGCTCGGCCAGCGACGCGCTGTCGCCCTCCACGCCCGCGTACGACTGCTCGAACACGATGGTCGCCGAGAGCGACAGCGGGGCCTTCGTCGCATACCGGGAGCCGAGGAAGCCCGCGAGGATGAGGACGCCCTTGGAGTGGATGGGGCCGCCCATCTTGACCTCGCGCTCGATGTCGATCACCTCGCCCTTCCCGAGCCGCACGCGCGCCGTGAGGCGCGTCGGATGGCCGAAGGCGTGCTCACCGATCTGGAAGACGGAGAGCCCGTTCACCTGGCCGATGGCCTCGCCGGTCGTGGACACGAGGATGTCGTCGCGCCGGATGGCCTCCTGCAGCCGCTCGCGGACACGGCCGGAGCGGAGGCGCTGCGCGTCGAGGGCCTGCTGCACGTCCGCCGCCGTGGCCACGTCGTGGCCGGCGCTCCCGGCCCAGTAGTCCGACTCGCGGAGCAGGTCGAGGATCCCGCGCATCTGCACCGAGAGCTTCTCCGCATCGCCCGCGGCCCGGGCGGCGTGGTCGATGACGCGCGCGACGGCCCCGCGATCGAATGGGCGGAGCCGCTCCTGCGAGACGAGCGTCGCCACGAGGCTCGCGTAGGTCGGCTCGGTGGCGGGCCCTCGGTCCATCGTCTCCTCGAAGTCCACGAGAACCTTGAACAGCTCGAGGAACTCGGGGTCGAGGGCCGACAGCAGGTAATACAGCATGCGATCGCCGGTGAGCACGAGCTTCGTGGGCCCGAGGGGGATGGGGGCGGGCTCGAGCGACACCGTGGGCACGAGGCCGAGCGCCTGGCCGAGCGACTCGATGCGGACCTCGCCCGATCGGATCATGCGCTTCAGGGCTTCCCAGGCGAAGGGCTGCTGGAGGACCTTCAGCGCGTCGAGGACCAGGTAGCCGCCGATGGCGCGGTGCAGCGCTCCGGTCTTGATCAGGGTGAAGTTGGTGAGGAGCGCGCCGAACTGCGTCTCGTGTTCGATGGCGCCGATGAGGTTCGCGTGCGTCGGGTTGTCCTCGTACACCACGGGTGCGCCGCCCAGGCCCGTCCGGTCCACCAGGACGTTGACCTGGTAGCGGCGGAACGAGGGTCCGTTCGACAGCTCGGGCTTCAGCGCGCGCTTGAGGACGGCCTCGACGCCTTCGGGGCTGCTCTCGAGGAAGGCGTCCGCGTTGTCCACCACGTCCACCTCGACCTGGGCGAGGAAGTCGAGGACCTCGGGCAGTGCGCGGTAGGTGCGGCGCAGGCTGTCCAGCACGTGGTGTGCGGTGGTGGCGGCCATCTCGCGGTCGAGCGCCTTGAGCTCCTCGTAGTGCTCGCGCCCCCACTGGTGGAACTTCCGGAGCAGCTCCTGCAACTCGGTGCCGACCTCGTCCATGGCGGCCTGGTAGCGTTCGCGCTCCCTGGGCGGGAGGGACTGGAACGACGCAGGGTCGATGGCGGCGCCGTTGCGGGCAGGCGCCACCGCGATGCCCATGCCGGTCTGCAGGACCTCGATGTCACGCCGGCGCGCCCGCTCCTGCACGCCGGTCATGGCACGCTCCTGGCGCTCCTTGAAGCGCCCGATGATCTGCTGCTTGCGAGTGCGGTATTCCTCGCTCTCGAACGTGGTGCGCAGGGCCACGCGCAGCTCGGCCACGGCGTGGGCCATGTCGCGCTGCAGCCCGATCCCCATGCCCGGCGTCAGCTCCAGCGCACGCGGGCGTCCCGGGTCCGTGAAGTCGTGCACGTAGCACCAGTCGCTCGGGACGGCCTCGCGGGCGGCCTGATCGCCGAGGAACTGGCGGAGCAGCGTCTGCTTGCCCACACCGGGCGGGCCGATCGCGAACAGGTTGTAGCCGTGGCGCCGCATGCCGATGCCGAAGCGAAGGGCCTCGACGGCGCGGTCCTGGCCCACGACGCCTGTGACGGGCCGGGCCTCGACCGTCGTGGCGAAGGGAATGTCGTCCGGACGGCAGGGGCGCTGGAGCAGTTCAGGCGAGAGTCGTGTCGCGGCGCACACCCGCGGATTATATGCGGGGGCCTTCTTCCCTTGCGGCCCAGCTGGGCTAGAATTCCCGGCCAGGCGTCTGGCCATGAGCGATCGCGCGTTGGAGTCCGCCGCCGCGAAAGTGCGGCGGCGGCTCGTCCCCTTCGTCTTCTTCTGCTACATCTTCGCGTATCTCGACCGCATCAACGTCGGTTTCGCGGCGCTGCAGATGAACGCCGCACTCGGCTTCTCGGCGGCGGTGTACGGCTTCGGCGCCGGCATCTTCTTCGTCAGCTACACGGCCTTCGAGATTGCGAGCAACATCATCCTGGCCAGGGTCGGCGCGCGGCGGTGGATCGCGCGCATCATGATCTCGTGGGGGCTCATCTCGGCGGCGATGATGTTCGTTCGCGACGCGTCCACGTTCTACGCGTTGCGCTTCCTGCTGGGCGCGGCCGAGGCGGGGTTCTTCCCCGGCATCATCTACTACCTCACGCGCTGGGTGCCCGCGCGCGAGCGCGCGCGGACCGTCGCGACCTTCATGACCGCCGTCGTCACCGCGGGCATCGTCGGCGGACCCATCTCGGGCGCGTTGCTCACGCTCGACGGCTTCGGCGGGCTGGCGGGCTGGCAGTGGATGTTCCTGCTCGAAGGACTGCCCGCGGCGGTGATGGGACTTGTCGTGCTGCGGGTGCTGACGGACACGCCGGACGAGGCATCGTGGCTCACGCTGGGCGAGCACCGTGCCCTGGCGGCCGCGTTGTCCGGCGAGGCGTCCGTCGAGGCCGGGCGCGCGCACGGCGTGGGGGAGGCGCTCCGCCACCCCTGGCTGTGGGTGCTGGCGCTCGTCTACTTCGTCGTGCCCGTCGCGCTCTATGCGTTCGGGTTCTTCCTGCCCCAGATCCTGCAGGCCGCGTTCGCGGGATCGGCGCTCCAGATCGGGCTGCTGAGCGCCATCCCGTACCTGGCGGGCGCGGTCGGCATGGTCGTGACGTCACGCCATTCGGACCGCACGGGAGAGCGGCGGCGCTACGTGGCGGCGGGCGCGGCCGTGGCCGGCGCGGCGTTCGTGGCCACCGCGTTCGTGCAGGGCCTCGGGCCCTCGCTCGTGCTGTTGTCGATCGCCATGCTGGGGCTCGCGTCCATGTTCGGCCCCTTCTGGACGCTCGCCACCTCCTTCGTGCACGGCGTCGGCGCCGCCGCAGGCATCGCGCTCATCAATTCCGTGGGGAATGTCGGCGGCTTCGTCGGCCCGTACGGCATAGGGTATCTCCGCGACACGACGGGCGGATTCGCGGCGGGGCTCGTCGCCATCGGCGTCGTGGTCGTCATCGGCGGCGCACTGGTGCTGGCCGTCCCGGATGCGGCGGCGCGGCGCCGTCCGCGTTGACCACAGCCAGCGTGGCCGGCCGGGCCGCTCCAGCTTGCAGCGGCGGGGGTGTCCATGATGTGTTTGGAGGATCATGGACCTGCTCAACGCGCAACTGCCAGGGGCCGAGGCCGCGTCGACCGGCATCGGCGCCATCGGCCGCCGGGTGACGGACTGGCTCGTTCGTTCGCACCTGGGATCCCTCACGGCTCCGGGACCCTTCGACATCATGTGGTGGCAGTGGATCGCCCTGGCCGCCGCCGTCGCCGTCTCATGGTGGGGTGGGCGGCTGCTCGGCGCGATCACGCGCGGCGTGCTGAGGCGCGTCTCGTCGCGGACGCAGACCGCCTGGGACGACAGGCTCTTCGATACCCTCGGGCCTCCCCTCGGGGTGGCCTGGACCCTCGCCCTGTTCGCCGCGCTCGGACACTCGATCGGCCTGCCCGACGCCGGCGAGCGCGTCATTGCCCATGCCGTCCGTGGCGCCTGGGTGGCCACCATCTTCTGGGGCCTCTGGCGCTTGGTGAACGTGTTCGTCGAGTTCACGCTGTCGCGGCCGTGGGCGATCGGGAGCCCGTCGGCGCGCCACCTGCTCACCATCGGCTCGAACCTCGCGAAGGGCGCCATCGCGGCCCTCGGCAGCCTGGCCCTCCTCGCCGCCTTCGGCTATCCCGTGACGACGGTGCTGGCCGGCCTCGGGATCGGCGGCCTGGCGCTCGCGTTCGGGGCGCAGAAGACCGTGGAGAACCTGTTCGGGTCGATGGCGCTCGCCGTGGACCAGCCGTTCCGCGTCGGCGACTTCGTGAAGGTCGAGGAGTTCGTCGGGACCGTCGAGGACATCGGCCTGCGCTCGACGCGCTTCCGCACGCTGGATCGCACGCTCATCAGCATCCCCAACGGCAAGCTGGCCGACCAGCGCCTCGAGTCGTTCACCGTACGGGACCGCATGCGCCTGGCCACCACGATCGGCGTCGAGTACGGCACGACGGGCGCGCAGATGCAGCAGGTGCTGGACGGTTTCGAGCGCGTCCTGCGCCAGCACCCCAAGGTCTGGCCGGACGCCGTCGTCGTCAAGTTCAAGGAGTTCGGCGCCAGCTCACTCGATGTCGAGATCATGGCGTGGTTCGCCGTGCCCACCTGGGCCGACTTCCAGGTGTGCCGGCAGGAGGTGCTGCTCGGGTTCATGCAGGTCGTGGAGCAGGCGGGAGCGTCGTTCGCGTTCCCGACGCGCACGGTGCACCTGGTCAGCCACACCCCGGCCGGCGAGGCCGGGGCAGCCTGAGCGGGCGGGTGTGGGCAGGTGCGGGCGGGTGCGGACGGGTGCGGCCGGGCTTGCAGGCGTGCGCAGCTCCACCTACCCGGCGGACGGATCCGCCAGCGAGGAGAGGTCCTCGACGTCGGTGAACGCCAGGGATTCCGAGTTCACGCAGTGGCGCTGGCAGGTCGGCGGCGGGCCGTCCGGGAACACGTGGCCCAGGTGGCCGTCGCACCGCGCGCACAGGATCTCGACGCGCACCATGCCGTGGCTGCGGTCCGGTCGCGTCGCGACGTTCTCGTCGGCTACGGGCTGGAAGAAACTGGGCCAGCCGGTGCCCGAGTCGAACTTCGCGTTGGACGCAAAGAGCGGCAGGCCGCAGCAGACGCACGAGTAGACGCCGTGGCGCTTGTTATCGAGCAGCGTGCCGCAGAACGGCCGTTCGGTACCCTGGGCGCGGGCGATGCGGTACTGATCGGGTGTCAGCTGCGCGCGCCACTGCGCGTCCGTCTTCTCGACCCGCGGCAAATCCAGGGGCCCGACCAGCTGCCCGCGCGCGTTGAAGACCTTCACGGAAACCGTCTTCGGCATGTCTCTATGATGCCCCGTCCTCGCTAACGCCCGCCACCAGCGCGAGCTTCGGCGAGGCAAGTCCGCCCGCACCTGTTCGCACCCGCCCACACCTACACATGCCTGCGCACGCCCAGCAGCGTTGCGCCCGCCATGAGCCACGGCGCGTAATCGATGAGGATGCCGCGGTAGTACTCCGGCGCCAGGAACACCCGGCCCTCGGTGGCCCAGCTGCCGAGCAGGGTGAAGCGGATGGCGCTGACGATCCAGGTGGCGAGCACCCACAGGAGGGGGATCACCAGAACGGTCAGCCCCACCTGGCGCCAGGCCTCGGCGCGGCCGCCGGCTTCGGTCTCCCGGGCGTTGGCGGCATCCGGGCCGGGCTCCGTCAGGCGGGGTGCGGCCCACCACAGCACCGCGGCGAACACGACCCAGCGCCCCCGCTCGACCAGGTTGGCCGTGATCCACCACGGCGCGGACCCGTAGCTCGACACGCGCACGGCATCCAGGCCCAGCTGCATCGCCCCGTCGCCAACGAGCGCCACGGCGGTCGCGACGACGAAGGCGAACGCGCGGTCACGCCAGGGCACGGACGACCCTTGCGGTGGTGACGACCTGCCCGGTGTGGCGCGAGGCGTGCTCCGCGGCATGGAAGAGGAGGCCGAGCACGGTGGACGGCAGCCGTGCCTGTCCCACGGCGCGCGCGTCGAGCAGCAGGGACTCCGGCGTGCCCGCCAGCTGTGCCAGGGCGCGCTCGATGCCCGCGCGCCACGCGCGCAGGAGCGTCGCCGCGTCCTGCCGCGGATCCGCAGGTGCGCGTTCGGCCACGAGCGCCTCCTTCTGCGCCGCCGTGAGCGCCTCTCCCCGGGCATAGGTCAGCAGCCGATCCGTGCTGCCGGCCAGGTGCACCAGGTGAAAGCCCACCGGGGCCGCCCCGCCGGCCTCGTGCCACAGCTGCCCGGGCGTGAGCATGCCCGCGGCCCTCTCGCAGTCCTCGATCGACAGCACGAAGGCGTGCGCCACCGGCTGCAGCAGCAGCGGGATGCCGGGCAGCGGACCGCGCAGCCACGGCTCGGGCAGGGGTGTGCTCATGCGCTGATCCTGACATCACCGACGCATGCGCGTCCATGCACATGGGGCCGGCGCCCTCCTCGTTGATGGCCACGCCGTCGGTTGCACAGCACGCGGGGCCACGTAAGGTGGATGGCCGCTGCGTTCGCGAAGCTCAAGGGCTGGCGTTGACGCGGTCAACGGCCCGCCCGCACCCGCTCAGACGTTGAACTTGAACAGCATCACGTCCCCGTCCTTGACGACGTACTCCTTGCCCTCCATGCGCGGACCTTCTCCTGCACGCCCAGCCCGGCCGGCGTTACGATGGGGCTGGGCGGGAATCGTTCAATCGCCCGTCCTCGATGAATCGTCCCATCTCCAATCGGCAATCGCCCATGAACGCGCGCACAGCCGCCCCGCCGCTGTCGTGCACCGTGCGCGCCTGCGGCCAGCCGCTGACGCGACGCGGGGGCGCGTACGCATGCCCGCGCGGGCACACGTTCGACATCGCGAGGCGGGGCTACGTGAACCTGCTGCAGCCGCAGGACCGGAAGTCGCGGACGCCAGGAGATGCGCGGATGGCCGTCGAGGCCCGGGCGACCCTGCTGTCGGCCGGGGTGGGCCTGGCCGTGGTCGACGAGCTGGTGCGACGCGTGGCCGCCATGGGCCTGCAGCCCGGTGCCGTCGTCGTGGACCTGGGCTCGGGCACGGGCGACGCCCTCGGGGCGCTCGCCGCCGCGGCATCGATCATGGGCATTGGCATCGACCTCTCGGCCGCGGCCGCCGAGGAGGCCGCTCGACGGTTTCCGGGCCTCATCTGGATCGTGGCCAACGCGGACCGGCGCCTGCCCATCCTCGAGCGGAGCGCGGACGTGGTGCTGTCGCTGCACGGGCGTCGAAACCCCATCGAGTGCGCGCGCGTGTTGAAGCCCGGTGGGCGGCTCGTGATCGCGGTACCGGCGCCCGGCGATCTCGTGGAGCTGCGGGAACTCGTTCAGGGGGCCGCGGTCGAACGGGACCGCGTGGACGCCGCGATCGCCGCCCACGCGCCGTCCTTCGACCTTGAGGAACGCGTCACGACGCACGAGTCCCATCGCCTCGGCCACGAGGATCTCGTGGCGCTGCTGCGCGCGACCTACCGCGGCGCGCGGGCCAGCGCGGCGGGACGCGTCGAGGCCCTGACGTCGCTGGAGGTGACGTTCGCCTCCGACGTGCTGGTGTTCGCACTCGCCGCGCCGCCAGCTCGTTCCTGAGGACTCCCGCGTCGTGGCCGCGGAGCCGTGTGCCTGTCCCGAATCACCGTCCGGCCGCTCCCGCTGCCGCGGCCTGGCGCTCGCGAGCCACGCCGGCGAGGCAGCGGACCATCTCACGAGCCGCCACCAGCCTCCCCGCGGCGTTCAGGTGCCCCCCGTCGTCGGTGTACGCGCCGACGAGGCTCTGATACGTGGCGCCATCCTTCCGGAACGACTCGCGCCGGCCGTCGGCGTGCAGGGACTGGATCGCCGCGAGATCGAAGACGCCGGTGCTCGCACGAGCCCGGCGCATCAGGTCGTTGAAGCGATTGCGCTTCATGTTGGCGAGCTTCACCCGGTTGGGCCGTCCAAGCCGTTCGCGCGCGAGGACGCCGAGGCCACCGGGAGTGTGCCGGAGGGGCGCCGTGACGTGCACGAACGCGGTCCCGGGGTGCCGACGCGCCAGGTCGTCCATGGCTGACGTGTACTGCGCGAAGAGCGCGTCCACATCGGTGTGCTCGTTGATGTCGATGTAGCAGAACTTGAGGAGCGCCACGTCGATGAGCCCGGCCAGATCCTCGTCGATGATGCGGCGGAATTCCTCGCACTTCGTGAGCGGCTGCTCGTTGCGGCCGACCGTTGCGTGCAGAAGGCAGGCCTGCGGCGGTCGTGTTCCGGCCCGGTGTTCGAGGATGGCGACAGGGTGCGCGCTGCCTTTCTGCAGGTCGGCGAGGCCGGCCAGGATATTGGAGCCGACGGACTGGTGGCCGAAGAAGATGCGGCAGTTCGCAAGGGCCGCGAGGTCGGCATCGAGCGTGAAGGACATGGGCTGGCGTGTATTGGACCATTGACTTGGGATCCGGTCCAGCCCGACCCTCCGTCGCCATGACATCCTTCACCGACCCCGCGAACATCCACGGGATGCGCGAGGAGGCGGACGCGCCCGCTGAAGTCCCGTCCGAACGCCGCACGCTCCTGTGGTCCACTCAAGATGGCAAAACCCGAGAACCCGAGAACCCCAGTCTGGCATCCCTGTTGCACAGCGGGCGGGCAGTGTCCGGCCAGGTGTCTGGCCGGCACTGATGGTGCGAAGGGGAGTGCAATCGCGTTGAGCCGTTGCCGTGCAGCGAGTAGCAAGAAGTGGCAGCAGCGACACGGCGTGTCACCCGAAGCGAAGTCATCGGGACGCGATTGCCGACAGTCGGGGGACGCCGTCATGAAAGGTGCGACCAGAATCCTCATGCGAAGGCTGGCCCGGGCCGAGGAGGCCAGGGCGCTGCGTGTCGTTCGACATGATCCGCCGCGCCGCCTGCCGGCGGGCGAGTACCTGCGGGAGCAGCTGCCGCTGTCCTTTGCACCGTACCGCCTGCAGGCCGCCGACCGCTGGTGGCACGAGGTGGGCTCGGGGTCGGTCGAGACCACGCGCAAGCGCCACGGCTGATCCTGCGGACCCCAGACCCCGGCTGAGCCGCGTGAGCATCCCGGGCGCCAGACGTGACGAAAGGGACAAGCTGGATCCCGCGCCGGCGGGCGGCTTGGCAAAGGCCCAGCAGCCGAAGCGGACCCCGTCGGTGCCGGGCCTCGCGCGCGCCGCAGCGGCCGCCGGCGACCAGGCCACGACCCGCGCGCGCTACCAGGAGCCGACGACGATGCCGGGCGCCGCGCCCGTGTCGCCGGCCGTGCAGGAGGCACAGAAGGGGCTGAAGACGACCAATTTCCAGGGTCCCCGGGGGGGTTCCATGAACACACGTGCCGTCCGAACGTCGTCGTGGCTGCTCCTGTGGCCGGCCCTGGCGCTGGCGCAGTCGCCGAAAGCCGCCACCTACATCACCGATGAGCAGGTGGAGGCGGTCAATGCCCTGCCGGGCGTGGACCGGCAGATTATCAGCACCGACATCGGCAAGTTGAACCTGGCCGTCGGCATCATCCATCGTGGTCCCACCAACGCGCCGCCCCGTCCGGCGGCCGGTGGCGGTGCCCCGGCGGCGCCGACCGCCCAGGCCGAGCCCTACATCATCACCTCCGGCGGTGGCACGCTGGTGACCGGCGGCCACATCGTCAACGGACGGAAGTCCGCGTCCGACAGCCAGGTGACGCGCGTGCTGAACGGGCCGTCGTGCAGCGGCCGCATCGAGGGCCCGGACGTGGTGAAGCGCGTCGTGAAGCGGGGTGACATCATCATCATCCCGGCGGGCGTACCGCATGGGTGGACCGACATCGCGGACCACGTGGACTACCTGAGCGTGCGCCCGGATCCCGACCGTGTCCTGCCGAGGGACTACGTGCACCCCGCGCTGAAGCAGTAGCCGCTCGCATGTCGACCTCGCCGCGGAGGTCGATCTCGGCCGTGCCGCGGACGATGGTCGCGTCTCGATCGCGCGGTGGCCGCCGAACGCTCCCTGCGCCACCTGCGACCCTGTACATCAGGGCCGTCCGCCTCCCTTCCGTGTCAGTCCTCCGGCGCGCCCGGCAGCAGCGGCTCGAGGTCCAGCGCCTGCGCGCCGTTCTCCGTGCAGACGGCGAACTTCGTCTCACCCGCGCGATACATGGCCACGCCCGCGTACTGTCCACGCCTGTTGAGCGCGAAGAACCGGATGTTGAAGTTCGGGTTCCCCGTCGAGTTGAGCAGGCGCTTCTCGACGGTGTTCGCCTTGATGCGCTGCAGCGCTTCCATCCCGGCATCCTTCGGCGACAGGCCGCGCCGCATCGCCTCGACGATGAGGAACGATGACAGGTTGTAGAGGTTCGCCTCGCCTCGGCCGGTGGAGCCCGCCGCGCCCACCTCGTTGTCCACGTAGAGGCCCGCGCCCAGGATGGGGGAGTCGCCCGTGCGCCCGGGGATCTTCCACGCCAGGCCGCTGGTCGTCGTCACCCCGCAGATGTCGCCGTTCGGACCGATGCCATCGCAGTTGATGGTGCCCCAGAAGCTGCCCTCGCGGATGAGGCCGTCGCGCACCATCGAGCGACCCGCGGCGAGCGCGCGCGACTCCCAGGTTCTGTCGTAGAGGACGTGGGCGGACACATCCGGCCCCCCGCCATCGCCGGGATCCTTCTCGTGCCGGTCCTTCGGCCGGCGTCCGTCGCCCTTCGGGTCCAGCCAGTGCCCGGGATCGACGCGGCGCTTCCACTCGAGCCAGAGCCGGCGCGAGGTCTCGGTGTTGAGGTCGTCCTCGATGCGGAACCCCATCGCCCGCGCGAACTGCTGCGCGCCCGTGCCGACCAGCAGGTGGTGATCGGTGTTCTCCATCACGGCCTTCGCCACCAGCGATGGCGTGCGGACGCCCTGGATGCCCGCGACCGCCCCGGCGCGCTTCGTCGGCCCGTGCATGCACGACGCGTCCAGTTCCACCACGCCGTCGGCGTTGGGGAGTGCCCCGTAGCCGATGCCGGTCTCCAGCGGATCGAGTTCCGGGATGTTCACGCCCGCGATGAGCGCGTCGAGCACGTCCTGGCCCTCGGTGATGAGACGGAACGCGCGCTCGACGGCGTTCTCGGTGCCGCCGTTCCTGAACTCGAAGCCGGAATGGTCGGAGATGACCACCGGGGGGACGGTGCGCTGGATGAGAATGTCGGCGGAACGGTCGACCCTGGCGCCCGCGCGGGCGGTTGCCGCATCGGCCCGGCCTGGCAGGGCAGAGGCCGCGGCCAGCGAGGCCGTGGCGGACTTCACGAAATCGCGCCTGGTGATCATGAGCGGGCTCCCGGCCGCGACGCGCGGCGCCGCTCATGCTACTTCACCTCTACTCGTGTCGCAGCGCGCGCAACGGATCAATCCGTGACGCGCTCACGGCGGGCAACAGGTTGGCCAGCGCAGCGACCGCCAGCAGCACGGTCGCGGCCGCGCCGTAGGCGACCGGATCGAAGCCGCTGACGCCGTAGAGCAGTGAGCCGAGGAGGCGTCCGACCCCCGCCGCCAGCAGGGCGCCCAGCGTCACGCCGACCAGCGCAAGCCGGCCGCCCTGGCGCAGGATCATCCACAGGACCTGGCCGCGCTCGGCGCCGACCGCCATGCGGACACCCACCTCCCGTGTCCGCAGGCTGACGGCGTAGGCGATCACGCCGTAGAGGCCGACGGCGGCGAGCAGCAGGGCCAGGCCGCCGAAGGCGGCCATCAACAGCGCGCCGATGCGCGTCGGCGCCATGGTCGTGGCCACGACCTCGGTGGCTGCCACGTCCTCCGTGAAGATGATGTCCGGCTCCATGGCCCACAGGGCCTGCCGCAGCATGGGCAGCGCGCCGGCGGCCGGCGCGCTGGTGCGGATTGCGAGGCTGATGTCCTGACCGCGTGTTGGTATCAGGTGCAGGTAGGGTCGCGGCGCCTCGCCGACGGAGCGAACCTTGTGATCCCGCGCCACTCCGACGACCTCCAGGGCCGGCTGGTCGTAGCCATCAGGGTAGATCCGCTGGCCGGTGGCCGACCGGCCGGGCCAGTACTGCCTCGCCATCGTCTCGTTGACGACCGTGACGCGACGGCCCTGGGCCTCGTCGTCCGCCGAGAACGCGCGACCCTCCACGATGGGCACGCCGACGACGGCGAAATAGTCGGCCCCGACGTGGGCGGCGTCGATCGGCGTGGGCTCGTCCTCTGGCGCGTGATGGCCCTGGACGCGAATGGCCTCCATCGTGATGTCGGGCGCGAGCGGCAGGCGTGACGCCTGGGACACCGCGGTGACACCGGGGAGCGCGCGAAGCGCCTGCACCGAGCGCTCGCGAAACGCTGTGGCCTGCTCGACGTCGTAGCCGTTCATCTGCAGGTTGAACGAGAGCATGGCCACGTGGCCGGCGTCGAAGCCGACGTCGGTGCTGCGGGCCGCGAGGAGACCGCGCCCGAGCAGGGCGCCGGCGACGAGCAGGACGAGCGACAGGGCGAGCTGTCCGACGACGAGGGCATCGCGCAGGGAGAGCCGGTGGCGCGGTCCGGCGCCGGCGTCGTCTTTGAGCGCGGGCACGAGCTCGGGCGTCGAGGCCGACCACGCCGGCGCGAGGCCGGCGGCGAGGGCGGCCGCACCGGTCACCAGCGCAGAGAAGGCCAGTACCGTCGTGTCGGTCGTGAAGTCGAACGAGATACCCATGGGCAGGGCCTCGGTCCCGACGCTCGTGAGGGCGCGCCCGGCCCACCAGGCGACGAGGGTGCCGACGGCGCCGCCCGTGGCGGCCAGCACGAGGTTCTCGGTGAGCAGCTGCCGCAGCAGGCGTCCCCGACCCGCGCCGACCGCGGCGCGGATGGCCAGCTCTCGCCGCCGTGCGGCGCCGCGCGCCAGCAGCATGCTCGCCACGTTCGCACACGCCACGAGCAGGACGAGGCCGACCGCCACCATCAGCAGTGCGCTGGCCGCACGCACGTAGCCGTCCAGCATGGGGTGGAAGCGGATGGAGGTGATGGGCACGACGCTGGACGTCACCCGGTCGTTGGTGTCCGGATGATCCGTGCGGAGACGCGCGAAGATGGTTTCGATCTGGGCTCGCGCCTGCTCCACCGTGGCCCCGTTCGCCAGGCGGCCTTTGACGAAGAGCCAGCGCGCTCCCCGTTGCTCGAGGCGCGGGCGGTCCGATGCGGGTCCCGTCGAAGCCGTGGGTCCTGAGACCGCGAGCCGATCGACGTGCACCGAAGGAACCCAGAATTCCGGCGCCAGGCCCGGCATCGTGCCAACGAAGGCGGGCGGGGCGATGCCGATGACCGTGTAAGGCACGCCGCTCAGCCGGAGCGTCGTCCCCACGACGTCGTCGCGGCCACCGAGGCGCCGCTGCCACAGGCCGTGGCTGATGACGATGACCGGCGCCGCGCCGGCGGTCGCGTTGTCCTCGGCGGAGAGGGGACGGCCCTGCGCGAGGCGCACGCCCAGCACCTCGAAGTACCCGTCGGTGACGGCCTCGCCCGTGGCCAGCACCGGGCGTTCGCCAATGCTGAGGATGCCGCGCACGAACGCGTGTGCGGCTACCCCCGACAAGGCATGGGCGCCTTCCCGGATCGCCCGGAAGTCGGGGTAGGACGAGCTGAACTGCGGGAGGTCCTGGCTGACGCCCGAGTAAATCTCGACGAGGCGGCCCGGCTCGGTCACGGCGGCCTCGCGAAACAGCATCGCGTTGACGACGCTGAAGAGGGTGGTGTTCAGTCCCACGCCGAGGGCCAGCGTGGCGATGGCTGCCGCCGCAAACCCCGGCCGGCGAAGCAACTGCCGCGCGCCGACTCTCAGATCGCCCAGGAACTCGCTCATCGGACGGCCTCCACGCATTACCTACGGACGCCGGGAGTCGGAAGTTCAGGCCATCGGCGAAGGCGTCAGAACCTCCCGGCGTCGACGTCCCGCAGAAAGGCAGTCACGCCCGCGAAGTACGTCTGCTGGTCGTCGTACATCGCCAGATGGCTGCCGTTCGAGCAGTAGAGATAACGTCCGTGGGCCACGGCTTTCGCGATTGTCTCCATGCCCTTCGGGTCCATCGTGTCGTGCCGGGCGCCGATGGCCAGCGTCGGCACGGTGATTCGCGGCAGGTCGGCCGTGCGGTCCCACTTCTCCAGGAGGCCGCTGGCGCCCATCTCGCTCGGCCCTTGCATCCCCACGTAGATGTCCTGGTTGATCTTCGCAAACGCCCGATTGACCGGATCGGGCCACTGGTCGGGCGGCATGCGCAGGATGTGATCCACGTAGTAGTGCGGGACCAGCAGCTCCATGTAGCGGGGATTCTGGAAATCCCGCTTCGCCTCGAGGGCCCTGATCTCCGCCAGCGCCGCCTGGTTCATCGCCGGCATCAGCACCTGCGCCGCGTACGCGTTGTAGGCCGGGATGCTGGCCATCATGTTCGAGATGACGAGCCCCTTCAGGTGTTCCTGGTGCGCGAGGGCGTACTCCACGGCGAGGATGCCGCCCCAGGAGTGCCCGAGGAGATAGAAGTTGTCCGGTCCGAGGCGGAGTGCCTGCCGGACCTGCTCCACTTCGTCCACGAAGCGGGGAATGGTCCAGAGGTCCGAGTCCTTCGGCTGGTCGCTGTAGGCCGAGCCGAGCTGGTCGTAGTAGTAGTACTCGACGCCTGCGCCCGGGAAGAAGCTGTCGGCGGCTTCGAAGTACTCGTGCGTGGCACCCGGGCCGCCGTGCAGCAGCAGGACCTTGATGCGCGGGTTGTTTCCCACCCGCTTCGTCCACACCTTGAACGTGCCCTTTGGCGTGGTGATGGGAATCATGCGGACGCCCCCGCTCAGGGCGTCCGTGCGACCGGTGTTGTCGAAGTAGTCGGCGGTCGCGGCGGCGTGTGGCGCCGGGGACGGTGCAGGCGGTGGCGCGCAGGCGACGGCCATGCCAAGCGCGATGGCAGCTGATGCGTGCCGGAGGTGGTCGAGCCCGTGGATTCGCTCTGCCAATGGGGACACTCCTTCCCGGGGAATCGTTTCGGCCGGCATCTTATCGTGGCCTGCCTGACAGGCACTCGGCGGGAGGACCCGAGAACCCGAGAACCTATTTAATCCCCACCGCCAGCGTGTAGATGAGTGTCCCGGTCCCCGAGTCGGGCTGCCGGACGACCTCGATGGCATAGGTGGACGAGGCCGCCAGGTGCCCGGTCCACACGCGTGTGCCCGTATCGGCGCGGGCGTCCACGGGCCTGCCGGTCTTGCGGTCCAGGATGCGGATCAGCACCGAGCGTCCGGGCACCCCTGTGAGCCGCACGTCGAGGCGTGCGCCCTGGACGGCGTGGAACTCGTAGCGATCCCTGCCGCCGGGATCGAGCGAGCCGCTGACCTGCGTCGGCCGGCCGACGCGGAACGTGAGGCGGCGCGCGGCGGCGGCGGATCCCCCGGAGGTGCCGGCGGCCGGTGTCACGGGCACGGCCAGCCGGGTCACCTTGAATCCCCCCGCGGAGGGTGCAATGGTCAGGACGTTCTCGAAGACGAGGCCTCCGCTGCTGAGCGTGATGACGTCGGGCCGCGGCCTGTCATCGGCCGGCACGCGGGCGCGCGCGATCACGGCCTTCATCGCGGGTGTCATGATCGAGTCGTAGAGGCCGACGAACGCGTTGGCGTCTGGCACGGGAATCTGCAGTCCCGCGGCGGTCACGTCCAGCGGGTAGCGCATCATCCCGGCCACCGCACGGCGGTCGTTTCGCGCCGCCGCCTGCTGCAGGGCAGTGACGAACTGTGACGGGGACAGTCCCTGTGACAATTGTAAAGTCGCGTCGGCGGCGGGACTGATGAGGGCGGACAGCAGCAGGGCGACGGGCACGGCCCTGCCATTGTGTCCCGATCTGCCGGTCCCCGTCCCCGTTACACTTACCAGATGCGAGTGACTGCCTTCATTCTCGCGGCCGCCCTCCTGGCGTCCGCCTGCTCCACCCCGCCGCCCACCGAGCTCCCGGCGTCCGCGGCCCCGGCCCCCAGTGACCCGGCGGACCGCACGTATCTGCTCGAGCGGGTGGACGATGCCGCCGTCGTGCAGCTGTATGCCGACGGGTTCAGCGCCCTCCCGCTCCAGCAGAAGATCCTCATCTGGCACCTCTACCAGGCCGCGCTCGCCGGCCGCGACATCTACATCGACCAGAAGCACCGGAGCGCGCTCGAGATGCGCGGCGTGCTGGAGCAGATCGTCGCGCACCCGGCAGGCGTGGATCCGGCCACGCTGGCCGAGATCCAGCGCTACACGAAGCTCTTCTGGCTGAACAATGGGCCCTACAACAACCTCACCGCGCGCAAGTTCGTCCTGACATGCACGCCCGAGGCATTGCTCGCGGCGGCGAAGGCCTCGGCCGTCGCGGGAGCGACCTTCGCGACGCCCGCCGGCGAAACCCTCGACGCCATGCTGGCGCGGCTGCAGCCCATGTTCTTCGACCCGGCCGTGGATCCCATCGTCACCAACAAGAACCCCGGTCCGGGCCGCGACATCCTCGAGGCCAGTGCCAATAACCTGTACTCCGGTGTGTCGATGGCGGACCTGAAGGGCTTCGGCGAGAAGTACGGCCTGAACTCGCGCCTGGTGAAGCGCGACGGCGGGCTCGTCGAGGAGGTCTACAAGGCCGACGGCCTGTACGGCAGGCAGATCACCGAGATCATCAAGCATCTCGAGAACGCGCAGCCGTACGCGCCCGAGCCGATGGTGAAGGCGCTGGCGTCGCTCGTCCGGTTCTACCGGACGGGTGAGGTGCGCGACCGCGAGCAATACGACATCGCGTGGGTGCAGGACAAGGACTCGCCGGTAGACACCATCAACGGGTTCATCGAGGTCTACATGGACCCGCGCGGCACCAAGGGCAGCTGGGAGGGCCTGGTCTACTACGTGAACCAGGAGAAGACGACGCGCATCAAGACGCTGGCCGCCAATGCCCAGTGGTTCGAGGACCGCATGCCGTGGGAGGCGAAGTACCGCAAGCCGAACGTCCAGGGCATCGTTGCCAACGCCATCGACGTCGTCGTGGAAACGGGCGACTCCGGCCCGGTAACGCCGATCGGCATCAACCTGCCGAACGACCAGGCCATCCGTGAGAAGTACGGCAGCAAGTCGGTGGCCCTGTCGAATGTCATCGAGGCCTACGACCAGTCCACGCCGGGTTCCATGCGCGGCGAGTTCTCCTGGACGCCTGAGGAAGTGGAACGGTCCGCGAAGTTCGGCGCGTTCGCGTCGGCGCTCACGACGGACATGCACGAGGTGATCGGCCATGCGTCGGGCCGCCAGGCCGAGGGCAAGGCAACACCCCAGGCGCTCATCAAGGAGCACTTCTCCGCGCTGGAGGAGGGCCGCGCGGATCTCGTCGGGCTGTACTTCATCGCCGACCCGAAGCTCGTGGAACTGGGCATCATCCCCGCGGCGGATCACGACGCCGTCGTCCGCGCGGAGTACGAAGCCTACACGCGCAACGCCCTGGTGCAGCTGCGCCGCATCCGCGAGGGCTCGCAGATCGAGGAAGACCACATGCGCAACCGGCAGATGATCGTCCGATGGCTCATGGCCAACAGCAAGGCCATCGAGCAGCGCACGCGCGACGGCAAGACCTATCTGGTGATGGCGGACGCGGCGGCGTTCCGTGAGGGCGTCGGCCGCCTGCTCGCCGAGGTGCAGCGCATCAAGTCCGAGGGTGACTACGCCGCCGCCAGGGATCTCTTCGAGGCCCACGGAGTGCACTTCGACCCCAAGGTCCGGGACGAGGTCGTCGCGCGCGTGGACAGGCTGGACCTGCCGTCCTACTCCGGCTTCGTGATGCCGAAGCTGACGCCGGTGACGGGACCGGACGGGCAGATCACCGATGTCACGATCTCCTACCCGATGGACCTGACGACGCAGATGCTCGAGTACTCGGGAGTCAGGAGATAGGCAGGCCGCTTCTCCTGCCATGCGCACCTACTGGCTGAGCACGCACCTTGGGTACGCGTGCCGGCACTCGGGGGCGTGCTGCTCGTCGCGGTGGCCCATTCCGATCGAGCACGATCGGGCCTCGCTCGTGCAGCGCGCCCTCGACGAGGGCCGCGGGCGGCCGGCAGCCATGCAGTGGCTCGAGCCGGCCCCGACCGCCCCGGGCGAGGTGGCAGGCATCCTGGCACACCGGTCCGATGGCGACTGCGTCTTCCACGGGGCCTCAGGGTGCGCCATCTATCGTCACCGCCCTCGCTCCTGCGAGCACTTCCCGTACGTCTGCGTGATCGACCCGCGCGGCGTCCACGTCACGTTGTCCCACTATTGCCCGACAGCCGCGGCGCTGCTCTTCGACGACGATACGGCGGAGATCGTGGAGGGGCCGGCCATCTTCGGCGACGGCCGGAACCCGGAGGGGCTTGACGCGATGGAAGCCCTGCCCCCAACGGAGATCGAGGCCGCAGATGGCGCAGATGTGGCCCCGCAGGGATGTGCGGGTCGGCCGCGCCTGATGGGCTGGGACGAGGTTAGCCGATGGGAGCGGCGGATCGTTCGGGCTGTCGCGTCGGACACACGCGTGCCGGGTCCGCCCGACCTGGCGCTCTTCGCACACGCACGGGACGCGATGCCCGCCGATCTCACCTGGCCGGACGTGCCGGCGGACGTTGCGGAGGTGTGGGCCCGGTGGGTGGCCCCGTCGTGGCCCCGGTGGGCACCCGCCGTGGGCCGCTATCTGGCTGCCAGGGTGCACGGGTCATGGGCGATGTGCCTGGGGAGCGGGCCGCGGGATGTGCTCCGCAGCGTGGACATCGCGCGAAGCGTGCTGCAGGTCGAAGCCGCCCGCGTCTGCGCACGCACCGTGCATGGGCTCGACCGGCCCCTGCTCGAGTCCGCGATCCGGCAAACCGATCTGCTCCTGATCCACTATGCCGACCCGCAACGCCTCCTGCGTTCTTGAACCGACTCTGGCCGGCGCCCCCTCGAGCCCCGTCTCCCGTATCATGTTGTCCACCATGCTCCGACGCGTCGCCGTGCTCTGCGCCCTCGTTCTCGCCGGCACCACCGCCATCGTGCTGCAGACCGGCGCGGCCCAGCGGCCGCAGCCGCCCGGCGCCGCGTTCCGCGGCGCCGCGTTCCGCTTCGACAGGGTCCAGGACGGCGTCTATCACGCCGTCGGGACGGGTGCCCTCTCCGTCGGCTGTAACGCTTCGATCGTCGTGAACGACGAGGACGTGCTCATCGTGGACTCGCACAGCACGCCTGCCGCGGCGTGGGCCCTCGCCGAGCAGGTGAAGACCGTCACGGACAAGCCGATCCGCTACGTCATCAACACGCACTTCCACTGGGACCACGCGCATGGGAACCAGATCTACGGGCCCGGCGTGGAGATCATCGGCCACGAGTTCACGCGTCGCATGCTCGCATCGGGCGAGTCGATGCGCGGGCGCTCCTACGACATGTTCGTGGGCGCCATTCCATCCCAGATTGCCCAACTGCGGAAGCAGGTCGACGCGATGGCCGACGCCGACGCGAAGCGCAAGCTCGGGGACCAGCTGAAGGTGCAGGAGCAGTACCAGCTCGCGACGGCCAGTGTGAAGCCGCAACCGCCCACGGTGACGCTCACCGACGCGCTGACGCTCCACCGCGGAGGCCGCGAGATCCGGCTGCTGTTCCTCGGCCGCGGCCACACCGGTGGCGACATCGTCGTCTACCTGCCGAAGGAACGGGTCGTGGTCACCGGCGACCTGCTCGGTGCCGGGCCGTCGTACCTGGGCGACGCCTACGTGCTCGAGTGGGTCGAGACGCTCGACCGGCTGCGCGCGCTCGACTTCGACTGGGTGCTGCCCGGACACGGGGACGCCTTCCGGGGCAAGGCGAAGATCGACCACTTCCAGGCAT
This sequence comes from Acidobacteriota bacterium, assembly GCA_963169195.1. Lineage (GTDB taxonomy): Bacteria > Acidobacteriota > Vicinamibacteria > Vicinamibacterales > UBA2999 > VFZN01. The sequence goes on along the minus strand of CAUJDN010000035.1, from coordinate 37,153 downwards.
ACCTCAGGGACTTCTGGCAGCAGGCGAAACGGCTGCACGACGATGGCCTGAGCGCGGAGGAGGCCGCGCGTCGCATCGACCTGCGCTCGCACGCGGGAAACTACCCGACCATCCGCGACGCGGGCATCCTGAACCACGGTGTCTACCGCGCGTACGACCAGATCGAGGGGCGGGTACAGTAGACACGCGCGTTGCGCGTGGGCCTTTGGTGGGCGGCGCTTCGCCCGATCGGCGGGCCCCTCGGCCTTGCCGAAGCCCTGGCGATGGCGGAGAGAAGGAGCGGATCGGTGAAGGTCGCCACCTGGAACGTCAACGGCGTCCGCGCGCGGCAGGGCGAGCTGCTCGCATGGCTGGGCGCCGAGCGGCCGGATGTCGTGTGCCTGCAGGAGATCAAGGCCTCCCTCGCCCAGCTGCCGTTCGATCTGCGGGACGTGGACGGCTACTGGTCGTTCTGGCACGGCGAGAAGGGCTACTCGGGCGTGGCGCTGCTCGTCTCGAAGGCGTTCGCCGCGGCTCCACCCACCCTGGAACACCCGGCGTTCGACTTCGAGCAGCGGATTGCGACGCTCGACCTGCCCGCCCGCGGATCGCCCCTCACCGTCGCGTCCGTGTACGTGCCCAATGGCGGCAAGGACTACGACGCCAAGCTGCGGTTTCTCGATGCTCTCGACACCTGGGCGGAGGATGCCGCGCGCGACCGGCGGCGCCTGCTCGTCTGCGGAGACCTGAACGTCGCCCGCACGGACCGGGACATCCACCCCAAGGAGCGCAAACCGAACCAGATTGGTGCCCGCCCCGACGAGCGGGTGGCGCTCGAACGCGTGCTCTCGCGGGGCCTGGTGGACCTGGGCCGTGCGCTCGATCCCGACAACGACGACCTGTTCACCTGGTGGGCGCCCTGGCGCAACCTGAAGCAGCGCAACATCGGCTGGCGCATCGACTATGTGCTGGCCTCGGCCGACCTGGCGGCCCAGGCCACGTCGGCCGTGGTGCAGCGCGAGGTCGGCACGAGCGACCACGGGCCGGTCGTCGTCACCTTCGGTGACGAGAAGTCGGACGTGGGAAGGGAGAAGTCGGACGCGAAAGGCCTTGACGAGCTCAGCGCCCGTTGACCAGCAGCGTGGCGGGCGGGGCGGCGGCGGGCGCCGCGGGCAGGTTCAGGAGGAACCGTCGGCCGTCCGGGGTCATGTCGAACGTTCTGAGGTCGGCACTCGTATCAAACAGCATGGACGTCGCGGCCGCGGCGTTCAGTCCCCTTCCCAATGCCGGCGTGGCAGCGTGGATCGCCGATCCGCGTCGGAAGAACACCTCGCGGCTGTCGCGGCTCCATCGCGGATCGCTGCCCCCTCCGCTCGTCACGCGCTCGCGCGTGCCGGGCCCAGGGGAGCGGTCCCGTAAGGCCTCCACGTACACCTCGAATTGGCCCGACTCGTCCGACGTGTACGCAATCCACCGGCCGTCGGGCGAGATCACCCCCTGCACGTCGGCAAACGGCGTCTCCACGACGGCCCTGGGTTCGCCCTCACCGCGAACCGGCACGATCCACAGGTCTTCCCGCGTCGCGGCCATGGTCCGCGACACCACCACGGCGGTCCCGTCCGGCGTCCAGTCCGTCACGCGTGCCGGCTCGTCGAACCGGCGGACGGTTTCGGCAGGCAGCACCGCGCCGGCGCCGCGCACGGTGAGCGCACGGCCGGCGGAGATCCAGGCCACCCGGCGCCCGTCGGGTGACCACGCGGGCGACTCGTCGGCATCGATGGAGAGGGAGACCCGTGCCGGCACGAGGCTGGTGCCGTCGTACTGGACCACGTCGAGCGTCCGGAGCAGTGGCTCGAGAACCGTGGTGAGCACGCGGCGGCCGTCAGGCGCGATGCGCACGGACCACAGATCGCCCGGCGAGCCCAGTGTGCCGGCCGGCTCGCCATCCCGCGTGACCCACGCGAGCTGGCGAAGCGACGACACGGGCGGGCTGTAGATGAGAATGTCCCCGGCCGCGGCGGCCAGCAGCTGCCCGAGCGGCGTCTGCCCGACGCTGACGCCCAGCACCGTCGCCCGCCCGCTGAGCCTGCGCTCGTCCAGGTCGAGTTCCTGCGTTACCAGGGCGCCATCGTTGGAGTAGATCAGGCGCCCGGCCACGACCATTCCGTGCGAGGCCGTGCCCACCAGGCGCACGCGCCGAGACGGTTCGGCCAGCGACGTCAGCCACACGCCCTCCCTGGCCTGGGCTTCCGCGCGGGTGCGCACGAAGAAGACGAGGTGCTCGCCGCCGGGCAGGAACACGGGGAAGGCGTGCGCCAGCTCACCAGCGGTCGCGTCCGGCGTGGTCAGCGCTCGCGTCGCGCCATCGGCGGTCCTGATCGTCAGGCCCCCTTCGGCCGCGTCGGCAAATACGATGTCGCCCCGCGCGTTCCATGTCGCTCCTCGTGGCGACTCCGCCGAGGCCAGCTCCTCCACGGTCGCTCCCTCGAGCGTGAACGCGCGGATGGCGCCCGCGGCGAAGAAACCCACCCGTGATCCGTCCGGCGCCCAGAAGGGCAGCGTGGCCGCGTCGGTACCCGGCAGGGGCGTGTTGGCGCCGGTCCTGAGGTCCTGCAGCCACAACTGGACGCGGCCCTCGCGCGTGCCGGGGAACACCACGAGCCGGCCGTCGGGCGCGATGGCGAGTCCAAAGGGAAAGTCCGGCCCCGAGCCCGGCTGCACGTCCGGCGGAGCCGTCCAGCTGGCTCGCACCGGCGCTGGCGGCGGAGGCGGTGTCTCCCGCATGTGGCGCAGGGCGGGTACCGCCACGACCGCGAGCATCACGGCCATGACGAGCGCCACCCAGGCCAGCCAGCGGCCCGAGGGCCCTGATCTATACTCGTCGCTCACGCCCGATCCAGGAGGTTCCCGCGCATGAAGATTCGTTCCATTGCCCTGGTTGCCACGATGGTCGTGGCCAGCCTGCCCGGCGCCGCGGTCGCGCTCGCGCAGGAGGCCCCGACGCGTCGTCCCGATGTCATCTACGTGCCCACTCCCGAGGCCGTCGTCGAGGCCATGCTGCAGGTCGCCAACGTCGGCAAGGACGACATCGTGTACGACCTCGGCTGTGGCGACGGCCGCATCCCCGTGACCGCCGCGAAGAAGTACGGCGCCCGCGGGGTCGGCATCGACATCGATCCCCAGCGTATCAAGGAAGCGAACGAGAACGTCGCCAGGAACAACGTCGGCGATCGGGTGAAGATCGTCCAGGGCGACCTGTTCGAGCAGGACCTCAGCCAGGCCACCGTGGTGACGCTCTACCTGCTGCCCTCGCTGAACGTGAAGCTGATGCCCAAGCTGATGAAGGAGCTCAAGCCGGGCACGCGCATCGTCTCGCACGCCTTCGACATGGGCGACTGGAAACCCGAGAAGGAGCTCGACGTCGAGGGGCGCAAGGTCTACTACTGGACCATTCCGAAACGCTAGCTGTCCAACGCGCGTCCATTGGTGGTTGACCGCTGCCGATGGAATCACCAATGGGCGCTAATCGCCAGCCCTGCCGTCCAGCAGCGCTTCACTGTTCAGCGTCTGCGGACCGTTCTCGGTGCACACCGCGTAGCGGGACTGGTACATCGACACCCCCGCGTACTCCCCCTTCTTGTTGACGATGTAGAAGCTCAGGCCGAAATTGGGCAGGCCGCGCGCGTTCAGGAGGCGCTTCTCCACGGTGTTCTGCTGCACGCGCCGGAGCGCCTCCATGCCGGCGTCCTTCGGCGACTTCCCCATCCGCATCTGCTCGACGATGAGGAACGAGCAGAGGTTGTAGAGATTGGCCTCGCCGCGGCCGGTGGAGCCGGCGGCGCCCACCTCGCCGTCCACGTAGAGCCCGGCCCCCAGGATCGGCGAATCGCCCACGCGCCCGGGGATCTTCCACGCGAGGCCGCTCGTGGTCGTGACGCCGCACACGTCGCCCTTGCCGTTGACGCCGTCGCAGTTGATCGTCCCCCAGAAGTGGTTCGGGTCGATCAGGCCGTCGCGCACCATGCTGAGGCCGGCCATCATCATCGCGTCGTCGCGCCGCTTCGGATCGAGGTAGTGCTGAGGGTCGATCCGGCGCTTCCACTCCAGCCACAGCCCGCGCGACTTCTCGGTGTTCAGGTCGTCCTCGACCTTGAAGCCCATGTTGCGCGCGAAGTCCTGCGCGCCCTTGCCGACCAGCAGATGGTGATCGGTGTTCTCGAGCACGGCCTTCGCGACGAGCGACGGGGTGCGCACACCCTCGAGGCCGGCCACCCCGCCGGCGCGCTTCGTCGGGCCGTGCATGCAGCACGAATCCAGTTGCACGACGCCGTCCGCGTTCGGCAGGCCACCGTAGCCCACGCTGGTGTCGGCCGGGTCGAGCTCGCAGAGGTTGACGCCCGCGACGAGCGCGTCCAGCACGTCCGAGCCCTTCGTGATCATCTCGAACGCCACCTGGACGCCGGTCTTTGGCCCGCCGTTCCTGTACACGTTCCCGTTGTCCGAGGAGATGACGACCGGCCTCACCGCGGTCTGGATGGCCGGCGCCTTCCCGAACAACGTGACGGGAGCGGTCAGGGCCACGCCTGCGGCGGTGCCGGTCTGGACGAACTGGCGGCGGGTGAGCGTCTGCGACATCGGATGGGCCCTCCTGGACGGGCGGCATGCTACCAGAAGTCGGCGCGGCGTGCCGTGCGATCAGGAGTTCTCCGAGAAGCCGCCGGCGGATAATGGGCTGGTGATCGCCCATGGGCCGCGCCCCCCATTCGTGCGCCTCGCGCTCTGGACCACGGCCGTCACCTACCTGCTCATCCTCGTCGGCGGGCTCGTGCGCGCCTCGGGCGCCGGTCTCGGCTGTCCGGACTGGCCACGCTGCTTCGGATCCTGGTTTCCCCCGGCCTCGGCGGCCGAGCTTCCGCCCCAGTTCGACCCGTCGCAGTTCAACCAGACGCTGATGTGGACCGAGTACCTCAACCGGCTGCTCGGCGTGACCACCGGCTTCGCCATCCTCGCGACGACGATTTCGGCCTGGCGGCATCATCGGCGGGATCCGCACATCCTCTGGCCCGTTGTCGCGGCGCTGGTGCTGACCGGCTACGAAGGCTGGCTGGGAGGGCGCGTCGTCGCGCACGAGCTGGCCCCCTGGATCGTCACCGCCCACCTCGTGGTCGCGATCGTCATCGTCCTGCTCCTCCTCTACGCGACCGTCTATGCCATCTATCGCCGGCCGCCGCATGCCCGTGCAGGTCGCCCGGCCGCCCTCGAGGACACCGAGCCGGCGTCTCGCACGGCCCTCATCGCCAGCATCATCGTCATGATCCTGCTGACGCTGGGGCAGGTCGCCGTCGGCACGCAGGTGCGCGGGAACATCGACGACGCGCTGGACCACGGGGTGGCGCGCGAGGCGGCCCTTTCGACAGTGGGCGCCTCCGACGGCGCGCACCGGGTCGCCGCGCTGGCGGTGATGTCGCTGGCCTTGGTCTCGCTGCTCGTCGCCTGGGCCAGGCACCCGCGCGAGAAGCTCATTCTCCAGTGGACCTACGCCGTCGTCGGGCTCGCCGCGCTGCAGATTGTGCTTGGTGGCATCATGGCGTTCGTCTCGCTGGCCCCCGCGGCCCAGGTGCTGCACCTGACGGTGGCGAGCCTGCTGATGGGGGCGCAGATGGTGCAGTTGCTGGTGGCGTGGTGGGAGTAGGCATGGGCGTTCGAAGCGTGCGGGGGGCGAAGCACGGGGGTTCGAAGCACGGGGGTTCGAAGCACGGGGGTTCGAGGCACGGGGGTTCGAGGCACGGGGGTTCGAAGCACGGGGGTTCGAAGCACGGGGGTTCGAAGCACGGGGGTTCGAGGCACGGGGGTTCGAAGCACGGGGGGGCGAAGCACGAGCCCGCGTGGGCGGCGGCCGTGGTTGGGTTGGGCCCCGACCTGTTCGGCCCGTCGCGCTGAGCAGCCGGGACCGAGTCCGGACCCATGTCTCTCTTCCTCTCCTATCTCGCCGTTACGGCCATCTTCGTCCTCACGCCCGGATCGACGACAGCCGTTGTCGTCAAGAACACGATCGAGGGCGGCCACCGCGCCGGGCTCGCGGCGGCGTTGGGCGCGGCGCTCGCCAATTCCACGCACGCCACGCTGGCGGGACTCGGACTCTGGGTGCTCGTCGGCCGATGGCCGACGGCGCTCGACGCGATTCGCCTGGGTGGTGCTGCGTACCTGGCGTGGCTGGGCCTGAGGAGCCTCGCCCGCGCGTGGCCTCGCCGCCAGGCGGCGCCCGCGCGCGGCATCGGCGCGGCGCCCGCCCCGATGCCCCATCGCCCCAGCTTTGTCGAGGGCCTGACGCTGAACCTCCTCAACCCCGCCGTCATCAGCTTCTACGTGGCCGTCGTGCCGACGTTCGTGCCCGCTCCGCCGCCGCGGTTCTACTTCGCCGCGCTCGCGGCCACCCACGTGTCGATGGCGCTGGCCTGTCACTCGGCCTGGGCGACGGCGCTTCACGTCCTGCGCCGTACCTTCGCGCGCCCCGCCGTGCGCGTCGGCTTCGAACTGGCGACGGCCGCCGCCCTCCTCTGGCTCTCCGCGCGAGTAGTGGGCCGCTTGTGACGCCTGGAGCACCCAAGACCCCAAGACCCCAAGACCTCAAGACCACCCCATTACACTTGAAGGATGCTTGCCGACGTCCAGCAGGCCATCGAAGCTCTGCCCCTGGACGAGCCGCTCATCGTGCTCGCCGACTTCGATGGCACTCTTGCCGAGTTTCACCCCAATCCGGCCGCCCCGATGCTCACGGACGTGCGCAGGGAATGGCTGCGCGACATCGCGGCCCATCCACTCACGGTGGTTGGCATCGTCAGTGGGCGGCGTGTGCCGGATCTGAGGCGCCGGGCGCCCCTGGCTCCGGACAGTTACTATGCGGGGTTGCACGGCATGGAGATCGAACAGGGCAGCCGACGGTGGCAGCACCCGGATCTCGATCGCGCGCGCGCGCACGTCACGGCCCTGATCGCTGAGCTCGAGCGCGTGGCGGAAGCGTTCCCCGCGGCCATCATCGAGGACAAGGCCGCATCCGTGGCGATTCACGTCCGCGGCGTGGCGTACGAGCACCGCGGCGCCGCGCTCGCGCTGGCCGACACCTGCGCCGAGCCGTGGGTGGCGGGCGGGCGGCTGCGGCGGCTCGAGGGGTCGCTCGTCATCGAGTACCTGCCCAACGTGGCCTGCCACAAGGGTGATGCCGTGGAGTGGATTGCCCGTGACGTCGAAGACCGCCTGGGGGCCCCCGGCTGGGTGCTGTTCATGGGCGACGATGTGACGGACGAGGATGCGTTCCGGGCCATCACGCGCGGAATCTCCGTGCTCGTCGGATCGCGGCCCACGGCCGCTCGACATAAGCTTGACGGCATCGCCGACGTCGATACTCTGTTGAGGTGGCTGACGGCGCGCCGGCTCTACTGAGGTCGTGGACCGTGTGAGATGGCGATGAGGACACGATTCCGATGAACGCCTCCGAACTGATGGCCGTGCTGGGGCCCCGCCTCAGCAAGACGAAGCTCATCGTGGTGGCGAACCGCGAGCCGTACATCCACGTACGGCGGCCGCAGGCACCGCGGCGGGGGCTGCTGTCCTGGTTCGGCAACCGGCGCAAGGCCAGCGGCGTGGCCTGGCAGCGACCGGCCAGTGGCCTCGTCACGGCGCTGGATCCGGTGATGCGCGCCTGCGGCGGCACGTGGATCGCGCATGGCAGCGGTAACGGCGACCGCGACGTCGTGGACGAGAAGGGGCGCGTGGCCGTGCCCCCGGACAAGCCCCTCTACACCCTGCGGCGCGTGTGGCTCACGCCGGAGGAAGAGGAGGGCTACTACTACGGCCTGTCGAACAATGCGCTCTGGCCGCTCTGCCACATCGCGTACGCGCGGCCGGAGTTCGACGAGCGAGACTGGAATCAGTACAAGCGCGTGAACGAGCGCTTCGCCGACACCGTCATCGACGAGATCGGCGACGCGCGCGCCATCGTGTTCGTGCAGGACTACCACTTCGCCCTGCTGCCCCGGCTGGTGAAGCAGGCGCGGCCCGACACGATCGTGTGCCAGTTCTGGCACATCCCGTGGCCCAACGCCGAGGCCTTCCGCATCTGCCCCTGGGGCGAGGAGGTCCTCGACGGCCTGCTGGGGAACGACCTGCTGGGGTTCCACATCCAGTACCACTGCAACAACTTCTTCGACACGGTGGATGCCGGGCTCGAGGCGCGCATCGACCGCGAGCACTTCGCCGTCATCCGCCGCGGCCATCGCACGTACGTGAAGCCGTTCCCCATCAGCATCGATCCGGAGCCGTGGGGCCGGCTGCCGAAGAACACGACGCGCGAGGCCGACGTGCGCCGCACGCGCCAGCGCCTGGGCCTCGGCAACGAGCGGCTCGTCTTCGGCGTGGATCGGCTCGATTACACCAAGGGCATCCCCGAGCGCATCAAGGCCTTCGAGCGCATGCTCGAGCAGCATCCCGCGTGGCGAGGCCGCGTGACGATGCTCCAGGTGGGGGCACCCAGCCGGGAGCACCTGCAGCGGTACCAGTCCATCAGCGACGACGTGGACGGAGCCGTGCGGATGATCAACGAGCGGCACGGCACCGAGGCGTGGACGCCGGTGATCTATTCCCGCCAGCATCACGGTCCCGAGGACGTGGCATCGCTCTACCGCGCGGCGGACGTGTGCGTGGTGTCGTCGCTGCACGACGGGATGAACCTGGTGGCGAAGGAGTTCATCGCGTCCAGGCCGGACCTGCGGGGCGTGCTGGTGCTCTCCCGGTTCACGGGCGCCGCGCGCGACCTGCGCGAGGCGCTGGACGTGAATCCCTTTGCGGTGGACGAGTTCGCCTGCGTGCTGCACAAGGCGCTCTCCATGCCGGACCCGGAGCAGGAGCGGCGCATGCGCGCCCTGAGGGCGCGCGTGGAGGAACACACGATCTACGACTGGGCGGCCGCGGTCATCCAGGCCGCGTGGCGGATGTCCGAAGCCGCGGCCTGAACGACGGCGCCTGCCGGCGTCGTGGCAGAATGAACGGGATCATGATGCACCTTCATCCCCGTTCGTCCGGCCTCGCCCTTCTCCTCGCCGCCGTCGTTCCGGCCGTGGCCGCCGCGCAGGCCCCAGCCGAGCCGCCTCCTCCGCCTCCGGGGTGGACCGGCTCGTTTGGCGCCGGCCTGGCGCTCACGCAGGGCAACAGCGACACCAGCACGGTCAACCTGGCCTACGACGTCAAGCGCGACACCGGCTCGAAGGTCCTCTTCAAGAGCATCGGGCTCTTCATCCGCGGCGAGTCGGAGGGCGCGCTCACGACGAACCGGCTGGGGCTGGAAGGGCGGGTGGACCGCGAGTTCACCGAGCGGACGTCGTTCTTCGGTCAGACGCAGTACCTCCGCGACGAGTTCAAGGAGATCGACTACCTGGTTTCCCCGACGATCGGCCTGTCCCACTTCCTGGTCAAGAGCGACCGCACGGAGTTCGCCGTCGACAGCGGCGTCGGCATGGTGTGGGAGAAGAACCCGGGGTTCGACGTCGAGACCGACGGAGCGGTGGTCGCCGGGCAGAACCTCAAGCACAAGCTGAGCGACACGGCCGAAATCACCCAGCGCGTGAGCGCGCTCTGGAAGATGGACGACTTCGAAGACGGGCTCTACATCTTCGGCGCCGGGCTGGCCGCCAATGTCACCGCCGCAACACAGATCAAGGCGGAACTGCTGAACACCTTCAAGAACAAGCCGCCGACGGCCGACGTGCAGAAGAACGACGTGGCCGTGCTGCTGTCGTTCGTCTACACGTACTGAGAGGTTGAGGGGTCAGGGGTCACGTGGTCGCTCCACGGGAATCCGACGGAACGGTGGCCCCGGCTTGCTGCCGGCCACTGACGATGTCGAGGTGCCCGATGTGATGGTGCCCGTGCCACGCGTACAGCTGCAGCAGCCAGTCCAGCGTGATGAGGCCGTGCTGCGGATGGCGTGCGGTGCGGGCGAAATCGTCCGGGCCCAGCGAGCGCAGCAGCCCGTGCCACCGGCGGTGCACGCCTTCCAGGATCCCGACTGACACCGCCGGGTCCTCGGTCCGCGCGTCCACCAGCTCCGCCCAGCGGCTCTCGTCGTACGGCTTCACCGTCGGCGCGTCCTCGGTCAGGGCGAGGCGGACGCGCACGTACGCGTTGATGTGGCTGTCGGCCACGTGGTGCACCACCTGCCGGGCGGTCCAGCCGCCGTCGCGGTAGGGCGTGTCGAGCGTCTCGGCCGGAAGCTTCGCCATGGCGGCCTTCAATTCGGCGGGGAAGCTGCCGATCGCGGCGATCCGCCGCGCGCGCTTCTCGGGGGTGACGTCGGGATCGCAGGTGAACGTGCCGGTGGGGTAGCGGGGATCCATTGACCGATCATAGTGCCGTGAGGAGGTCTTGAGGTCCTGGGGTCCCGAGGTCTTGGGGACGAACGGCATCGGCTTTCTCGATTCGCAACGTCACGGCTCACGCGCCTGCCCATTGGAACGCACGCGGCGAGGCCTCTCTTGCAGGACGCTGTTCCTGGCGCGCCGGATTGGCCTCAGCCGCACCGCCTACGCCGCTCGGAGCGCCTTCTCGATGTCAGCGATCGCGATCATCATGGTCATCGGATCGGCGGACGATTCCTGGAATCCAGCGTGCTGGTAGAAGCGCTTCGGTCGGCGGTCATCGCGTGCAAGAGCACGGCACGGATCCCTGCCGGGGTCGCCACTTGCAGGCACTGCGGTCTAGCGCGGCCCTCTCTCGAGACCCCAAGCCCCCAAGCCCCCAAGGCCCCTCCTGCCAACCAATTCCTTCGAACCTCGTCCAAGCATCAGGGATGAACGACAGTGACCGGACGGCCGTCTCCCGGGCCCGGGACGGTGACGGCGAAGCGTTCCGCTGGCTCGTGGAGCGGCACAGCCGCTACCTCTTCGGCGTCGCCGCGCGCCTGACCGGCTCCGCCGCCGACGCCGAGGACGTCGTCCAGGAGGCGTGGCTGAGGGCCCACCGGCAGCTCGCCCGGTTCGAGGAGCGCGCCGACTTGCGCACGTGGCTGCACCGGATCACGGTGAACTGCGCGATTGATTTCATCCGGGCGCGCCGTCACCGGGAGGACGCCCACGACCCGGCGGACCTCGAGCAGGGTGCGCTGGGCGAGATCGGGGCGAACACGCAGCCCACGCCGGAGCGGCTGGCCGAGGGCGGGCAGATCCAGGTCCGCGTGGGCGAGGCGATGGCACGGCTCACCGGGCTCGAACGGGCCGCCTTCACCCTGCGCCACCTGGAGGGGAGGTCCATCGAGGAGGTGGGCGCGGCGCTGGGCCTCAAGGCCAGCGCGACGAAGCACAGCATCTTCCGCGCGGTGCGGAAGATGCGGGCCGCCCTCGAGCCCTTTGCCACCGGGAAGGGCGCGGGGTGTTCATGACCAGAGACGATCGTATGCCGCACCTGACCGAAGACCAGCTGGTCCTGCATCACTACGGCGAGGACACGGACGAGGAGCAGCGCGAGGCCGTGGCGCACCTGGCGCAGTGCGCGGAGTGCCGCGAGGGGCTGGACCGCCTGCGGCACGTCCTCGGGATGGTCACGGCGGATTCGGATCCGCAGGCGCCGGACGGCTTCGAGCGCGTGATGTGGGCGCGCCTGCAGCCGCACATCGAGGGCAGCCGCTCGCGCGAGGGCGGGTGGGCCTCATGGTTGGGCCTTCGCGGGCCGGCGCTGGCCGGTGGCCTCGCGGCGCTCGTGATCGCGGCGTTCGTGGCCGGGCGCTGGTCCGGCGCGCCAGGTGTGGGGCCGCTGCCGGAGCCCGTGGCGACGGTGCCGGCCGGGACCGCCGGCGACGCACGGCCCGAGGGTGTGCTGCTGGTCGCGATGGGGGAGCACCTCGACCGATCGCAGATGGTGATCGTCGAGCTCCTGAACGCGGACGACACCGATCCAGCGAGCCTCTCCGCGGAGCGGGAGCGCGCGGCGGACCTGGTGGCGGCGAACCGCCTGATCCGGCAGTCGGCCGAACAGGCCGGAGAGGCGGCGCTGGCCGATGTGCTGGACGATCTCGAGCGCGTGCTCATCGAGATTGCCAACGGATCCGGGGACGCCTCGTCTGAAGAGTTGCAGCTGTTGAAGGCGCGCATCGAGCAGCGGGGCATCCTGTTCCGCATGCGCGTCGTGGGCGCCGAAGTACGCGAGCGCGAGCGGGCCCCCCGGCCACTCCGCGCACCGGAGTCGTAGGAGTGATGAGGCGCCGGGTGTTGCTCCCGGCGAGGTGACGGAATCAGAGGTGGATCGATGAGCGGATCGAGAACGTTCTTCATGGCAATCGCGATGCTGTGCGTGGCCGCGGCCCCGGCTGTCGTCGCTGGAGCGAGCGCCGGCGAGCAGTCGCAGGCCGAAGCGCAGGCCACCGCGCAGGCCAGGGCCCGGGCCTGGAGCGAAGCCGACCGCGCCCGCGAGCGGGCAGAGGCCGCACAGGAGCGCGCGGATGCCGCACGCGAGCGCGAAGAAGGGCGGCGTCAGCGCGCCGAGGGGCAATACGAGGCCGGGCAGGAAGCCCTCGAGAACGCCCAGTGGGCGCGCGCGATGGAGCGCTTCCGCCAGGTCGTGGACGCGAAGCAGTCGCGCGTGGACGCCGCGATGTACTGGCTGGCCTACGCGCAGGGCAGGCTCGCCCAGCACGCGGACGCGCTGGCCACGCTGAGCGAGCTGACGAAGGCCTTCCCCTCGAGCCGCTGGCTGGGCGATGCCCGCGCACTCGAGATCGAGCTCCGCCAGAGTGCCGGCCAGCCCGTGCGGCCCGAGGCGCAGGCCGACCAGGAGCTGAAGCTGCTGGCCATCCAGGGCCTGCAGAACTCCGACCCGGCGCAGGCCGTGCCCATGCTGCAGAAGTTCCTGCAGGGCAGCCAGTCGCCGCGCCTCAAGGAGCGCGCGCTGTTCGTCCTCGCGCAGAGCTCGTTCCCAGAGGCGCGCAAGGTCATCACCGACATCGCGCGCGGGAACGCGAACCCGGACCTGCAGCGCAAGGCCATCCAGTACATCGGGATGAGCGGCCGCGAGAGCCGGCAGGTGTTGAGCGAGATCTACCAGGCCTCCGCAGACGTGGACGTGAAGCGCCAGATCCTCCGCGCCTACATGATCTCCGGCGACCGCGAGCGGGTGATCGCCGCCGCCACCGGCGAGAAGACGCCAGAATTGCGCCAGGAAGCCGTGCGGCAGCTCGGCGTGATGGGCGCGCGCGAGGAGCTGCGGCAGCTCTATCAGAAGGAAACCACCGTGGACGTGAAGCGTCAGATCCTGCAGGCACTGTTCGTCGGCGGCGACGCCACGCGCCTCATCGAGCTGGCCAACTCCGAGCCAAACGCCGAGCTGCGGCGCGTCGCGGTGCGGCATCTCGGCACCATGGGCGCCTCCAGCACGGGCGAGGCGCTCGTGTCCCTCTACCAGAAGGAGAAGGATCCGGAGATCAAGCGCACCGTCGTGCAGGCGCTGTTCGTCCAGGGCAACGCCGAGTCGCTGGTGGCCATCGCGCGGAAGGAAACTGACATCGAGATGCGGAAGGAGCTGGTTCAGAAGCTGTCGCTGATGAAGTCGAAGGCGGCGACGGACTACCTGATGGAGATTCTGGGGAAGTGAAGATCAGGGATCAGGGGGACGAGTGAGCGAAGGGATGACTGAATGGACTCGAACTGCGGCCGCGCTGCTGGCGTCAATGGTCCTCTGCGCGGTGCCCGCAATCGCCCAGCCGGCGATGCTCACCAACGCGCAGGTGCGCGTCGAGGCGGCCGGCGGAAACCTCGCGCGGATGTTCGATGCGCGCGTGACGATGGCCGCCGCGCCGGCCTGGATTGGATACGAAGTACCCATCGTCGAGGGGGATCGGTTCATCTGCGACTGGAACGGGCCTGGCTCGCGCCCGGCGCCGACATCCGTCAAGCTGGAAGGGCCTGACGCGCTGTACGTCCTCTACCGCGTGGACGACCGCGCCGTCACGCGCATCCGCATGTTCTCAGAGGGCTGCGCCATCGACGCGGGCGGGCTGCCCGTGACGTGGATCACCGGCGTCGCCGCCGCGCAGAGCGTGGCGCTGCTCTCACGCCACACGGCGGCCGACACCCCGCGCCGCGTCGCCGACGGCGCACTGGCGGCCCTCTCCATGCACGCGGACGCGTCGGCAACCACAACGCTGCTTGGCGTGGCGAGGAACGGCGGGACGAGCCACGTGCGCGGGCAGGCGCTCTTCTGGGTTGCACAGCGCGCGGGCGAGCGCGCCGCCCCGGCGATTGCGGAGGCCCTCGAGCGCGATCCCGACACCGAGGTGAAGAAGAAGGCGGTGTTCGCCCTCAGCCAGCTGCCGAAGGACGAAAGCGTGCCGCGGCTCATCGAGGTGGCCGAGCATCACTCCAACGCCGCCGTCCGGCGGCAGGCCATGTTCTGGCTGGGCCAGTCGAAGGATCCGCGCGCGCTGGCCTTCTTCGAGCGCATCCTGCTCAAGTAGCCGGGGCGCGCCCGACCGCTTCCAACCGAACGGCCCCTTCGTCCCGTCCAACCCCGCGAGGTGCCAGCCATGCGCAGGATTGCTGGGATCATTGTCGTGCTCGTATCGCTCGTGGCCTCCGCCCGGGCGGCCGCGCTGCTCATCACCATCGAGGCGCAGGCGCCACCCCCCACGGTGTCCGGGGACTGGTCGGCGGACCAGCGCAACGCCTGGACCGGCGCCGACGGCGAGCCGCGCATCCAGTTCAACCTGCGGACCGAGGCCGGGGACAGCCGTTGGGGCTTCGGCATCCGGGCCGAGGATCTGCAGGGATTGCCGCCTTCCGCGTTCAGCGGCGTCGCCCGCGACGTCAAGTTCAGCCGGACGCGGGAGGCCGGCACGTTCCGCTTCACGGGCACCTTCGATGCCGGCCGGGGATCCGGGCGCTACACGTTCACGCCCAACCCCGCGTTTCTGAGCGCCATGGGCGGGCTCGGCTACCGGTCGTTGTCCGCGGAAGACGCGCTTCGCATGGCCGTGCTGGATGTGACCACCGGCTACGTCCGCGAGCTCGGCCAGGCCGGCTACGCGAACCTGCCGCTCGACACGCTGACGCGCATGCGCGTCCACCGTGTGTCCGCCCCGGAAATCCGCGAGCTGGCTTCGCTCGGCTTCAAGGGGCTCGACGCCGACACGCTCGTGCGGATGCGGATTCACCGCGCGACACCCGAAGCGGTGCGCGGGCTGCAGCAGTCCGGCCTCGGCTCGCTCGATGCCGAGGACGTGATCCGCCTGCAAATCCACAAAGTGACGCCAGAGTTCGTGCGCGGCCTGCGGGATCGGGGCTACACCGGGCTCCGGGCGGACGACTACGTGCGGATGCGCATCCACCGCGTGTCGCTCGAGGACGTCGATCAGCTCGAGGCACTGGGCTTTGACGGCCTGGCCGCGGACGCGCTGGTGCGCTTCCGCATCCACAAGGTCACGCCCGCCTTCGTCCGCGAGATGCGGGAGGTCGGATTCGTCACCGTGACCGAGGACCAGCTCGTGCGCATGCGCATCCACAAGGTGGACGCGCGGTTCGTCCGGGATGCGCGTGCGGACGGGTTCGCGATGACGAGCCCGTCGGACGCGGTGGACCTGGCCATCCGCGGCCCGCGCTACACCCGCGCGTGGAAGCAGCGGTAGTCACCTGCTAGAATCCCCTCGTTCAAGAGGGGATTCCCATGCGCCAGCGCTCCGCCCGTATCCTGCTCGTCGCCTGCCTCAGCCTCCTGATTGTCGCGCCCGCGGTCGCGCAATCGGTCCCGACACCCGAGCAGTACTTCGGGTTCCGCATCGGCACCGATGGGGAGCTGGCCCGCTATCCGAAGATTCTGGAGTACTTCGCGCTGCTGGCGAAGCAGACCGACCGCCTGAGGTTCGACGTCCTCGGCACGTCGACGATGGGGAACGACTACGCGCTGCTGCGGATCAGCTCTCCTGAGAACCTCGCGAAGTTCGATCGGCTGGCGGAGATCAACCGGCGGCTGGCGGATCCGCGCGGGCTCGCCGACGCCGAGGCGCAGACGCTGGCCGCCGAGGGCAAGCCCTTCTATCTCGTCTATGCCACCATCCACTCCACCGAGGTCTCCAACGGCCAGGCCATCCTCTCCATCGTCCATCGCCTGGCGACGGAGAGCTCGCCGTTCATCCGCGACATCCTCGACAACTCGGTCATCCTGATGATCCCGTCGGTGAATCCGGACGGCCAGTACCTGGTCATCGATCACTGGTACAAGACGAAGGGCACGAGCTACGGGCGTGTCTACCCGGACCTGTACCACAAGTACGTCGGCCACGACGACAACCGTGACTGGTTCATGTTCACGCAGAAGGAAACGCGCATGAACATCGACCTCGTGCAGAACCGGTACAAGCCCATCATCGTGCACGACATGCACCAGCAGGGCCCGAATGGCTCACGCATCTTCGTGCCGCCGTTCACGGATCCCTTCGACCCGAACATCCACCCCATCCTCTCGCTCGGGCAGGCGACGGTCGGACAGGCCATGGCCTCGGCGCTGATCGGGGAAGGCAAGGAGGGCGTCGCGTGGCTGCAGTCCTACGACATGTGGAGCCCGGCACGCCAGTACATGGCCTACCATGGGCAGCCGCGCATCCTCACGGAGATCGCCAACAGCGGCGGCAACCTGGCCGACCCGTACGTGAACCCGCAGCGAGGCAGGCCGCTCGGCCCGCAGGACTCGCGCTGGAACTTCCCGGTACCCTACTCGAAGGACACGTGGACGCTCGGGCAGCAGGTGGACTACGGTGTCACGGCGGCCCTGGCCGGCATGTCGCACGTGGCCAAGTACGGACGCGAGTGGCTCTACAACTTCTATCGCGTGCACCGCGACTGGGTGAACTACGACAAGGGTCCCTACGCGTTCGTCGTCCCTGCCGCGCAGCGTGATCCGTTCGCCACCTACGAGATGCTCGAGATCCTGGAGTTCGGGGACGTGGAGATTCACCGGGCCACGTCGGCGTTCTCGGCGAGCGGGAAGCAGTACCCGGCAGGTTCCTACGTCATCAAGACCGCGCAGCCGTACGGCGCCTTTGCGAAGACGATGCTCGAGAAGCAGGTGTATCCGGACCTGCGGGTGTTTCCGGGGGGGCCGCCGGAGCCGCCCTACGACGTGACGGGCCACACGCTCTGGATGCTGATGGGCGTGACGGTGGACCAGGTGGACGAGCCCTTCGACGCGCCGCTCGAGCCGGTGAAGGCCGTGAAGCCCATCACCGCGCCCGTGCCGGCGCGGCCGCGCGCGGCCTACCTGGTCGGGCCCGAGTCCTACGGCGTCTTCAAGCTGGTGGCGGAGCTGCAGAAGGCGAACGTCCCGACGTTCCGCGCCGGCACGGCCTTCGACGACCACCCGGCCGGGACGTTCATCATCCCGTCCACGCCCGCGTCGCAGAAGATTGTCGAGCAGGCCGCGGCAGACCTCGGGCTCGTCGTCTCCGGGGCGGACCGCATGCCCGCCGTCGATGGCTTCCGCCTGAAGTCCGGCACGAAAGTCGGCCTCTGGAAGGGCGCCAACAACATGCCAGGCGGGTGGCTCATGTGGCTGCTCGAGCAGTACGGCATCAACCACGAGATCGTGAAGTCGCAGGACTTCGCCGGTGATCTGAACGCGAAGTACGACGTCATCCTCCTGCCCTCCGGCACGTCGAAGGCGCGCATCGTCAACGGGCTGGATCCGAAGAGGAACGATCCCGCGGAATGGTCGTGGGCGTTCGGCGTGGGTGACGCGGGCTGGACGAAGCTGAAGGCGTTCGTTGAGAACGGCGGCACGCTGCTCGCCATCGGCACGGCGGTCGAGACGGCGACCGAGCTGCTGAACCTTCCCATCGAGAAGGCGCTGCCCGAGGCGCCGCCGCGCTTTGGCCCCCAGGCGACACAGGCCTCCGAGTCGGTGTCCCAGGCTACGGTGGACGGCGCATTGCGTGACGCATTCAGCAGCCCCGCGCGGCTGATGCAGACGCTGCGCGACCGCGTGGCGGATCCCTCGTCGCTCTTCTACTGCCCGGGGTCGCTGTTGCAGAACGAGTTCGACACGACGAACCCCGTGGCGTGGGGCATGCCCGAGGCGTGGCCCATCTTCTTCGAGTCGGACCAGGCCTATCGACTGCGCCCGGGTTTCGGCGTGGAGACGAAGGTGGTCTCGCGCTACCCGCGCGCCAACATCCTGCAGAGCGGCTGGCTGCTCGGCGAGGAGTACCTGAAGGACCAGGCCAATGTGGTCTCGTTCCGCGTGGGCAAGGGCACCGTCGTCACCTACGGATCGCAGGTCGACTTCCGCGCACAGCCGCGCGCGACGTTCCGCTTGATCTTCAACGCGATGTTCCACGGGCCCTCCACGCCTGTCAGCGCGGTGCAATTGGGGAAGTGACCGCCCTTCGTGCGCTTCGTGTCCTTCGTGTTCCCGTGACAGCCCTGGCCGTTGCGGGCACGGTGGTCGCGCACACCGTGCCGGCCTTTGCCCAGGCAGATGCCGGGCCGCTGGCGACGTGGCGTGACGGCGAGGTCCGCGAGGCCTACGACCAGTCTGCCCGCGAGAGCCGGGTGTTCGTGGCCGTGATGCCGTCGGGGCCGCAGGGATCGCCGACGGTCGTCGTCTCGGCGCGCTGGCCCGGCCGCGTGCCGGAGAAGCAGGTCAGCGAGTTCGAGGTGCGCGTCGAGGCGGGCCTCGGCGTCAATCCGAACTTCCTGCGCAAGGCGACGCTGGCCCTGATCCTCGATCGCGACACCCCTGAGCTGCGCGCCGTGGAGATGTCGAACCGGCTCCGCCTCTCGGTGCCCGGTCCCGGGGTGGCCATCAACAGCGGCATCGCAACCATGACGCTGCTCGAGTTGATCCAGGTGCTGCAGGCCCGCCGGATCAGCGGCGTGATCCTGGGCATTCCGGTCGAGTTCACCCCGGCACAGATCGAGGCCCTGCGGCGCTTTGGCGATCGCGTCCTCGCCCCCCCGCCTCGACGCTGACCCCGCACAGGACGTGTGCGCCCGGTGTCCCGGAAAGCGCATATGCTGTGCGGCAGGGGAGGACCATCACATGCTGAAGGAATTCAGGGAGTTCGCGATGCGCGGCAACGTCGTGGACATGGCGGTCGGCATCATCATCGGGGCCGCCTTCGGCGCCATCGTCACCAGCTTCGTCGGTGATGTGCTCATGCCGGTCATCGGCCTGGCACTCGGAGGCGTGGACTTCTCGAACATGTTCCTCGTGCTGAAGGAGGGCGCCACGCCGGGGCCCTATGTCTCCCTCGCGGCGGCGAAGGAGGCCGGTGCCGTCACCTTCGCGTACGGGCTGCTGGTGAACACGATCGTGAACTTCCTCATCGTGGCGTTCGCGCTGTTCATGGTCATCAAGGCGATGAATGCGAGCCGGCGCCCGCAGGCGCCGGCGGCCCCGCCGGAGCCTTCGAAGGAAGAGGTGCTGCTCACGCAGATCCGCGACCTGCTGGCGAAACGCTGAGCTGGCGTGCGTGACGAGTGCACCGCGTAGCGTCGACGAAGTAGACTGGATCGAATATTCCTGGAGGTGACTCATGGCATTGAGAGATACGTACGCATACGCCATCCAAAAGGCGAAGGGCAAGTTCCACGGTGGCGCCGAGGAACGCGAAGGCAAGCTGTACTGGAAGGGAACGGTCGCGACCGAGGCCGACAAGAACGAGATCTGGGACGCCATCAAGACGATTCCCACCTGGCAGAACGACATCGTGGCCGACATCAAGGTGACGGGCCCGCCGCCGGGCGAGGTCAAGACCTACACGGTGAAGGCCGGGGACACGCTGAGCGCGATTGCGAAGGCGCACCTGGGCAGCGCCAGTGCGTACATGAAGATCTTCGAGTTGAACAAGGATCAGCTGACCGATCCCGACAAGATCAAGCCGGGACAGGTTCTGCGCCTTCCGTAACCGACTGGTCGCCTGACCCGGGCATGACGGCGCCCGGCGGCGTGCGGCTCGATCCCCCGAGCCGCGCGCCTTCCGGCGCCCGATCCGGCGGCCACGTACTCGCGCCGCATTAACCCCGCGGCCTCACCCGGTCAGCTACGGGTTCCCCAGCGACACCGCCGCCACGGCATAGTCGACGAACAACACACCTCCGACAATGCCCGCGGCCAGCAGCGCGGTCTTGCCTCCGCTGAATGCCCGTCCACCCGATCGCCGGCAGGGTATGCTGTCGCGGGGCGGATGAGATGGCAGATGAAATCTGGCGGTGGGACGCCACGCGCATGGCCGAGGCGATTGCCCGGCGGGAGATCTCGTCGCGGGAGGCCGTGGAGGCGTGCCTGGAACGCATGACCGCCGTCAACCCGAGGCTCAACGCGGTGACCGTGGACCTCGGGGAGCAGGCCCTCTCGGCGGCGGACCACGCCGATGCGGCCGTCTCGAGAGGCGACGCGCTCGGGTCGCTGCACGGGGTGCCCGTCTCGATCAAGGAGAACGTGGACCAGGCGGGCTGCGCCACCACCAACGGCGTCGTGGCTTTCCGCGACGTCCTTGCGCGCGAGGACAGCCCGGTGGTGGCCAACCTGAGGGCCGCCGGTGCCGTGATCATCGGCCGCACCAACACGCCGGCCTTCAGCTTCCGCCTCGACACCGAGAACGAGCTGCGCGGGCGCACGTTCAGCCCGTGGTCCGAGCGCCACACGCCGGGCGGATCGAGCGGCGGGGCCGCGGCGTCGGTGGCCGTGGGCATCACGCCGATCGGCCACGGCAATGACATCGCGGGGTCGATCCGCTACCCGGCCTACTGCTGTGGCCTCGTGGGCCTGCGCCCGTCCTTCGGCCGCGTGCCGGCCTTCAACCCGAGCGCCACGGCCGAGCGCTCGATGTCCTCGCAACTGCTCTCCGTGCAGGGACCGCTCGCGCGCACCGTGCGCGACGTGCGCCTCGCGCTCGAGGCCATGGCCCGGCGCGACGCGCGGGATCCGTGGTGGGTGCCTGTCCCGCTCGAGGGCGGGCCACGTCCTCGGCAGGTGGCCCTCGTGACCGAGCCCGAGGATCTCGCCGGTGCCGGGCTGCACCCCACCGTCGCCGACGCCCTTGGCAGGGCCGCCGGGTGGCTCGAGGACGCGGGCTACGAGATCGTCGAGGTACGGACGCCCGGCTTCACGCGCGCGATGGAGCTGTGGCTGGCGATGCAGATGCCGGAGATCCGCCTCTACCTCTGGCCGGTCATCGAGCAGTACGGGGACGCGGGCATCAACCGCGCGATGGGCCTGATGATCGACGCCTACCCCGAGGAGGACGGCGTGGCCTACATGAAGGCGCTCGCCGAGCGTGCCCGCGTCGTCCGGGAGTGGCAGCGCTTCTTCGAGCGCGTCCCGCTGGTCCTGGCGCCCGTGTGCACCCAGCCCGTGTACGAGCGGGGCTTCGATCTCGAGAGTGGCGAGCGGACGGCCGGGCTCTGGCGCGAGTGCGTCACGCTGACGGCCGTGCCGGTCCTGGGCGTGCCGGGACTCGCGGTGCCGACCGGCGTCGTGGACGGCCTCCCGGTCGGCGTGCAGATTCTCGCTCCACGGTTCCGGGAAGACCTGTGCCTGGCTGCCGGAGAGGCCATCGAGGCGCGGGCAGCCATGGCACCCCGGCCGCCCATCGATGTCGCGTGGTGAGGCCCGAGCGACTGCCGGACTCGATCGATCGCAGGGACGCCATCACGACGGCTGTATCCTGCGGCGTTGTCTGAAACCGGGGCCCAGCCATCGACATCTCAGGGTAAGTGGGCTAGACTGCCCTGACACCGGTCCATGTCCAATCAGCTCCACCTGTCCGGCTGCTGTTGTCGCGGCGGCTTCCTGCCCAGGAAGCCGGGAGTGTGGACGCCATGAGACCCGTGGATTTCTGACAGCAATGCGCGTCAACCTTTCCGGCCCTCCCGATCCTCGGAGGGCCGTTTTCGTTTCGTCGCGGGAGCGCGTATGAACCTCGCAGTGCTTGCCAACATCGCCGTGTTCGCCCTGGTCATCGCCTGGCTCGCCCGCCGGGCGCGGGCCGGTGCGAAGCTCTCGACCAACGTCCTGCTCGCGGTCGTGCTCGGGGTTGTCCTTGGCGCGGCCATTCAGGGCCTCTTCGGGCTCGGCAGCGCCACGGTCCGCGACACGATGAGCTGGGTGAACGTCGTCGGGGGCGGCTACGTGCGGCTGCTCCAGATGGTCATCGCCCCGCTGGTGCTCATCTCGATCCTGGCGGCGGTGACGAAGCTGAGCAACGCCCGGGCCCTTGGCGCCATCAGCGGCGGCGTGATCGGGTTGCTGCTGGTGACGACCGCCATCTCGGCCAGCATCGGCATCGGGATGACCCGGCTCTTCGGGCTTCGGGCCGACGGCCTCGTGCAGGGCGCCCGGGAACTCGAACGCGGCACGGCCCTCGAGTCGCGCGTGGGGGAGGCGGCCCAGCTCACCATCCCGAACCTGCTGCAGTCCTTCATTCCCACCAACATCTTTGCGGACCTCGCCGGCAGCCGTTCCACGTCCGTCATCGGCGTTGTCATCTTCGCGGCCCTGCTGGGCCTTGCGGCGCTGTCACTGCGGCGCGAGAAGCCGGAGCTCGGCGACCGCATCCTGCAGGGCATCGACGCCCTCCAGCAGTTGATCCTGCGCCTCGTGCGCATCGTCATCCGCCTGACACCCTACGGCGTGCTCGCGCTGATGACGCGGGTGGTGGCGACCTCGAACGTGAACGACGTCATCAGTCTTGGCGGGTTCGTCGTGGCGTCGTACATCGGCCTGGGCCTCATCCTGATGCTGCACTCGACCATCCTCGTGATGGCCGGGCTGAGCCCGAAGCGCTTCTACCAGAAGATCTGGCCCGTGCTCACCTTCGCGTTCACCTCACGCTCGAGCGCCGCGGCCATCCCACTCAGCGTCGAGACGCAGGTCTCGCGCCTGGGTGTCTCGCCGGCCATCGCCAACTTCGCCGCCAGCTTCGGCGCCACGATCGGGCAGAACGCGTGTGCCGGCCTCTACCCCGCGATGCTGGCGATGATGATCGCGCCGAGCGCGGGGATCGATCCGACGTCGCTGTCGTTCATGGCGTCGGTGGTGATGGTGGCCACGCTCGGCTCGGTGGGTATTGCCGGCGTCGGCGGCGGCGCCACCTTCGCGGCGTTGGTGGTTCTCTCCACCCTGAACCTCCCGGTGGCATTGGCAGGTCTGCTCATCTCGGTGGAGCCGCTCATCGACATGGGCCGTACCGCCGTCAACGTCAGCGGCTCGATGACTGCCGGCACCGTGACGGCCCGCGCCCTGGGCCAGCTCGATCACGCCGCCTTTACCGCCGTTGATGGTGTCGCCTCGCCGGCGGGCCCTGAATCGGATAAGATGGCCGCCTCAGCCGTGCCCGTTGTCCGATAGAGCGTTCGCCTCGATCTGAAGGAGGGTGCCATGGGTCTGATCGTCACCATCATCGTTGGTGCAGTCGTAGGCTGGCTGGCCAGCATCGTCATGAAGACCAACGCGCAGATGGGGAGCATCGCCAACATCCTGGTCGGGGTGGTCGGGGCGTGGATCGGGACGTGGCTCGCCGGGCTGCTCGGCATCGTCGCGACCAACGCCATCGTGAGCGTCGTCATCGCCATCGTAGGCGCGTGCATCCTGATCGCGCTGCTGAAGGCGGTGGGGGTACTGAAGTAGCCGGGGCAGCCCCGCTTGCCTGACCCGCGCGGCAGGCGCGCCGAAGGGGCCTTCGCGCCCTGCGTGCGCTTCCCGCCTCCGCCCGCAGGGCAATCGGGGCGCGCTCATGCGCGGTGCGCCGCGCCGGTTCCGCCGCGAAGGGGACGGCCTCCCGGGACGCGCTACGCGCGCGTGGCCGCGAACTCGCGCGTGAAGAGTGCCGGCACGCCGCCGGTGTGCAGGAACACGACGGTGTCGGCGGGCGGGATGTCTCCGGCGCGCACGTGGTGGACGAGCGCCGAGAACCCCTTCGACGTGTAGACCGGGTCCAGCAGGATCGCCTCGGTGCGCGCGACGAGGTCGATGGCCTCCAGCCCCGCAGGCGTGGGGATGCCGTAGCCCTCGCCGATGAAGTCCTGGTCGGTGAAGAGGTCCTCGCGATCCACGCGCGCTTCAACGCCGAGCAGCGTCGCCGCCTCGTTGGCGGCCTTCTTCGCCCGCTCGATCTTCTCGGGCTCGCCCGCGCTCACGGCCACGCCCCACAGCCTGTAGGGCGCGCCGCTGAGCTTCGCGCCCAGCGTGAGCCCCGCCTGCGTGCCGCGGGAGCCGCTGCCGAAGTAGAGTCGCGTCGGCGCCACACCCATCTCACGCAGCTGACCGACCAGCTCCGCCGTCCCCGACACGTAGCCCAGTGCCCCGACGGCGCTCGACCCGCCGACGGGAATCACATACGCGTGGCGGCCCGCTGCGGCCTCCTCGCGCACGACCTCGGCCACCACTTCCTCGTCTCGCCCGACGGCCAGCATCGGGTCCTCGGCGGGGACGAAGCGAACCTCCGCCCCGAAGAGCCGATCGAGGAGCAGGTTCCCCTCGACGGGCGGCGCGTCGTGGCGTGACGTGAGGACGAGCACGCACCTGAGGCCCGCGATGCACGCGGCCGCCGCCGTCATCCGGGCATGGTTCGACTGCACCGCGCCGGTCGTGATCACGGTGTGCGCGCCCTTCGCCAGCGCGTCGGCGATGAGGTACTCGAGCTTGCGTGCCTTGTTGCCGCCCAGGCCGAGCCCCGTCAAATCGTCCCGCTTGATGAGGATGCGCGGGCAGCGCCCCGGTCCCCCGAGCGCCGCGCGCAGCCGCACCGCATCGGTAATCGGCGTCGGCAACGCCGCCAGCGGAAAGCGCGGCAGATCACCCATCGTGCTTCGAACCCCCGTGCTTCGAACCCCCGTGCTTCGAACCCCCGTGCTTCGAACCTACTGTGCTTCGAACCCCCGTGCTTCGAACCTACTGTGCTTCGAACCTACTGTGCGTACACCACCTTCCCGCCCACGATCGTGCGGGTCACCTTCGTGGTGGGAAGCTCGTCGTCGGGCACCGTGAGGATGTCCTTCGAGAGCACGGCGATGTCGGCAAGCTTGCCCACGGCCAGCGAGCCCTTCAGCGCCTCTTCCTTCGCGGCGTACGCCGCGTTCCAGGTGTACGACTTGAGCGCCTCCTCGCGCGACATCTTCTGGTCGCCGTAGAACACGGTGCCGTCGGCGGCCTTCCGCGTCACGCTGGCGTAGTAGCTGGCGATCGGGTCCACGCGCTCGACCGGCGTGTCGGTGCCGTTGGCGATGATGGCGCCGGACTTCATCAGCTTCTGCCACACGTAGGCGCCTTCTTCGGCACGCGGGGCGCCCAGGCGCGCCGTCACATAGGGCGCGTCGGACGTGCAGTGGATGCCCTGCATGGCGGCGATGACGCCGAGCTGGCCGAAGCGCGGGATGTCGGCCGCACTCAGGTGCTGCGCGTGCTCGATGCGCCACCGCAGGTCCTTCTTGTCCGGATTGGCCTTGAACGTCGCCTCGTAGACGTCCAGCACCTCGCGGTTGGCGCGGTCACCGATGGCGTGGATGCAGAGCTGCGTGCCGGTCTCTGCCGCGATCTTCGCCGTCTCCTCGATGCTGGCCATCGGCACGGTGTTGAGGCCCGTGCTCCCCGGCGAGTCGGCGTACGGCTCCAGCAGCCACGCGCCCCGCGAGCCGAGCGCGCCGTCGGCGGTGACCTTGATGGCCGCCACCGTCAGGTGGTCCTCGGCCATGCCGACCACCTTCTCCTGTGCCAGCCGCTCCCGCAGCCGCTCGTTGGTGTCGCGCACCATGACCCACAGGCGGATGCCCAGCTTCCCCTCGCTTGCGACCTGCTTGAAGAGCGCCACCGTGTCGAGGTTCGATCCGGCGTCCTGGAAGCTGGTGACGCCCTTCGAGAAGGCCTCCTCGGTGGCGCGTTCGATCATGCGCCGCGCGTCGGCCGCGCGCTCCTCGGGGGTCTTGGCCGCCTGCCAGGCATCGAGCGCCTTGTCGATGAGGCCGGATGCGGTTTCGCGGAACACCCCGATGGGCCGTCCGGCCCGATCCTTCAGGATGTCGCCGCCCGGGGGACTCGGCGTGCGGGCCGTGACGCCGGCCAGCTCCATGGCCTTCGCGTTCGCGAACGTCGCGTGGCCGCTCGCGTGCTCGAGGATCACCGGGTTGTCCGGCGACACCTTGCTGAGCGCGTCGTGAACAGGGAAGCCCTCGACATTGGGCGAGGGCACCGATGTCCACTTCTCCTGGTGCCACCCGCGCCCCTGGATCCACTGGCCCGGCGTCGCGGTTTTCGCCGCCTCGGCCACCAGCTGGACGATGTCGTCGAAGCTCTTGACGTCCATCAGGTCGAGCACCATGCGCGACTGCCCGAGGCCCATGAAGTGCCCGTGCGACTCGATGAAGCCGGGCACGGCGGTCTGGCCCGCCAGATCGATGACGTTCGTCTCCGGCCCCACGTACGGCTGGATCTCCTCGTTCGTGCCGAGAGCGACGATACGATCCTCGCGTACGGCCAGGGCCTGCACCTTCGGCTGGCTCGCCTCCACCGTCACGATGTTGCCGTTGCGGAGCACGAGGCTGGCGGGCTCCACCTGTGGCTGGCTGCTGCAGCCGGCCAGGAGCGCCATCGCGGTGCACACGAATATCGGGTTCAATCGCATCGTCATCTCGCTTCTCATCCTTGATGTCCGGCTCGTGCCTCTGCCTCTCGCCCGCTCACTGCGGCAGCCTGTTCGGTGCCAGGCGGGCCAGTTCGGGTCGCGTGATACGGATCTGTCCGTCCCGGATGTAGGGCTCGAGCGCGACGGGCCGATCCTCGACACGAACCTCCACCGAGTCAGCCCTGCCGACGGCCAGGTACACCGGCAGCGGCCCCACTTCCAGTTCTTCACCCGCCCCGAGCCGCCGTTCGACGACACGGTTGTCCGGGTAGCGAACGAAGATCCAGGTGGACTTGCCGACGGTGACACGCACCGTGGACTCGTCGCGCGGCTGGTCGAGCACCGCCGCCGCGGGCTGCGCACGCACGACCGGTGGCGTGCTGGCCGTCACGACGACGGGCTGCGCGGGAATGGGCTCCGCCGACTCGAGGGTCGCCAGGGTCTCGGGGCCCGCCCCGTCGCGGGTGAACCCCACGTAGGTGTAGGCGCCGATGCCGAGGGCCACGACGGCGATGCCGGCGGCCGCCCGCTGCCATCGATGCGACCTGTCGTCGTTGATCGTGACCACACGTCGCGGACGGATCTCGGCCAGCGTCATGCGGAGACCGAATGCGGCGTCCGGTTCGTCGACCAGCAGCGCCTCGGACACGCCGAAGAAAGCCATGTATCGGCGCAGCGCCTTCAGGAAGTACGCGTGGGTGTAGAACGACGACGCATCCGCCTGCTCGAGGCCCAGCACCTGGCCCCGGGAGAGCATTAGCCTCGACGCGACATCATCGACGGAGACCTTCCGGGCCGCACGCAACTCCGCCAGCTGCACGCCAATGGCTTCGCAGCAGCGTGGAAGTGCCGCCGGCCGAGACGAGTCCCCGTCGCTGGGGGGGCGACGACCCATCATCGCCCCCCATTCTACGGCCACCACGGTCGCATCCGGCAGGGAATCCACCTCGCCCTGCACGAAAAGCCGTCGGCCGCTCTGCTAGGCTGGATTCGTGGTCGAGGTCGCCTCGCTCCTCCGACGCGTCCTGGAGGCGCCGCTGCCGGGGCTCGAGGCGCAGTTGCGCCTCGCGCCGAGCCCCCGTGCAGGCTGGGACCCCTACCGCATCCCCGAAGGCCTCCGGCCGGCCGCCGCTCTCGTCCTCGTCTATCCCCACGACGACGGGGGCCTCCACGTGCCGCTCACCGTGCGCGGCGGCGGGTTGCGGACGCACACGGGCCAGGTGTCGTTTCCCGGCGGAGCCGTGGACCCCGGAGAGTCGTTCGAGATGGCCGCGCTCCGTGAGGCCGACGAAGAGGTGGGCGTGGACCGATCCGCCGTGCACGTCGTGGGGGCGCTCACCCCGCTCCACGTGCCCGTCAGCGGCTTCCTCCTGCACCCGATCGTGGGCATCGCGGGCCGCCGGCCGTCCTTCCGGCCGGCCGAGCGCGAGGTGGCACGCCTGCTCGAGGCGCCCCTTGGCCGGCTGGCCGACCCGGCGGCCGTCGCGCGCGAGACGCGCCTTCTCCGGCGCGGCGGGGCCCCACAGCCCGTGGAGGTGCCTTACTTCGACGTGGACGGTGAGAAGGTGTGGGGGGCCACGGCCATGATCCTGGCCGAGTTCCTGGAAGTGGCCCGCCGGGCCGGGCTGGAGGGGCCTCGCGGGCGGCGCTTCGCGCCATAGGCGCCGTTCCTGCGGCGTGGACACCTTTCCGTGAGCCCGTTCGACCGTCTCACGGGCGTTGCCCGCCTGCCGATCTGTGCAGCGGCGAGGCCTGCAGCGCGAACGCGCGGCCCACCACAGGCCCAACCGGGGGCCCACGGCGCGGGAGCAGCGCTCTCGGCGCGAAGCGCCCCGCCCCACCGCAGGCCCACGGCGCGCCAGCGCCGCCCTCCGTCCTACCGCGCGCCAGCGCGGCCCGGTGCCGGCCCGAACCCCTCCCAGAACGGCTTCGGCATCGGCCTGGCCTCGGGCCAGATCATGTTCAACGTGTCGCCCTCGTACAGCTCGCCGTTCTTCATGACGTAGCGAATCGAGTTCGTGTGGCGGATGTTCTCGAGCGGATTCCGATCGAGGACGATGAGGTCCGCCAGCTTGCCGGGCTCGAGCGAGCCGACGTCCTGCTGCATGCCGATGGCTTCGGCGCCGTAGAGCGTGACCACGCGCAGCGTCTCGTGCGGCGTCAGCCCGCCGGCGCCCAGGTTCCACGTTTCCCAGTGGGCCCCCAGGCCCTGCAGCTGCCCGTGGCTGCCCAGAGCCGCGCGGCCGCCGGCGTGGACGATGTCGGCCACCTGCTTGCCGATCTTCGCGTGGCCGTACTCCTCCGGCAGGAACCACTGTGGGCGGCGGCGGATCATCGTGTCGAGCAGCTCTTCGGGGATCCAGCGCTTCAGCTTCGCGTCCCCGTTCGTGCTCTCCGACTCGAAGTAGAAGTTCTCGGACCACGGCGCGCCGTAGGCGACGAGGATCGTCGGCGTGTAGAAGGTCTTCGTCCGCGCGACGAACTCCACCACGTCCCGGTAGAGCGGCATGATGGGCAGGCTGTGCTCCTGGCCCGAGTAGCCATCGGCCATCTGGGTGAGGTTCAGCTTCAGGTCGAGCGACCCCTCGATGGTGGCCGTGATGCCGTACTCCTTGGCGGCCTCGACGAGCCACTGCCGGACGAGCCGGTCCCCCGCGACGTACTGCTTGATGGTGTTCGTGCGGTAGGCGTCGCGGTAGCGCTTCATGAACTGGAACGCACGATCGCGATCCTCGATGCCCGAGCTGCCGAAGATGCCGGGGCCGGTGGCGTAGATGCGGGGCCCCGCGATCACGCCCGCATCCACCAGGTCCGCGTAGGCGAACACGTCCGGGGTGGACGTCTGCGGATCCCGCGTCGTGGTGACGCCGTAGGCCAGGTTGGCCATGTACTGCCAGACCTCGGTCTGGTGCAGGCCGCGGGGGGCCCACATGTGCGCGTGCGCGTCCACGAGCCCTGGCATGATGGTCCGGCCGCTGACGTCGATCGTGCGCGCGCCGGCCGGTGGCCTCAACGCACCTCGCCGCCCCACACCCGCGATGCGGTTGTCCGTGATCAGCACGTCGCCGCGCGGGATCACCTCGTCGCCCTTCATGGTGATGATCCGCGCACCGGTGAGCAGCACCGATCCCCGCGGGCGCGCGCGCGGGCGCTCGACGATGAACTCCATCCGGCGCGGCTCGCCCGTCCCATCCGCCGCCTGGCTGAAGAAGAGCGCGCCCATCGCCCATGTGACGGTCGCGCCGTCGGCCGACCACGCGACGTAGTCGCCGCCCTCCGTCGACAGTCGCGTGAGCGGAACCGAGGCGTTCTCGCCGCGGCCCTGGACCCGCACCTCCACGGTTTCGCGACCGGCGCGGGGCACCGGCATGACGTAGTGCCGGCCCTGCAGGCTGACGAACGCGCGGGCGCCGTCCGGCGACAGGCGAATCTCCTCCGCCGCCGGCGGGTTGTTGCCGGCACCCGACCCGGTGACGCGCAGGTGCGTCCGTCGGTCGTAGCCGCTGATGTCGATGGATTGCAGGCCGCGCGACGAGCTCAGGTAGACGCGCGACGAGTCCTTCCCGGCGAAGTGTGGCCGCCGCCCGTTCTGCGCCGCGGCCACGAACGTCGAAGCGCCGCCGGCGGCGGGCATCCACCGGATTTCCAGTGTGTTCGCTGGACTGATGCCGCCAATCTCGCCAGGTGCGTGCAGGACGCGCTCCGGGTCGTCGCCGGGGGGCGTGTCCAGCAGGATGGAGTAGAGCTGGTCGCTCACGGCGCCCGACAGGTACACGACCTTCGAACCGTCCGGCGTGTAGGCGGGATCGAGGTAGTAGCCCTCGAAGCGCGTCAGCGTCTCGGGTGCACCTCCGGTCGCCGCGACCCGCTTGATGTGCCCGCCCCTCGTCGTCCACGTGGCGTAGACGATGGAGCGGCCGTCCGGCGACCAGGAGGGCATGAACTCACCCTCGGGTGGAGCCGGGGTCGATGCCGCGGCGCGTTGTGGGTTTGTGCCGACGGTGGTCAGCAGGCGCGGCGGGCCGCCCGGCACGTCCGCGACGTACACGCGATTCATCGCACTGAATGCAACCTGGCTGCCGTCGGGCGACAGCGTCGGCCACCGGACAAGGCGCGCGCGCACCGTGGGGCCGTCATCCACGCGGACGGGCGTGTAGACCCGCGGCGCGATCTCCGCTTTCACGGGCACGGTCATCGGGATGATCCGCGTGGCACCCGTGGCGAAGTCCACGCGGTGGAACTTCCCGCCGATTGGGATGATGAGCGACTGGCCGTCGGGCATGAACGCATAACCGGGCAGCGTGTCGCGCGAGGCGCGGGACTCCTGATCGTCGCGCGTCACCGGCAGCACGAGCCACCGCTCGGCGCCGGTCTCGAGATTGCGCACGCGCAGGCCGGTGTCCGTCTTGTAGCGCGTGCCGTACACCAGCCACCGGCCATCGGGCGCGATCACCGGGCGCATGGCGCTGCCCTGGGCGTTGGTCACCTGGGCCGCCTCGCCGGTCTCGCGGTCGTGCCGGTGGATCTGCCATAGCGGGAACCGCGCGTTGTAGGTGAAGGTTCCCGTGCGTTGCGCGTAGTAGATGAAGCGCCCGTCGGGCGTCACCACCGCGCCCATGCGGTTCGCTGGCGGCGGGGGCGGCGGCCCCTGCGCGTCCGGGCCTGGAGGCGACGGGGGCGCCGCGCCGACGCGCACGCCCTGTCCGCCATCGCGGTGATACATGAAGAGCCAGAACGTGCCCGGGTCCGGGGGACGCGACTTCGACACGACGATGTACTGCCCGTCGGGCGTCCACGAGGGCGATACCATGATCTGCGGGCGGTCGCGCGTGAGCCCGTCCTTGCTCACGGCACGCGCGTTGCCGCCGTCCGTGTCGGCAATCCAGAGGTTCTCCACGCCGGACCGATCGCTCAGGAACGCGAGCGTCCTGCCGTCCGGCGAGAAGCGCGGCTGGCTCTCGAACGACAGTCCGCCGATGATGCGCGTGGCGGTCCCGCCCTCCACGGGCAGCGTGTAGATGTCACCCAGGACGTCGAAGACCAGCGTCCGGCCGTCGGGCGCAACGTCCACCGACGGCCACGTGACCTCGTCCGTGGTGAACTCGAGCGTTTCCGCCGTCGCGAGCGCCAGACCCTCCGGTGGGCGGGGGGGCTCGTCAGGCTGAGCGCCCTGCTCCCGGTAGGCGAGCGGCGTGATTCCCCAGGCCAGCGCGGCGGCGACGAGCAGGAGCGGGCGGAACGGTCGCATCGGGTCCTCCGTGACCCGGTGATTCTACCCGTCGCCGGTGCTGGCACCCCGGCGATCGTCGGCTGGCGTTTGAGGGCGACGACCATGGCCGAGCGGCCCTCATCGCGAGCAGCAGAGGACGCGGTCTCGCGGCCACGGCTGGGCGGGAAGTCGATGATGGGAAGGCGCCCCCCGGGTTCTGGCGCCCGCCTCCGCGCCTTCGATGCGACTCCGTGGCGGTTGGACGCGGCCCGCTGCGCGCGGGTGTGGTTCTGTGGGACAATTCGCGCCAGCCTTTGGAGGCCCTCCATGCCGCGCGTATCGGTGATGCTGGTTCTGCTGATCCTGTCCGGGCCCGAGCTGGCTCGTGCGGCCCCCGCGGCGGACGTCAGGGTCACGGTGCTCTCCACCATGCTGGTCGGCAACGCCAACGCCGGCGTCGGGGAGTGGGGCTTTGCGGCGGTTCTCGAGGTGGACGGCCGGCGGTTGCTCATCGACACCGGCGCGCGCGCCGAGACGGTACTCGCGAACGCTGCGGAGCTGAAGGTGGACTTGTCGTCCATCACGGACCTCGTCATCACGCACAACCACGCGGATCACACGGGTGGGCTGCTGGTCCTCCGGCGCGAGCTGGCGAAGCTCGACCCCAGGGCGCTCTCGCGCGTGCACGTGCCGAGGGGCATCTTCTACCCGCGCCCCGGTCCCAATGGACGCGAGGGCAACGGGCTGTTGCCGCTCAAGTCGCAGTACGAGGCCATGGGCGGGACCTTCGTCGAGCACGCGGGACCGGCCACGCTCCTGCCCGGCGTGACGATGCTGGGACCCGTGCCGCGCGTGCATCCGGAACGCAACTGGAGCGTGAGCGGCCGCGTGCAGACGCCCGACGGGCTCGTCGAGGACACCGTGCCCGAGGACACCTCGCTGGTCATCGACACGGCCGATGGCCTCGTGCTCGTCAGCGGGTGCGGGCACGCCGGCATCGTCAACAGCATCGAGTACGCGCGGAAGGCCGTGCGGTCCGCGCCCGTCGTGACCGCAATCGGCGGGTTCCACCTGTTTGCGGCCAGCGATGAAACACTGGCCTGGACGGCTGCCAGGTTGAAGGCGTTCGGCGTGCGGCACCTGCTCGGCGCGCATTGCACCGGCATCGAGGCCCTCTACCGGCTGCGGCAGCTCGTGGGGCTCACGCGGCAGACGGCCGTCGTCGGCGCGGTCGGGGCCATCTACACGCACGGCAAGGGCATTGACCCCACGGCGCTCGCGCGCTGAGGTGCCCGTCGGGCCGTGCTTCGCCGACCGGGTCACACGCACTCGTCACAGGAGGTTCCACATGCGCCGGTTGTCCCTGATCGCTGCCCTGGCCTTCATGGTCACCGCCTGGCCTGCCGCCCGGCAGGCGGTGAACCTGCGGGTCGACCAGGCGCGGTTGTCGCGCCTGGATGCCGTGCTGCAGCAATACGTGGACGAGAACCGCATCGCCGGGGCGGTCGGCCTCGTGCTCGAGGACGGCAAGCCCGTCTACGAACGAGCCGTCGGATGGCGTGACAAGGCCGGCAGCATCCGGATGACGCCCGACAGCATCTTCCGGATCGCGTCGCAGACGAAGGCCATCACGAGCGTGGCCGTGCTGATGCTCGTCGAGGAAGGGAAGATCGGCCTCACCGACCCGATCAGCCGCTTCATCCCCGCTTACGCCACGACGACCGTCGCCGAGACGAAGGGTGGCA
The DNA here is from genome assembly GCA_963169195.1 of Acidobacteriota bacterium. Classification (GTDB taxonomy): domain Bacteria; phylum Acidobacteriota; class Vicinamibacteria; order Vicinamibacterales; family UBA2999; genus VFZN01. The sequence goes on along the minus strand of CAUJDN010000035.1, from coordinate 3,573 downwards.
TCGTCCAGGTCGTCCCGGCGAAGCGCGCCATCACCGTCACCGACCTGCTGACGCACACCGCGGGCATCTCGTACGGCACCGGCGCCGATGTGGCGGTGCTCTACAAGGCGAAGGGCCTCGGGCCGGCCGCCGGCTTCGGCTGGTACACCGCGGACAAGGACGAGCCGGTCTGCGACACGATGGAGCGGCTCGCGAGCCTGCCCTTCGCCGCGCATCCGGGCGAGGCATGGGTCTACGGCTACAACACCGACATCCTCGGCTGTGTCGTCGAGCGCGCGTCGGGGCTCTCGCTGGACGAGTTCTTCCGCACGCGCATCTTCGGCCCGCTCCGCATGACCGACACGCATTTCTTCCTGCCGCGAGACAAGCAGGATCGGCTCGTGACGGTGTACGCGAGCGGGTCGGGCGGGACGCTGGAGCGCGCGCCGGAAGGGCCGACCGGGCAGGGACACTACGTCGATGGTCCGAGGCGGAACTACGCCGGCGGCGCCGGCCTGGTGTCGACGGCGCGCGACTACGCCCGCTTCCTCGAGCTGGTGAGGAATGGCGGGGCGCTCGGCGGCGTGCGCCTGCTCTCGCCGCGAACCGTCGGGTTGATGACGCACAATCAGGCGGGCCTGCTGCACAACGGCCCGCGCCTCGGCTGGAGCCTCGCGTTCGAGACGACCGAACAGATTGGGGGAAACGGCCTGGATCCCGTGGGCGCGTTCGGCTGGGGTGGCGCCTATGGCTCGGTCTACAGGGTGGACCCGTCGAGCGGCGTGGTCATGGTGCTGATGCTCAACCAGATTCCGAACACCACCGACATCCGGTCGAAGTTCCAGACGCTGGTGCACCAGGCGATGGTGCCGTAGGGGGCGAGGACCTTGGGGTCTTGAGGTCTTGGAGTCTTGGGGGCTTGAGGCCGCGAAAGCTCACCGCGCGAGACCCAGAACCCGAGAACCCGAGAACCTCCGAACCTTCGAACCCCAGAACCTCCGAACCCCAGAACCTCCGAACCCCCGAACCTCCGAACCCCCGAACCTATGAAGCGTCAGCTGATCACTTCCGGTTCCACCTTCGAGCAGGAGATCGGTTATTCCCGCGCCGTGGTTGTGGGCGACTGGGTCTTCGTGTCGGGCACGACGGGCTTCGACTATACGACGATGACCATCGCCGACGACCTGGTCGCACAGACGGAGCAGACGCTCAGGAATATCGAGGCGGCGCTTGCCGAGACCGGATCATCGCTGGCCGATGTCGTGCGGGTGCACTACATCCTGCCGAAGGCGGAGGAGTTCCCGCAGTGCTGGCCCGTGCTGCGGAGGCTGTTTGGCGAGGTGCGCCCGGCCGCGACGATGATCGAGGCCGGGTTGTCGGACCCGCGGATGAAGATCGAAATAGAGGTGACGGCGATCAGGAGGTCTTGAGGTCTTGAAGTCTTGAGGTCCCAAGACCCCAAGACCCCAGGACCCCAGGACCTCAAGACCCTACTTCACCGCGAAGCAGTAGAAGTAGCCGTTGCCGCCCGTCGCGATCAGGTTCTGCTGGCTGCAGCCCTTCGACGCGTGCGCGTTGTTCCAGGAGGTCGGGTTGGCCCCGCCGCCCTGGCGATCGTGATGGCCCACCTGTGCCGAGCCGGTGCTGTTGCTCGTCCAGTTGTTGCAGGTGTGATCCTCACCGGCCGGGAAGGCGGTGCCATCCAGGTTCGAGCCGGTCAGGATGTCGTGCTGGTTCGGCGTGTCGCCGCGGCCGTTCACGACGGTGCCCTTCTCGGTGAGCTGCGTTTCCTTCGTCAGGTTGTTCTTGTCGGAATGGAGTTCGGCCACGTTAGCCGCGATCTGGACCCCCTTCGAGTTGAACCAGGGCCCGGAGCCGATGCGGTCCTTCGCGTTCACCGCATTCGGGCCCTGCGTGCTGAGATAGGCGCGCCACTGCTTGTTGCCGGCGCCGACCGCCTTCGCGAGGTTCTGGCAGATGGTGTCGGCGCCGGCCAGGCCGCCGAGGTTGGCGCCATCGCCCGATCCGGCGCTCGTGATGAAGAAGCTCATCTGCGGATGCGCCTGGGCCGCGCCCTGCGCGACAACCACGTGCGCACCCACTCCCAGCGCCAGCGCCGCTGCCACCGCCCACGTCATATGCTTCACAGTACGTCCTCCTGTTGAGCCGGTTGCCAGTGGCACCGGCAGCTGCCCATCGTAGCCGCAATGGCCCCAGGACCCCAAGCGCCCAGGCCCCGTATGATCTCCCAATGACCCCCGACGAGTTTCGCCGCTTCGGCCACGCCGTGGTGGACTGGATTGCCGACTACCGGGAGCGGGTCGAGCAGCATCCCGTCATGGCGAAGATCGAGCCCGGCGCCGTGAAGGCGCAGTTGCCGGCCCATCCGCCCGAGCATCCCGAGCCCTTCACCGATATCCTCGGCGACCTCGACCGCATCATCGTGCCCGGGCTCTCGCACTGGCAGCACCCGCGCTTCTTCGGGTACTTCCCCTGCAACGGCTCGCTGGCCAGCGTGCTGGGGGACTACGTCAGCACCGGCCTTGGCGTGCTCGGCCTGGCCTGGCAGTCGAGCCCCGCGCTGAGCGAGGTGGAAGAGGTCGCCACCGGCTGGCTGCGCCAGATGCTCGGCCTGTCGGACGCCTGGGACGGTGTGATCCAGGACACGGCCTCCACCTGCACGCTCCTCGCGCTCATCTGCGCGCGCGAGCGGTCCACCGGTCACGGCGCCAGTCACGGCGGCCTGCAGGCGGAGGCGGCGCCGCTGGTCGTCTACGCCTCCGCGCACAGCCACAGCTCGGTGGACAAGGCGGCGCTGCTCGCCGGCTTCGGGCGCGACAACATCCGGCACGTGCCGCACGACGCGAGCTACGGGATGCGCTCCGACGCGCTGGAGGCCGCCATCCGCGAGGACCAGGCGCGGGGCCTGGTGCCGTGTGGCGTCGTGGCCACGACGGGCACGACCACCACCACGGCACTGGATCCCGTCGCCGGCATCGCGGCGGTCGCGCGCCGCCACGGCCTCTGGCTGCACGTCGACGCCGCGATGGCCGGCTCCGCCATGGTGCTGCCCGAATGCCGCTGGATGTGGGACGGCATCGAGGCCGCCGACTCCATCGTCCTCAACCCGCACAAGTGGCTCGGCGCCGCCTTCGACTGCTCGGTGTACTACGTGAAGGACGCCGAGCACCTGGTGCGGGTGATGTCCACCAATCCCAGCTACCTGCAGTCCGCCGCGGACGGCCGCGTGAAGAACTATCGCGACTGGGGCATCCCGCTCGGGCGCCGGTTCCGCGCGTTGAAGCTGTGGTTCCTCATTCGCGAGCAGGGCGTCTCGGGGCTGCAGGCGCGGCTCCGGCGCGACCTGGAGAACGCGCGCTGGCTGGCGGACGAGGTGCGGGCGCGTGCCCACTGGCGCGTGCTGGCGCCCGTGCCCCTGCAGACCGTGTGCGTGCGCCACGAGCCACCCGGCCTCCAGGGCGCGGCGCTCGACAGGCACACGCAGGACTGGTGCGATCGCATCAACCGCTCGGGCGCGGCCTACCTCACACCGGCCGTCCTCGACGGGCGGTGGATGGTGCGCGTCTCGGTGGG